>JAHHSO010000019.1 GCA_020025205.1 Christensenellaceae bacterium | reverse complement strand
TTCCAAAATTCCAGACAGGGTTCAGTTGTTTCTTCCTGTTTCTTGCAGTAATCCGGTAAGATTTCTAACTACGTCAAGAGATGTTGATAAGGTATAATAAGTTGCGCAAATAAAAAGAGACATGGTTTGCAGATCTCTGGTAGAATGAAGTTGCGACACACCATTCTGAAAGGAGACAGCAAACCATGTCCGAAAAAATTGTACAGCTAAACGAAGAGGTAATCAAGGGCCAACTGAAGGAATTAGTCCGTGGCAGCGTTGAAGAAACATTGAATGAAATGCTGGAAGCGGAAGCTGAGAAGCTGACGCAGGCAGCCCGCTACGAGCGTAATGAAGCCCGTCAGGGCTACCGCAGCGGCCACTATGACCGGAACCTCACGACCACCTCTGGAGACGTCACACTCCATATGCCCCGCCTGAAAGGAGTCTCTTTCGAGACAGCAATCATTGAGCGCTATCGTCGGCGTGAGAGCAGCGTGGAGGAAGCTCTCATTGAAATGTACCTGGCTGGCGTTTCCGTGCGCCGTGTGGAGGACATCACAGAAGCTCTGTGGGGCAGCAAGGTTTCTCCTGCCACCATCAGCGAACTGAATAAGAAAGCCTATGTCCACATTGAAGATTGGCGGAACCGCCCGCTTCAGGGTGGAAAGTATCCCTATGTCTATGTGGACGGGATCTATCTGCGCCGCAACTGGGGCGGAGAATACGAAAATGTTGCAATTTGAGTTGCAATTGCTGTCAACGAGGACGGATACCGTGAAGTATTGGGTGCTGCCGAAGGGATGAAAGAGGACAAGGCCAGTTGGGTCAGCTTCTTTCAGTGGCTCCGTGGCCGAGGCCTGGATGGCGTAAAACTCATCGTTGGAGATAAATGCATGGGTATGCTGGAGGCTGTTGGCGAAGTATTTCCTGAGGCAAAGTACCAGCGCTGCACAGTTCACTTTTATCGAAATGTATTCTCCGTTGTACCTAAGTCCAAGGTGAAGCTGGTTGCCAAAATGCTCAAGGCAATCCACGCCCAAGAGAGCAAGAAGGCCTCTCGTGAAAAGGCAAAGACCGTAGTGGAAGAACTGCGTGCCATGAAGCTGAAGGAAGCCGCCAAGAAGATTGAGGACGGCGTAGAAGAAACTCTAACCTACTGTGACTTCCCATCTGAGCATTGGACGCGTATCCGTACCAACAATGTGATTGAGCGGCTGAACCGGGAGATCCGACGCCGCACAAGGGTAGTTGGAACTTTCCCGGACGGCAACTCTGCCCTGATGCTGGTTTGTGCCAGACTACGGCATGTTGCCGGAACCCAGTGGGGCAACAAGAAATACATGAATATGAAGCACTTAGAGTCGGCCTGCGAGGACGTCTCTATTGCCGGCTGACCTCATTCACACAGAGGCCTGCAAACCAATTTGCGCATAACTCTTGACGGTACCTTCTTTCACTTTAACCCTATTTATGGTCTGTTTCTAAAGTCCACGCCAACTGAATTATGCAAGCCAGACAAGGCATGCCGTCCAATAGGCCATTCCAAGATAGCGGAGCTTTTCAAAGCGCATGGCAACTCGGCGATAATCCTTGATTTTCATAAAGAAACACTCAATCAAGTGCCGTTCTTTATAGTGCCAGTATTCATACTTCCAAGATTTTGAACATTTTGTTTTGGGCGGGATACAGTATTGTGCGCCACGGTTAGGAAGATACTCCCGATTGTGTTCAGCTCCATTGCTTTATCACCAAACTTCCTGCGATTTCAAGTTGATCCAGTGCAGACCGCATGATCGTACCATCGTGAACTTCTCCTCCGGTCAGCATCAATACAAGGAGATTTCCCAATCCATCGACTCCTGCATGTATTTTAGTGGATCGTCCCACGCGACTAACGCCAATATGCTGATTTTGCTTCCGTCCACATCCCCTTTTTTTCCAGCGCTTGCATCATAGAAACCACCCCCATGTTCAAATAACTATGCATTCGACATCGAGTTCTCATTTTCCTTTTTGTTTTCTATGTTTTTGAAGGAATTGCTGTCGATTCTTTCATCGTGCTAACTTTAGAAACACACCCTAATAATTTTCGCTTCGAACACGCTAAATCTAAGGCCATATGTTAACGTTTATGTGCTTACATTAAATACATTGAGCTTGTATGCTTTATCATTTTCATCTCACTTTCCAACAATTTCGCCCTCTCGAAGCTCATATTTTGTCGTGCAAACACGTCTGAGATCAGCATTGTTTGCAGACAATAAAATGATCCCCATTCCCTTTTGCTGAGCAAAGCGAATAAATTCATCTATACAGTTTCTCATGACAATATCCGTTTGATCAAAAACATCATTCATAACCAAAACTTTGACATTTTTAAGCATCCACCTATGCAGCGCAGCTTTCATCTGCAGCAATCTATTTTGCGAAGATATTCTTTCCTCCAATATGCTTTGCGAAACCCCAAAGTTTTTCAAATACTCCGAGGCAGCGAATCGCTCCAAGCGCTTTGAAATATGAAATCCCTTCGAGTAGTTTTCAAGGCTTGCAATGGTCAGATTTTCCAAAAAAGTCAGCTGTGGAAAGATGCTCTTCTTGTATGAATCCACATATCCAATACAATTTCTGAATGCCCATTGAATCGATTTTGCATCTTCATAGGCTTTTCCATCAATTGTAACCTTTCCTGAAACAGGAGGCTCATTTTCATTAAACAGCCCTGCGACATCTTCAGCTATTCTGTCCTGAATATCGACAATGCCTGCTACCTCTCCCGGATAAATGGATAAAGAAAAATCTGTCAGTGTCCTGCTGACAATCTTCTCTGCTGAAAAAACTGGTACTCCCCCGTATGGAACAACGTGCATCACTTTTTCTGAATTTTCCTGCCCTGTCAACGCCCTTTCAATGACGGGAACACTGAATTCTCCTTTGAAATACATTCCAACGTCCCGGCCGTTTCTCATCATAATTATACGGTCACAGACCGGAACAAGCTGTTCTGCACGTGATCCCATCAAGACAATCGCTACGTCATGACCTTTGAGCCCATGCAGGAGCTTTTGCATACACTCCTGTTCACGCTGTGTATACCGGCTGAAAATATCATCTATTATCAACACTTTAACACAGCAGAAAAACGCCCTGCATATCTCAATTCTGTGGAGATCAAAACTCGAAAGATCACGACATTTTGCTCTTAAATTCACATGAATATCCATAATTTCCAGCAGTTTCTTTGCTTTATCCACAACAGTCTGATCTGGAAAACAAAGATTATTGCTGACGCCTGTATTCAACAGACACATATTCTCCATGACCGTTAAATCAGGAATCAGCGTTGTTTGATTTCGCACACAAAAAATACCGGATGCATGTGCCTCGTGTATTTTTCGAATTTCAACCCGCTTTCCCTCTACATATATTTCACCGCTGGTTGCAGGCCAAATTCCAGCTAACACCTTTGCAAGTGCTGATCGTCCTGAATCATACAGGCCTATAATCCCTAAAATTTCCCCCTTCATCACATAAAGATGCATCTGATCTACAAGCATCGCATCTCCGCTTCTTTTGCACAATTTTTCTGTACGCAGAACTTCAAACATCTTCTTTTTCTCCTATGTTTGCAGCAAGCGGATTAGGCAATGACAATTCAACCGTCGTGCCTACATCTTTTGTGCTGTATATATGCAAGCCATATTCTCTGCCAAAATAAAACCGAATTCTCCTGTTCACATTGATTAAGGCTATTCCCATCTGCGCTTTTTGACCAGACGGTTCTAAATAAAAACGCTCATCTTCGGCTTCCAGCGCCTGACGAATTTCCTCCAGACGCTCATAGGGCATTCCCAAACCATCATCAGACACAAGAATAATCAGCCGTTCTTGCGTGCCCATAATACGAATACGAAGTATTCCTCGACCGATTTTCATTTCTAATCCATGATGAATGGCATTTTCAACCAGCGGCTGAAGCGTTAACACGGGCACCTTACAATCCAAAAGCCGTTCATCTTCGATCCGTTTTTCCAATGTAAACTTATCTGGAAACCGATAATGTTGAATCAAAAGATAATTCTCTACATTTTCCAATTCCTCACGCAGCGTCGCCATTTCTCCAGGACGGCTGATGCTGTATCGAAACAGAATCGCAAGTGCTTCCGTCATTTCTTCTATGGACTCACTTCCCTGCATCACTGCTTGACTTCGAATTGTCTCCAGCGTGTTATAGAGAAAATGCGGGTTAATTTGGCTTTGAAGCGCGTGTATTTCGGCCTGTGCTTTCAAAATCTTTGAATCATAATTTGATTTAAGAATCTGGCGAATGTAAGTAATCAGCCTGTCCGTGCTGGTTTTCCGTTTTCCCTCATTCTGATTGAAAATAAAATCAGTATTGGACATCAGCGTTCCATTTTCAATGATCTCCACAGCTCTTTCGACATCACGCAGAGGTTTTAAAATATGAATGAGAAGGCTGACGGAAAAAAATGCTTCAGAAACAAAAAATAAAATCAATGCGCACATGAGCGCCTGCGGCATTTGAAGCCCTGCAGCCTTCCACAGCACTGCTGTAATCATTCCTTCTCTCACAATCCAGTCTATAATACACAGCCAGGTGCTGGCATTCTTCTTGTCCATTTTCCTTCTCACCACTGTTAAGAATAAAATTTACGATAGTCCATAGGTTTAATTCCTACTGTCTTAATAAACAACTTACTGAAATAGCGTGTGTCTTGATATCCTACTGCTTCAGCAATTGCCGCAACGCTCATTGGTGTCGTTTTTAACAGTTCCTTTGCTTTCTCCATGCGAACTTCTGTAAAGTAAGATGAGATGCTCACACCCATCTCTTTTTTGAACATACTGCTGACGTATACCGGACTGAGCGTTACCATTCTGGCCATATTTTTTAAAGAAAAGGGTTCTTTATAATTCTTTTGTAAATATCGGCAAATCTCCCTAACCGGTTTGCTGATTGCATTTTCCTTCTGCGCATTGCACTGTGTTATAACCATTCTTGCATATTCAATACAAACTTCCTCCAGCGCAGAAGAATACATCAGCTGATCTATTCTACGGCAGCTTTCTTCATAATCTGAAATCTGGCACTCCGGCAAATTGACCGTTAATTCCTGATAAATATACTTCAGAATCTCCTCCGCTATTATATACAATGATGACTGCTTTTTTCGTTCAGCTCTCCATGCATTAAATATATCTTGAATCGCCCTGCAAAGTTCCTCTTGATCCATCTGTTCCAGCGCACGCTTCATGCGCATCATTTCAACAACACCGATGGCAGTTTTAGGGAGTTCATGAAGCCTTTCATCAAATTTAAGCACCACGCTTCCTCCCATATCAATTCTGGACCGAACAGCATCTCGCGCTGCTGCAAACGAACGCACCAACCCTTGCGGGCTGGATTCAACGCTGCCAAAACCGACTGTAATATCCAAAAGTTCAAACTGGTATTTATCTGCACTAATCTCTTTCTCAAGTTTTTTAATCTGTTCGGAAATCGGATACGCTTTTTCATTGTAATGCAAATAAAGGATACCCGTAGATTCCAGGCAGCAGCTTTCAACATCTATACACTCATTTTTCATGAACCTGCTGATTTTTTCAAGCAAAACGTCTACCGTATCATGCGATACCGGCATATTGGGATGGATTCTATTTGCCAGTTTGATCACTCCGATGCAATACTCCCCGTCCTGCTGATTAAATACAGATGCCGCCTCAAATACAGACAGGGTCTCTGCGGATATCTTCTGATCACTTACAAGGCGCAAAATAGACTGTTTTCGCAAAATCCCGGTATTTGTCGAAAGCGCTCTGCTCTCCTCCAGCGCTTTGGCCATATGCGTAGCCGCCGCACCCTTTGCACGATCAATCTTGGCCAGTGTCTCATTAAGACTCTTTTTTTTAAGCGGTTTAAGCAGATAATTGACCGCTCCATATTGAAGAGCCGCCTGTGCATAGGAAAACTCTTGAAATCCGCTGATCATGACAAATGCAGTATGCGGAGATTCGTTTTGGCAGCGCTGAATCAGTTCAATGCCTGTCAGTCCGGGCATACGAATATCCGTAATCACTACGTCCGGTTTCTCTTTTATGATAAGCTCATATGCTTCGATTCCGTTACAAGCTTCCCCGACAATCTTCGCCTGTACGATTTGAGGATCCAGCAAATGCTTAATGAGTTCAACAATCCCTTTTTCATCATCTGCAATTACAACAGACAGCACCGCTTGCTCCTCCTTTCTCCTTATTTCTTATTCATCCATAAACATATTGTAAATGATAAGCGCTGTTGTATCAATTCCTTTTATTTCCATGAAAATGACCAAAACAGGCTAAAGAGCAAAGTTTCCTCTCTAGCCTGTTAAAGGATATTACTTCAAGCTGTCTTTGCGGCTGTCCCTTGTTGTTGCAAAATAATCAAAGGCAACAGCAAACAGAATAAACGCACCAATGACAACCTGATGCCAATATGTACTGACATTCAGCATACTCAGACCATTGCTGATGGTTGTCATCAAAACTGCACCAAATACCGCTCCGGTCATGTTTCCCTTGCCTCCGCTCATGCTTGTGCCCGCAATCACTGTGGCCGCAATGGCATTGTTCACATAACTGCTGCCCGCTTCTGGTGTGGCAGCTTCATTTCTGGCACAAAGAATAATTCCCGCAATTGCGCAGAGAATTCCACTGTACATCATCACCATGATCTTCGTTCTGTCTACATTGATGCCAACCAAGTGAGCCGCTTCTTCGTTGCTGCCAATAGAAACTGCATAACGTCCAAGTTTTGTTTTGTAAAACAGATAGTAACTCAGGCAAAACAAAAGTGCCGTAAGGATAATCGGCACTGGCATTACGCCAACATATCCCTGTCCAAGCCAAGTAATCTGAGGATCTCTCACGCCATAAATCGGCACACCTTTTGTGTACACGTAAATCAAACCACGCAAAACTTCGCTGACACCAAGGGTTGCGATAAAATATGCAATATGCAGTTTTGTTACAAGCAGCCCATTGACAGCGCCAATAAAAGCACCCATCAAAATGGTTGCAAGGATCGTCAGCGGGACATTGACACCCTTTGTAATCATTGTCGCAGCCATCATGGCGCAAAAACCCGCAATCGAACCGACAGACAAGTCAATGCCGCCCATAGAAATGACAAACGTCATCGCAAAGCTGCAAATCGCTACAAACACAGCCTGACGAATGCCAATGAGAATATTGGTCAGCGTAAAGAAGGTCGGACAAAGGATTCCCAATGCCACAAATACAGCAATATAAACGATAACAATACCGATTCCATTGATCTTGAGTATGTTATTCAAACTCAGTTTCTTTTTCATTGTGCTATTTCCTCACTATCTGCTTCTGCACGAACTGCACATTTCTTGATTTCGGCTGCATTGGTTTCATTGGCATTAAACACGGCTGAAATCTCTCCGTTTCTCATCACAATGATTCTATCGCATATGCCCAGAACTTCTTCTTCTTCCGATGAAACAACAATGACGCCATTGCCTTTTTCCACGCAGTCAGCAATTGCAGCATATACCTCCGTTTTGGCGTTCACATCAATGCCGCGCGTTGGCTCTTCCATCATAAAAACATCCGCATCCGTCATCATCCAGCGGGCAAGCATCACTTTCTGCTGATTGCCGCCGCTCAAAGAAGATATTCCCTGCTTAGGTCCCTCTGTTTTAATTTTCAGCTGTTTAATACTTATTTTCGCCTGCTCATCCTCCAACTTTGCCATAATGGTTCTTTTCTTCATCACTTTGTCAATCGCAGCAATGCTCATATTCCATGCCAAGTCACGTTGAAGAAAGAGCCCCTCAACCTTGCGTTCAGCTGGCAGAAAAGCAAACCTGTGATTCATTGCCGCTTTCACATTTTTATTCTGAATCTCCTCACCATTCATTTTAATTCTGCCTGCCGTTGGTGTATATAACCCAAAGAGAGTGCGCAGTACTTCGTTTTTGCCGCATCCTTCCAAGCCAATTATGCCCAACACTTCACCCCTATGCAGCGAAAACGACACATTATCATACACGCCTTCAAGTCCGAGATGATCTACGCAAAGCAGTTCTTTTCCAATTTTGCAATCCGATTTCACATATTTCTTTTTGAGTGTCTCTCCAATCATCTGTTCGATGATTTGGTCAACCGTAAACTGTTTTGCACTTCCCTCTGACACCTTATGACCATCCCTAAGGATCGCAATTGAATCACAGATCTCCAGCAATTCATCCAAATGATGCGAAATGAATATGATTCCACAGCCTTTTGCTTGAAGTTCTCGAATGATTTTAAACAGCTCATCTCTTTCTTTGGCTTGCAAAGAAGCTGTTGGTTCATCCATAATGATGATCTGAGCATCCGCATACACAATTCTGGCAATCTCAATCATCTGTTTCTGTGCCAAGGAAAGCAATTCTGTTGGCTGATTTATGGGAATCCGTGTTTTCATCTCCTGATGAAGAATTCTGTCTGCAATCGCCTGCATTTCTTTTTCATTCAGAGCTGAAAAAATTCCATCCTTTCCTTTAACAAGTTCACGATTGATAAAAATATTCTGCACTGCCGTTAGATTTTCAAGAACCGAAAGTTCCTGATAAATCGTGCTGATTCCCAGTTCCTGCGCATCTCTCGCATTTTTTATATCCACCGGCTTCTCATGAATCCGTATTTCGCCAGAATCTTTAGGATAGATTCCGCAAAGTATTTTAATCAGCGTCGATTTTCCTGCACCGTTTTCCCCAATCAGCCCAAGGACTTCTCCTCTGCGCAGAGATATGCTGACATCATCCAAAACAACATTGGGTCCAAATGATTTTCGAATGTTCCTCATTTCCAAAAGGAGTTCGTCTTTCATGCTAACGATACCTCATCTGTTCTTTAATCAAATCTTGCCCGCGGATATGGCTGCAGGCTTTCAACCTGCTGCTGATCATGTCCAAAAAGCACTTGAGCATGGGTTTTCTTTTCCAGAAGCTGAATCCGTCTGATTGTCTTTGCGTATCCTATTGTATCATAGGCAAGCCCAGGATATTGAATGGGCGGACCGTAATTCACCTTTGTATTCACCGCATCCGATGCCAATATAAATGTACCATGATTTTTTGTTTCCACTTGAAGCCCCATCATGCCAAATGTATGCCCAGGGCCAAAGTTTAAAATCGTAATTCCATCCAGAAGCTCATACGTTTTTTCATCGTCTGGAATTGTATTCCATTTCAGCGGCAGTTTAAGCCATGCTTCAATATCTTTGCGAATATAACCGCCCATAGGCCCATTTAAAGCATATAGCTTCAGCGTTTGTGCCAACTCTGTGTCATTCACAAAAATTTGAGCATGCGGAAACAGTTCCAGCCCCCCGGCATGGTCTTCATGCAAATGAGATAAAACAACGTAGTCTACATCCTCCGGCTTATATCCCAACGCCTCTAAGTGATTAACTAAAAGGTTCTCTTTTTCAAATGTGTACGGCGTCCTTAATCGATTTTCCTCATCCCACCGCTCTTCCATCGCTTTAGGATGACATCCCGTATCGAAAAGAACAAGACCATCCGGGTGTTCAATGAGAAACATCGTTACAGGAGAAGGGCTCCATTTGCTCAGCCTTTCTTTTTGCCTGCTGTTTCCGAGCACTGGCATTGCAACCAGATTGGCATAATCACATTCAAGCATTCCATTATACAGGACATGTAATACGCTGTATTTCATTTTGTGCCTCCGTATACGCACAACAACAAATAAGTACCTTCGCAATAAGCAATGCGGGAGGAAGTGATACGCTTACCTCCCGCATTTTTATGTCACTGGATAAACTCACTCAGCAAAAACCGTGTCATCATGTTCTTCTACATTCTGCGCATCGTAAACGACACAGTCACGATTGATAAGCTTTTCAACATCCTTTCCCAGTACACAATAATCATGTACCGCCTCAATGATGTCATAACCCGTATAATATTCCATGACATCAATGGTTGCCGTCATTTCGCCCGCTTTGATAGAATTAATTCCATCTTGCGTTGCGCCAAAACCAACCACATCTACTTTGCCCTTCAAACCGCGTTCTTTAAGCGCCACCATTCCGCCCAGCACCATCTCATCAAATGGACCATAAAGCAGATTGATATCCGGATTAGAAATCAAAATGGACTCCGTCACATTCTGACCATCTGCACGATTCCAGTTTGCGCACTGAGAAGCAGCGATCTTGATTTTTTCATTCTTGGCAATTGCATCTTTGAATCCCTGCATACGCTGATCGTTGACAATTCCCGGATATCCTTCCAGAACAGCAACTTTCGTTTCTTCTGTGTAATGATTGGCAACCCATTCGCCAATGTCATATCCCGCCTGATACTGATCGTATCCAATGCTTGACACATAGTAAATATTGGATGGATCAATTTCAGACATGTTGAAAAGAAAGACAGGGATATTCGCCTTTTCCGCTTCACGCAGATACGGCAGCATGGCAGCGTCACTTTCCGTTGCCAAAACAATTGCATCCACGCCCTGAAGAATCATCCGTTCAATAATCTTTCCCTGCTCCTCAACAGAGCTGGTGTTGCCAGCGGGTGCTTCAACAATCAGTTCCATATCATATCCTTTGTCTTCAATATATGCTCTGGCTCCATTGATCGTCATGGTATACGACGTATTGATGACAACCGGAACAAGCCCAACTTTCAGCGTTCGATCTGCGATCATTTTAGGCTCCATGTGATAAGTTTCTTCTGCGAATGCAGTGCAGCCAAGCATCAATGACATCGCAATCGCAATAACCAGCGTCAGCATCTTTTTCATGTGTTTCTTCCTCCTGTTAAAATATTTTTCGTTCTTATTGAGCCTTTCCATCATCAGAGTGGCAACACTTCAAATGCCGCGCCTTCATTATGAAATGTTCTCCGTCTTCAAATGATCGAACAGCTCATCTCTTTACAACACATTATAAACACGACGATTTTATTATGCAATGTGACAACATTACGATCAACTGGGACAGTTTTATCTTCTTTCATTCGTAGATGATAAATAAAAAATAACGGCTTCCTGCAAGCATAATGCTGAAAACTGTTTTTTATTTGTTTAGGGTGTGTTTCTAATACCATTTTCTAACAAGACCAACCAATATAATTGAGAATGTAGTGTAATATAACGGGTGATGAAAAATGGCGAAGCATACGAAATATCCGAGAGGCAGCGGCTGGAAATAGAAGCAGCCCAAATAGAAGAATCGGGCGCTCCAAAAGTACGCTTGATGTTTCAAGATGAAGCTGGTTTTGGCCGGATCAATAAACCTAAATCCTGTTGGTGTAAAAAAGGCTGGCGGCCAAGCGTACCATGCCACCATATCCGAAAATATCGCTATGTATATGGAGCAATTGAGCCGCTGACGGGAGAAAGCCATTTTCTCATTATGCCAAACTGTGACAGCGGATGTATGAATGTCTTTTTGAGAGCGCTCTGTGAAGCATATCCAGGTGAGACAATCCTTTTGTGTTGTGATGGCGCGGCATGGCACAAATCTGCAAAGCTGTTGATCCCGTCCAACATTCGGTTATTCTTTATTCCGTCCTATACCCCGGAGATGAATCCCATAGAACAAATATGGAAGGAAATACGGCTCCGCGGATTTCGGAACCAGATATTCCCTTCCCTGAATAAAGTTGTAGATCGGCTTTCGATACGGAATCTTTCGGCTGAGACCATCCGATTCATCTCTGGATGAGAATGGATTTTTGGCTTTTTTAATTAGAAATTTGTATAGGTGTCCAACTTCATTATGCAATCAACCATTTAAAAAACGACCCACCCCGATTGAAATTCGGAGCAAGGCCGTGTAATTAAAAGCTATTCTGCGATAGCCCTCTATTTTATATATCTGCTGAACCGGGATCAGTCCATCGGTCTTTACCTCTTGATTTACAGTCTTTTAAAAACATCTCCCAGCTTCTCATGCAGTGTCAGCTGGGCTATCTCATCCCGCGGTGTCGGCGTTTTGTTAATCAGTACCAGACGATTTCCGGGGTACTCATCCAGAAATGCTGCCGCCGGATACACCGTCAGCGATGTACCGGCTACAATCAAAAGATCTGCCCGCCTGATGGCATCCAGTGCGCCGCTGACCGTCATGGGGTCAAGCCGCTCTTCATACAAAACCACATCCGGCTTCACACGTCCTCCGCACACTGGGCAGACCGGCACATCCTCCATCTCCATAAACTGCTCAAGCGTGTAGCACGCGCCGCACTTCTGGCAGTAATTTCTGTGTACGCTGCCATGCAGCTCATAGACATTTTGGCTGCCCGCCTTCTGATGCAAGCCATCTATGTTCTGCGTGATGATCGAAAGGAGCTTTCCCTCTTGTTCCCATTCAGCCAGCTTTCTGTGGACGACATTGGGCTGTGCATGGGGATAAACCATGCGTTTGCGATAAAAGTCAAAAAAAATCTCCGGCCGCTGCTGATAAAATGTATGGGAAATGATTGTCTCCGGCGAATACTTGAACCGCTGATGATACAAGCCATCCACACCACGAAAATCTGGAATTCCGCTCTCCGTAGAGACCCCTGCGCCGCCAAAAAACACGATGCGTTTGGACTCCTTCACCCAGAGCTTCAGCTGATTCAGCTTTTCCTCATCCATCTTGTTCCTCCTTCATTCAGGGCAGCATATGCCCGGCGCGTATTGCCATACCAAGGCGATCTTCTGCCATGGCCTGCAAAGCCTCAAAAAGCGCGTCCGGACAGTTTCCCTCTTCCGACAGCGTATCCAGCCCGCGGCGCATGATGGCCTGCAAATATGCAACATCCTCCGGCGACAGGCGGCATTTTTCCCCTGCGCCGCACGCCTGACACAAAATTCCGCCGGCTTCCGCGCTGAAGGCTGCCGCACCGGTGATGTTTTGCCTGCACCGGCAGCACCTGCCAACCTGCGGCCTAAAACCAAGCAGTGACAAAAGCCCCATCAGAAACACAACTGTCACCCGCCGCGGTTTTGTCTGTCCATAGGTTAAATGAGCAAGGCTGCGCAGAAGCAGCAAAAACAACCTCTCATTCTCCTGCGACGGCTGAATGCCCGCTGCACAGAGTTCCAGAAGATATACGCCATGGGACAGGCGTTCATAATCATCCCGAAGCGGATAATACGAATCCGTAATCGTGCAGCCTGTGACGGTCACACGGTCACGGGACTGATACAGCACATATTCACCCGCGCAGAACAGTTCGCTGGCCGCTAGAAGCGGGCTTTTCTGTCTGCGGCAGCCTCGGCAAAGTGCATCAATGCGGCCAAGGTTCGGAGAGAAGAGTGTAAGCATCCGGTCGTTTTCCCGGTAATTCACGCGCCTGAGCACAATGGCATGGGTTACAATCTGTGCCACACATCTCCCTCCTCCCCGTTATTTATGGCTGCTGTCTCCCGTAAATTCCTGAATCCGCTGCTTCACTTTGGGAATAAACCGCGCGGCAAAGTTGCCTTTTCCCTTCTGCTTAACATAAAAGAAGCCAATGATTGAAAACACAACTGCGCCGATGAAGTTGACCAGAAGATCTTTCATGGTGTCATTGAGGCCGATATCCAAATATCCACCCAGGCCGAGCGCCTCCTGCGATCCATCCGAATGAACGATAATGACATCCGCAATGTCATCAATTTTAACCACCTTATTGCTGCGCGTCGGATCAAGCTCGACAGTACGAATTGTCTGCACAACCGTATCCTTCTGCATATCAAACCCAAGATAGCGGTCGCCAATGTATTCGTAGAACTCCCAGACGACGCCAACCGTCATCGAAAAGCAGAACGCCACAAGCGCCAGATATACCGGCGAAAGCTTGAAGGAAAACAGATCCCGGCGATTGAGCATGTCCACCAGCGCAAAGCCGATTGCAGCACATAAAAACCCGTTGATCGTATGGAGCATGGTGTCCCAATTGGGCACGCGGATATAAAAACTGTTCAGCTCGCCCAGTATCTCCGCCGCAAATATGAACAACAAAATGATGATTTCCAATGTACTTGGCAATTCGATGTTGAGCTTGCGGGCAAAAATGCTCGGCAGAATCATCAGCACCATCGTCAGACCGCACAAAAACACGCTCTCGTAATCGCGCCTGAGTGCAGCACGAACAAGCACCAATATCACAAGCGCACGCAGAACAAAGTAAACGATAAGTGTTCCTTTATTGCTATACGGTTGAATTTTAGACAGGTTTCTTGCTTTCCCTTTTCTTCTCATATGCATGAGACTCCTTTCCCATTCTGTTTTCATTATAACACATTCATCATCTCTCGCAAATACCCGCACACTCAAATTTGCATTCTTGTCCATCTCATTCTTTTGCACTCTTCATCCATTAAAAAAATTCTCCTCTGGCTTCCCATCGAAAAATCCGATTCATCTCTGGTTTTTTCCCCGTTGGCTTCGTCTTGCCCGAAAATCCTGCATAATTGGTGACGGAATTATGCAGTTTTCAGTCAAGTTTTGGTTTGTCTGCCAATACAGCTGCATTTTTTAAAAGTATCAAATTTTTCTTTGTATTTCAAGAAAAAGTAGTATACTTTTTCATTTTTTCGTGCTATAATGTGCCTAGAGATAAGGGAAAACGCCCTGAAGCATCTGTCACAATCCTTCATAATTTTGAAAGTGAGGTTCCTTAATATGCTGACTGTTCTCTTCGTTGTTCTCGTTCTGGCCCTTTTCAGCAAGCTCCTTTCCGCAATGGACGGTCAGTCCTCTGCCTCTCCCGAAGTGAGCAGCTACCTTCACTATGAGTATAACATGGAGCGCGGCATTCGCCCGACGATGGCTCAGCTCCGCAACCTGTAATTCTTACAAACAGATGAAACCGATGGTCTGACGACTGTCGGTTTTTTTATTTCGATGCTGCATATAAAAAGGATGTTTCTGCAATGCAAAAACACCCTTTTTTATATGCAGTTCAATCAGTCTTCCGGATTTGCGCCGATGACAGCTTTGATGCGGCGCACGCCCGCAGAAGAAGAAGACTCCTTCTGGATCGTGAAGCTGACCAGCTCTCCGGTATGGCTTGCATGCGGGCCGCCACAGATTTCCTTAGAATACTCGCCCATCGTGTACATGCGCACACGCTCACCGTACTTGCTCTCAAACAGACCAATTGCTCCCTCGGCCTTCGCTTCCTCGACTGTGGTTTCTGTCATAACGACAGGCACATCCGCCTTGATCCACTCATTGACAAGGTTCTCCACCATTGTCAGTTCTTCCTTGGTCACCTTACGGCCGAAGGAGAAATCGAAGCGCAGCCGCTCTGCCGTGATGTTGGATCCCTTCTGCGCAACTTCATCGCCCAGAACGCGGCGCAGCGCAGCGTGCAGCAGGTGGGTTGCGGTATGCAGGCGCGCCGTCTGAGCGCTATGGTCAGCCAAGCCGCCCTTGAAGCGCTGTTCTGCGCCCGCATGGGAACTCTTCTGATGCTCTGCGAAGTACTTCTGGAAGCCTTCTTCATCCACCGTATAGCCGTTCTCAGATGCCAGCTCACGGGTCATTTCAATCGGGAATCCATACGTTGTGTAGAGATTGAACGCAACCATGCCATCGATGACCTTGCTCTCACCCATGTGCTTGATGGCCTTCTCAAATTCGCGCTCGCCCTGACGCAGCGTGCGGGCAAAGCGGGTTTCTTCCAGTTGGAACTGTTCCACAACGAAAGCCTCGTTCTGCTTAAGCTCTGGATAAACATCGGCATACTGATTGATAACCACCTTGGCGATCTCAATGGTGAAGCCTTCCGGCATGCCCAGCTCCATGCCGTAACGGACGGCACGACGGATCAGGCGGCGCAGAACGTACCCCTGATCGATATTGCTCGGGCTGACACCGCGCGGATCACCCATGATGAACGTAGCTGTGCGCAGATGGTCAGCCACAATGCGGAATGCGCGAGTGGTTGCCTCGTCATCTTCGTAGTTCCTGCCGGACAGTTCGGAAATTTTCGCGATGATATCCGTGAAAGCATCCGTCTCGTAAACGGTCTTGCAGCCGTTCAGCGTTGCAACGGTGCGCTCCAGGCCCATGCCGGTATCGACATTCTTCTTTTCCATCGGCACATACTGGCCTTCCGCGTTCTTGTTGTACTGCATGAACACATCATTCCAGATTTCCAGGAATCGACCACAGGAGCAGGCCGGAGAACAGTCCGGGCCGCAGGGCTCCTGATCCTTGATGATGAACATCTCGGTATCCGGGCCGCAGGGACCAGTCTGGCCAGCCGGGCCCCACCAGTTATGTTTGCGCGGCAGGAAGTAAACATTTTCCTTCTTGGCACCGTTCTGGATCCAGTAGTTCGCTGCTTCATCGTCGCGCGGAATATCTCCCTCGCCCTCAAAAACAGTGAACGCCAGCTTTTCCGGGTCGAGGCCAAGGTATTCCGGGCTGGTCAGGAATTCCCAGCTCCACGCGATCATTTCTTTCTTGAAGTAATCGCCCAAGGACCAGTTGCCCAGCATCTCAAAGAAAGTCAAATGAGACGCATCTCCAACCTCATCAATATCGCCAGTGCGGATGCACTTTTGCACATCGGTCAGGCGGGTACCAGCCGGATGCTTGCTGCCCAAAAGATACGGGACCAGCGGATGCATGCCCGCTGTCGTGAACAGAACCGTCGGGTCATTCTCCGGGATCACGGACGCGCTGGGGATCACAGCATGGCCCTTGCTTTCAAAGAACTTCAGCCACATGCTGCGCAGTTCCTTAGAAGTCATCTGCTTCATAGTTTGCTACTCTCCTTATACCTTGTTTTGCCCATAGGATTGTTTTGGGCATATAAAAAGCGCCTGCCGTCCGGGGACGAACAGACGCATTCGCGGTACCACTCCGGTTGGTGTGCGCAAAGCACACCCTCTTATGGCCCATAACGCAGGCAATACGCCCGGCTCATCGCCGGAAGCTCTGCGGAGGGCTGATGAACCGATCCTGCGCCGGGCTTGCACCTTTCCCGGCTCGCTTCAGCATTCAAACGGCTCAATTTTTCCGCGTCATTGCATTTGATATTGGGTTCATTATAGTGAATTTTTTTCGTCTTGTCAAGCCCAAAACGCAGCAGGAGCAGCGCATCACTGCACTGCTCCTGTATAAAGAGGGGATGGGGGACTCATTGATGGAAATGCCGTTCGGCTTCGATTACGGATAAGTTGACTTCACCGTAATCGTCTTATCGCCGATCTTCTTTCCGTTCAGCTCTTTCGCCGCGTTGGAGATGACTGCCTGATGGTTCTCAGAAGCCGGGACGTTTCCGCCGTCTCCAGCGTGAATCGAGGAGCCCTTGAAGTGGACACAGAACTGTCCTTCAAACTGGTTGCTTGCTCCAATATTCTGCTGACCATGCGGTGTACCATACACAGAGGTAATGAACTGCTCATTGCCGATGGTCATAATCATCGCATGACGATACCACTTAATCTGGTTGGCGCTGTTTACGCCGTAGATTTCGCACATCGTGACAGTATCTGCCGCCGTGACCGGCTCCACGTCCGCGTGATTGCCTGCAGACTGAACGTCCACGTTGAAGCTCAAACCGGAATTGATATCCGTCAGCTTCACAATCTGGCGCTTTTTGAGCTTGCTCTTGACGATCGACCAATCGACATTGTAGATGACATCATTGTAAGTGGTCGTTGCATCGCTCTTGCCGCTGTACTCTCTGCGCAAAATCTCCAGCGTCTTCGGACCTACAATGCCATCTGCCGTCAGACCATGATCGCGCTGGAAGTCCTTAACCGCCTGTTCTGTCTTAGCGCCAAATCTGCCTGTGACTTGTGCACTGTAATATTCCAGTTTCTTCAAGGCAGTCTGGATGTAGGAAACCATGGAGCCGGTAGAACCATAGCGGTACGTATCATCGCCAGTTGCTCCGCCGGAACCGATGTAATCCTTGATCTCCTGCTCCGACATGACCTTGGCATAGCTGCTGGAAATCCAATAACCATTCTTTGTCTGATACCAGCCTTCAACACTGTCAACGTAGTAGAAGACATCGCCCGTATTGGCCGTGCTCACACGATTGGCATCCGTATTCGGCTCATAGCGAAGCGCAACGTTGTTGCCCGTAACGCGGATCATGCCGAGCACTTCCTGATCGTCCGCATTGCCCTCAGCGCCTTCGCCGTAATCGTTGGCAGAAATCATCTCCATCATATCGGAACGGACATATCCCTTGTAAGTATATTTGCCCTGATGGACAACCACGTAGTACCACTTGACACCGCTGACGGTATATGTCTTGGTGATACGTACCTTCGTTCCCTTCTTGAGGCTCGTCTTCGCGCTGGAAGTCGTGGAATAAGAAGAACGCAGATACACATTATCCTTCGTGATGCGGCCATAGGAGTTTTCCGTGGTCACAGTCGTGCCGCCGGTGCTGCTGCCCGAAGAGGAGCCGCCGCCCGTCATGCTGCGAAGCTTATTGAGGGTTGCAGGGCCAGCCACGCCGTCCACTGTGAGGCCATTCTTCTGCTGGAAAGAGCGAACGGCCTTCTTGGTCAGGCTGCCAAAGCTGCCCGTAATTTCGCCGTAATAATAGCCAAGGGACTTGAGACGAGTCTGCAGATCCGTGACTTCTCTGCCTTTGTCTCCTTCGCGGAGCGTGCCGATCGCCGCGCCGCCGGTTGCAGAGTCAGAGCCATTCGCCTTGAGTGCGCTGACAATCGCATCCAGCGTCGTCTTGCCGGCTACGCCGTCCTGAGAAAGCCCGCGGGCACGCTGGAATTTCTTGACAGCCGTCGCGGTCATGTTGCCGTAGTGTCCAGTAATGTCGCCGTAATAATAGCCAAGCGTTGTCAGATCCTGCTGAAGCGCACGAACCTGATCGCCTGTAGAACCAAGCTTCAGGCCCGGAATGCTGCTGTTGCCGGAAATCGATCCGCCCGCATTGCCTACTGCCTTGGCAATGGCATCCAGCGTTTTGGAACCGGCCACACCATCTGCATAAAGGCCCTTGTCCTTCTGGAACTTTTTCACGGCCGCTTCAGTCTTAGCTCCGAAGTTGCCAGTAACTTCCGCATAATAGTAGCCGAGCTGCTTGAGGTCGCGCTGCATCTGGCTGACCTTTGTGCCCTGACTGTTGAGTTTCAAAACAGAACCATTGTTGTTAGAAGAACTGGAAGACCCGCCCTTCTTCTCCACGGCACGCCTGACAGCCTCCAGCGTTTTCTTGCCCGCCACGCCGTCAGCCGTCAGACCGTGATCTTTCTGGAATGCCTTGACGGCCGCTTCAGTCTTAGCGCCGAAGTTGCCGGTGATCTGTGCCCAATAATATCCAAGCATGGTCAAATCCTGCTGGAGATTGCGCACAGAAGGGCCGCTGGAATTCAGCTTCAGGTTGGAGCCGTTGCCGGAAGGTGCAACAGCCCCGCCCTTAGAAGCGTAAACTGCATCAATCTTGGCCATGGTCTGCGGGCCGACAATGCCGTCCGCCGTCAGACCGTGATCACGCTGGAACTTCCTAATCGCTTCTTTGGTCTTGTCGCCTACATGACCGGTAATCTGGCCGCTGTAGTACTTGAGCGCCTTGAGCTTGGTCTGGACGTTCTTTACAGCCTCTCCATCAGATCCGCCTTTGATGTAGGTGCTGTCCGCATCCTTGAGGCTGGCCTTGCGCTCCGTTTCAGTAAACGTGCCCACACGCTTAGTCGGCAGTTTTCCGCCGGAAACAGAGAATGCCTTCTTCGCCTGATCCGCGCTCAGAACTTTGACATACGTTTCCTTGCCATCGTTCTGGCAGACCCAGCCTTCCGCCACATCACCGTTCTCCGCACGATATTTCACGCGAACGAAGGTATTGGCCCCTCTTGTGCTGGTAGACGTGATGTACACGCAGGCGTGCTTGACAATGTTGTCAATAATGGCTGCGTTTGTCGAAGCAGACTCTCGCACACGCACACGACTCTGCGTCTGACCGTAGACCTTGCTGTAATTCGCGGCATTTGCCGTCGGAATTGCAAAGACCATGACGAGCAGGCAGAGTACAACGAGCATCACCATGCGTTTGTTGTTCCTTCTTGTCATAAATGGTTTCCCCTCTTTCGCTCCCGCTGCTTTTCATGCAGCAGAGATTGATGTTCAAGCAGCCTCCTGCATATGGGCAGACCGACCCTTTCATCTCATCTTGAGTCAATTTTATTACAATTCTGTTAATTTGTCAACTGTATGGCGTTATTTGTTTATAAAATTGTCATTTTTAATCGTTTTTTCTTTACAGCTTTCCTTTTTTTCAGAAAGCTGGAGACGCTTTCTGGGAACAAAGCCGGAAAAAACCGTATCCCCATCGTGTGTTTCCAGCGTAATCTTTCCGCCCAGCTCTACAACTGTCTGATTTACGATATACAGCCCCATGCCCTGTCCTGCTGCACCTTTTGTTGTAAAGCCTGGTTCAAATATCTTGCTGCGCAGCTTCTCATCGACTGCCGGGCCATTGTTGCGCACAGAGAAAAACCAGCTGCGCAAATCTTCACCAAGTACCAGTTCAACCGTAGGGCGCATCCCCTGCGGCAAATTCGCGCTGAGCGCTGCATCCATCGCATTGTCGATCAGATTGGCCAGCACCCGGCAGATTTCCCAAGCGGGCATAAGCGGATCATCCCATTTGCAGGCGATGGATACTTTCATTTCGACACCGCGCTGCTTTGCCTCCACAACTTTCGCCTGTATCAGCGCATTCACCGCAGGACAGGCCGTGCGCAGCATGCGGTTCACGCGCTGCATATCCTCATAAATCCTGTCCATGTAAGCGGTTGCTTCTGCCGGTTCATTCATCTCAATCAGACTGTAAACAACCTGAATGTGATTCATAAAATCATGCCTTTGCGCACGCATTTCCCGGTTCAAGTCTTCGAGCTGGTGATAGGCATCCTCCAGCTCCTGCGTTCTCTTCACCATTCTGAGGCTGGTAATCGATGCGCCAATGTCTGTAATCGCCCCCCAGCCCACAATTGTCAGACACAAAAGCGATGTCATCCGCGCCAGCGTCTCCTCCACTCCCTTGGAAAGCATCTGGCTTACCAGAAGCACCATCGTCACCCCTGCAACGATTTCGAGGAAATTGATTGCAATGGAGATCAACGCTGCTTTTTTCACTTTAACATGATCGCGCAGTTCTTCATTGGTCAGCTTGAGTTTCATATTTCCTTTCTGCGGTTTAAGTCCACCCGCACACCCGGTTATGCCCTGACAATGCACAAGGCTGCTCTTCTTGCGTCCAGCTATGCCCATGCTTTGAATAGAAAAAATCCCATGCAGCCGCCAGGAGCAGCCGCACGGGATCATCGCTTTGTTAATCGTGAAGCGACGCCGGATATACACCGCTCTCATGCAGCTTTCGAAGTTCCTGCTGCACCGTCGGCTTGTCCTCTTTATAGGTGACGCCAAACCAGACTGCATCTGTGTTCAGCATCGGGACAGTCAGTTCGCCCGAATGCATGAGCGTATCCACGCATACCGGCAGCAGACATTCCGCCTTAATGGCATCCGGTGCAAGACCCTTGAGGAAATTCTCAAAGTACTCCTCAAGCTTACCGAAAATCCACGGCGTAAAGCCCCAGAAATTCATGCTGACAGGCGACATCGGATCAAGCAGTTCACCGGGCTCGCCCTTATCAATATCACGAATTTCGCCGTTATCGCAGAGCTTAATTTTGAGCGTTTCAACAACCTTGTCCAGGTTGCCGTCCTTGGCCGTGCACACACCGCGGGACACCGTGCCATTTTTGGAAACGGTATTCTTGAGCTGATAGCTGACCATCGTCGCTTCGCCTTCCGGCTTAAGCTGCTGGAGTTTGTCATACGCCGTCTTGAACGCAGACACACCATAGTAGTCATCCGCATTAAGCACAGCAAACGGCTGGTTGATTACGTCGCGCGCAACGAGCACCGCGTGCACAGTGCCGAAAGGCTTGGTGCGTTCTTCCGGTATTTGATAGAAAGAAGGAACGCTGGAGAAATCCTGGTAGACATAGTCCACTTTCACCTGATGGGCAATTCGATCGCCGCAGATGGAAGCGACAATCTCCTTCATGCCCGGCTTGATGACAAAGACCACGTGGTCAAATCCGGCACGAATCGCATCGTAAATCGAATACTCCATCAAAATTTCGCCGTTGGGGCCAATGCCGTCTACCTGTTTATTTCCACCATAACGGGAACCCATGCCCGCGGCCATGACCAAAAGCGTAGCACCCATATCAATATCCTCCTCAATCTTTAGAACATTGTTTACCGATATTATACAAGATTTGTGTCCGCCCTTCAACCCATATTCATGAATTCGGCAAAAAGTTAGCATTTTTCCTTTCACGCAGGCGCGAAATCCGAATATAATATAGGAAGAAACTGACACAAGGAGGAAATCATGAAAGTCCTTTTGATCAACGGCAGTCCGCATGAACGCGGCTGCACCTATGCAGCCCTGAGCGAAGTGGCGCAAACCCTTGAAGCTGAAAAAATTGAAACTGAGATTTTGTCCCTCGGGCCGTCTCCTCTTCATGCCTGCCTCGGCTGCGGCGGCTGTACGCGCAGCGGACAATGCATCTTTACAGACGGACACGTCAATGAAGTGTTAGAAAAAATGATGGCCTGCGATGGTCTTGTCATCGGTTCTCCCGTCCATTACGCCTCAGCCAGCGGCAGCATCACTTCCTTTCTGGATCGTCTGTTCTATGCAGGCAAAAACCAGCTTCGCGGCAAAGTCGGCGCGGCCATTGTCTGCGCACGACGTGCCGGAACAACCAGTACGCTGGATCAACTTCAAAAGTATTTCATGATTAGCGGCATGCCCATTGCCCCCAGCCAGTATTGGCCCATGGTTCACGGCTCTACGCCTGAAGAAGTGCAAAAAGATGAAGAAGGCTTGCAAACCATGCGGATGCTCGGCCGCTACATGGCTTACATGATCAAGAGCTTTGCTCTGGCTAAAGGCGCCGGTCTTTTCCCTCCTGAACAGGAACAGCCAAAGCTTCGCACCGACTTTATTCGTTGACCCGCTTTACATAATAGACGAGTGAAAAGCCAAAATTATTTCATTTCTTTTCAAAAAATCTACATTGATGCTATTTTCGGCAAATGAAAAGGCTCTCGATTTCTCGAAAGCCTTTTGATTTTTGTTTTTTACAGGATGCCCGCCGCAGTCGGCACATATCCGCACAGCTTCGGGATGAACAGAGAGATATCCGGGATGAAGGTGATCAAAAGCAGCGCCACGATCATGCACAGATAGAACGGAAGCGTTTCCTTGACAACCTTCTCCATCGGGCGTTTGCCAACGGCACAGCCGATGAACAGAACGGAACCGACAGGCGGCGTCAGCAGACCGATGCCGCAGTTCAAAACAACCATGATGCCAAACTGAATCGGATCCAAGCCGATGGACGTTGCCACCGGCAGCAGGATCGGCGTAGCAATCAGGATGATCGGCGCCATGTCCATGATCATGCCCAGAATCAGCAGAATCAGGTTCAGCAGCAGCGCAATCACAATCGGGTTGTTGCTGATGCTGGAAATCAGATTCGCCGCCATCTCCGGTACATGCAGCGTTGTCAGGCAGTAGCCAAACGCAGAAGACGTAGAGATCAGGATCAAAACGATGGCCAGCGTATCAATGCAGCCTTCCAGCGTCTTCCAAACGCCCTTCCAGTCGAGACCCTTGTAAATAAACACGGATACGAACAGGGAGTACAGAACCGCAATAGCCGCAGATTCCGTTGCCGTGAACACGCCGCCCACGACGCCGAAGACGACGATGACAACCGCCGCCAGCGCCCAGCCGGAAACACGCAGCTGCTTCAAGAAGTTCTTCACGCTGAAGGGCATTCCCTTCGGATAGTTGCGCTTCACAGCAATGATGTAAGAGCCAATCATGAGGCACAGCGCAAGCAGAGCGCCCGGCAGATATCCTGCCAGGAACAGGCTGCCAACGGAAATGCCGCCCGCAGTCGTCGCGTAGATGACCATGTTATGGCTCGGCGGCACAAGCAGTCCCTCGCAAGAGGAAGTGATGGTAACCGCAATAGAAAAATCGTCATCATATCCTTCGTCCACCATCATCGGGATGAGGATGGAACCAAGGGATGCAGTATCCGCAGCTGCGGAACCAGAAATTCCGCCGAAGAAGTAAGATGCAACGATGTTAACCATCGCCAAGCCACCGCGCATCCAGCCAACAAGCGCATTGGCCAGCGCAATCAGCTTATCGCTGATGCCGCCCGTGCCCATCAAAACGCCCATTGTAATAAAGAACGGAACTGCCATCAGGCTGAAGGACCAAACGCCCTTAACCATCTGCTGCGGCAGCGTGACCAGCGCCTGTCCCTGAGAGAGCAGGCAGAAAACCGTGGACAGACCGACAGCATAAGCAATCGGAAAGCGCAGGAAAATCATGACAAGAAAGCTGCCCAACAGAATCGCAGCGGAAAAGACCTCAGGATTCATTACGCCGCCTCCTTTACATCGTGCTCAAAGAACGCCTTAATGTGAGTATAAAGCTGCTCCAGCTCAAAGACAATCATGGAGGCACCAGCGAGCGGAATCGGGAAGTACATCCATTTGCGGCTCAGCCACGGCATGGACTCGTACTTGCCGAACTTTGCCAGAGGAGAATTAAAGAGCTTCATGCCCTGAATCAGCAGAATAACGCCAAGCGCCATCACTGCGATGTCAGCCAGCACATCAAGTGCCTTTAAAAGGTTCTTGTTCATGTACTTGTCCAGCGCAGTCATGCGGATATGCGCGTTTTTACGAATAGCGAGCGTGGCAGAAAGCACTGCCATGTACACCATACAAGTCAAAACAACCTGCTCCGTCCAAGCCGGATTCGGAATAAACGGAATATATCGTCCGCAAACGGCGAGTGTCGTAACCAAAATGTCCACAATCAGAAGGATCTTACAAATGAACATCAGGATTTTATACGTCCAGTCGTATACGGGCTTCAATTTGTCGATGGTTTGGAAAATCCTAGGCATGATCTTCAGCTCCACCCTTTCAATCGAAATGCTCAAAATAAACTTATAGGGGAGTACGAGGATTCCCCGCACTCCCCTGCCTTTCCGCTTTGATCGCGGGAATTACTTCATATCAACGATCTGCTGATAGAGTTCGGCATTCTTCTCGGTGTTCTCCTTGATGACCTTTTCGCAGGCATTGGCCCAAGCAGCCTTATCCTCGACTTCAACAACGGTAACACCTTCAGCCTTCAGCTGCTCAAGTACCTCGGCCTCAGCGCTGGCAGAAAGCTCAGCGTTGTAGTCAGCAGCGTACTGCGCCGCTTCGAGAACCCAAGCCTGCTGCTGCTCGTTCAGCTTGTTCCAAGCCTTGTCGGTGATGACAACCTGGATAGCGCCCAGCGTGTGGCCGTCCAGGATGATGTACGGCGCAACCTCCGGGAACGCATTGGACTTGTAGTTGGCGATCGGCTGCTCAGCACCGTCGCAGACACCGGTCTGCATGGCGGAGTAAAGCTCGGTGAACGGAACGATCGTCGGGTTAGCGCCCAGGCCTTCGACCATGCCGCGCATGACCGGGTCTTCAGAAACGCGCAGGGTCTTGCCCTTCAGATCTTCAACGGTGTTAACCGGGTAGTTGGTGAAGAAGTGACGGAAGCCTTCCTCGCCGTAGAACAGGCCGCGCAGCGGGAGACCCATCTCCTGCGGCTCAGCCAGGAACTCCTTGGCCAGGTCGCTGTTGGCGAACTTCCAGAAATGCTCACGGGACTCGAAGGTGTACGGGATGGTGAGCAGGGAAGCCTTCTCACAGCCGTAGGTGGTCAGTGCGAAAGCAGAAATACGAGCCATATCAACGGTATCGCCGCCGGTCAGGATGCCGTCCAGAATCTGGGACTCAGAACCCAGAACGCCGGAAGCCTGCAGGTCGATGGTGATTTCGCCGCCGGACAGCTCTTCAACCTTCTCCTTGAAGGCCATGTCGGTCTTGCCAACGATGGTATCGATCGGGTTGACCTCGGCATACCTCAGGGTCACCGGCTCAGCCATGGCAGCGGTAGCGCAGACGGCCAGCGCCAGCGCAGAGGCAAGCGTCACAAGTTTTTTCATAATGATGTCCTCCTGTTTTTTGTATTGCGGATTGCGCACGAACGCACAATTCCGCCTTTTCAAGGTCACAGTTATTCTAACACAATTTTCACACATTTGTCCATAGTTTTTAGAAACAAACTTTTTATTTTTCTTCGTATATAGCTGTTCTATCCAATTGTCTTTCCCTTTTTCATATCAATTTCCCCTTGATTTTGCTTGTATATCATGCGAAAATATAGATAATCTTTGATTGTATCGAAATAAGGAGGCGCTCCCATGCACTACACCGTCCACGTTCAGCTCAATGCCAAGTCATTCCGCCGCTTCACGCTTTTTGACACATTTTTCCTGAAAAAGAAATGGGTTTCTCCCTGCGTCTTTTCTCTGATCTTCCTCTTCTTCTCTGCTCTGTGCTTTTTTTTCATTCACAGAGAACAGTCTGCACTTCTTGGCACCGTCCTGCTTATTGTCGGCCTTGGTCTGCCCGCTGCTTATTTTCTTCAATTCTTCCTCCAGATGCACGATCAGTCCAAGCGCTTCGGCCTGAAAAAAGGCCGCCCAGTCTACACCGTTGAGCTGGATGAGCAGCACATCGTTGTGCATAATGACATGAAGAAGGAGCGCAGCCTCGACCTCAAATGGAAAAAACTCTTCGCCGCATGGCGCGTGAAGGATGCCATTTACCTCTACGCCGCCCCCCATCACGCATTCATTTTGCCCAGTGGTCAATCCGACTGCACCGATGAAGAACTGTGGAAGCTCATTTCCTCACACATGGCTCCCGACAAAGTGCACAGCAAATTATAAAAAAGCCGCTTAAAAAACTTTCCGCTTGTCAAGGATGTCCGCAGCGGCAAGAGCATCGGATGAAAACAATCAGCAGCATAAACCAAGAACCAGAACGAGCATCCAATCTCGAACTGGTTCTTTTTCATTCCATTTTTCATTCCATTCAGAACAAACACTTGCGCTATTCTTTATCCATTTTCCATGATGTCAAACTCAATGTCATTCCCCGCAGCAGACAACGTTTTTTGTTCACATTTTCTGCTGTCCAAATTGTTTCTGCACTGTGTCATCGTCTTATTTTGTGTAAATGTGGCGCGGCAGCCCGTCAATATAAACCGGCGTAATCTCTGCCTGAATCAGCGGTCGTGCATATGTCAGAAATTCTGATGTCATGCCTGTCTGATCTTTGCTGATCCAGCTGAGCGGCACTTTCTTTTCCAGATTGGCAACGCGATGTACATCATGCAGTTCCGTTGTACACTGGTACGGATCGTTAGAAATACGTTTAAGCGCGACCATTTCTCCCGAGCGCCCTTCAAACGCCGCCTTCGCCGCTGCACCGCCAACCTGATACGCTTCGGTAATATCCGTTCTGCTTCCAATATGAGAGGCGCAGCGCTGGAGCGTGGACAGCTCAATCGCGCGCGTCTTCGTATCCAGCGAACGGGCAATCTGGTTGGCCAGATAGCGCGCCGTGCCGGTCAGCGCCTTGTGTCCAAAAGCATCAACAGCATGCACATCGTCTGCCAGCTCGCAAACATACCGCCCATCTGCCAGCTTCACGCCTTCGCTGACCGCAATAACCACAGAAGCATTCTCTTTCTGCATGGTTTCAACACGGCCAATGAACTGATCGACATCAAAGGGAATCTCCGGCACGCAGATCATGTCCACCCCTTCGCAATCTTCCCCCTTGGCCAATGCCGCAGCCGCCGTCAGCCAGCCTGCATTGCGCCCCATGATTTCCACAATCGTCACATACTTGGTCCCATATACCGTAGCATCGCGGATGATTTCCTTCATCACAGAACCGATATACTTGGCCGCCGATCCATACCCCGGCGTATGATCCGTCACCATGAGATCATTGTCAATCGTTTTGGGCACGCCCATAAAGCGGATATCACTGCCAATCTGGCGTCCGTAATCTGCCAGTTTCAGGATGGTATCCATGCTGTCGTTGCCTCCGATATAGAAGAAATAGCCTATATCCAGCTCTTTCAGAATGGCAAACAGTTTTTCATAAACAGCTTCATCCTTCATATAGTGCGGAAGCTTGTACCGGCAGCTTCCCAAATAGGAAGAAGGTGTACGCTTGAGCAGCTCAATTTCCAGAGACGAACCCAATTTGTTATTCAGATCAATGTATTTTCTGTCCAGAAGCCCCTCCACACCGTGCAGCATTCCATAAACATGCTTTGCACCACGCATCTTGCAGGCTTCAAAAACGCCTGCAAGGCTTGCATTGATAACCGCTGTTGGGCCGCCGCTCTGGCCAACGATTGCATTGCTTCCCATAGTTCCTTCCTCCAATTTATCCGAAAAAAAGAATTCGGTTTTGTTTTATTATATCACACTCCATTTCTTTTTCAATATAATCTGCCCATGATTCTGTATGTTTTGCACTGATTTTTGCATTGTTATATGCCATATAAAATATTTTCAATCGCATGCTTTTTTCTGCTTTATCCTGTTTTTTCTTTCGACCTGTGATGTTTCAATCATTTTTAAGAAATATACTTTCTCCATCAAACTTTTTTCTCATCTTTTCGGCACTTTTGAGAATCCTTTTCTCCTGACATGCCGATAAAAAAAGCAAAAAACAGCTGCCGCCAGGCCGAAAGACTGGTGACAGCTTAGATATAATCAAATACACAATGACAGACAGATCATTTGCGGCAATCCATGCACAGTCAAAAGACGATGATCGAGCCTGATCCGCAGCTTAACAAATCCCTCTGCCTCATATATTTGCAAGACAGCAAGTTTCTTTCAATGTAAAAAGACTGTCTTGATGGTATACACAAAAATGAAGAGCACACTTATTCACCACCGTCAAATCTGAAGGTGATGCTGCCTGACGGCAGCCGTGTGCTCTTTGAAAGTGAGCGGAAGCAGGAGATGTTCCGAGTCAAACGTTTCTTTCATTGATTGAGTAAAAAACATCCGGAAAGAAAACGTTATGATTCGCAAAAAGTCTCTTTATCAGCTCTGCTCTATTTAATTCTTTCTGCCTGATCGCAGCTTCCTTCAAAATGGATTATTCTGCAATCGAGCAATATTCAAAATTCGGATGACCGCTGCTGTTGCGGGTGAATCCTTTGACGCGGTCAGAAACGAGCGTATTGGCCGAGTAGTTGTAAATCGGAATAACCGGACACTCCTGCGCCACAAGCGCTTCTGCATCCAGATAAAGCTGCTCGCGCTCTTCTGCGGATATGCTCTCGCGCATCTTCGCAACCATCTTGCTGTACTCATCATTCACCCAGCGGGTTTTTTCCTTGCCGCTTTCCAGAATGTTGAATGCAGCGCTGGGTTCCGGATAGTCCAGCGTATAGCCCATATAGGCGATATCAAAATCACCGGACGCACGGGTACCCGTTTCATCTGCCCAGTAGACACCGTCTTCAACGGCAGTCGCCACGCAATTGATGCCCAGATACTGCTTCCACATTTGCGCCATCGCATTGGCAACAAGCTTCAGCTCATCGCTGGGGGTATACTTGATGGTGAACTCCGGGAAGCCTTCGCCGTTTGGATATCCGGCTTCAGCCATAAGCGCCTGCGCCTCTTCCACGTTTTCCTGAAAAACATCACCATTCACATCACGCCAATCCTGCTGTTCCTGCAGAACGTCCTTGATGCCATAGGGTACCCAGCCGCGAAGCGGTACAACGCTCGGATCCTGCATGACGCCTTCCACAATGATTTGACGATTGATCGCCAATGTCAGTGCGCGGCGAACGCGCGGGTCATCAAACGGCTTCTTAGAACAGTTGAATTCATAATAACGATAGCCAATGCGGTTGGAGGCCATCAGCTTATCCGTGCCCTCATAGGCCTGCATTGCGTCCGTGTTCACAGACGTTGCGACATCGACTTCGCCGTTATCAAAAGCCATCTTGACCGTCTCAGGCGCATTGAGGAACACGTACTGAATCGTATCAATCTGCACTTCGTCTGCATTGTAGTAGTTGGGATTCTTGACCAGCGTATAGCTCTCGTCTTTGCGCATTTCCTTAATCATGAACGGGCCGTTGCAGACATAAGACTCCGGCTTGTAGGCCCAATCAGGATCGGCCTGAACAACCTCTTTCTTTACCGGCATGAACGAGGTGGAGGCCATCAGGGTGATAAAGTAGCTGGCGGGAGCAGCAAGTCTCACCTCAAGTGTAGTGTCGTCAAGCGCCTTGATCGGCAGATCTTCAACGGCAACCGTCTTGTCAACAAAGCACTCATAGCCGTTTTCGATGACGCCGTACAGGCTGTATGCCGTCTCGCTGCCTACTTCGGGATCCAATACGCGCTTCCAGCTGTACTCAAAATCCTTAGCTGTCAGCGGCGTTCCATCCGACCACTTGAGGCCCTCTTTCAATTTGAAAGTATACGTGCGGCCGTCTTCCGACACCTCGTAGCTTTCTGCCATGGCAGGCACAACGCTTCCATCCGGCGCAAACTTGTACAGACCGCGGAATAAATTCTGCAGCGCATAGGAACCGGTTGAATAGTCGTTAATGGTAGGATCCATGCACTCCGGTTCGGTGCCCATCTGGAATGTAATTTTAGCTTCAGCAAGCGCAAAGGCGCTCATGCTCATCATCAGGATTGTGGTCAAAAGAAGTGACAACAATTTTTTCATGGCTATTACCTCCAAGTCTGTTAGTCAAAAATCCTTGTCCAATTGAACTTCGAATGTTAGAATAACACATGTCCCTTATTTTGTCAAGTTATCCATTTTTAAAACAATTATGGTTTATCATCAATTTATATTACTCTGTTTTATGCAGATATTCTGTCTATTTGTTTATCTGTTTTCCTCGAATTCTGAGCATATTTTGTCTGTCTTTCCCTCTGACCGATGAGCAAAAAAAGAAGGTTATTGAAATCCTTGTTCATTCGGCTTATAATAGATAAAGTATAATTTGATACAAACGCCGCCATCCGGCGCATTCTTCATGGACTTAAGGAAGGAGTTTTCCTGTGGGCAAATACATCCTCAAACGCATTCTCTCGGGTATCGTCACCATTTGGATTTTGATTACAGCCTGTTTTTTTCTGATGCACTCCATCCCCGGAAGCCCCTTTTCCAAGGGGGAGCAGGGTGTTCCCGAAGCCGTCATGCAGCGTCTTAACGAAAAATATGGACTGGATCAGCCTCTTTCTGTTCAGTACGTCCGCTATTTAAGCAACATTCTGCATGGTGATCTCGGCATTTCTTATAAAAATTCCAGCGTTCAGGTCAACGATATGATCGCCCGCGGTTTTCCCATCTCCGGGCGCGTTGGTCTTCTGGCCGTTGTTTTTTCTCTGGCTGCAGGCATTGCCCTTGGCATCACCTCTGCCATTAAGCGCGGCAGCCTGTTTGACGGCATTTCAATGGTTGTTGCAACCATCGGTGTATGTGTGCCGTTGTTTGTCATCTCGGTTCTGCTGCTATACCTGTTTTCCGGCATTCTGGGCTGGCTGCCGACCTACGGTCTGTCCACATGGAAGCACTATATTCTGCCGGTTGTCTGCCTGTCTTTCTCCCCGATTGCCTATATTGCGCGCATGACACGTTCTTCGATGCTGGAAGTCATGCAGCAGGATTACATCCGTACCGCACGTGCCAAAGGCGTAGCCGAATCCATGGTCATTTTAAAACACGGTCTGCGCAATGCCATCTTACCCGTGGTAACGTATCTGGGCACGCTGATTGCAAACCTGATGACAGGCTCCTTTATCGTTGAGCGCCTGTTCGCCATTCCGGGACTCGGCAAATACTTCGTCGATTCCATCACCGCCCGTGACTATAACATCATCATGGGTGTCACGATCTTTCTTGGCATATTCGTTGTGATATGCAACCTCATTGTAGACGTGACCTACGGCATCATCGACCCGCGCGTCAAAATTGACGAATGATTGGAGATGACTTCATGGATAATCGTTATCAACCGCTTGATCCTGCGGTGCTCTCTTCCGACGAGATTTCCCGCCCATCTGTTTCCTATTGGAAAGACGCCTGGAGGCGTTTTCGTCATGACAAACTGGCTATGTTCGGCCTGATTACCATTCTGATAATCTCGCTGTTTGCCATATTCGGCCCGATGTTTTGTCCTTACGGTTACGAAGATGCAGATTTCATGAATATCGGCAAGTGGCCGTCTGCGGAACACTGGTTTGGAACAGATGCTCTGGGGCGCGATCTCTACGTGCGCATCCTTTACGGCGCGCGCATCAGCTTATCCATCGGCGTTGTTGCTGCGCTTGTCAACATGGTCATCGGGGTTCTGTACGGCGGCATTGCCGGGTACTTCGGCGGCCTTGTTGACAACATCATGATGCGCATTGTCGATATTTTGATTGCACTGCCTTCACTTCTGTATACAATTCTTTTAATGATGCTCTTGGGCTCCAACGTCCGCTCCATCCTGATTGCCCTGTGCCTGTCCTCCTGGGTGGGCACTGCGCGCATCACGCGCTCTCAGGTGGTCAGCCTCAAGCATCAAGAATATGCGCTGGCCGCCAAGCTGGCAGGTGCAAGCGACTTTGAAATTCTCATTCGCCATCTTCTGCCCAATGCCATGGGGCCAATCATCGTCTCTGTGATGTTTCTGATTCCCAGTGCAATTTTTTCAGAAGCCTTTCTTTCCTTCCTGGGCATTGGCATTCAGGAACCCATGGCTTCCTGGGGCACGCTTGCCAACGATGCCATTCCTAAACTGACCAGCGCACCGTATCAGATGTTTTTTCCGATTGCCGCCATCAGCCTGACCATGTTCTCCCTGAACTTCATCGGCGACGGCCTTCGCGACGCCTTGGATCCCAAACTCAAAAAGTAAAACGGTCACGCTTTTGCACGACATCGATTTCATTATCAAACGGAGGCTCCTATGCGACTGCTAGAAATCAATAATCTCCGAACGACGTTCGATATCCACGTAGGCAAAGTTCAGGCCGTTCGAGGCGTCAGCCTGCATGTAGATGAAGGGGAAACCGTCGGCATTGTGGGCGAATCCGGCTGCGGCAAGAGTGTCTCCATGCTCTCTGTGCTGCATCTGCTTCCTGACTATGCAGAAATTTCGGCGGACAAAATGGTCTTTGACGGCACCGATCTCACTCAGCTTTCGCCCAAAATGTTCAGAAAAATCTCCGGCGATCAAATCGGCATGATCTTTCAGGATCCCATGACCTCTCTCAATCCCCTCTTCACTGTCGGTCAGCAGCTGATTGAACCGCTGCGCATCCACAAAGGACTGAGCAAAAAAGAAGCCGAAAAAATCGTTCTGGAAAAGCTGCGGCTGGTCGAAATTCCCGATCCCGAGAGCCGCATGAAACAGTTTCCTCACGAATTGTCCGGCGGCATGCGTCAGCGCATCATGATCGCCATGGCAATCATGTGCAATCCGCGTCTGGTGATTGCCGACGAACCTACTACCGCACTGGATGTCACCATTCAGGCTCAGATTCTTGACCTGCTTCAGAACCTGCAAAAGCAGCTGGGCACAGCCGTCATCATGATTACCCACGATCTGGGTGTCATTGCCGGCATGTGCAGCCGTGTACTGGTCATGTATGGCGGTGTTGTTGTCGAAGAGGGCAGCGTTCGCGAGATTTTTTATGAACCCAAGCATCCCTATACCTGGGGGCTTCTTCATTCCATTCCGCAAAAATCCGGCAAGACCAAAAAGCTCCAGCCGATTCCCGGTTCTCCGCCTGATCTCATCGCCCCGCCGCCGGGCTGTCCATTTGCAGCCCGCTGTCCTTACGCCATGAACATCTGCGCCGCTGCCATGCCGCCGGAGCACGTCCTGTCTGACACACACAAAGCGCGCTGCTATCTGCTTGACGAAGGCGCACCCAAAATCACATGGGAGGGAAACCGCGAATGAGCAGTCTTGTGGAAGCCCGTGGGCTCAAAATGTATTTTCCAGTCGGCCGTACGCTGACCGGGAAACCGCGTCGTGTACTTAAAGCCGTAGACGATGTAAGTTTTTCCATCAATAAGGGCGAAACCTTCGGCCTTGTCGGAGAATCCGGCTGCGGCAAAACAACCGTAGGCCGCAGTCTGGTTCGGCTGTATGAACCGACAGACGGTGAAATTCTCTTTGATGGGCAGGATATCGCTCATTTCAGCGAAAGGCAGCTTGTCCCCTGCCGCCGCCGGATGCAGATGATCTTCCAAGATCCGTATGCCTCGCTCAACCCGCGCATGACGGTCGCTTCAATTATTGCAGAACCCCTGCGCAAAAGCGGCCTGACCACTGCCGAACAGCAGGAGCGCGTCCGTGCGCTGGTCGACCTGGTTGGCCTCAAGCCGGACCACTTGCAGCGTTATCCTCACGAGTTTTCCGGCGGCCAGCGCCAGCGTGTCGGAATCGCCCGCGCCCTTGCCTCCGAGCCTGATTTCATCGTTTGTGATGAGCCCATTTCTGCGCTGGATGTCTCCATTCAGGCGCAGGTAATCAATACGCTTGAAACGCTTCAGGAAAAGCTTGGCCTATCCTATCTGTTTGTCTCTCATGATTTGTCAATGGTACGCCACATTTCCCATAACGTCGGCGTCATGTATCTGGGCTGCATGGTGGAGCGTGCGCCAGTCGATGAACTTTATCGCCGGATGCTCCATCCATACACCCGCGCCCTGATGAGTGCCGTACCCATTCCTGATCCGGATCTGGCCGCTGCCAGCGAACGAATTCACCTGTCCGGCGATGTTCCTACTCCGATTGATCCGCCCAGTGGATGCCGTTTCCGCGCACGCTGCCCGTATGCCACTGCCCGCTGTGCTCAGGAACGTCCCGAACTGCGTGAAGTTGCGCCCAATCATTTCGTTGCCTGCCACCTCGTTCAAGGCTGATTGATACAGCGCTGGACAAACACAGCTTCAAGCCAAAGCGAAGCACTTTACCAACTGATTCTAAATTTGCAGCCTTTTTCATCAAGATGAAAAAGGCTGCAAAGCAATTATGAACCGGGGAAAATGTCCGCCATGCCCTATCTTCTGCCCATCGTTGTATCTATACCATTCAACGCTATCATAAAAACGACTTTTTTTCGGAGGAAGCGTCATGAAAGAAATCAAAATGCAGGCTCAGCAGGTGATAGAAGAACTCCTTCGGGCGGCAAAGCTTGAAAGAGGCAGCCTGCTTGTCATCGGCTGTTCATCCAGCGAGATCATCGGCGGTCAAATCGGCAAAAACTCCAGTCTTGAAGCCGCAGAAGCCGTTTTTTCCGGCATCTATCCCATACTCCAAAGCCACGGCATCCGTCTGGCTGTTCAGTGCTGCGAACATCTCAACCGCGCTCTGATCGTGGAAAAAGAAACAGCTGAGCACTTCGGTTATGAAATCGTCAACGTCCGTCCTCAGCCCAAGGCAGGCGGCTCGTTTGCAACCACCGCCTGGAATGCCTTCTCTTCTCCTGTTGCGGTGGAGCATGTCCGCGCCCATGCAGGTCTGGACATCGGCGGCACGCTCATCGGCATGCACCTCAAAGAGGTGGCTGTTCCTGTACGGCTTTCCCTGTCCGCCATCGGTCATGCCAATATTCTCTGCGCGCGCACTCGGCCAAAGTTCATCGGCGGCGAGCGTGCCGGCTATGTAGAAGAGCTTCGATAACCCATACACAAAAATCTCCTGCTGACTTTCTTGTAATGTCATTCAGTTTGGCATAAGGAAAAAGCTTAAATACATAAACAATATCGGATGAGATACGCGAAAGCGATTCATCCGATATTTTTCTGAACAACAAAAGACAGATAAACGTGAAAATCGATTAAGACAAGCGTGTGAAGCGCTCTGTATGCGAAGCTGACGAGTTTGTCTTTTCGAGGGGCGCATCGTCCATCTCAACAGGTTCGAAATATTTTAAGAGCAAAGCTTCAACATCAGGTGGAGAGAGCGCTGAGCGATCCAGCAGGAACTGTCTGCCACTATGAGCAGCAGAAAAGAAATTGAGTCGATACATATGTTTACAGGAATTTTTCTGAATAACAATGTGGGCGGCAATGATTGCAAAGAAGTTATACAGAATCAGTTTTGCAAAGATTTCCTGCTTAATGAACTCCACCTTTTTTGAATGGAAAGAAGAAAGACCGATGGTGCATGTCAGATCACGGGAAAAAGTTTCAATTTTCCAGCGCATAGGATACCGCGTTTACTCTCATCCAGAGAGAATTCTTCCCGGCTGAAATTCGTAATGACACATTCAAATTCACCATTGTCCAATTCAAAACGGAGGACACGGATCCTCAAAGGATCAAACTTATGGAAATGGGGATCAAGGCAATCAAAGACCCCGCCCTTTGGAAGGATCTATCTGCCTGCGCTTGAACCGCATTGTTCTTGTTAAGGGTTCAGCGGATTTCCAAGTCCACACCAAATCGTCACACTCCGGCAGTTTGCGTCCGGAAAGGACGTCCTTCTGGCAGCGGTCTTTTGCGCGAATTCGATCATACACGCCTTTGCGCTTAGATTGTAAATCCGTCTTACAAAAAAACAGGAGCACGAAGCCCCTGCTCATCTCACTGTTCCATCTGCCGTCCTACGATGCTGGCTGTCGTCTCCGCGACTTTCAGCTCGGTATCGCCCATTTTGGCAGACGGTTCCCTTGAAAGAAGTACCACCGCACCAATAGACTCGCCATCCGCGATGATTGGACAGATGACCTGTGCGGTATATGCCTGTGCATCTTCCTCCGTGGTCATCGGCACAAGGCGCGTTCCGCTGCCCCTGTTGGCTGTAACCACCTGTCTGGATTGTATGGCCTGCTCCAGATCGCGGGAGATGGGTTTTTCCCAAAGCTCCTTGCGCGATACACCGCTTGCCGATACAATCATATCTTTATCCGTAATGCAGGCGATATGTCCCAGGGAGCGGAAAAGCGATTCAGTATAATCCTTGGCGAAGTTTGAAATTTCACCGATGGGTGAATACTTCTTGAGAATCACTTCTCCGTCCTTATCCGTGTAAATTTCCAGCGGGTCGCCGTCGCTGATGACATGGGCACAGAAAACCTTGTCCCGGCGGTTTTTAGCCTCCTGAACAACACGGATGCAGCTTTCCGCGCCCGAATTAAAATTTGCAGCTTCCTCCAGCGTGCCGGTTTTGAGGATGGCGTCAATATCCGGCTTCAATTCAATCTCGATTCTGTCCTGGAAGATCCGGATTTTCTCCACAATCAATTCCAGGTCATTCCGCTCCAGATGCTCCTTCTGCATCACGTCATGGAACACCTGAAGCGCTGTCTTGGCCGTTCGGTTGACGCGCAGAATCGTGTTGCGCTTGTCGGAGAGCAGTTCAATCTGATGGGTCAGCCCCTCGATCTTCTTTTGCAGCTCATCCTCCATCTCATCATACGTTTCATCCAGAAGCTCCTGCTGCTCCGGATGCTTCATCGTGTCGCGGATGCGCTGGCGCTTGGTCGCTTTCAGCTCCTCCCGCAGACCGTCCAGCACGTCTGCCAGATGGTCGGCAGACTGCTCGGTTTCCGTCACGTCGTCCGTTTCCTTCAAAAGCTCTCTGTCAAGTTGCTCGATCATGTCAGAAGAATTCTCGATCACTTTTTTCAGATACGCCTTGACCAGTTCATCCAGCTTATCCACACGAATATGATGGGATGTACACCCTTTTAGTCCGCGTTGATGATACGTTCCGCATGTATATGCGGGTTTCAGATCCCTGCGGCTCATGGCAAACATCGGGCTGCCGCAGTCGCCGCAGTACAAAAAGCCGGAATATACGTTGTCGTTCACCTTGATGCCGCGGTAGTTGCTCCGGCTGCGCTTGTCTCGAAGTGCGCGGGTCGTCGCAAACGTGCGGTAGTCGATGATCGCCTGATGATGGTTTTCAATGACAATCTGCTCGTCCTCATCCCGGCGAACATCCTTGCCATTGATCTTTGCGCGGGTCGTCTTGCCCTGACGCAGCGTACCGATATAAAAATCGTTGTCCAAAATGCCCTGAATGCTGACGATGCTCCACGCGGCCTTCGCAATCCGCTTGCACGAGACACCCTCCGCTTCCTTGCGCATCTGCTCCGACATGCGCGGCGTCGGAATGCTTTCATCGGTCAGGTAATTGGCAATCTTCTTGTAGCCCCATCCGGCGTTGTTGTACAGGTCAAATATCCGGCGCACGATTTCCGCTTCGGTCGGAATGACTTCAAACTGTTTCTGTCTGTTGACGCAGTACCCATACGGCGCGGCGCAGATCCACTTTCCGTCCTCCTGACGGCGCCTGATGACATTTCTCACCTTCCGGCTCGCATCGGTGACCGGCATTTCGTTGATGAGAAACTGAAACTGAATTTTGAGCCAGTCATCATCGTTGGGGAAGTCGATGCCGTCTCCAATGGAAATGATGCGCACGCCCGCATCGCGCAGATCCTCCAATTCAACCAGACCGCGGCTGTTGCGGCGGGAAAAGCGGGAGAAGTCCTTGACGATCAGGATATCCTTCTGATGATTCATCAGTTCCCTGCGCAGCATCTGATAGCCTTCACGCTGTTCAAACGTATATCCCGAACGGTCACGATCTTCATAGAATGTCAGTGTGCTGTTGGGAAAGCGTTTCTGGACAAACTCGGAAATAATCGCCTTCTGGTTTTCAATCGACGTGTTTTCCCGTCCGATTTCTTCATCGACGGAGATTCGGCAGTATCCTGCGATATCAAACTTTTCGACCATGCTTCTCCCTCCTGTATCAGTGTCTATGCGGTGTGTAGCCATTATATTCTATTTATTTTTGCTCTATGCAGATAACATTGTACACTGGTTTGCAGAGGGTTGCAAGAGGTTTTATGAAAAAACGCTTTTTTCGCGAAATTGCTTCCCAGAATGTCGAAAACAAGAAAAGCGGACTACGTCCGCCTCAACACCCCTAACCCCTCAATCTTGAGG
>JAHHSO010000018.1 GCA_020025205.1 Christensenellaceae bacterium | reverse complement strand
GTTATATCTATCAGAAAGAAAATCTTCAAATTGATACCGCTTATAGTACCGCGTGCCTGCACACCCTATAAAAAGAAGTTGGGCGTAATAAAAATGCCAAATACCTACGCTTTATCACTGGAAATCCCTATCTCAAACGTCTTACAAATTTCTGCTATCCGTATAGACCGCAGCACGTTTCTTTGAAAAAGCTTTCATTCATAAACTGTTAAAGAACTGCATCTCATCCTAGAAGAATTCGACGCTAAAAAGCAGAACTGCGTAAAAGATTGTACACTTCCTTTCAAATCTGAAAAAACGCTGTTCAGACATTGCTCTGTACAGCGTTTTTTTCATTGATTGAGACCGTTTTGCTCAAATGTAATTCTTCCAATCCTTTCATTGTCCACAGGAACATTTCATACCAAACAAAAAGGAGCAGACCGAAATCTGCTCCTTGATTTTGATTAGTACATTTCCTTGACTTCGACGTCCTTGTAGCGGCTCATGCCGGTACCGGCCGGGATGAGCTTGCCGATGATGACGTTCTCCTTGAGGCCAACCAGCGGGTCTTCCTTGCCCTTGATCGCGGCTTCGGTGAGCACGCGGGTCGTCTCCTGGAAGGAGGCGGCAGACAGGAAGGACTCGGTCGCCAGAGCGGCCTTGGTGATGCCCAGAAGGATACGCTTGGCAACAGCCGGACGGCCGCCTGCCATGATCGTCTTCTCGTTCTCCTTCTCGAAGTGGAAGATATCCACCATGGAGCCCGGAAGCATGCTGGTATCGCCAGCGTCTTCGACGCGGACTTTGCGCAGCATCTGATGGACGATAACCTCAATGTGCTTATCGCCGATGCCAACGCCCTGCAGACGGTAGACCATGAGAACTTCCTTGAGCAGGTGTTCCTGAACGGCCTTCACGCCGAGGATGCGCAGCAGATCATGCGGGTTGATCTGGCCTTCGGTCAGCTCATCGCCCGCCACAACGCGGTCGCCTTCCTTCACCTTCAAGCGGCTGCCGTAGGCAATCGGATAGGCTTTGATCGTGCCGTCGTCGCCGGTGATGATCATTTCGCGCTTCTTCTTGTTTTCGCCAAGAGAAATGGTGCCAGAGATTTCCGCCAGCATTGCCTCACGCTTGGGCTTGCGCGCCTCAAACAGCTCTTCAACGCGCGGAAGACCCTGCGTAATATCCTTTTCCGATGCAACGCCGCCGGTGTGGAAGGTACGCATGGTCAGCTGCGTGCCCGGCTCGCCGATAGCCTGAGCCGCAACAATGCCAACCGCTTCACCAATGTTCACCAGACCGCCGTGCGCCAGATCCTGACCGTAGCACTTGCGGCAGACACCTGTCTCATTCCGGCAGGTCAGCACAGAACGAATCTGCACAGCCTTGATGCCGCAGTTCACAATCGTCTGACCCTGGTCGAAGGAGATCATTTCGTTGCACGGAACGATCACTTCGCCTGTCTGCGGATTGATGATATCCTCCGCAGCCACGCGGCCCACAACACGGTCAATCAGCTTCTCAATCGGATCATGTTCAGAACCGATAGCAGTCACCGTGATGCCGCGGATCTTCTCATGACGAGACGCGAAGCAGTCTTCCTCGCGGACGATCACTTCCTGAGAAACGTCAACCAGACGGCGGGTCAGATAACCCGAGTCAGCGGTACGCAGAGCCGTATCGGACAGTGCCTTACGGGAACCGTGAGAGGACTGGAAGAATTCAAGAACGGTCAGGCCTTCGCGGAAGTTTGCCTTAACAGGCATTTCCAGAGGACGTCCTGTCGGGGATGCCATCATGCCGCGCATGCCGGCCAGCTGAGAAACCTGCGAAATGGAACCACGAGCACCAGAGTCCGTCATCATACGGATCGGGTTGAACTCATCCATGTGGTCCATGATCTTGCTCTTGATGTCATCGGTCGTCTTGGACCAGATGGCAACAACGCGGTTGTAGCGCTCCTCATTGGTGAGCAGGCCGCGCTTGAAGAGCTTTTCGACCTTGCGAACTTCCTTTTCAGATTCCGCCAAAATCGGAGCCTTCTCCGGCGGCACGATAACGTCGTTAACCGCAACGGTAACAGCGCCCAGCGTGGAGAACTTGTAACCCATCGCCTTGACATTGTCCAGAACCTTGGCGGTCGTCGCCACGCCGTGCTTGCGGAAGCACATGTCGACGATGCGGCCGAGTTCCTTCTTGCCAACCTTGGTATCAATTTCCAGCTCGAACATATCGTCCAGCGTGTTGCGCGGCTTGAAGCCCATATCCTGCGGGACGTTGTTGTTGAGGATCAAACGGCCCAGAGACGTCTCAATGACACGGCGGTACGTCTGTCCCTGCCACTCTCTGGCAACGCGAACGAAGATCTTCGCCTGAAGATCAAGCTGACCGGTAAGGTAGGCCATCATGACTTCGTCCTCATTGGCAAATCTGCGGCCCTCGCCCTTTGCACCCGGACGGATGCAGGACAGATAGTAGCAGCCGATAACCATATCCTGAGACGGAGAAATGACAGGCTTGCCATCCTGCGGCTTGAGGATGTTGTTCGCACACAGCATCAGGAAGCGGGCTTCAGCCTGCGCCTCCATGGACAGCGGAACGTGAACAGCCATCTGGTCGCCGTCGAAGTCCGCGTTAAAAGCGGTACATGCAAGCGGATGAAGCTTGATGGCCTTGCCTTCCACCAGGATCGGCTCGAAAGCCTGAATACCCAGGCGGTGCAGCGTAGGCGCGCGGTTGAGCAGAACCGGATGCTCCTTGATGACGCTCTCCAGAATATCCCAGACGCGCGTCTCGCCACGGTCTACCATGCGCTTGGCGCTCTTGACGTTGTGGACGATGCCTGTGTTGACCAGACGCTCCATGACAAACGGCTTGAACAGCTCCAGAGCCATGCCCTTGGGCAGGCCGCACTGATGAAGTTTCAGTTCCGGACCGACAACGATAACGGAACGGCCAGAGTAGTCAACACGCTTGCCCAGCAGGTTCTGGCGGAAACGACCCTGCTTGCCGCGCAGGAAGTCCGACAGGGACTTGAGCGGACGGTTGCCCGGGCCCGTGACCGGACGGCCGCGGCGGCCATTGTCGATCAGCGCATCCACCGCTTCCTGAAGCATGCGCTTCTCATTGCGGACGATGATATCCGGCGCACCAAGCTCCAAAAGGCGCTTGAGGCGGTTGTTTCTGTTAATAACGCGGCGATAGAGATCATTCAGGTCAGAGGTCGCAAATCGACCGCCGTCCAGCTGAACCATCGGGCGCAGATCCGGCGGCATGACCGGAATGACTTCCAGAATCATCCACTCAGGCTTGTTGCCGCTGGCGCGGAAAGCTTCGACAACTTCAAGACGCTTGATTGCCTTGGTGCGCTTCTGGCCTTCGGTTTCACGCTCGCGCTCCTTCTCGGTCAGATCAGCGATCTCGTTGCGCAGCTCAACGCTGAGCTTTTCGAGGTCGAGCTTCTGGAGCAGTTCGCGAACCGCTTCCGCGCCCATGCCCACACGAAGCGGAGCCTTGCCCATCTGCAGATCGGCTGCATAGCTGGGTGCAGAAATCTGCTGACGATACTCCGTCTCGGTCAGGATCGTGTTCGGACGCAGAGCCGTGCAGCCCGGATCAAGCACAATGTAAGATGCAAAATAGAGAACCTTTTCCAGCGCGCGGGGGGAAATGTCCAGCAGTGTGCCCATGCGGCTGGGGATGCCCTTGAAATACCAGATATGGCTGACAGGGGCTGCCAGTTCAATGTGGCCCATACGCTCGCGGCGAACCTTGGAACGGGTCACCTCAACGCCGCACTTGTCGCAAATAATTCCCTTATTGCGCACGCGCTTGTATTTGCCGCAGTTGCACTCCCAGTCCTTGGTCGGGCCAAAGATGCGCTCGCAGTAAAGGCCGTCGCGCTCCGGCTTGAGGGTGCGGTAGTTGATCGTTTCCGGCTTGGTCACTTCACCATGGGACCATGCGCGGATCTGCTCCGGGGAAGCCATGGAAATTTTAATGGAAGACAGATTTGTCAATTCCGACAAAGGGGTGCACTCCCTTCTTTATATCAAATCAGGCCGCCGCCGCGCCAAGCGCGGCGGGGCAATGTTCACGTGAATTACTTATCCTCCAGGTCATCCAAGGAGATGTCCTCAAAGCTGGGCACATCATCGAAGTCAAACACATCGTCATCGCTCTCGAAGTCCGCAGCGATCTCTTCGTCGTCTTCTTCCTCGTCGGCCGGTTCGGTTTCGACATTCTCTTCGGGTTCACCCTCACTAGACACCGGGCTGTGCTCATAGCCCTCGTCCTCATCTTCCAGTTCACGGATAACAATCTCATTGTGATCGCTGTCCAGAACGCGGACATCCAGAGCCAAACTCTCCAGTTCTTTAATCAGAACCTTGAAAGACTCAGGCACGCCCGGAGCCGGAATATTCTTGCCCTTGACGATGGCTTCATAAGCCTTAACGCGGCCCACGATATCGTCGGACTTAACAGTGAGGATTTCCTGAAGCGTGTTGGCAGCACCGTATGCCTCCAGCGCCCAAACTTCCATCTCGCCAAAGCGCTGTCCGCCGAACTGCGCCTTGCCGCCCAGCGGCTGCTGGGTAACCAAGCTGTACGGACCGGTAGAACGGGCATGCATCTTGTCGTCAACGAGGTGATGCAGCTTGAGGTAATACATGTAGCCAACGGTGACAGGGTTGTCGAACTGATCGCCAGTACGGCCATCATACAGGATGGTCTTGCCATCACGCCTGAGACCGCCGGCCTCCAGCGCATTCTGGATCTGCTCAAACGTTGCGCCGTCAAAGTCAGGGGTGGCAATATGCCAGCCCAACGCCTTGGCTGCCATGCCCAAATGAACTTCAAGCACCTGGCCCAAGTTCATTCGAGACGGAACGCCCAGCGGGTTCAGCACGATCTGAAGCGGCGTACCATCCGGCAGGAACGGCATATCTTCCTGACGCAGAACGCGGGAAACGACACCCTTGTTGCCGTGACGGCCTGCCATCTTGTCGCCAACGGAAATCTTACGCTTCTGAGCGATATAGACGCGAACCATGCGGTTGACACCCGGGCTCAGCTCAGCGTGATCCTTGCGGTCAAAGACCTTGACATCCACAATGATGCCTTCCTCGCCGTGCGGCACCTTCAAAGATGTATCGCGCACTTCACGAGCCTTCTCGCCGAAGATTGCGCGCAGCAGGCGTTCCTCGGCTGTCAGCTCAGTCTCTCCTTTCGGAGTCACCTTGCCGACCAGAATGTCGCCCGGATGCACTTCGGCGCCAATGCGGATAATGCCGTCTGCATCCAGATCTTTGAGCGCATCATCGCCAACGTTCGGCAAGTCGCGGGTGATTTCTTCCGCACCGAGCTTGGTGTCGCGGGCTTCACACTCGTACTTCTCCAGATGGATGGACGTGAAAACATCGTTTTTAACCAGTTCTTCGCTCAGCAGGACAGCATCCTCATAGTTGTAGCCTTCCCAGGTCATGAAGCCGATCAGAACGTTGCGTCCGAGACCGATTTCGCCGTTGTCCGTGGACGGACCGTCCGCGATAACGTCGCCCTTATGCACCTTCTCGCCAGCGGACACAATCGGGCGCTGGTTGATGCAGGTGGACTGGTTGGAACGGGCAAACTTAATGAGCTTATACGTATGTGTCTCATGCAGCTCATCCTCGATAACGATGGTGTCAGCAGAGACTTTCTTGACAAAGCCGTCCTGCTTTGCCCGCACGCATACGCCAGAGTCACGTGCCGCCTTGCCTTCAATGCCGGTAGCAACATACGCTGCTTCCGGACGAAGGAGCGGAACAGCCTGACGCTGCATGTTGGAGCCCATCAGCGCGCGGTTTGCGTCATCGTGATCCAGGAACGGAATCATGGCTGTCGCAACAGAAATCACCTGACGCGGAGAAACGTCAATGTAATCCACGCGGGACGGTTCAACGCTCTGAACGTCTGCACGCACACGAGCGGTCACGCGGTCATTGATGAAGTGTCCTTCCTCATCCAGCGGTTCCTTCGCCTGCGCAATGTAGCAGCCATCCTCTTCGTCTGCGGAAAGATATACAATTTCCTTCAGAACGCGGGGGCGATCTCCGCTATGGTCAATCAGACGATACGGAGCCTCAATGAATCCATACTCATTGATTCTGGCATACGTTGCCAAAGAGCCAATCAAACCGATGTTCGGGCCTTCAGGCGTCTCAATCGGGCAGATTCGAGCATAGTGCGAATAATGAACGTCTCGAACCTCGAACGATGCGCGATCGCGGTTGAGACCGCCCGGACCCAGAGCGGAAAGACGACGCTTGTGCGTCAATTCAGCCAGCGGGTTAGGCTGGTCCATGAACTGAGACAGCTGGGAAGATCCGAAGAACTCTTTAATTGCGGCGGAAACCGGGCGAATGTTAATGAGTTCCTGCGGCTTGACCTCCGCCTGATTCTGCACGCTCATGCGCTCACGCACGACGCGCTCCAGGCGAGCCAGGCCGATGCGAATCTGATTCTGCAAAAGCTCTCCGACAGAACGCAGACGACGATTGCCCAAATGGTCGATATCATCGGTCTTGCCCACGCCGTACGGCAGGTTCAGCAGATAGCTGATGGACGCAACGATATCGTCGATGAGGATATGTTTGGGCATCAGCTCGGAGAGATTTTCATGGATGAGGCGCGTCTTCGCCTGTTCGTCCATTCCCTCCTGCTCCGCCGTTTCCAGCAGCGCCTTGAGGGTGGGCAGGTGAACCATCTCGTTGATGCCGGACAGTTCGACCATTTCCTCCGGAAGCCATGCCTTGGCATCCACAAAGTTGTTGCCGATAACGCGCACCACGCGGTCTTCCAGACGCAGATAGATGTCATTGACACCTGCATCCTGAATACGCTTGGCCGTCATATCGGTCTTGGTGCTGGGAATACGCTCGCCCGCAGCCACGATAATCTCGCCGGTTGTCGGATCAACGATATCCTGATCGACAACCTGACCGCGAATACGGTCGGCAATCGCGAGCTTCTTGTTATACTTATAGCGGCCCACGCGCATCATATCATAGCGCTTCGGATCAAAGAATGTAGAACGCAGCAGCTTGTCCGCGGAATCCACCGTGCCAACTTCGCCCGGGCGCAGGCGGCGATAGATGTCCATCAGTCCGCTTTCTACGCTCTTGACTTCGTTGCCGGAACGGGTGCGGCGCGTGCCGTCATCTCCGCCGTCACGGCTCATGGTGGCTTCCAGCTTTTCATCTCTGCCCAGCAGCTCATAGATCTGCTCGTCTGTGCCGTAGCCCAATGCACGCAGCAGGCTCGTTACAGGCAGCTTGCGGGCGCGGTCCACACGCACCCAGATGACATCGTTGGAATCAATTTCATACTCCAGCCATGCACCGCGGCTGGGAATGACCTGTGTATCAAACAGATGCTTGCCGGCCTTGTCGATGCTCTCGCGATAGTAGACACCCGGGGAGCGAACCAGCTGGCTGACGATAACCCGCTCGCCGCCATTGATGATAAACGTACCATTTTCCGTCATCAACGGGAAATCACCCATGAAGACTTCGGATTCCTTCACTTCGCCCGTTTCATTGTTGGTCAGGCGGACCAGCACCTTGAGCGCCGTAGCGTACGTCATGTCGCGCTCCCGGCATTCCTCGATCGTGTTCTTCGGCGTCTTGTCCAGCGAATAATCAACGAATTCCAGCTTCAAGTTGCCGTTAAAGTCATAAATCGGAGAAACGTCGTTTAAGACTTCACGAAGGTCTTCCTCGAGAAAACGCTTGTAAGAATTCTTCTGAACTTCGATCAAATCGGGCATGTCTACCACTTCGTCAATGGTGGCAAAGCTCTTGCGGATACGATCTTTACCCATCTTGACGTCGTGCACCCCGACGTACTTCATGATCTCAGCTTCCTCGCGCTCGTCGCGGACGGTAACCATGAATGCCATCACCCCTAACTTGTTAAACCTTGCAAAGGATATATGCAAGCAACAGGCAATTCGCTTTAAACTGCCCATTGCCAAACAGCCCAAAGCGTTGTACAATGATATCCGGAAAGGTTGCTCATGTTTGAGCACACCTTTGCCTATTGTGCATACTGATGCAATATAGTATTGTATTGCTTTTTTAAAGAGCTGTCAAGCATTTCCGGTGAATTTCTGTAAAATTCATCGATTTTCTGTGAATTTACGCAAGAAATCGTCCATTTTTTTCCAGACTTCTCCTATAAGCGCCGTCAACGTACAGCGGATACACCGTATTCCGCGCAGCCAGGACGATGGTTTCCCCTTTCTTCCGGTTTTGAAGATCCGACATCTGCCCTGCATTTTTGTTCCATGATGTTCTTCATAAAATACGAAAGGATTGACCCCTCGTTTCAAGCTGCAAGCAAGAAAGAGTTTTTGCAGCGGCGCATCCGGTCAGGCAAATCAAGGGACTATACAAAAAATCCCCTTCCCGGACATTCAGGACACATACAAAATTCCAGCAGGAACCAAGAACAGACCTTGTTTTCCCGCTGGAATTTTTTGTATGTATTTTTGTACAGCCGATTTAATGCGCTATGCGGGCCTGTGCCCCCAGTGCATAAACCTTCTGTTCGTTTGCTGCCGTCTCTATCATATAGATGAAGTCGCCGTCCTGCGCGGTCAAAATGGCCTGATCACCGCGCAGCGCATATACAGCCTCCATCTCATCCAGAACAAATCCTGTAATCAGTTGAGGGGTCCACCCCTCAATCACCAGCCGCTCCAGATAAGCGGCAGGTGCAGCGCTGATGGCGCGGCACTGGCTGCCGTCCGCGAAGGTATACACGCGCGTGCGTGTCCGGCAGTTTTCTCCACCCATGCGCACAACCTTTTCTTCCTCCGAAATCAGCGTCCCGCCTTCCACCTCAACGGCAGGAAGCTGCATTCCCGGTTCAAACGCCATCCCCTTTTGCCTCGCCGTCTCTTCGCCTGCCAACTGATAGACCATCACCGCATAAAATACGCCGCCTAAAATCAGTGCACACAAAACTCCCAGAAGATCCGCAAGAAGCTTCTGTTTTTCTTTGCGCATAGCCGCCTCCCTTTCCCGCTTCTGCGGGAGGATTTTCATTGTCCAAATACATGCTTTTCAGCACATGCCCAGGCCGTCTGTCCGCTTTTGAAAAAACGGGAAGCCTCTGCCTCCCGTTTCTCGCTTTATTCCTTATCGGACTGTGCTTCTGCCCAACGGGCAAATTGTCTTGCCGCCCGAAGAGAACAATCTCCATGACGGTCGGCCCACTCCTTTGCCTTCGGGCTGAGCACCTGCCAGTCATAGTTAACGCCGTGCTCATCAAGCAGTGCGCGGCAAACCGCGCCATATTCCTCCAGCGTAGGCGCTTCAAACATCAGCATCTTTTCAAAGCTGTCCGCAAGAAGCGGAGCATTGCCCGGATGCCATGCATCGGGGTTGACATCGCTTGTCGCATAAAGCACGACATTCTCGGGTCTGGCTTCCAGACCGCTTTCCAAAACAGCTTTAAGCATCCTGTATTCAACCGCATCCAGTGCCACTTCATCGATATAGACGATGAACTTGCCCGGCTGCCTGCCCAGAATCGAAAATAGCTCTGGCAGCTGTCCCAGCGCCGCCTCCGGCATGTCCACAATGCGCAGGCCATCCAGCCAGAAGCGGTTCAAAAGCGCTTTAACAACCGCCGATTTGCCCACGCCGCGTTCACCGCAGAGCAGCAGATTCGCCGCCTTTTTTCCCTCCAGCAGACGCTTTGTGTTCTCCTCCAGCTCGGCACGCTCTTTTTGATAGATTACTTCATGCTCCGGATGGATAGGAGCCATGCCGCGAATACCACGCAGCCCCATCGGATACTGGTCGCTGACCCCAACCCAGACACTGCCCGGGCAGCGGGCAAAAAGCCCCGTGCCCTGATGCCTGAAAAACGCCGCAACGCGTCCCACACCATCGCGTGAAAGCATGGCACGGTCGATGCGCGGATCAAACGGCTCTATGCCGATGGACGGTTCCCAGACGGGCAGGCGGGCTGCCGTCTCGCCAGTCATGCCGGCCCTCTGGCACAGCAGCAGGCACATCGCCGGTTCGATGGCTGTCATTTGGCCCAGGGTTTCCAGATCGCGTGCCATGGAGCTGACCAAGCTGTACGGCAGATCCTCTGCGTTCATCCTCGCGCACAGCGCCGCCGCCGGGCTGTCTTCAAAGAGCACGGCTTCCAGCGCCTCGCGCGCAAAGCCGCCCCTTCCATTGGCTGCCGCACGAAGCCATTCGCCGTATACATCAATATACGCATTTCTGAGTGTCTCCGAATCGGCATGCTCACTGCCGCAAATCGTCAAAAGACGAATCATCGCCGCGATAGCCGGATTTTTGCTGACATGGCTGAACGCGGTCATACACTTGACATCCGTAAGGAGCGTCCACAGTTCCCTGTTGTCCATGATCCCCGCCTCTTTCATTTACTTACATGCGTTCCGGTGCTTCCACGCCGATCAGATACAGACCGGTCTTGATGACATCCTTGACAGCGCGAGTGAGATTCAAGCGGGCTGCCGTGCCGCAGGGATCGCCCTCCTCCATGATGCGGTGCTCAAAATAATACTTATTGTAAGCCTGCGCCAGCTGTGTAACATGGCGCGTCACCATGGACGGCTCGTTTTGCTCCATGGCCTTTCTGACCGTCTCCGGGAAGCGGGACAGGAGCATCAGAACGTCCTGCGCCTCGTCGTCAGTGATCACGCTGTAATCCGGCTGGGCCGCCGCAAACGCCTCTGCCTTACGGATGACAGAGCAGCAGCGCGCATGCGTGTACTGTACATATGGGCCAGTCTCGCCGTCAAAGTTGAGGGCACGCTCCCAGCGGAAGTCGATATCCTTGTTGCGGTCATTGTGCAGGTCGAAGTAGACAACGGCGCCCACGCCGACCTGACGGGCCACTTCGTCCTTGTTTTCAAGGTTCGGGCTCTTCTCTTCGATGATCTCCCGCGCCTTCTCAATCGCCTTATTGAGCAGGTCTTCGAGGTAGACGACATAACCTTCGCGCGTGGACAGCGCACGGCCTTCGTAGCTGACCATGCCGAAAGAGACATGCTCCATGCCCTTGTACCAGTCATGGCCCATCAGCTCAATGAGCTTGAACAACTGCTTGAAGTGCAGGTTCTGCTGATACGCAACCACATACAGACACTTGTCAAAGTGATAGGTATTATGGCGATAAAACGCAGCTGCAAGATCGCGGGTAATATACAGCGTTGCACCGTCTGAACGGAGCACGATGGCCGGAGGCATGTTGTAATCATCGAGCATGACCACTTCCGCCCCCTGGGACTCCACCAGCAGGTTCTTTTCGCGAAGCTCATCCACCACGGGAGTCATTTTATCGTTGTAAAAACTCTCGCCCGCATAGGAATCAAACGTCACGCCCAGCAGATCATAGACGCGCTGAGTGTCCTTGAGCGTGACTTCCTTGAACCAGGAAAAGATCTCCATCGCCTCAGAATCGCCGTCTTCAATCTTCTTGAACCATGCACGTCCTTCATCATCCAGAGACGGATCTTTTTCAGCTTCTGCATGGAAACGGACATACAGGTCAACCATCGCCTGTACGCCACCCTTTTCCACCTGCTCACGGCTGCCCCACTTCTTGTAAGCGCAGATCATCTTGCCGAACTGAGTGCCCCAGTCGCCCAGATGGTTGATGGCGACGGTGGTGTAGCCATTGAAATCGTAAATACGCTTGAGGCTGTGGCCGATCATTGTGGTGGACAGATGGCCGATATGGAAGCGCTTGGCAATGTTGATGGACGAATAATCCAGGCAGACCGTCTTTCCTTCGCCTATGCTGCTGGAACCCCAGCGGCCCGGATTCTGAAGCACTGCTTCAACAATATTTCTGGCCAGTCCGCCGCGGCGCAGGAATACATTCAGATAGCCGCCGACAACTTCCACATGATCAATCTCTTCACTTTCAATCTTTTCGCCCAGCTTGGCGGCGATCATCTGCGGTGCGCAGCGCATCGTCTTGGACAGGCGGAAGCACGGCAATGCATAGTCGCCCAATTTCTTATCCGGCGGCACTTCGAGCATGGCTGCCACATCGGTCCCGCACAGGCTGCAATTTTCAAAGCAGCTGCCCGCCGCTTCGGCAATCGTCTGGGCAATCTTCAGTTTCATATCCATAACAGGCACTCTCTCCTTGTCATTCCTTCAGGAATGTATAAATTCAGTTGACAGTTTATTCTATCAGATGAAAGGAAAAAACACAAGGGCAAGCCGGCCGGGCATCATCGTAAACTTTCACTAAAAAACAAGTTGACAGACATTGCTTTTCCCTTTATACTTCTCATTGTCAACTTGCAAAAATACAAAAGTTTACGAAAGGGAGTTTTTACCATGTCTGAACGTCATCAATCCACCCGCCGCCTCGCCCTTGCCGGGCTGATGGTCGCCCTGTGTGCCATCTGTTCCCAAATTCAAATTCCCCTGCCGATGATCCCTATCAATCTGGCTCTTTTAGCCGTGTTCCTCTGCGGCGCGCTTTTAGGCCCGAAGATGGGCGCGCTGGCCATGTTGGCTTATATGCTGTTGGGTGTAGCCGGTGTCCCCGTGTTTTCCGGATTTAAGGCCGGACCGGCAGCACTTTTTGGAAAAACAGGGGGATATATTCTTGGCTACATTCTGTGCGCCATGCTGTGCGGCGCACTTCCCCGCCGTTTCGGCTTTACGATGAAAGGGCTTTGTCTGTCTATGCTGTGCGGTCTTGCCGCCTGCTATACATTCGGCACCATCTGGTTCATGGTCCTCACACACCTTCCCCTTTCCGCCAGCCTGTCTTACTGCGTTCTGCCTTTTCTGCCGGGAGATGCTGTCAAGATCCTCCTTGCCGCCTTCCTTGCCCTGCATCTGCGTAAACCGCTTTTGTCCCTCGGCTGAGATTTTCCCTTTCCTCTTTTCCGGCATCGTGGTACAATGGTGACCGGAAAGAGGTGTTTCTAATGAAAAAACAACTTCATGCAAATGACCCTTGCTGGTGCGGCAGCGGCAAGGCGTATTCCGGCTGCCATCAGGCCTTTGATGAGCGCATCCGTGCCTTCCGCCGTCAAGGCGCCATCGTGCCGACGCACAACATGATTAAAAATGAAAAGCAGATTGAGGGCATCCGTGAAGCGGGGAAGATCAACGTTGCTGTTCTGGACTATGTGGCCGAGCGAATCCGCGCGGGCATCACTACCGATGACATCGACCGCTGGGTATATGAAGAGACGACCCGCCTTGGCGCCATCCCTGCGCCTCTTCACTACGAAGGCTTTCCCAAAAGCGTCTGCACATCAGTCAACGATCAGGTTTGCCACGGCATTCCGTCCACGCAGGACGTGCTGGTAGAAGGCGACATCATCAACGTGGACTGCTCCACCATCTACAACGGCTATTTTGCCGACTCTTCCCGCATGTTCATCATCGGGGAAACGACGCCTGAGAAGCGCAGACTCGTTGAAGTTGCCAAAGCCTGCGTAGAAGCCGGGCTTGAACAGGTCAAGCCCTGGGGCTTTCTGGGCGACATGGGGCAGGCGGTTCATGATCTGGCGCGCAAAAACGGCTACACCGTTGTACGCGAGGTCGGCGGACATGGTGTTGGCATTCAGTTTCACGAAGAGCCCTGGGTCAGCTACGTCACCCGCCGGGGGACGGACATGCTGATGGTTCCGGGCATGATGTTCACCATTGAGCCGATGATCAACATGGGCACATCCGCCATCTTCATCGACAATGATAACGAATGGACAATCTACACGGAAGACGGGCAGCCGTCTGCGCAGTGGGAAATTCAGGTTCTCGTCACTCCGACAGGTCATGAAGTCATTTCCTGGTAATCATGAACAAAAAGTGCTGCGGCAGAATCTGCTGCGGCATTTTTTTATACATCTGCCAGTCATGGAAAATTTTTTCAAAAATGGGACTTGACAAAAAAACTTCACAGGCGTATAGTAGTACCAGAAGCAGAAACTGAATAGGTCTTTGGGGCAGGGTTTGATTCCCGACCGATGGTAAAGTCCATGAGTCCCCCCGCAAGGGGCGGATTGATCTGGTGTGATTCCAGAACCGACGGTATAGTCCGGATGAGAAAAGACTTTTCATTTTGGTTGCGCACTTTTTTGCGTCTATCCAGAAGATTTTTCCCGAGGCCACATCCTGTTGCGGCTTCGGGAATTTTTCTTTCTGGAGGTTTTATCATGAACAAGAGAACCAAAGTCCGCCGCCTGACGCTGGCAGCCATGATGGGTGCAGTAGCCTTCATCCTGATGTACTTCAGCTTCTCCGTGCCCTTCCTGTCCCCATTTGCCAGCTTCGACCTGTCTTATCTGCCGGAGCTGATCGGCGGATTCGTTCTTGGCCCTATCGGCGCCATCGAAATCATTTCCGTGAAGATCGTGTTAAAGCTCGTCTTCGCTGGCACAACATCGCTGTTCACGGGTGAAGTGCAGAAATTCCTTCTGAGCATGGCCTATGTTGTACCCGCTGTTCTCTACTATCGAAGCCGGCGCACCAAAAAAGCCGCTGCGGCCAGCCTCGTTCTGGGCAGTATCTGCGGCATTCTCATCGCCATCCTCACCAATATTTTCCTGATCTTCCCCGTTTATATGAAGCTCTACGGCATGGACTGGGCTGCAATTGTGGACATGTGCACAGCTGTTAACCCATGGATCACAAACATCCCCACCATGATCGCTTTCTCCATCATTCCCTTCAACATCATTTCTTACGGTGTAACATCGCTTTTAGCGATGCTGGTTTATAAAAAGATCAGCGTTCCGCTCAAAAAATTTGCGGCCTGATGCCGCTTTCCTATCGACAAGGAGGTACATTTTTATGCAGTTTAGTGATGCGCAGTCTCTGACGTTTGAACAGGCCGAAGCCATTCTCTTTGAAAAACTCGGCACCTCGAAAATTATGGCTTTGGGCAGTGCTGTCGGCACACACGTAATGGTGCGCAATGTGAGTTGTCTATTTTATGACAACAAAATCTATTTTAAAACAGACAAGAATTTCCGCAAGACGCAGCAGCTGTTTGAAAACCCGAATGTCGCCCTGTGCTGGAGCGGCGTGCAGGTTGAAGGCATAGCGGTGAACAAAGGGCTTGTCGTTGACGAACCCGACCGCCGCTTTGAAAAACTGTATGACCGGTATCTTTCCGGCAGCTACAACAGGTATTCTCACACGGACACAGAAATCCTGATTGAAGTAACGCCGAAGTTTGTAGAAATCTGGGACACCAGCCGTGATAACTACGCCTATCAGATTTTCATTGATTTTGACAAGCACGAAGTGATCTTCAAGCCCTATGACAAGGAGCCGGAGCAGTCTGTTTAAAGGGTACAGTATGCAGGAATAGATTGTTCCAAAACACTGTAAACAGATTGACAGCCCTATTCGTCAGCCCAATTCTGCACAGGAATGCTCCATAATCCATCAGCATTTCAAGGCACGGGCTTCCGTTCAAGCCCTCTTGAATCAATACATATTTCTCCTTCCTTCTAAAACCTTTTTCCTTCCTTCTTGACGCTGTACAGAATGGGTCTGCCTGCAAAAGAACCGCGCCGCCGAAGCAAATGCTTCGCCAGCGCGGTTCTTCTTTTCTATTTCCCCCTGTCAGGGCTGAACGTATACACGCTTTACATCAAAGTAACTGGCCATGGCTTCATTGGTCCAGACAGTCGCATCCTCAAACGCAGTAGGCTTGCCCGTTACGGTCTGCACCGTCCACGCAGGCAGAGCCACATCATCCTCTGCCCCGGCCGCTTCACACAGCGCATATTCGTTTTTAAACTGTGCAATATACGCCGCCTGTGTGCCATCAAGCTGATCCGCAACAAGCTTCTGATAATTGCCAAGCTGCCCGCCCATCAGGCAAAAGAGCAATGCCGCAGCAGCCATCCCCGCCCAAAGTCCTCTTTTTTTGTAAAACGCCTCCCGGTGCTCACATTTCAACCGTTTTAAAATGAGCACCTGTGCCAGCGGCAGTGCCGTCAGCACATACAGGTGATACATGTTGACTACACGCCCCGATCCGGCATAGCCGGACGAATACATATGCGGAATAATCATTGCGCACAAAATCAGATATGTTCCCGCTATCGTCCCCCCAATCGGAGGGCAGGCGTTTTTCTCTTCCACGTTTTCATTGAGGAAGCGGCACAGCACCGGTGTCAGAACAAGCAGCACAGACAGAAGCGGCGTTTTGATCAAAAAGCGTATAAGGAACCAGGCCGCATCGCGAAACGTCCAGAGGATGGACGAAACAAGCCAGCCCAAGCCGCTCTGATGTGCGCCATCCACTGCCATGCGAACCTTGTTTCCCGGTGCCAGCACGGACAGCAGCAATCCTACGCCAATGGGCACAAGCAGAAGTGCCGTATGCACAGCTTCTTTCTTCTCTTTTGCCCAGAAACGCTGAAAGGCCATCATAAAAAGCGCCGCCGCCGTCATCATGGCAGTGATGTAATTATCCATGCCGAGGGCAAAGAGCAGAAGCACACAGAGAATTTCCGAAAATATGCCGGATTCCCGTGTGCTGCACCGATCAGCCAGCGTCAGCGTCAAAAGTGCCACAGCATTGGCGCCCGTGTAAAACCACGCGCCATTAAACCAGTAGATACCTTCCACGATATCCGGCAGGAAGAGCATCTGGGCACAGGACAGCAGCAAATAGATCGCCGCAAACAGCTTTCCATTTAACCCCATCCGCTTTTGCAGCATGTGTTTAAGGAACACAAACAGTGCCGCCAGATGCAAAACCAGAAGAATCACGGCATGCACGCCATAATATTTGAGCGTAAACACCGCCGGACCGAGCGCCATGATGATGACCCCCGTAACGGTTCCCTGCCAATCGCGCCAAGTCCGTACAGCGTAGCTGAGCGCATCCTTCACAACGTGCAGGATGCTGCCCGTCTTCAGCCAGGTCGGGCGGGTGTAGGTGGCAAATGTGAAATCATCCGTCGCGGGATGTGCAGCGAAAGCGCCCAGAAAGAATGGCGCAAGCAGCGCCGCCCACAAGAGCACGGCAAGGCAAACGGGCAGCACCCGCTTCACGTTCTTCATGGCAATTCTCCCTCGTCTTCGTTACCGTCTGTGATCCTTCATGTCGACATCTGTAAAGTCATATTCCTGCAGGTTTTCGCCAATCTTTCTTTCATCCGCACTGCGCATAAGCTGGCGGCGCATGCCGACACTCTGGCGAAGATCCGTAACCTTTCCGGGGCCGTTGATACAGCCGCCCTCGCACACCATGCCTTCAATCATCGTCTCATCAATGCGTCCCGCGCGCAGCAGCATGAGGGATTTTTTGCATTCCGCCGCGCCGGAACACTTCAGACAACTCACCGGCATGTCAAACTTTTCCTCTGTGAGCACCTGCTGCACAGCTGCCGCCACACCGCCCGATGCAGCAAAGTTTTTGCCATAAACAGAGCCTTGCTGCACATCAAAAGCCGCAATTGTTTCGGGGTCAATGTTCTTTGCCTTGAACATGGCCTCCAGCTCTTCAAACGTCATGGCATAGTCCGCGCCTTCGCTGTTCATTTTCTGATAGCGCCTGACCTCGCTCTTTTTTGCAATGCAAGGCCCAATAAACGCAACCTTGGCGCCGGGATGCATCTTCTTGATGAACCGAGCTGTCGCCACCATCGGAGAAACCGTGTGGCTCACTCTATCCATGAGGTCCGGAAAATGTTTTTGCACCATGTTATAAAATGCCGGACAGCAGCTGGTGGTCATGTGGCCGTGCTCCTTGGCGATTTCCTTGGCTTCCTGTGCTTCATAATATGCTGTAGCATCTGCACCAACGGAAACCTCCATCACGTCATCAAACCCAAGCAGCTTGATCGCCTTCATCATCTCGCCCACGTTCACGCTGCCAAACTGCCCTTCCATGGAAGGGGCAAAGCAGGCATACACCTGCAGATCCTTATTCTGAATATCTGCGATGATGTCCGTAATCATGGATACATCCGAAATCGCACCAAACGGGCAGGCCACTGTGCAGTTTCCGCAGGAAATGCACCTGGAATAATCAATGGACGCACGGCGATTGCGCTTATTCACGGATATCGCATCCACTGGGCAGGAGCGCACACAGGGACGGCGCGCATCCGCAATGGCGTTATACGGGCACGCCTGGGCACACATGCCGCACTCGCGGCATTTTTCGGGGTTGATCACCGCTCCCTGGTGCGTCATGGTAATCGCATCAAAGCGGCAGGCCTCCATGCACTTTTGTGCAACACAGTGCTGGCAATTGCTTGTCACTGTATATCGCTGAAGCGGGCAGCCCTCGCAGGCACTGTTCATGACGGCAACCGGCTCGTCCGTGTACACATATCCGTCATCTCCATAGATCGATGCCTGACCGCAAGCCCACGCTACGCGATTCCTGAGAATCTCCCGCTCCCTGTATACGCAGCAGCGATACGTTGCCTGACTGCCATGGGGGATAATTTCCAGCGGAATAAAATCTTTATGTTCGTCCAGTGATCCCTCGTAACTGTACTTGGCAACCGCCGTTAAAACACTTTGTTTCCAATTGACTTTTCTACTCTTGTTCATGTTTCGCCCTCTTAATCGATCGTTTATGCTCCAAATTCCTGTCTGCATCGCCCAAGCATCTCTCTGATGGGCAGCTGATACGGGCAGCGCGTTTCACAAACACCGCATCCCAGACAATCCCCCGCCTTTTTGTCCAGCGCCTGATAACGCTTTTGTGCCCAGTCCTGCAGGCCATAGCGCTGCAAATATCCTTCCAATATGAAAATATTGCTGATGAGTATGCCTGCTGTACATGGCTGACAGTAGTTGCACCGGCGGCAGAACTGTGTTCCCAGTTCCCGGCGGATTGTGTCAATCTGATTCAGTTCATCCGCGCTCAGCGGCGTTTCGTCCTGAACCGCAGCGAGATTTTCGTCAATCTCTCGAACGTCATACATGCCCGGAATGACCACGGAAACATCTGGATTGTGAGCAATGAATCGCAGCGCCAGACCTGCATCATCAAGCGCGCCTCCTGCCAGAGGCTTCATACAGATAAAACCTATATTTTTCTCCGTACAGCGGTGCATAAGCTTTTCGCCCTGTGTCTCCACCAAATTGTATGGGAACATGATGGTTTCCACCCAGTCCAGATCAAGTGCTCGTTCAAAGATGCCTTCCAAATGTGCCGTCAGGCCGATGTGGTGAATCTTGCCCGCCGCCTTCGCTTCCAACAGCGCTTCCAGCGCGCCGCCTGGTGCAAGCACCCTGTCCAGATCAGCCATGGACGGATTGTGCACCTGATAGAGATCAATGTAATCCGTTTTGAGGTTGGACAGGCTCACATCAATATCGCGAGCCATTTCCTCTTTTGTGCGGGCCATTGACTTGGTTGCCACCACGAAATGCTCCCGAATGCCTTCCAGTCCTTCGCCCAGATAGGATTCGCTGACCGTATAGCCGCGTGCTGTATCAATATAGTTCATTCCGCATTTCATCATGTGTCTCAGCAGGCCGCGGGTCGTTTCCGCATTCACCTTCTGAATCGGGATACCGCCAAATCCTATGCGCGAAATGCGCAGACCGGTTTTGCCCAGTGTCGTATACTGCATCAGATCAGCCCCTTTTATCCTCTCGCTTTTGAGCGACCGTTTAATTTTTCAAAGGTTTGTTTCCTCTGTTTATTCTATTATACTTGTTTTAATGTTTCTTTGCAACATGATGAAAAAAGCTGCATATTTTTTCTTTGCCGCGCCATACTACGTCCTGAGCAGATGCTCAAAATCAAAAGGGAGGGTTTTATCATGAATAATCAGACCATTCACTGCTCTGTGGCGAGCTGCCGTCACCACAGTCCAAAAAACCTGTGCGAGCTGAGCAGCATCAATGTCTGCGCGAAATGCGGCTGCCATTCCGGCAAGGATGACGAAAGCATGTGCGGTTCTTACGAGTGCCAGTGCGGCAAGTAAGACAGGCTTGAGGCTGTACAAAAACAGTAAAAGGCGCCCTCGTGCAGATGCACGGGGCGCCTTTTATTGTTCCAGCCAAAAGGAAATTCCAAACCAGCCGGATTGTGTATATTTATACTGGCAATCAAAAAACAATTCGCTCCAATGTCAGTGCCCCAACCACCTTTTATGATGCATTCTTTTTTGATGGGCACATCGTCACCGTCAGCCGAAAGACATGATTTTCTGCATGAATGGTTGCGCGTCCGCCATAGCTCTGTGCAATGTTCATAATCGAGCGCAGCCCGAAACCATGATGATGTTTTTCCGGTTTATTGGTTACCGGAATGCCATCCTGATATTTCAGTTCGTTCTCGTAATAGTTTTCAACGACCAGCAAAACCATATCATTCCGTTCAGCAGCTTTGAGCGTAATGTAACGCCTTTGCGGGTCCGCCACATTGGCCATGCTTTCAATTGCATTGTCCATGATATTGCCAAACAACGCATAGGCATCCATTTCTGACATGAAATTGAACAGGGAACCGTCAATGATGTAGGTGAATTTAATTCCCCAATTGGTGCAGATGATGTTCTTTTCCGTCAGAACGACATCCACATATTCGTTGCCTGTTTCAATGACCGTATTGTATTCATCAATGGAGTCCTCCAGCCGATTCATATATTTTTCTAACTGCTTTTTTCCCTCTGCCGATCGAATGCACGCAATCTGGTGTTTCAAATCGTGGCATTTGGTCTGCAGCGAAATAATGCCGTCACGGCTGATTTGATAATACTGCTGTTTATTATGAATGAATGCCTGCATGTTGTTGTTTTCCTGCTGCAGCTGGTCTGCATGAAGCTCAACCAGCAGCAGCGCATAGTTAATCAGGCAGTACAGCAGCGCCGTCAGATAGAACATGAACGCCGTTGTCACATTATCCCCATAGTAGCGATACAAAAATTCAAGCAGCATCTGGCAGAAGATTAAAAACACCGCAATAGACGGCTTGGCCAGTATCTTGGTTTGGTAATAATCCCGCGTGACAATGCGGAACGCCGCATAGCACAAAAGAATTACCGCAAAGTAGATGCAGTAAGAATAAATCGAATTGGCAAGGCTGTATCCCGACCACGGCAGATGAATACGAAGCATCCCCTGAACCGCTGTGATGCTTTTGAACAGATTCCATGCCAGTCGGTAAACCGTAACGGCGATCACCGTACAGTAGATATATTCCTGAACAGACGCGCGATAACAGAAAAAGTAACAGCCGGCAAAGGCCAGACACATGACCAGAATGATCATGCTGTATCCGCACGCGATTTGAAACGAACCATGCAAAACCGTGTCAATCTGATAGCGCAAAATCCAGTTGGTCGCACATAAACCGAAAAAAGAAAGCGCTTTTCTGAGCGGCAGAAAGCTTCTGTTTTCACCTTTCGCCCAGAACATCAAAATGACAAAGAAAATAATCCCCGTGGACACGCGATGGTCAATTGTCCGAATCCACCATGCACTGTCCATCATAAGCTTTCACCCATATAATTGATAAAGCGTTCCTCAATTTCCTTTCGGTGCGACTTGGAAATGGGGATTTTTTCTCCGTGTACAATCAGGAATCCTGAACCTACGCTGCTGATATAGCGCAGATTTGCCAAATATGAACGGCTGCACAGAATAAACTGATGATCTCCGAGCTTTTCGCAGACATCACTCAGGCGCCCGCGCACTTTGAAGCTGCCTTCCTCCGTATGATAAATCAGGTCATGATTATAAATCTCCACATAATACACACTTTTGGAAGAAATGCTGACCACACCATTGGCTGTTTTAAGCATCAACGGCACGCCTACCCGGTTGGAAATCCGCTTCATCGCTTTTTCCAACACATGGTCGATAGAAAACTGATCTATCGGCTTGACGATGAAATCCATCGCATCGACTTCATATCCCTTAATGGCAAACTGGGCCATATAGGTGACAAAGATCAAAAGACTATCCTTATTGATCTTGCGCAGGATGCGCGCGGTTTCAATCCCATCAAGCTTATCCATACGGATATCCAGAAAAACAATATCGTATTCTTCCGAACTGCGGATAAAATCCAGCCCGTCGCCATACGTTTTAATGATGCAGGCTTCCTTTTTTTCCGAAAAAAAGTGTTCCACCTGCGACCTGAGCAATGCAGAATCGCGCGCGTCATCGTCGACAATAGCTATCATCAGCATGGCGTCTTCCCCTTTCTGCTGCTCTAAAGAGCATTTTTTCCGCCGTACAGTACTGCGTTCTCATCGTTGACCCCAATTTTAAGCCGCATGCACTGACAACCCCTGCCTTTTGAAAACTCAAAAGAGTAAAAAAAGGCGCTGCGATGTTATCACTCCGGACATATCGCAGCAACCTTATTTTTTACAATGATGCGGGGTGCAACACAGAGATTATATCATATTCCCCCCCTGTTTGCAATCACTTGTATGATTCGGGAACTTCATCAATTGTCTTGTAGCGCTCCATGGCTTCATCCATCGTCATGCCGCTTTCAATGGCATCCTTGCGGGCAGCGTTGACCGCCTGGATTTCCTTCATCTTCTCGCCAGTCAATTCATAGCCCTTCATCGCAATCAGCGTAGCGACCCATGCCAGCATCGGAACTACGCAGAACAGAACGATAACCACCCAGTTCATGCCCGGCGCATACGGCGTTTCCGCAACAGGCAGGTCATTCAGGCCGATAAACGTAATGGCAATGGCAACAACTGTCGCCGCCAGAGAAGAAACCAGCTTGTCCACCAGAGAGAACATGGTGCCCATGATGCCCGGAACATACTTGCCGGAACGATATGTCTCGTAATCCGAGCAGTCTGCCACCATCGGGATCGGCATATCTGCCGTAGAATAATATGCACCATAGCCAATGCCGAAGAAAATCATGAACAAAATCGTATAGAGGTTGATGCCCCTTTCGCCGCCAATGCTCAAAACGAAAGCGTCGCCATGACCCCACAGGAGCAAAAGACCCAGCACGCCCACATACATGACCAGCGCAACGCGGACATACTTCTCAAGCGATGCCTTCTGTCCCTTCTTCTGGGATGTGCGAATCGTCAGCAGGAAGAACGGCGCGGAGAATACATAGCCCAGCACCATCATCGGCAGATACAGTCCATCATAGTTGCCCATCATGCAGCCATAGAGCATGCACAGGACGGACATGTTCGTTGCGATGGCCAGCGCCAGCTTGCAGCCAGCACCTGCAACCATCAGGCGCTGCATGGGCTTATTGCCTTTGACAATCTGTACATACTCGGACACCTTGACCGGCGCAGCATTTTTGCCGCCCAGTCCGAAGTACTTGGGCTGATCCTTTTCCCAGATGCCGATAACTGCAAGGATTGTCAGGACAAACGAGACGATGATTCCAAGCGGCGTCAAAACCCGGTAAAAAACAGCCGTGTTGTAATCCCCAACGTTTGCGCGGATAATCGGCGCCAGAAACTGCATGGCACCCATGCCGACCAGACTGCCGATGGTGTTAAACAGCGTGAACATCGGGCGCTGATTCGGATCGTTGGTCAGAACAGTCTGTCCCGAGCGGGTGCAGGACGTCTGGAACGTATAGCCAATAACCCAGATTGCATACAGCAGAACAAACATCACATAACGCAGCCACATCATGTCTGCCGGAATCATCGGCGTCAGGATGTACAGTGCCAGAATGCTGACGGCCATGATGACGTTGCCGATAATCATGAACGGACGGAATTTGCCGAACTTGCCGTTTGTGCGATCCAGCAGCGCGCCGATGATCGGATCGGTGATCGCATCGAACAGACGCATACCCGTCACCATCACGGAGGCAAACAGCGTCAAAAGCCCGAGAACGCCGTTGCCGAACGTCGCAATATAGGAAAGCACCAGCACGAAGTACACATTGGTCGCACCGTTGTTCATTGGGAACAGCGCGAGCTGATATGCCTTTGCGCGGTTGACATTCTTATCCGCGGCGACATTTTGATTGCCCATCGTTTATTTCTCCCTTCGCATTAGACCCAGTTTTTCTTTTTTCTGCTCTTGACAACTTTATAAGCCGGATTCGGCTGATCGACCTGATGCAGCTCGGCCTGATCGCGCAGTTCTCCCGCTTCAACCGTCAGGCGGTTCACCTTTTCCATTTCCACTGTGAACACCGCCGTATGGTCCACGTCCCTTTCCGCCACGAGTCTGCCGTTGTTATACAGTTTCACATGCGGCTGATTGGTATAAACATGCACTTTCGTCTTGCTGCCTGTGCGATCCACCATGCGCTTTCCGGCAATATGGACAAACGGTTCATCACTCCAAAATGCCTTGTACAGATAAAAACTGTCCTTTTTGATCTTGCGGTCAAACGTAATCAGACCCTTGTGGTTCATGCCGGGTTCTCCACCCTGATCGCGGGCATCCGCCGCAAAGTCGAACATGTTCCAAACATAATTGGCCCACATATACGGACGTCGTGCAAAGCACCGGAGCATATACTCGTGATAAACAGCCTGATATTCTTCGGAATGATCGCCGCGTCTGGGATGCTCCGAATGCAGGTTTGGCATGGCCTCACATCCATACTCAGAATAACCAATTGGGCGATTCGGATAGACCATATGGAAGAATCCAAGCCACAGATCATTGAGGAACAGCCCCGGAACGTACCAGCCCAAATACAGGTTCCACCCCACCAGATCGGTGATGTGCGCCGCCTTGTTAAACGGGCCGCACATCGCATAACACGCCAGCGTAGTCAGTCGCGTTTCGTCCATCTCATGGCAAAGGTCATTGAGCACATGATGGTTGTCCAGCATGTCCTTCTTATCCTTTGTAGAAATCGTGATTTCATTGGAGACACCCCAGCAGATGATGCTCGCGTGATGATGGTTCTGAACAATCAGTTCCTTCATCTGTGAAATCGTATTTTCCCTGCCATTGGGCAGATGCTCGGAAATATACGGGATCTCTGCCCAGACGACAAAGCCCATTTCATCGCAGCGGTCATAGAAATACTGATCGTGCTGATAGTGCGCCAGCCGAATGGTGTTGGCGCCGATCTCGCGGATCAGCTCAAGATCTTCGTCATGCTCCGCTTTGCTGATGGCATTGCCCATCTTTTTTCGATCCTGATGGCGGGAAACACCATGCAAAGGATAGCTGCGTCCATTGAGGAAGAAGCCTTTCTTCGGATCCACGCGGAATGTGCGCAGGCCGATGCGTTTGCGCACCTCATCGAGCACCTCGCCGTTTTCCACAAGCTGCGCACAGATTGTGTATACATATGGATCTTTGACGCCGTCCCACAGATGCGGATTATCCAGCTCCAGAACGCAGTCCTTTCCTTCAGCGCGGGCTGCTTCCTGTCCGTCCGCCTGGAAAAGCGTGACCACAACCTGTGCTTCCGGCGCATTGTGCCAGGTATTGACAGTAATCTTTGCATGTCCGTCCGTCAGTTCCGGCACAGCCTTGAGTCCGCAGCCGCCGAAGTAGTCCAGATCAAAATGTTTCTTGTTGACAACGAGCAAATTGACATCGCGATAAATGCCGCCATAAAATGTGAAGTCCGCCTTCTGCGGGTACACGTGATCGTTCACGCTGTTGTCCACACGCACGTTCAGCACGTTCTCTTCCCTGAGAAGTGCTGTCACATCAGCGCGGAACGTCGAATATCCGCCATCGTGGTGCATGCAGGGCTGACCATTGAGCATCACATCTGCGGAAGCATTGACACCTTCAAACTCCAGATACACGCACTGGTTCTGCGCATCAAACGCAGGCATGGAAAACATCGTTTCATACGTGCAGGTGCCGCGCCAATAATCATTACCGCCGTCCTGTCCGTCCAGGTTATTCCATGTATGCGGCAGGCAGACCGTTTCCGTCTTTGCGTCGGGCCCGGTGAACTGCCAGTTCTTCATCAGACTCTTTTTCATGTTTCTGTTCCTTTGCTTCTTTCTGTAACCCCTGAATGAAATAATCCCCCTCAACAAAGGTACTTAGCTGAGGGGGATCATGAGCGCCGGACAGCCGGCGGTCATTCAGTTTTTATTTCTCGCCCTTCTTACGCTTTGCGATGTCCAGAACCATCACTACAGCACCCAGCGCAGTCAGTGCTGCCAGCGTATACTGTGCGATGTTGAGCGTCATCGCCCACCACGGCGTGACATTCACGATCTCTGTATCCCTGCTGATGCCATCCATGCCGCGGGAATGCAGCACCGTGTACAGGAGACGATGAGAAGACGTGCGCAGCGCCTGTGCCACCCTGGCAGATGGCGTGGAGCCATTCGGGCCATAGGCCGCAAATTCTGCGCCGAGGCTGGACGCATCCTGATCCGCTTCCACTCCTGTGCCGGTTGTGCCCGGGTAGTTATCCGGAATATCGTTGCCCGCCAGCACCTCATGCGGCTTGGACATGTAAACCTTGTCATACATATCGGTGACGCCAAAGCCAGTCATGCCTGCTTCACCGCGCAGCCACTCTGTCTGGAGATTGTACTTCGCGCCAGACCATACAGCGCCCAAACGGTTGAACGCGGTCATGACGCACTTTGCATCCGCGTACACGATCGGCAGCTCAAATGCGCGCAGATAAATCTCACGCAGGGCCTGCTCGTTGCACCAGGTGCCAATGCCCTGACGCTGGAGTTCCTGATCGTTGAGCACAAAGTGCTTGTTGTAAACATACACGCCCTTGGACTGGATCGCGCCGGTTTCCTTCGCCGCGATGAGACCCGTCAGGATGCTGTCCTCAGAGTAATACTCGAACACGCGGCCCGCGTACGGTGTGCGATGGATGTTGAGGCCTGTGCCATACAGTCCGGCATAGCCAGCCCACATGGCATCCTCACCGATCATCTCGCCCACTTCAGCAACGAGCTTGTCGTTCATGGTTGCAGCAATGATGCCGTTGCACGGATAGCAGGTACCGGTCAGTCCGCCGTCCGGGTCCTTGGTGATGGCCGCGTAGCCATTCTGACCATTCTTGTACGCCTGGGTCACGCCGCTCGGGCCGTTGTGATCCAGCGTGCCGGGCTTTCCGATTTCGTTCAGCTCAACCGTCATGCGCAGGCCAACCGCACAGAGTTTGCTCATCTGGCCATAGGTCAGCTGATCAAGGAACTGCTCCCAAAGCGGATCATCATACGGAATCGGGTTGCCGTTGTCGTCCTCAAGCAGGTCGATCAGCTGCATGTCCGTTTCCTTGGAGCCCATCGTCGGGAATTCAACCCCATCGTCTGCCGGAATGTCTTCCGCATCCAGAACGAGGTCCTTCGCCATCTGCGGCGTCAATGCCAGCCTCACATAAGCATCGTTGTAACCGTCGTCGTCAGCATGCCACAGCATCGTTGTGCCCTCCCAGTTGCTGCGGGAGATGTACTGAACGCTGTTGTCGCCGCGGCCGTCATAGCGGTTAATGTCAGTATCCGCAAAGAGGCTCTTTACCTCGTTGCCCGTGCCGTAGGCCTGCTTGTAGGTCTGTGCGTCAAAGTCATAGTCCACCGCATAGGTCAGGCTTGCGCTGCCCACAGCGGTCATGCCGTCGGACACGGTCTTGCCCTTGGCAGTGAGGATGTTGTTGACAGCCGCATGCGCGTTGTCCGCTGCGGTCAGGTAGTAGGTGCCCGCATCGAGGATGAACGTGCCCGTGCCCAGCGCATCATAAGACGTGAGGAAGTACTCGGGAACGCTGACGCTCACCACTTCGCTCTCGCCCGGCTGGAGAAGCTCCGTCTTGCCATAGCCCATCAGCTCAACGGCAGCCTTTTCGATCTGGTTGTCGATATCATACTGGGTGTACGGCTTCTGCGCATAGATCTGCACAGCCTTCTTGCCCGCCACATCGCCGGTATTGGTAACCTTGACGCTGACATTGTACGCCGTGTCCAAACCTTCGCCGGTCTTCTCAACCTTCATGTCGGACATGGTGAACGTGGTGTAGCTCAGGCCATAGCCGAACGGATACGCAACCACGTCATTGTACGCATAATCGCCCACGTTTTCAGTGCCAAGAACCTGATCTTCATAGCGGGTTTCGGTGTACTTGTAGCCTACATAGATGCCTTCCTGATAGACCACGTAGTTGTTAAAAGCACGCGGGGACGGGCCGAAATCATATTTGTCGGCATCCGCATAGGTGTAGGCGCCGAAGTTGGCCATCGCCGGATCAAGCAGATTGTCCATCCACCAGGTGTCCGGCAGCGATCCGGACGGGTTGACAGTGCCGTTGAGAATGTCGCCCACAGCATACAAACCAGTCTGTCCGACAGAGCCAATCCACAGGGCCGCGTCTACGCCATACTCTTCATCATTGATAAAGTCAGCAGACACCGGGTTGGCGCTGTTAAACAGCACGACGATGGAAGCAATCTTTCCTTCATCCTTCATTTCCTTCAGGCCCTTGAGGATAGAAGATTCGGCCTTGTTCAGGCGCAGATAGTCGCCGTTTCTGCCGTCATTGTGATCGACGCTCTTGAGGTCGTTGGCCTCGCCGCCGACACGGCCGATGACGAAAATCGCGGTTTCTCCCTTACCGATGAGATCAACCTGGCCTTCCTTGGTCAGCTTCTTCCATGAGGCCTCATTGATATCATTCTTGCTGGAACTGAAATCACGCCCCAGCTCGTTCTGCTTATACCAGTCGAGCATGGCGGTGTTGATGACATTGAAGCCAGCCTCGGTCATCGCCTGCACATAGGTCGGCGCATCCGCAGCGGAAACCGCGCCGGAACCCGTGCCGCCGTACACAGGGGAGATGGCCGTTGCACCAAGCAGGGAAACATCTTGTGTTTTAAGCGGCAGGGTGTTGTTATCATTTTTGAGCAGCACAGCGCCTTCAGCCTCCACCTCGCGCACCTTGGCGAGGCCGGCAGCCTTCAGATCCTTAACGGAGTCAAACTTGCTCTCATAATAGCGGGTGTACTCGGTGTTTTCAGCTCCGCTTCTGCTGACCATTTTATACGTGGAAATACCCAGCGCGGAGTTGATCGCGCCGGCATTCTCAACAGCAATGATATTGCCTGTGTAGACAATGGCCAGAAGCGCAGCCATGACATTCAAAAATACCTTCTTGAGTGTCGTCGATTTCGTGGAGGACTTCATCAATCTGTCTCCTCTCTTTCCTTTGAACAAACTGAAAATGCGTCTGCGCCCTGCCCATGCGGTGACACTGCGCCGCCGAACCTCCATCCCTCTTGTAAGAAGAACATCGGTTCGGTACGTATACATCTTTAATTTTTATTATAAACGAATTTTGATAAAATTTCATAACTTTGGCGCGTATGGATAAACTTGTGTCGCAAAGAATACTCCCTATTGTCCGCGCTCTTTTTTTGTCGCAAAATTTAAGCATTTGTCGTGTATTGTTTAAATTTTGTCGTATTCGTTTGTTTTTTCGTGCTTTTTTACTCATTTTCGTGCTTTTTTGATTTGACATCCAGATTCTATTTATGCCATAATACCGATAGAGAAAACGTGTGCTTTTCACAAAAGAATGCACAGGAACATCAGGCATGCGGAAAATGCGGTTTCCGGATGCCTTGTATGGCGTTTTCAGCCTGTTTACTTCACTTTTCGGAAAGGAGCATTTTTATGGCTCGTTCTCAATTTAGTCTTTCTCAGAAGGGTTTTGGCTTTTATGCCGCCTGTCTGGCAGCTGTGCTCTGCCTGGCGACCGGCATCTACTATAACGTTCAGTACACCGGCGACCAGTATTATGCCGCCAACATCTTCTATACGTTCGCAGCGGCTCTGCCCGCTGCACTTGTAATGGCGCTTGTGAAGCTGGGAAATTTTGTTCCTGCCGCGCTTTGTGCGTTCAGCGGCATCGGTTTCCTTGAATTCATCTATGCCATGTACTGGGACATTTCCGTTGTGATGGTTGGCATTGATAAGACTTCCTTCGACACGCGCTTCATCGTCTGCTGCGTTATGATGGTCGTCTCATTCGTGGTCGCTGAAATCTCCCTGTATACCAAAATGCGCAAAGCCAAAAAGTAATCGGGCTTTGACCTGAAGGAAAACGATAAGCCCGCAGCACCTTTTTGGCTGCGGGCTTTCATTTTGAATTCATTTTTAGGAAGGATACTCGCCATGAAACTGCTGACCATCGCCATCCCAAGCTACAATTCGCAGGATTATCTGCATCATGCAGTGGAAAGTCTCCTGCCCGGCGGCGACGAGGTGGAAATTCTCATTATTGATGACGGTTCCAAAGATCGAACCGCCGAGATCGCGGACGACTTTGAGCGCCGCTATCCCGGCATTGTGCGCGCTGTCCACAAAGAAAATGGAGGTCACGGCGATGCCGTCATGCGCGGTCTTCAGGAAGCGTCCGGCCTCTATTTCAAAGTGGTCGATTCGGACGACTGGGTCGATCAGGACGCTTATCCCAAGCTGCTCTCCGTGCTGCGCGAGCACGCCCGGGAAGAAAACTTTCTTGACCTTGTCATCAGCAATTTTGTCTATGACAAACTCGGCGTCACGCATAAGCACGTCATGCGCTATGCCAACGCACTCCCGTGCAGCTGCACATTTACATGGGATCAGGTAAAGCACTTCCATCTGGGGCAGTATCTGCTCATGCACTCTGTCATCTATCGAACGGATTTTCTGCGCAGCTGCCACATTGATTTGCCAAAGCACACCTTCTACGTGGACGATCTGTATGTTTACATTCCGCTGGCGCGCGTTGAAAAAATGTATTATCTCGATGTCAATTTCTATCATTATTTCATCGGCCGCGAAGATCAGTCCGTTCAGGAAAGCATTATGATCAAGCGCATCGACCAGCAGCTGCTGGTCAACCGCCTGATGTTTGAGCGCGTGGACCTTCTTCATCTGAATCATCCCAAGAAATTCAAATACATGCGCAATTATCTGGAAATCATTACAACCGTGTCCACCGCGCTGCTTACCAAAGCCGGAACGCCAGAAGCATTAGAAAAGCGCAAGACACTCTGGGACAACATCCGCAGCACCTATCCGGAAGTCTACAAGATTCTGCGCTATCGCCCAATCGAACTGCTCATGCTCATGCCCGGCCCAATTGGGCGTAAACTGACTCTTTTCGGCTACGAAATCAGTCAGAAGGTTGTCGGCTTCAACTGAGGAGGCATTATGGAATACGATTATCTGATTGTCGGTGCCGGCCTGTTCGGCAGCGTGTTTGCCCGCCAGATGACAGATGCCGGAAAGCGCTGTCTCGTTCTAGACAAGCGCAGCCACACAGGCGGCAATATCCACTGTGAAACCATCGAAGGGATCCGCGTCCATCGCTATGGCGCGCACATCTTCCACACAAAGGACGAAGGTGTCTGGCAGTATGTCAACCACTTTGTGAAATTCAATCACTACATCAATTCCCCCATCGCGCGCTATCACGATGAACTGTACAATCTGCCTTTCAATATGAACACATTCTCCAAAATGTGGCATATCACCCAGCCGGAAGAGGCCAAAGAAATCATCGCCAAGCAGACCGCGCCTTACAGAAACATGGAGCCGGAAAATCTGGAAGAGCAGGCGCTGCGTCTGGTTGGGCAGGATATTTATGAAAAACTCATCCGCGAATACACGGAAAAGCAGTGGGGGCGCAACTGCCGTGAACTGCCCGCTTTCATCATCAAGCGTCTGCCGCTCCGCTTTGTCTACGACAACAATTATTTCAACGATCCGCATCAGGGCATTCCCGTTGAGGGATACAATGCGCTGATCGAAAAGCTGCTCAAAGGCAGCGATGTGCTGCTGGATACGGATTATTTTGACTATATCCGCACGCATCCAGCTCCTAAAATTCGCACCATTTATACAGGTGCCATTGACGCTTTCTTCGGCTATCGCTACGGCTGTCTGGAATACAGAACGGTCTCCTTTGAAGATGAAATTCTTCCCACCTCCAACTGGCAGGGCTGTGCTGTTGTCAATTACACAAGCGCCGACGTGCCCTTTACCCGAATCATTGAACACAAGCACTTTGAATTCGGCCAGCAGAAGAAAACCGTAATCAGCCGGGAATACCCCTGCGAATGGAAGCCGAGCATGGAGCCTTATTACCCCATCAATGACGAGGCCAATCAGGCCCTTTATCAGCGCTACCGCACACTCGCTGATTCGCAGGACGACGTCCTCTTTGGAGGTCGTCTGGGCAGCTACCGATATTACGACATGGATCAGGTCATTCGCGAAGCCCTTGATGCCGCGGCAAAAGAACTTGCCTGAACGAATAAATCCCCATCAGCCGATCTGATGGGGATTTATTCATTTATTCCTGATGAACTCTCGCTTCGCCGTTGTTCATGGCTGCATGTTCAGCCTGAATTTCTTCGTGCAGCTTCATGGAATCCCATGTGCTGTTGGTCGGCGTGAGCATCGCCTTAAGTGCCACAGGGGCAATCTTCATGCTGCGCATCGTCTGCAAAAAGGCATTCATCATGCCTGCCGGAAAATTGGCCATCACCAGCATCTCATCCGCAAACCCTTCCCCCTCATACACCTGACCGCCGGCCGGTTCCAGCCCGCACAGCGCAGCAAGCGTCAGCGCATATTCCTCCAGCGCTACCGGACGCATCCTGATCTTCAGCCGCATGGCCGCCAGCCGAATAGCAGATGCCCGCTGATCATCCAGATTGTAACAAAGCACAACAGGCTGTTTCATGAAAAAATTCCCCTTTCTTCCTTCAGCGGACAATCCGCAATTTGCGCCCCACTGAGCGCACCAGTTCTTTTTCGTTGTCGTCCATCGCCAGCAGATATACACTTGCCGCATAGACCAGCGTATACGGCAGAGCAAACAGAATCACGCCGCCATATCCCGTAAACACGTGAACATGAAGCGCCAGCACAGCTAAAAGAACAGGCGGAACAAATGCCGGAACAATCTTCAAAATCTGTTTCCAGAAGTAGCGCATGTCCAATCCGATGTGCGTGTGATAATACCAGTTCATTATCAGGCCATTGCCCAGCACCATGGAAATCGCTGTGCCCATTGCACAACCCAGTCCGCCATACTTGATGCCCAGCGGAATGCTGACAGCCACGTTTCCAAGCGCCATGCAGAAGTAGACCTTTGAGCGGAACTGATGCATGTTTTTGGCCCGCTGAATTTCAATGCCCAGATTTTGAATCAGCGGGATTGTCACCGGCACAATCAGCATCAGCGCAATCGGGAATGCCTGCGCATATTCTGTCCCGCCCCATGCAATGATGAACGGCGAGCCGACAAATATAAACCCTGTCAAAACAAGCATGAGCAGCATGAATTGAATGCGCCCTACACGCGTAAACAGCTTTGTAAGCTGCTCATCTCCCTCCCCGCGGGCCACAATGCGGTTAATCTGCGGAACAAAAACGCCGGAAATCGACGTGGACAGCGCGATATAATACTGATTGATCTGAGAACCGACGCCGTATAAAGCCGTTGCCGCCGTTCCGCTGATGATCCCCAGAAGCGTTGTGTCCACCGTCCAGTTGATCTGATTGATAATCTCATTCAGGAAGATAAAGAATGAAAAACCCGCCATTTCGCGCAGCATCCCCGGCTCAAATCGGCCGAAGATAAAGCGCATGCGCAGCTTCCTCCAACAGTAAACCATGCTGACAAGATCCGTAAAAGCCGTCAAAACCAGCGTCACAATGACCAGTGCCACCGAGCCATAGCCCATCAGCAGAAGGGGCAGCATGACAATTGGATTCAAAACCGTGCGAATCATGCTCACAAGACGCTGAAAAAGGAACTTTTCTTTCGCCGTGATGTATGAAAAGAACACGCTTGCCGGAAAAGATACCGCAATGTTGATGACGAGCAGCCCCATCAGCGTGCGTGCCGTCTCCACTTCCTGCGGTGTCAGCTTGGCCGAAAAAATGTTGTGTACGTTCGCCACCAGCACGCCGCCCACCATCAGGCTCAGAACGCCAATGACAGCAAAAATGGAAAGAAACATGCCGTTGACACGCGCCACGCCATCTTCGCCGTCCTGTGCCTCCGCGCGTGCGTAATATCGCACATAGGCGCTGCCAAGGCCGAAGGACATCAGGCTGAGATTGGAAATAAATCCGCTCACCAACGTATACAGACCATACTCGCTGCGCCCCAGCAGCCGCAGCATGACCGGGGTATATGTCAGTGAGATGATCGTAGAAAGGATAGTCTGCCCATAGGAAAGCAGAACTCCCGCCTTTTTCTGATTCATAAGCACTCCTTTGTTTCGTCGCCTCTGTATCCTCTTGAGGCATCCAAAGCCGCTCTACACAGTGTACATGTTTTTTCTTCCATTTGCAAGCCGTTTTTCCTGCGTGTCCGGCTCAAAATTATTCCCACCAAAAAAGCACACGAAAAGCTTCCCGTTTGTGGTATAATATCTTTTATCCTGCGGCGCCTGTCAGCGCCTGCTCCTTTATTTCATATCAGGAGGAATTCCATGCTTGATACCAAGGCTCTGGATACCTTTCTTTCTCGGCTTGCAGAGGAAAGGCATCTGCCAGGCGTAAGTGCCTGCATCATGGGGGAAAACGATTCCTATTTTTTCGCGCATGGTTTTCGCGATGCGGCGCTTGCTGTTCCGGTTGACATTGACACCATTTACGGTGTGGCTTCCATGAGCAAATCCATCACCGCACTTTGTGCCTGTATCCTTGCCGCAGACGGCAGGCTGGATCTCGATGCACCTGTCGTTGACTTTCTTCCTCGCTTTTCCATGCCCGGTCAGCCCAAAGAAGCCCCAACTGTGCGCCATCTGGCGATGCACACAGCCGGATTACCCCCTATGGAACCGATGGAATGGTCAATTGCCATGAATACACCGGGGCGGAACGAAACGGCATGGATTTCAGAAATGCGGCGCACTGCGCCCAATGCCATGGCAACACTGGATCAGTTGATGGATTATATCGCCTGCTGCACGCCGGTCGGTGCGCCTGGAGAAGTGATGAGCTATTCCAACGAGGGGTATGCGCTTCTGTCTGCCATCATCGACAAGGCTGCCGGTATGCCGCTGGAACAGTTCATGCAGGAGCGCGTGTTCGATCCCTTGGGCATGACGCGCAGTATCTTAGAAGATGGCACAGAAAAGGCGCGCATGTTTGGCAATTTGACATCACTGTTTGAAGTAGAAGATGGCAAACGCACCTGCGACGATGCCTGGAGCGTCCTTCCGCCTTATCGCGGCTGCGCAATGGTCAAATCCACAGCGCGCGATATGGCTGTCTACTACCGTGCGCTGTCAAACATGGGCATGCACGAAGGGCGGCAGGTTTTGCCCGCAAAAGCTGTCGATCTCCTGATCGGCCGTTACCATCCGCTTTCCATCCATCCCGTCATGTGCATGGGGCTGTATAAGCGGGAAAAAGACGGACACATCCTCTGCGAACATGCAGGTGCACTGCACGGGGCCTCCGCCAAAGGCGGTCTGCTTCTGGGCGAAGGCTATGGTTTTGCCGTTCTGTGCAATCAGGGCGATGAAAATATGGACGCTTTCCTCTGGGCCATGTATAACGCTGTCCTCGGCCTTCCGCTTGACACCTCTCACGAAGATTTTCTGCCCATTGAGCGCACATTCAGTGCCCCTCACATGATTCGAGGACGCTACATCGGCCATGAAGGTGTTCCCAGCGTCCTCTGTATCCATCTGGAAGACGAAATCCTTCAGGGAACACGAGATGGTGATGCGTTCACGCTGCGCTACTGCGGCGGCACACGTTTTCTCGCTGTCACCGAATCAGGCGAAACGCTGTGCAAACTCGAATTTCTAATCCGCGGCGGGCGCGCATGGGGGGTACGCTGCGGCACACGTATCTTTGAGCGCGACTGATTTTTTTCCGCTCCAAGGAAACAGCCTTACTTCTTCTTAATTTTTCAATCTTTCTCATAAATCTGTACCATCTGGGTATCCTAGTGCCGGAAAGGCGGGGATATCATGGCAAAAAACGGACGGATTCACCGTGCACTAAATCAGGCACGCGCGTTTATGATCGACTATGCGTATCTGGTCACGCTTGCAGCAGTCATTGCCATCATCACAGCCAGTGCGCTGTATACCCGCCATCTTCGCACTGAAACGGGCATACAAGCCGCTGCCAAAGCCCCTGAGGTGCACAATACACCCAGTCCAACGCTTGCGCCGCTTCCTACGCTTGCGCCGCTCCGCGCTGAAAGCCTTTGGCCGCTTGAAAGCCAGGCTGTTTTGCGGAAGTATGATTCCGAAACATCCATCCTTTGGAATACACTGGGCTGTTTTCAGCCTCATCCTGCCTTGGACATTGCCGGGAAAGCGGACGAAATCGTCCGATGCATTCATTCAGGCGTTGTTTTGCTGGCTGTTCGAGATGAACTCTGGGGCTGGCGCATTCAAATTGAACAAGAAGATGGACGACTTTGTGAATATGCAGGGCTTAGCTCTGTCTTCGTCTCTTCTGGTCAATCCATCACGACGGGTCAGGCTCTTGGGACACTCTTAGATATGCTTCCTTGTGAAGCAGAGCTTGGCCCGCATCTGCATCTGACCCTCTGGGAAGATGGACATACAATCGATCCTGAACCGCTTTTGTAGTACCTTGAGTCTGCTTTTAAACCCACTTAAAATGACATAAAGAAAAAGGACGTCAAATGACGTCCTTCTTGTTTTGAATTACTCCGCAACCGGGTACACGCTGCAGCGGGTCTTCTTCTTGCCCATGCGCTCGAAACGGACAACGCCGTCCACCAGAGCGAACAGGGTGTCGTCGCCGCCGATGCCGCAGTTGGTGCCGGGATGAATATGGGTGCCGCGCTGACGGTACAGGATGTTGCCCGCCAGAACGAACTGTCCATCCGCACGCTTCGCGCCAAGGCGCTTGGATTCGCTGTCGCGGCCGTTGTGGGAAGAACCGGTGCCCTTCTTATGAGCGAAGAGCTGAAGATTCATCGTAAGCATCTGCTTGCCTCCATTCTTTTTGCTGTATCCGAATGAGATTCGGATAGATTTTTTGAATGTCTGTCAGTCCGGTCATGACTGTCAGGAGCACAATGTGCGCCTTTTCCAGCACAGCGGGTTCCAGCCCGTCAGGCAGGATGCAGCGCAGGTAACCATCCTGAAGCTTAACGTCCGGCGAAATGCCGACAACAGCCTCCAGTGCGTTTACCGCTGTCTGTGTCAGCGCGGAAACCGCGCAGCACACCAGATCATACCCCCGTATCCTTCGTCCTCCGGCGTGACCCTTGGCTTCAAAGCCGCAAGGCTTGCCGTCCTCAGAAGCATAGACCGTGATAATGGTCATCTCTTAGCCAATCTTGGTGATTTCCACCTTGGTGTACGGCTGACGATGACCCTGCTTACGGCGATAGTTCTTCTTAGCCTTGTACTTAAAGACGACGATCTTTTCGCCGCGGACCTGGCCGACGACCTTGCCCTCGACCTTGACACCCTCGACAACCGGGGTACCGATCTTGACGTCGCCGTTGTTCTCCATCAGCAGAACGTCAAAAGAAACCGTAGAGTCGGCCTGCGCATCGATCTTCTCGATGTAGATCACGTCGCCCTCGCTGACGCGGTACTGCTTGCCACCAGTCGCAATGATAGCGTACATTTGGTGACACCTCCTAATATGATACTCGCCGGGAGTGGGTAGCCAACAGGCATTTACAAACCTTTCCCGAGCGGCTTGCCTTTCTATGATATCAGTTTTTTATGTTCCTGTCAACATTTTTCAGCGAAATTTCCATTCAGATTCAGGAAAACGCGCATTCTTTTTTTAATATCCGGTTGCCTCTTCGTTTTTAACAATTTTGACAATTCGGCTGGTGCCCAGACGCGTGGCGCCCAGCTCAATAAACTTCTCGGCATCATCCAGCGAAGAGATTCCGCCGGCTGCTTTGATTCCCTTTCCCGGCGCCATATACTTCTTCATCAAAGCAATATCGTCAAATGTTGCGCCAGATGTAGAGAAGCCTGTAGAAGTCTTAATGAAGTCTGCGTTGGATCGGGAAACAATATCACACATGCGAATCTTTTCCTCTTGAGTAAGCAGACAGGTCTCGATAATGACCTTCAGCACCCGGCCAGCACAAGCCTCTTTAATTGCGTTGATCTCTTGCAGCACATCTTCATCGCGGCCATCCTTGAGCATGCCAATATTGATAACCATATCCACTTCATCCGCGCCATTCTTGACAGCATCTGCTGCCTCAAAAACCTTAGATGCCGTGGTAGAGTAGCCTGTCGGGAAGCCAATAACCGTGCAGACACCAACTTTGTCTGTCTTATCCTGCATGTATTCTTTGCAGCGTGCGACATAGTCCGCAGGAATGCAGACAGTCGCTGTATGATATTTCATCGCATCATCGCAAATCTGACGAATCTGCTCCCAGGTGGATTCCGGCTTGAGAAGCGTATGATCTACTGTAGAAAGAATTTTAATAAGTTCCATATGAGCCTCCTGTTTTTCTTTTATTATACCGCACTCGACTTCTTCGGGCAAGACAGAAAACTCTTGACGTTTGATTCTCTGTGCGCTATACTGAATTTGTTGTCCGAAGGCAACCTCAACTGAAAAAGCCATGAAGGCGCATGCCGGCGAACCGGCTTGTTTCTTCATGTTTTTTTATGCCCAAAAAGGAGAATCATCATGAAAAAATCTCGTCAGCTTACGATTACCGCCATGCTTCTGGCCATCGGTTTTGTTCTGCCTTTTTTGACCGGACAAATTCCAAATGTCGGCCGCATGCTTCTTCCTCTGCATTTGCCCGTTCTGATCGGAGGGATGATCTGCGGTCCTTTCTGGGGACTCGCGCTGGGTGCAATTCTTCCTATTTTACGAAGTGTGATATTCGGTATGCCGCCGATGATGCCCACTGCGCTCTGTATGGCATTTGAACTCGCTGCTTACGGCTTCTTTGCCGGACTTTTTCGTGAAAAACTCCCCAAAACTGCGCCCATGCTATTTGTTTCCCTGACCGGCTCCATGCTTCTTGGGCGCATCGTCTGGGGACTGGCGAGCATTGTTTTCTATGGTTTCACTGAAAAAGCTTTCACTTGGCAGCTGTTTATGGCCGGTGCTTTTATCAATGCACTCCCCGGTATTCTGCTTCAGTTTGTTGTGATTCCGCCCATTGTACTGGCTATAGAAAACACAAACAAATCATAATCAGTTTTAGCAATTCAACATTCTCTGCTCAGTTTGAAAGCTGAGCAGTTTTTT
>JAHHSO010000017.1 GCA_020025205.1 Christensenellaceae bacterium | reverse complement strand
CGCGACTATTTCGTTTCCCGGACAAGGAGGCGTTTAGTGCGGGAAAACAGCCCGGCTGAATCGCCCGGGAGAGCGTAGCGGCGAAGAAATTAGGGTGTGTTTCTAAAGTCCAAAGCCAACTGAATTATGTAAGCCAGACAAGGCATGCCGTCCAGTAGGCCATTTAAAGATAGCGGAGCTTTTCAAAGCGCATGGCAACTCGGCGATAATCCTTGATTTTCATAAAGAAACACTCAATCAAGTGCCGTTCTTTATAGTGCCAGTATTCATACTTCCAAGATTTTGAACATTTTGTTTTGGGCGGGATACAGTATTGTGCGCCACGGTTAGGAAGATACTCCCGATTGTGTTCAGCTCCATTGCTTTATCACCAAACTTCCTGCGATTTCAAGTTGATCCAGTGCAGACCGCATGATCGTACCATCGTGAACTTCTCCTCCGGTCAGCATCAATACAAGGAGATTTCCCAATCCATCGACTCCTGCATGTATTTTAGTGGATCGTCCCACGCGACTAACGCCAATATGCTGATTTTGGCTTTCGTCCACATCCCTTTTTTTGCGCCAGTGCTTGCACGATCCGCAGTTACACCAGGACCTGAAAAAGTTGAACGCTGTAAAAGCTGCGTAAAATAACAGGCAATGAGCCCTCTGAATTTTCGGGCAAACTTAGAGGGGCTGGTTGGCAAATTTTCAGCCTGATACCACACATTACGAGAAAAAATGCAGAGATCCACAAAAAACGAGATCTCCGCATTTTTTTTAGAGCTGTTTTTGTGCAGCACCTGAAATTGGTCTTGATTGCTCAACGGTTGAGTCTTGTTCCATGTACACTTTTTAGGTTTTTGAGAAAATCTTCTTTTTTTAATTTAGAGCGTGATTTTCGTTAGCAGGTTTTGTTTGGGTTATATGTACAGCTCTTCACAAAAGAGCGGATCAGGACGCGGCTTCCTGAAAATCACGCCGGAAGGCCGAGGGGGACATGCCCATTTCGGTTTTGAAGACGGTGGCAAAGTATGTGGAGGAATGGAAGCCGCACGCACTGGAAATATCGTCGATGCTCTTATTGCTGGTGGCCAGCAGCATGCGGGCATACTGCACGCGCTGCTGGCGCACATAGTCGCAGAAGGTTGTGCCCATCAGTGTTTTGAAGATGTGACACAGGTGGCTCTTGGAAAGAAAGACCTCCTGACTTACCTTGGAAAGCGACAGATCTTCACTCAGGTGGGATTGAATGTAGGCGCAGGCTTTTTCGATGTGGCTGTGACCGGTCTGCGAGGCTTCCAGCGTGGCGGCATAGGCGTCAATGACGCAGAATCCCGCGTTCAAAACGGCCTCTGTCGTCTCTGCCTTGAACATGTGTACGCGGTTTTTGTAGCAGCACTTGGCAAACGATATCTTTTTATGGAAGAGGAAATAGTCGTACAGGCTCCTGTTGAGCGAATTCAGCAGGATGCAGTTCGTTTCCGGCGACAGGGGGCCGTCATTGAGCCTGGACAGATGCTTCACCTTGCTCTGAAACAGGGCCTTGGCAACGCGGATATTTTCTTTCGTCAGAGATTCGCAGATCTCCTTGTGATTATACAAGCTCTCCCAATAGTCCTGCTGGGAGGTGTTAAAGTCGCAGCCATCGCAATACGTGCAGGTATTCATGTTGATCACTCCTGAAACAGTTGATTTTTAAGATAGTTCAGAACATATTTAAGGCGGATTGAGAATTTTTGTGGTAGAATACTTAGTCGTTAGGCATAACTAACTTTTACGAATCCATATTATCACATAAGGGGCATATGATGTCAAGCCCATTTCGTGTGAAAACCCGAAAGGAGAAAAAATGCGGAAAATTGCGATCTACGGCAAGGGCGGCATCGGCAAATCCACCACGACGTCCAACCTGTCTGCCGCGCTGGCAAAGAAGGGATATAAGGTGATGCAGATCGGCTGCGATCCCAAGGCAGATTCAACCAAGGGGCTGATGAAAGGAAAGCGCATTCCCACGGTTCTGGAGCAGCTGAGAGAGAAGGGGGACGATTTGAAGCTTTCAGATATTGTGTTTGAGGGCTTCAACGGCGTTTTGTGTGTGGAATCCGGCGGCCCGACCCCGGGCGTGGGCTGTGCAGGCCGCGGCATCATTTCCGCGTTTGAAAAGCTTGCGGAACTGGAGGCATTTGAGGTGTACAAGCCGGATATTGTCCTGTATGACGTTCTGGGCGATGTGGTCTGCGGCGGCTTTGCCATGCCGATCAGAGAGGGATACGCCCGAGAAGTGTTCATCGTCTCTTCCGGCGAGATGATGGCGCTGTATGCGGCCAACAACATTGCGCAGGCGGTGCGAAACTTTGCCAGCCGCGGCTATGCGCGTCTGGGCGGCCTCATTCTCAACGCCCGAAACATTGTCAATGAACAGCAGATCGTCGAAAACGCCGCCGAGGAAATCGGCGTGGACGTCATCGCCTATGTCCCGCGAAGCGGCGACATTCAGAAAGCGGAGGCGGGCGGCGGCACTGTTTTTGAGTGCCTGGAGGAATCCCCCATGCACGAGGTATATTTGAACTTGGCAGACAAAGTCCTTGAACTGAGCAAGGACGAAGAAGGAGAGTAAGGATATGAAAAAGATTGCGGCATCCATTCTCATGGCCATGCTTCTTTTCTCCACGGTGGTGCTGGGCATCGCTGCGGCTGAGGGAAAGACGCTTTATTACCCGAGTTACCTACAGGAAAGAGAGGGCGAGACCCTCGTTCTTGATAAGGAGCCGGAACGCATTGTGTGCCTGTCCAACGCGGCACTTCAGATTTTGGTTCGCTGCGGTATTCACCCGGTGGCCATTACCACCCCGTCCAGCAGCATTGAGTACCCCGACTGGGTGTACGAACTGCCGATCGTTGATGTCGGCATGAACACGCTGGACGTGGAAGGCGTCCTCTCTTACGATCCGGATCTGGTACTGGTGGGCAGCTACCAGAAAGAGCGCTGCGGTGAGATTTTCGCGGCGTCCGATATCCCGGTCTACTACACCAGCGAGGGACCGTCCATCACCTATCAGGAGGCCAGAGAGTCTTCCATCCTGATGGCGCGTTCCTTCGGCGGCGAAGAGATGGCCGCCGGCGTGCAGGCAGAGTTTGAGGCGCTGGAGGCCCGCGCGGCGGACTACGCCGCCAACCACGAGAAAAAGAGCATGATGATCTTCTTTGGTGCGCCTGGCGCGTATCAGCAGACCAGCCAGGGCTATCTGGGCAGCATGCTCTCTCTGCTCCCGTTTGAAAACCTTTCCGACAGCCTGATTGATCCGTCGATGCGCACTGCGCCCATCGATGTGGAGACGGCCATCACCCAGAATCCGGAAGTGATCTTCGCCATCTCTCCGGCCGTTCCGAGTGTCGAAGTGCTTCAACAGAACTTCAAAGAGGCCTTTGACGAGAATCCGGATCTGTGGAACCAGCTGGATGCCGTGAAGGGGAACAACATTGTCTACCTTTCCGGCGAGTATGTCACCTGCAAGGGCATTCAGGTTATCCAGAGCGTCAACAAACTGATTGACCGCTTGGAAGAGCAAGATGCGTCTGATGATGAAGCTGCAGAGGGCCAATTCGTTCTCAAGTATCCGGAAAACTTGCAGGCGCTGGGCTACAAAGAGCCGCTTGTGCTTGAAAAGCGCCCGCAGCGCGTGGCCAGCATGTCTAAAGCGCCGGTCATGGCCCTTTATGAAATAGGCGTACCGATGGTCGCCATTCCGGAAAGCGACTCCGTGATCTGGCCGGAAGCCCTGATTGCGTCCACCAGGCAGTATAAGATGGGTATGCATTCCACCTTTGACATTGAACTGCTCGTTGCCGAAAAGCCAGATCTTGTCATTATGGGCTACACTTCCCAGGAGAAGTACGGCACCACGCTGGAGAAGCTGGGCATCCCGGTATACTATGTGGATGCGGGGCACACCGTCTCTTACGACTCTATCAAGATGCAGACCCTCGAGCTGATTGATGCGTTTGCCCCGGGCAGCGAAATCGGTGCGGAAATCATGGGACGCTTTGAAACTCTGGAGACCCGCCTGGAAGATACCCGCAAGGCGATGGAAGGCCACACCGTGATGGTGCTCCAGTCCTCTCCGCCCAGCCACTTTATCCAGACCAAGGGCGGCACGCTTGGCTCGATGGCGGATATGATCGGCCTTCAGAACGTGTACGAAAACGAAGAATCTTCCATGGTGCCGCTCGATCTTGAGCTGGCTGTGAGCTATGATCCGGATCTGGTGCTCTCCGTGGGTGCTAATGTCACAAGCGAGATGCAGCAGTCTGTCATGGAAGAAGATTTCGCCAAGAACCCGGATTACTGGAACAGCATTGAGGCTGTGAAGAACGGCGATATCATCTATCTGCCCATTACCTACGTTTCCACCAGCGGCATCACCGTGATTGACCGCATCAATGATCTGGCGGACCAGATCGAGGCGTTCTTCGCCGAGTGAGGCAAAGATGAATATCGACAAGAAAGAAAAAATCAGCGTGAAGCGCGTGGGGTTCATCTGGACGGTGCTGATTATCCTGTTAGTTATCCTGTCGCTGGTTGCCATTGCTGTGGGCAGCGCAGGGTATTCCATCGGGGAAATCCTCTCTGCTCTGTTCAGCGAGGAAAAGAGCACCATTAAAATCATCGTGATGAATCTGCGCCTGCCTCGTCTCCTGCTGGCGATCCTCATTGGCTCATCGCTGTCAGCGTCCGGCGCGCTTCTTCAGTCTGTCATGCGCAACCCCCTGGCCGACCCCGGCACCATCGGCGTGTCGGCCGGTGCGGGCACCGCAGCGACCACCATCCTCCTGGTTTTCCCCCACCTGACCAACTCCGTGCCGCTGTTTGCCTTCGGCGGAGCGGCGCTGGCCTGCTTCCTCATCTACTCGCTGGCGTGGAAGGACGGCGTGGATCCCACTCGCATCATCCTCTCGGGCGTGGCCATCAACTCCGTCCTCGGTGCGTACAACAGCCTGTTGCAGCTTCTGCATGCCGACAGCCTGGAAGGCGTGCTCGCCTTTATGAACGGCAGCCTTTCCGGCCGCTCCTGGGCACAGGTCCGGATGCTGGCCGTGTATGCGGGCGTCGGTCTGGTGCTGGCCTTCCTGTCTATCAAGAGTGCCAACATGCTCCAGCTCGGCGATGAAATGGCCAGAAGCCTGGGCGCCAGGGTCAGCATGATCCGCATCTGCCTGTCTGCCGTGTCTGCCTTCCTGGCGGCTGCTACCGTCTCTGTGGCAGGCATGATCGGCTTCGTCGGTCTGGTCGTTCCGCATATTTCGCGCCTGCTGGTTGGCTCGGATTACAAGGCCATGCTTCCCACAAGCGTCCTTCTGGGTGCGGTGGTTCTGCTGGCTGCGGATACCGTCGGCCGCACAATTGTCCCCGGAATGGAGATCCCCGTCGGCATTGTCATGGCCGTGACGGGCGGCCCGTTCTTCCTGTACATGCTCAGAAAGAAGGGAAAGGTTCGTGGAAATTAGAGGTGAACAGCTGGAGATTGCCTACGGCAATTATACGGCCGTTGCGAATATGGATATTCGCGTGGAAAAGGGCAAAATCACCAGCATCATCGGGCCGAACGGCTCGGGCAAATCCACGGTGCTCAAGGGTCTGACGAGGCTGATGGGCTGCAAGAGAGGGACCATCAGCCTGGACGGACGCAACCTCAGGGATTTCAGCACGAAAGAGCTGGCCAGGCGCATCGGCGTTCTGCCGCAGATTCACTGCGCCCCGCCTGATTTTCAGGTCAGGGAGCTGGTGAGCTATGGCCGAATTCCCTATCAGAAATGGTATGAGAACAACAACAATGAAGATTTGAAAATCGTTGACTGGGCGATGAAGGCTACGGGCGTCTGGCCCCTGCGTGATAAATCGATCAACGAGTGTTCCGGCGGAGAATCGCAGCGCGTCTGGATTGCCACCGTGCTGACCCAGCAGCCGGAGATCCTCTTTCTGGATGAGCCGACCACCTACCTGGACATATCCCATCAGCTGGAGATGATGCGCCTGGTGAAGAAGCTGAATCGTGAAAGCGGCATCGGCGTGGTGATGGTTCTGCATGACCTGAGTCAGGCAATGGAGGTCAGCGACTGGGTGGTGGTCATCAAGGATGGCGTAAAGTATGCCGAGGGGACCCCGGAGGCGGTCATCACGCCCAAGATGATGAAGGAGGTCTACAACGTGGACTGCGACATCATTCGTGTGCCCGGAAGGGAAAAGCCCCTGATTGCCTTTAAAGAAATCTGCTGAGAGCTGCATTTTCGGTTTGAGCCGATCTTCGGGTCTGGCCATGTCATTTTCAGCCGCGCCGCGCGCGGTCTTTTCCGAGGTAAACAGATGGATAGAAAGAAACTTCTGGCGCAGATGATGCGCCTTCGGGATGTGGACACCATCAAGGATGTCAAGCCTTTGACGGCGGCCATGTTTCCGGGCACACACTGCCCTCTGATGGGGGCGGCGATGGCCATTCGCGGCATTCAGGACAGCATGATGGTCATTATCGGCACGGATGAATGCTCATACTACACCAAACACATGACACTCCATTCGGAGGATTACGGCGGGCTATGCGGACGCGTCGTCTCCGTCACACTGGACAGCCACGATGTTACCTTTGGCTGCGTGAAAAAGGTGGAACAGGCCTTTGCGGAGATTATGCAGGAATACCACCCCAGCGCGGTTTTTCTTGTGACGACCTGCGTGGTGGAAATCATCGGCGATGACTTCGACGCGGCGGCGGAGGGCCTTGGCAGACGCTACGGCATCCCCGTGATGGCGGTGCACACCGAGCACTTCAAGTGTGAAAACCACATGCCTGGTCTGGAACGCACAATGACCGCATGTTTCTCCCTGATGGAAAAGCGCCCCTGCAATGGCAGCGTGAACCTGCTGGGCCAGCGTATGGGCAATTTTGAAAGCACCGAACTGAGCCGCATGCTGACGGATGCGGGTATCAGCATCGGGCTGCAGCTGCCTTGCGGCTGCACTGTGGATGAAATTAAAAATGCGGCGGCAGCCAAGGCGAATATTGTCGTAGGCGACATCGCCCTGCCTTTGGCACAGAAGATGAAGCAGTGCTTCGGCATTCCGTATGTCTTTTTCGATAAGTTTGTGTCGCCGGACCGCATTGCGGCCTGCTACCGCGAGCTGTTTGAGGCGCTGGAAATTGCACCCCCGGCCGAGCTTCAGGGACTGTATGAAAAGGCCCGGGAGGAGGTCATTGAGGCAAAGCCCGAATTGGAGGGCGTCAGCTTCATCTACGGCAATACGCCGTTCCGCGTCTTCGAGTTCACCCGCTTTATGGCAGAAATGGGCATGAATCCGCTGGTTGTACAGACCTCGGCCATCCGTCCCGAAGACAGGGAGGATATCGCTGCCATTGTGGAATGCTCCGACCCGTATGTGACTAAGACGGCCAACATCGCTCCCATGCAGTTCATCTATGATGAACTGCACCCGATGCTGTACCTCGGCCACGAGTATGCCAGCCGACTGCGCCAAAAAGGCATCGCCATGGTGCATACGGACGGCGCGGGCAGCATGCTCGGCTTTGAGTGCACGCGCCTTGTGACGCGCGCCCTGCTCATGGCTGCGCAGGAAGCCCGGGATATTCGAAAGGGAGGTGATTTTCTGTGAGTCTCTGCCGCTTTTTGCCAACTCCTTCGGACAGAATGGGCATCCTCTGGAGTCTGCTCTGCGTAGAGGACAGCGTCATTGTGGAATATGGCCCTGCGGGAACCACGCATTACAGCATGAGCCTCTTTGGTGAGTTGGGCATTGACCAGCAGAACCGTTTGTTCTCCACCCACATGAGTGAGGACGACGTGGTGATGGGCGATGTCAGCCGCCTGGAAAAGGCACTGATTGAGATCGACGAAAATTACGCGCCGAAGGTCATTTTTGTAGTCGCTTCGTCCGTCTCTGCCGTTATCGGCAGCGATCTGCGCGGCGTCTGCGCCTACATGCAGGAGCGGGTTAAGGCCCGGCTGATCGCCTTTGAACAGGGCGGCTTCCGCGGCGACTATTCCATCGGCATCAAGGAAGCGTACCATCTGCTGATTGATGAACTGGCCCGAAAGGACGCACCCAAAAAGCCGAATACGTACAACATTCTGGGCATGTCGGCGGGCGTCTACCGCTCTGCCAGCGATCTGAACGAAATCAAGCGCCTGATGCGTGAGGCCTTCGGCATGGAGTGCGGCGCGTGCCTCTGCCTGGAAACCGATATTGGGGCCATTGAGGCCTGCGGCGGCGCGGAGATCAGCCTTGTGCTGCGCGATGAAGCCCTGCCTGCGGCTAAACTGCTGGAAAAGCGCTGCGGCGTGCCGATGGTGGCTGGGGCACCCTATGGCTACAAGGGCACGTTGGACTGGCTCAATGCCATTGCCGAAAAACTGGGCCGCCGAGTGAATCCTGTGCTGACGGGCGAACTGCAAAAACGCATGGGTGAGAATATGTCCTACCGCATGGTGGGGCTGATGCTCAAGGAGAATCTGCCCAATGTGACGATCCTCGGCGATTACATGACGGTCAAGGGGCTGAGCGGCCTGATGGAGGAACTGAATTTCCCTGTCACGCACAAAATCTGCGCGCACTGCCTGCGGGCATACAGCGATCCCGATGCGGAGATTCAGTATCTGCCCGATGAAAAGGATAAAATCAATATCATGCGAGGGCTTGATCATGCGCTCGTGCTTGCCGACGATATTGCCAAGACGCTGATTCCGGCAAACTGCACGTTTATGCGCGTGTCCAGCCCGCTGGTGGACGGCGCGGTGATTGCCAAGCATATGCCCATCATGGGCCCGCGCGGCGCCGACTGGATTCTGGAGAGCGTCGAAACCTATCTTCAGACTTTGAACTAAAAGGAGGTTATTTTAATGAAGGTACAGGTCATTTATTCCAGCCGTTCCGGCTGCACCCGCCGCCTGGCGGAGGGCATTTACGAAGGCATCAAGGTGGACGAAAAGACCATCCATGATTTAAAGGACGGCGTGCCCGTTCTCGACGGCGACGTGATTTTGCTGGGCTACTGGGTGGATAAAGGCGGCCCCAACGAGGAAATGGCGGCTTTCCTCAAAACCATCGAAGGAAAGCATGTCGGCCTGTTCTGCACGCTGGGCTTCTGGGCGGATTCCGTTCACGGACAGCAGTCCCTGCACCGCGGCGCGGAACTGGTCAGGGATAAAAACATCGTGCTGGGCGGCTGTGTTTGCAACGGCGTGCTCTCTGAGGCCATGATGGAATCCTTCCGCACCCGCAGCAGCGGCCCACACAGCGCTACTCCGGCCAGTGAGGCCCGCTGGGAAGTGATGAAGGATCACCCAACGAAAAACGAGATTGCACTGGCTGCCGAGCGCTTTAATGAGCGCATCAGGCTCCTTGAAATCCTTTCTGCGCAGGGCATTGCATGCACCTCCATTGACATTTAATTAAAAGGGGCTGTATAAAAAGCCTCAACAAGAAGCCGTGCTGCACTATTGGCGCAGGAGGCAAAATTATACAAGAAAACGGCTGCAAAGGGAGTTTCCGATGCAGCCGTTTGGTGTTATTCTGGTATGACACAAAAAAGCACTTTAACTTATTTTACGCCAATCCAGCTGAAATGAGCAGCGGATTTGGAAAATGCCGAAGCATAGAATTGAAAACCAATCACAGCAATGCAGCTTCCATCATATCCAATATTATTTTCTTCAGGTGTTTTTCTGCTCTGTGTAATCAGCAGATTGCACCAGAGTTTCCTTTTTTTCCTGATTCATCATATTCCTGTTTATTTCACCAGCGATAAGCTCCCGAATCTCCACAGCGTATCGATCTGCCAGTACACATAAGTCAGAAAGATTACGGCTTCGTTTCCCATATGGAAACAGTGCGGCTGGTGACAGCCGGCAGTTCCCACCTTTTATCTGTTCAGAAAATTTTGATATAATGCTCACTCTACTTCTTTACGTGATATTGTACTGTGCTGAATTCAACAGCATTTGATTTTCAGCTTTTTCTTGATCCCTTCTTTTTCTGCAAGAGATTAACCAATCTGTCAAACACCACCTGTGCCTGCTGTTCAGTATTGTCGATAGTGTGTGTACTTCGTCAGCATATTCGAGAACAAGATGAGGGGTTCTTAGCGTTTGAGGCGTTGGCCCCATACGCTGACTGTATATTCTGACTGATGGGGAGTTTTTACATGTGGCAGAAGGATTTTAAGGAAATGCGAATGTGTGGTTGAGAATATAAAAAATTCCGAGGACAGTTCAATTTGAACCTTTCTCGGAATGCTTTCATTTGTATTGCTCTATATTGCCGGAGTTTAAGGTATCTTGAATTACTTTTGTAAGCAAAGGGCGGCATCTTTTTTGATTGTTGCGGGGAAAAATCAGCGGCGTTCCGTATGCATGCTGACGATACATTTTTTGCAGTTTGGACAGAAGAGTGCGTCAGCAAAACAACCGAACCATTCATCATTGCGGTTACTGACAGGGATGTCCTTATCAGATAGGAAAAAATACAGTTTCTTTTCCGCGCTCCAATGAATGGGCCTTGCGGACTTGATGTAGCCCGGCTGCATCTCGGTGTCGCAATAGGGACATTTCATGAAAAATCATCCTTCCTCATGACGGAAATCAGCGGAGATAACGCTTCTTGACAGGCTTGATTTTCGGGGCCTTGATGCGTCTGTGAATGTGGCGATGAATAAAGCGGATAATCAGAATGAGGACAAGCAGAAGCAGGCCTGGCGGCACCAGCAGATCCCAGGAGAAGCGCGGCCACGGGTTTTCATCGGATGCGGTATAGGCTTCGATCTGTTCAAGCGTGAGCGGCGCATTTTCGCGTGCAGCGATGGAGCGCGTTGCCACCAGCTCATATTCAGCAGTGCCTTTGTTTTCGGAGTAGAATGTCAATATGCCCATGACATCGCCAACGTTGATGGGGGCACGGAATTCACGCGTCCACTTGATAGAGGATATTTGACCAAAGTTCTGGCGCAGCATGTCAATCTTATCTGCGCGGCCGATGATCGTCATGTCCCGAGACTCATCAACAGCACGGATTCCCAGCGCCAATTCTCCATGCATGGGATCGTTTGTGTCAAAACCCATTACATCGATGATGCGCGGATCTTCTGCATAAAGCGATTCGGGGCTGATGGACTGCATTTGTGTATAGCCATATTCCATCAGGTGCTTGGTGTCTTTGTAGCGTCCTTTATCGCCGCCATAGAGGACAACGGAAATTAAATCAATGCCGTTTTTAGTGGAAGCACCAACGAAGCAGTAACCAGCGTCATTGGTGAAGCCGGTCTTGATGCCGGTAGCATAGGGATAAAATACTTCGCTTTCCGGATTAAGAATTGCCGTGGAGCCATATATCGTCCGCCGGGGATGAGCGGAGCGGCCGTCTTCACGTTCAGTTGCGGGCAGTTCATAGGAAGTTTGCTGAACAAGAGAAGCAAATCGCTCATTTTTCATTGCGGCAGCGGCAATGATGGACAGATCGCGTGCGGTGGTATAGTGGTTGATATCCTGAACACCGGATGGGTTGGTGAAGTGCGTGTCCTGAGAACAACCGAGCATCTGCGCCGTTTCGTTCATCAGAGCGGCAAAATGATCAATACTGCCGGAAATAAATTCTGCAATAGCGTTAGCAGCGTCGTTGCCGGACTTGATGATCATGGCGGCAATCAGATCTTCCATTCTGATTTGCTCGCCTGCAACGAGAGGAACGGTTGTATAGCCGTTTGGAGGCACCATGTCAATGGCGTTTTGGGATACTGTAACAACATCATTTTCAAGGTCGGCCATTTGAAGGGCGATGTATGCGGTCAGGATCTTGGTGGTAGAAGCGGGAAACATGACCTGATCCGCATTTTTTTCAAACAGCACTTCTCCTGTATTGGCTTCAATGACAATGGCGCTGAGCGCATAGATCATATCTTCGTCCAGAATTTCAGGATGGGCAGGGTCATAAGGAATGGCACCAGGCGGCGGCGTGGGGGCGATATATCTTTCCTGCACAGGTTCGGTTTCTTCGGCCAGAGCCGCAGGGCTGAAAAGAAACAGCACACAGAGAAGCAGCGATAAAAGGCGCAAGGTATTCCCTCCATCAATTATATATGCATCTAAAAAACGCGACGTTTGGCCGCGCGAGGCAGACTGGCAAGGCAAAGGGTATTGGCCTTGACGATAATCCATATTATCATACCACTTTTTGAAGAAAAAGTACAGATGCATCACGGTATGCTCTAAAATATTTCAATATTGTTTCATAATATAGAAAATGTTACGAAATAGTCAAGAAAACAAAGGGAAACCCTTGATTTTAAATTGCGTTCTGCGTTACAATAAAAGAAAGTAGAAAGATGAATGCGTACATGCGCAAGGGAAATGAGGAAAGCATATGCCGAAGAAAATACTGCTTGTTGATGATGAACCTTTGATTCTCAAGGGACTGAAATACAGCCTCGAGCAGGATGGCTATAAGACCGAATCAGCGACGGACGGAGAGGAAGCACTGCAAAAGTTTTTTGAAGGCAGCTATGACTTGATTCTGCTTGATGTCATGCTCCCCGGGCTGGATGGGCTGGAAGTTTGCCAGCGCATTCGTGAGCGCTCCAATGTGCCGATTATCATGCTGACGGCAAAGGGGGAGGATATGGACAAGATTCTGGGTCTTGAATACGGCGCAGATGATTACATGACCAAACCATTTAATATTCTGGAAGTCAAGGCGCGCATTAAGTCTATTTTCCGCCGCAGCCAGCCTCAGCCGGAGCCCAAAGAAGAAAAACGCATTGTGCGCGTGCATGATCTGGAAGTGAACGGACAGAATCGAACGGTGACGCTTGCCGGAGAATCTGTTAAATTGACAGCCAAGGAATTCGATCTTTTGCAGCTGCTTATCATGCACAGGGGAAAAGTGTACAGCCGCGAAGAACTTCTGGAAACGGTCTGGAAGTATGATTATATGGGGGACATGCGCACAGTGGATGTACACATTCGCCGCCTGCGTGAAAAGATCGAAAGAAACAACGGCGGTCCGGAATTTATTTTGACCAAGTGGGGAGTGGGTTATTATTTCACGGACAAAGACTAACCCGTTTTACTCTGTTCGGACCAGAATTCTTGTGGCACTGCTGCTGGTCATTGGCGCATCGTTCTATCTTGTGGCGGTGTCTACGATTCACCTTGTCAGCGATTCCCTTTTTACGGATACGATTCGTGCACAGATGACCAGTGTATCACGGTTGTCGGTGTCTCTTTCTGGACATTTTGAGACGGATACGCCAGATGCGTTTTATCCGCGTCTTGTGCAGGCGGCCAGCCAGAGCGGCGGCCGCCTTTTGATTGTAGACAGGGATGCGAAGGTTATCTATGACACGTTTGATGAACGCTGCGGCACACGGCTGTCCCTTTCAGAGGTGCACAGCGTGCTTCGAAACGAGAAGGATGGAGATTATGGGTTTCATTTGCAGGATGGTGCCGGCAGGGAACAGGTGCCGTCGGCGCTGGACGGATTGACGGGCCGCGATACCAAGAGAATTTGGATCGGCGCGTTTACAGCTCCGCTGGAAGCTGAAGGTGAAAAGCAGGGGGTCTTGATTCTGCTGTCAAGCGTACAGGACACTGTGGATTCTGTCACATCCGTACAGGACAGGATGATTGGCGTGTTTCTTTTGGCTCTGGCCGTGGTGCTGGTGCTGGCAGGCATGATCTCCCGTATTGTGACCAAGCCTGTCAAAGAGCTTTCTGCGGGCATTGAGCGTATGAGCAAGGGGGACTATGAGCACCGAGTTCATGTGCCGGGGCACAGCGAAATGGCACAGCTTGCAGCGGCATTCAATCAGATGAGTGAACAGGTGGGCAGCCTCGATCAGGCACGCAGTCAGTTTGTTTCCAATGCATCGCACGAATTGAAGACCCCGCTGACGACCATTAAAATTCTTGTGGAGTCCATGATTTATCAGGACGATATGGATTCAGAGCTTCGTAAGGAGTTTCTTGGGGATATCGACAAGGAGATCGACCGCCTGTCTTCTGTTGTGGGCGACCTTTTGACGCTTGTTCATATTGACAGCCATAAGCTTCGCTTGCGCCGCGAGATGATCTTGTTTGCGGATACGGTGAAGGAGAGCGTTTCACGTCTTGAGCCGTTGGCCAAAAAGCGTAAACAGGAGATTGTGACAAAGATCGAAGATGGATGTGAGATGTTCGCAGACCCGGTCAAACTGTCTCAGGTGTGCTACAACATCATTGAAAATGCCATCAAGTATACGCCAGATGGCGGCAAAATTGTCGTTTTCCTCACAAGGAGCGGGCGAGATGCCGTTTTGGAAATTGCGGATACTGGCGTGGGCATCCCGCCGGAAGATCTGCCGCATGTGTTTGATCGCTTTTACAGGGTGGACAAGGCACGGTCGCGAGAGACGGGAGGAACGGGTCTGGGGTTGTCCATTGTGAAACAAATTGTTCGGCTTCACGCGGGTTCTGTGACGGTGGCATCTGAACTGGGCAAGGGAACAACGTTTACCGTGCAGCTGCCGGTCAAATGAGAAGAGAGGAGAATGAGCTTTGAAAAAAAGATGGATCTGCATACCGATTGCGCTGGGTCTGCTTGTGCTCGCGTCTCTTCGTAACGAAAAAAAGGTGGAAACGAGTGAAGAAAACAGGCCGTCGTTTGAACAGCAGCTCGGTGTGCAGAAAAAGCGCAGCCTCATGGATGTCACGCTGTATTTCCGCTTTGCAGATACCAATGTGCTGGGGGCATGCAGTGCACAATTGGATATGCGCCGCGAGGAAACCGTGGCCAGCAGCATTGTCAGGTGCCTGATTAACGGGCCGGATGTGGCGCATGACCGGCTCAGGGGATTGTTTCCGCAGGGAACAGAAGTGATTAACGTGGACAGCGAAGGCGATACGGTTTTTGTTACGTTGACGAAGGCGTTTTTAGGCAGACCGGACGGCGCACCGCTTGACTGGGAGGACAGCACATATTGGCAGCAAGAAGCTGCATTGCGCAGGCAGATGGCTTTTCAGTCCCTCGTATTGTCTCTGACGGAAGATGGGCGCTTTCAGCGCGTCCAACTCTATCTGGCAGACAACGACGACGATCTGCCGGAGCGGATTCCCGTATACTACTTTGATCTTCAGGAAAAGAACCCCAATGTCCTTCTGGCAGCTTGCGCACGAGATGAGGAAATTATGCTGACACCGAGGCGGACGATGAAAATGGTGTTTGATTGCTGGCAGGAAAAGAACTGGGAGGGGATATATCCGCTTTTGCAGCGGAATGAACTGCTGACGCTCAGCGTGTTTGAAGCACAGATGCGCGATATGGACATAACATTGCTGGAGTATTCAGTGACGCCGGGAACGGTCTCTCTGGATGGACAGAGCGCTACGGTTGTAGTGGATGCGATGATTCGTTCGGAATTGGGCGGAGATGCAAGAATTCAGCGTGAGTCTGTGCAGCTCATTCGGGAGGCAGATAACTGGGCGATCAGTTTGGATGAACTGATGGATCTGATGATCAGAGATTAACGGAGGCGGATAATGAAAGGAAATAAGGGCCTGCTATTCGGGGTGCTTCTGACAATTCTGCTGAGCCTGTCGGGATGCAGCAGTGTCATTCGGGAACGACCCATGCAGGACATTTCAGAAATCGCCATTGAGCCGGGCATAAGTGCGCCGCTTGAAGACGGCAGCGTGGAGGAAACTCGCAGAACAACACTTTATTATCCGAGCGCAGATGGGGAACATCTGGTGCCCGTTATTCGAGAAGTGGTGATAACATCTGGAACGAGTCGAGCACAGGCTGTTCTGAATGCACTTCTTGAAGGGCCGAAAGCGGAAGGTGTTTTCTGGCCGAAGACGGCGGGAAAAACAGAGCGGATGCTGGAGGTTTCCGGCGGCGTGGCGACAGTCAGCCTGCCGCCAAGGCTTCGCGTGCTGGAACCGCAGCAATTATATGCGGTTCGATTGGCCGTTGCACATACGCTGTGTGAGCTGCCGGAGATTTCGTATGTGAATGTGCTGATTGGCGGCAGGGAAGAAGGCTTGGATCTTGGCGCGACGATGCCCGTGGGCACGTTGTCGCGGATGGAGGATCTTGAAATGCTTTCGCGATACAACAGGATGGACGATCAGCGTCTGAGTGGTTCCGGGTTCAATCGGCTCACGACACTGTATCTGCCGTCTGCGGCAGATCAGATGCTTTTGCCTATTGTGCGCAGCGTAGCCTATGGGCAGGCATCTCCGCTGGATTGTTTGTATACTGTACTTGGCGAGCTGGGCAAGGGAGCGCCGACGGCACCCAACGAAATTCCTGCCCCGATGGAATATATTGAAGAAATGCCGGATATTGTGCGCACGGATGACGGAAATGTACGCACGATTGAGATTCGGTTTTCTGACACTCTGAACGATGCGCTCAAGACAAGCGGAGTGAGTTTTGAATTGTACGCGGCCATGCTGACGGATACACTGATGGGCTTTGTGCCGGGCGTGGAGGGTGTACAGCTCTTTGTTGGCGGACAAAAGATGGGCGAAATGGTGACGCGCAAAGACTTTGCGGGAAAAACTGGTGCGCCGGTTGTGTTGTATGTGCCCAAAGGAGAGACGGGCAGGCTGCAGCGCGTTCGCCGGGTTTTGCCGGAAGACAGGCAGTATGATCCGCGGGCGCTGCTCATGAAGCTGTCGGAAGAACCGGGGGTGCTGCCAATCAAGCTGACGGAGGAGGATATTCTCGCTGTCAGGTTTGAACAGAATGATGTGGCGGTGAACTTTTCCGGTGCGTTTGGGGATGCTTTGTATACCCTTGACGCAGATGAAGCACGCACGGCGGTTTATGCAATGGTCAACACGCTTACAGAGGGCAGGAGCCAGCAGGGTGTGATCTTCTTTTTTGACGGGCAGCAGCGTGGCGAGATGAACGGCGGGCTGAATCTGGCCGGGCGTCTTGTGCGGAACCCGGGAATGGTGGAGGAATAAATGGATCAGTGGGCATTCTTTGATGAACTCAAAGCGGGAACCGTCCGCAACGTGTACTTCTTCTATGGAACAGAAGCGTATATTAGAAAAAATGCCATTGCAGCACTTCAAAAAAAACTGCTGATGCCTGGGCTGGAAGATATGAACTGCACTGTAATGCAGGCGCCGACCGCACAGCAGATCATCGAAAACTGCGAAACTCTGCCCATGATGAGCGACTATCGCATGGTCATCGTCCGCGATTTGGCAGTTTTGTCGCCGGGAAAGGTCAAGGATGAAGCTGAGGAAAGTGCACAGCTGCTGTCGTATATTGGACGCGTCCCGCCGACCACCTGCCTGATTATCGAAGCGGAGAATGTGGACAAGCGAAAGAAACTCAGCCACGCGCTTGTGGATTTGCCGGGGGCTGTATCGTTTGACGAATTGAACGATGCACAGCTTGTCCGCTGGATCAATCAGACCCTTAGACCGCTTGGCAAAAAGATGGACAGGGCAGGCTGTGAAGCGTTGGCTTTTACGAGCGGACGCGATTTGACGATGCTCAATGGTGAACTGCAAAAGCTGGCAGCGTATGTGGAAGATGCACCTTCGATTACTGTTCAGGATGTCGAAACAATGGCTACGCACACGGCAGAATGCACGGTCTTTGCGATGGTGGATGCGTTGGCGCTGGGACAGACAGAGAAAGCGTTTGAGCTGCTTGCCGTGCTTTTGCAGTCTGGCGAACAGCGCATTGGTATTCTTGCGCTGGTTACCCGTCAGTACAGGCAGATGATGTATTTAAAGAGCATGGAAGGCATGCCGCAGGGGCAGATCGCCAAGGAGCTGGGCATTCCGCCTTTTGCCGTTTCCCGCTTGATGCGTCAGGCAGGAAAGCGCACGGCGGCGCAGCTTCGCAGTCAGCTTGAACTGTGTGTCGACGCAGATTACGATATTAAGCGCGGCGCACTTCGGGAAGAAGCGGCGCTTGACCGGCTGATATTTGCGCTTTCCGCTGGCAAATGATTTTTTCCCGCATAGGATGAAGCGGGAGGGAAGCCTATGGACAGGAACATCATTTTTAAGCCAGCTGTCGAGCCTTTGGAAGCAGCTGTTCTGCCTGCAAAGCAGGAACGCCCGCGCGGCGCACTGCATCTTGCGCAGGCCTATTGGCAGTGGGGTACATATGACTGCTTCTGCGGCTGCCGGAGATGCCGGGAAAAGAAAAAAACGAAGAAATAACATCCGGTCAGTGATAGAATTTTCTGCCAAAGCCGGAGACACGGGACAATGTAAAAATTGCCGGAACGATGTGCAGAGTCGTTTCGGCAATTTTTTGAATGTGATTATCGGGCAAAGATTTGCGTCAGATAGACATAGCCTTTTTCATCCAGCGCAATGCCGATACCGACATGGGTGTATGCCTTGCTGAGCATGTTGCGCCGATGTCCCGGCGAGGAAATGAGCGCGGCCTGCGACTTTTCGACCGTGGCGTGGTGCGCGATATTTTCGCCTGCGCCTCGATAGGCATAGCCGAACGTCGTGAGCATCTGGCGAACATCTCCGTATGTTGGGGAGGTGTGTGAGAAATAATGAAGGTCGCGCATCTCTTCGGATTTGATGCGCGCCAGCCTTGAAAGCTCTGGAGAAAGCGTCAAAGGCGGCAAGCCGTAGCGCGCACGATCAGAATTCAGAAGATTTCCTGCATTCTGCTCTTGCGCAGATACGGAAGCTGTTGTATAATGTGCCTCGAACGTGGCCGACACAGGTTGTTTCGGCGTGGAAAGAAAGAGAGCAGCAGCTGTCAGAAAGACAGCAAGCCTTTTTCCCGGTGTGTAAAATGCGTGTTTCATGGATTCCTCCTTGTACTTCTTTTGGGCGGGTATCAGTGTAACATGTGCGCCGGGTACAGCGCAATTCAATTGGAAATCGGATGCCATGGAAATATACGACTATCGGGAGGATGCCTATGGGCTTCGTGAAATGTCCGCGATGTGAACTCAATTACATCCGGGAAGAGGAACAGTATTGTTCTGTTTGCAAGCGTGAAATGAAAGGTGAGGTGCGCGAGGATCCGTTCGAGCTGTGCTCAATCTGCAACGAGAATCCGGTGATGCCGGGCAAAGACGTGTGCCTGATGTGCTATAAAGAGATGACCCAGCAGCAGGGGCTTCATGACGATGCCATGGATGAGTCTGATGGGCATGAAGTATCTCTGGCGATGGAAGACGTTTCGGATATGCAGGAAATCGAACTTGACGTGCTGCCGGAAGATATGCCGGATGAAATGGGCGAACATCTGTCTCTTGAAGAAGAAAAGAGCAGGGAAGCCGACGAAGATGATGAGGACGAGGATTCTTGAGCGTTTTTGCAATCGCTGATCTGCATCTGCCCGGCGGAGACAAGAAGCCCATGGACATCTTTGGAGCGCATTGGGAAAACCACTTTGAGCGCATTTGTCAGGACTGGTATGCAAAGGTTCGGGATGAGGACATTGTGCTCATTCCAGGGGATATATCCTGGGCCATGCAGCTGGAGGCGGCGCTTGAGGATCTTCGGGCGATTGCAAAGCTGCCGGGTCGCATACTCATATTGCGCGGCAATCATGATTACTGGTGGTCTTCACTGACGCAGCTGCGAAGTGCTCTGCCTGAAAACATGCATGCCGTACAGAACGATGCGTTTGACGGCGGAAACTGCGTGTTCTGCGGTACACGCGGATGGGTTATTCCAATCGGCCCCAATGCAGCCCCTCAGGACGAAAAGCTCTATCGCCGTGAGGTTCTGCGGCTGGAGATGTCTCTCAAGGATGCGCAGAGAATCGCAGATGGCAGGCCGATTTTTGCCATGATGCACTATCCGCCGCTTTTGCCTGAAACGATCAGGCAGGGCACGGAGTTTACGCGCCTGATGACAGAATACGGGGTTCAGCGCTGCGTTTATGGGCATCTGCATGGACCCAGCGTTCAGCGCGGGTTCTGCGGCGTGTACAACGGGGTGCGCTACGATCTGGTGTCATGTGATGCTCTTGATTTTAAACTCAAGGATGTTTCTTTAGATCCTTGAAATAAAAATAAGCGGGAAAATCCCGCTTTTTTTATATGGAGATGGATTCTTAGCGGTCAGAAAGCTTTATGACCAGCGTATCATCAATCATCTGACAGCTTCCTGCAGCGGGGAAAACAGGCATTGCAGCGACGTCCGGCCGCTTGGCCCATTGTTCCTGCTCATAAAGACTCAAAAGATTGACAGGATAACCCAGAATCTCCCAGAGATACCAGAGCGTTTCTTCTGAAGAACTGCACAGCGTAACGGTCGGATCAAAGCGGGAAAGAGCTGCAAATCCGTTGTGTTTTGCAGACAGAATGTTGTTTTCCAGCGTTCCTGCAAATACGACCGGGGTTTGCCCGGGCATGTAATGGGTGGTGCGTTCCATGCGATCAATGACACGCGTCATCAGAGACAAAGTGGACTGAAATTCGATATTCTTTTTCAGATACAGCTGATTGGACAGCACAACGCTGGACAGAAAGAACACACTGAGGACCCCGGCAGCACAGGTGCGCAGAAGATGTTCTTTGCTAAGGCCGGACAGCCCATTGTGTAAAAGAAGGAGAAGAAGCACGGGGAAAAATGCGAAAACAGGACTGTCAGCAATGTGCTCCTGATCCAGCAGGAGAGACAGCACAAAGGGAAAGAGAATCGAGCAGGAAAAGACGAAGACAGCGCGAACATGCGGCAGGCGTCGCAGCAGGTGCAGGAGCGAGAAGAAAGCCAAAAACAGCAGAACACCATATAATACAAAACCCGGCACAGGATGGTAGAACAGCAGGGGGGACGGCATCAAAAGAAAGGATTCTGCTGCAAAGAAACCGCGGGCGGGAAGCGTGGGTTCAAGATCCAGAATCCGCCAGAGAATCAGACCGCCTGCTGCATACAACACAACCCCAAGTCCGCAAGAAGCGGCGGCTTTTGCAGCGGCGGGCCGGATGGGAGCGGTATCGTTTAAGGCATCGGCAATCAGCACGAGGAGAAGAGGAGCCAGAAACAGAGAAAAGCCATTTGTATCCAGCGCCATTGCGCCGGCGGCTAAAACAGCACCGGGCAGAAATCCCCATTTCATGCGGAGCGTAAGCGCAGCGGCAAAAATCCCCAGAAGCAGCGCCAGCATGGAGGCGTCTGCTGTGGTGAGGGAACCGGAAAAGCGCAGCGTGATTGTGACGTTGAGTGTCATCAGGCCGCAGAGTGCGAAAGCGGACACACAGGTATTCAGACGAAGCAGGGAGAGCATGAGACAGCAGGCTGTCGTCAGATACACACAGCAAAGAATGCCCACGATCATGGGGCTGGAGAGTGAGCCGCGAAAAGACCAGTAAAACGGCTGTAAATAAACACCGCGTTCAATTTGGGCGGCGGCGTTTCGGCTTACGTCGATCAGAACGGAGCCGGATGCATAGGTCAGGTTGAAAAAGCAGAAGGCATGTGCCGCTGCAAAGAAGATCAGTGACCAGAATGCTGCACGTTTAAAAACGGTTTGATCAATCGAAATTCTCATAACAGATCCTCCTTCAGTTGAAGCGAATAAACAGGCGGCCGTCCACCATCTGCGCAAAGCCTTCGGCAGGATAGGCAGGGATGGAAGCTGCTTCTGGAAGCTGATTGAGTTTCTTTGTTTCTTCGGGTGAAGAAACGACTATATTTTCACCGAGCATCATTTGCAGGTACCAAGACATGCTGTATTCGTGGGCAGCAGCAAAGGTCGTATTCATGCCCTGCTGAGCAGCAGCAGCCTCAAACCCCGGACGCTCCATGACCAGCGAGGAAGAGGATAGCAGTCCCAGGGGAACAACGGGCGTTTCGCCGGGAATGTAGCCCTCCGTTTCTTCGGCTCGGCTCAGGATTCGGGTCATGGCAGAAAGTGTGCTGGACAATTCCAGATCGCGTTTTACATACAGCTGATTGGCGTGGATGATGTTCAGCCCGATTATCATGGAAAGCAGGATCATGGATAGATGACCGGCTGAACACAAATGGCCGGAAGTGGTTTTGCATGCCAGAAACAGGACAGCGAGATAGAAGAATGAATAGGTGTAAATGGTAAGCCCGCTGACGACACCCTGCGCGACAAATTGAATGAAGTTCATGCTGAAAGGGAGTATGAACAGGAGAAAAAGAACCATTGATATGGAACAGAGAGAGAGCTTTCGGAGGTGCCGGAAAAGCATTATGAAGGAAAGCAGAAGCAGGGCAAAATTTAAGATGAAAGGAATTCTGCTGATATGCCAGGGCATGGCCTTTGCGCTGGAGGGAGAGAAGAGGTATTCCAGCGGGGTTTTGAATGTATCCAGAAGCAGAACGGGGATTCTGTCAAGCGCAAAGTGACTGAGGTTGCCCACGCCGTTATATTCTTGAGAAGCGTGCCCGCCCGTGATCTTGAGCGCAATGGACAGGAAGAGGGCATAAAGAAGAAGCCCGCCGATAAGCGATGCACAGGCCTGAAGGCCGCGCACAAAGATACGGCTCACCTTTTCACCGTGCAGGGTCTGGCGCAGAAGAAGCAGAATAATCATCGTGGAGGCAGCCGGAAGATAGCTCTGATACAGCCCGCATGCCAGAGCATAGAAGAGGGTACAGATGACAGCGCCGCGCGGACAACGAAAGAACACGGCTGCACCGAGCAGACAGAGAAGAAGCGACAGTGCATAGGCATCCATCCACGGCAGATAGGTGGCATTGGATACGGCGAATGTTTCGCCTGTGACCATCAGACCGCTCAGAAGCGCCAGATAAACAGGAGCGTTCAGATCAAAAAGGGAAGCGGCAATCAAGACAGCTGCGGCCAGAAAGACAGTGGAAAACAGCCCGATGAGCCAAGGGGCATTGATTAGACCGCGAATTTGCCAGTACACGGGCTGCAAAAAGCGTCCAAGCGTGATTTGGTAAACGGCAGTGTTTTTCATGGTCAGAAGCATGGAGTCTCCGGAAAAACTCATGGACAAATAACGATATCCATGAGCCAAGAGGGAAAAGAGGGCTGTAAAAAGGAAACAGTATGCAGCACGGGTTTTGAGGGTATCTGAAATTTTAAAAGAAGTGTTCATGCAAGTGTCCTTTCGGAGGGATGATCAGAAAAATTCAATAGCTGTGCGCCCGAAGAAGACGACCAGTACCAGGAGAATAATGGGCCGGACGATTGCAGCACCCTTTTGAGTGAAGCAGCGGGAACCGAAATAATTGCCCAGCATGCTGAAAGCACCGGCACACAGACCCAGCGGCACAAGCACCTGTCCGTTCAACAGAAATACGGCAAGGGCGGAGAGGTTGCTGGAAAGGTTGATGACCTTGGTAAGACCATTGGCCTGACGCACAGAGATATGGGCAAAGCGTGTCAAAAGAAGCAAAAGGAATGTGCCAGTGCCCGGGCCGTAAAAGCCGTCGTAGATGCCGACACAGAAAGAAATGATGCCCGCGCGCACGAGTGTTTGCGAAAAGGGGAGAGGGACACGATCCGTTTCGGAAAAGAGATCCTTTTTGCGCAGAACATACAGCGAGGTGAGCGGCACAACGATGAGCATAATCAGCCGAAAAAAAGAATCGCTCAAAGAAAGAGCAGCCCGCGCACCCAATGCGGAACCGAAAGGCGCAATTGATGCGCAAAACAGGCTGAGCTTCCAGTTGATATAACCCGAACGCGCATACTTGAAAGTTGACAGACAGGTACCCATGGAAGAAGAAGCTTTATTGGTAGCGATGCAGGTATGTGGAGGCAGACCGCTGAGCAGATAGGCCGGAAGAGAAATCAGCCCGCCGCCCCCGGCAATGGAGTCTACGAAACCGGCGAAAAAAACAAGCGGACAGACGATGAGAAAATGCAGTGGACCAAGCGTCATATGTAGAGAATCCTTTCTGATTTTTTTGGCGATGGAAAACAAACTGTTTGCCGTCTGCCAGAATTGCGAAAAAGATGTTTTCATTGTACAAAGTGTATACAGGCTTGTCAAGCGATTTGAAGAAGCTGTGATTTTTACAAATGAGCAACAAACAAAGACTGCAAAATGGATAAAAATCACCATAGATGGATGCAAAAAACAAGGGATATAAAACGAAAAAGTGAGCAGAAAAAAGGGAAAAGTCATTTGCCGCGGTTGACTTTGATATATTGAAGAGATATAATAGAAATGTCGAGAAGTGTCCGAATGTGCCTGTGGAGGGCGTAATGCGCTTCTCACAAAGGTGTTCATCCTTGATTTACATAGGAGGTTATACCAATGGCTAGAAAAATGACCGTTGACGGCAATACTGCTGTCAGCCACGTTGCGTATGCGTTCAGCGATGTGGCGGCGATCTATCCGATCACCCCGTCTTCCCCGATGGCAGAAGTCGCGGATGACTGGTCTGCTCATGATCGCAAGAACCTGTTCGGCCAGAATGTCCGCATCGCGGAGATGGAGTCCGAAGGTGGTGCCGCGGGTGCTGTTCACGGCTCCCTGAAGGCTGGCGCCCTGACTTCGACTTTCACCGCGTCTCAGGGTCTTCTGCTCATGATCCCGAATATGTACAAGATCGCTGGCGAGCTGCTGCCTTGCGTATTCCACGTGAGTGCCCGTGCGCTGGCTTATCATGCTCTGTCCATCTTCGGCGATCACTCTGACGTCATGGCCTGCCGTCAGACCGGCTTTGCCATGCTGGCTTCCAACTCCGTTCAGGAAGCGGAAGACATGGCACTTGTTGCACATGTGGCAACGCTGAAGAGCTCTGTGCCGTTCCTGCACTTCTTTGATGGCTTCCGTACCTCTCATGAGATCCAGAAGATCGATGAGATTTCTTACGAAGACATGGCAACGCTGCTGCCCAAAGAGAAGGTTGCTGAGTTCCGCGCCCGTGCGCTCAACCCGGATCATCCGCACCTGGGCGGCACTGCACAGAACCCTGACATCTACTTCCAGGGCCGTGAGGCCGGCAACAAGTACTATAACGCTGTTCCCGAGATTGTGGAAGAGGTTATGAACGATGTTGCCAAGATCACCGGCCGCCCGCACAAGCCGTTTGATTACATCGGTGCGCCGGATGCGGAGTACGTTGTCGTGGCGATGGGCTCTGGCTGCGATGTTGCGACAGAAGCCGTCAACAAGCTCAATCAGATGGGCGAGAAGGTTGGTCTTGTGAGCGTTCACCTGTACCGTCCGTTCTCTGCCAAGCGTTTTGTGGATGCCATCCCGGCAACCTGCAAGCGCATCGCGGTTCTTGACCGCACCAAGGAGTCCGGCTCCCTGGGCGAGCCGCTTTACCTCGATGTCTGCGCCGCTCTTCTCGAAGAAGGCCGCAAGGTTGAGGTTGTCGGCGGCCGTTACGGCTTGGGCTCTAAGGAGTTCACCCCGACCCATGTGAAGGCTGTCTTTGACAACCTGAAGCTTGAGCAGCCGAAGAATCACTTCACCGTCGGCATCGTCGATGACGTGACCAATATGAGCCTGCCGCTGGGCGAGAAGTTCAACGCCGCTCCGGAAGGTGCCATCAGCTGCAAGTTCTACGGCCTTGGCTCCGACGGTACCGTTGGCGCCAACAAGAACTCCATCAAGATCATTGGCGATCACACCGACATGTATGCTCAGGCGTACTTCGCTTACGACTCCAAGAAGTCCGGCGGCCTGACGGTGTCTCACCTGCGCTTCGGCAAGAGCCCGATCCAGTCTCCGTATCAGATTGATGCTGCTGACTTCACGGCTTGCCACAACCCGGCTTATGTGACGCAGTACGACATGCTGGACGCCCTGAAGGACGGCGGCACGTTCCTGCTGAACTGCCAGTGGAGCGATGAAGAGCTGAATGAACAGCTGCCGGCTTCCATGAAGAATGCGCTGGCTGCAAAGCATATCAAGTTCTATGCCATCGACGCCATTGATCTGGCTGCGAAGGTTGGCATGGGCAACCGCATCAACACCATCATGCAGGCTGCGTTCTTCAAGCTCGCCGACATCATTCCGTATGATCAGGCAGACGAGTACATGAAGGCGTATGCCAAGAAGACCTACGGCAGAAAGGGCGACGCTGTCGTCAAGAAGAACTGGGATGCCATTGACATCGCCATTTCCGGTCTGCGCGAGGTCAAGGTCCCGGCTGACTGGGCAACCACCACTGAGGGTGCTGTTCCGGTTGAAGTCGAGGGCGACGAGTATTACAGAAACTTCATCAAGCCGATTCTGGCTCAGGAAGGCGACAAGCTGCCGGTTTCTGCCATCTCTGCGGACGGCACTGTTCCGACCGGCACCACCAAGTACGAGAAGCGCGGCATCGCCGTGAAGGTCCCGTCCTGGGATGTCACCAAGTGTGTGCAGTGCAACCTGTGCTCCCTGGTTTGCCCCCATGCTGCGATCCGTCCGTACCTTGTGGACGAAAATGCCGATAAGCCGGAGACCTTCGTTACCAAGAAGGCAACCGGCAAGCAGTTTGCCGGCAAGCAGTTCCGCATTCAGGTTTCTCCGCTTGACTGCACGGGCTGCGGCAACTGTATCGATGTCTGCCTGGGCAAGTGCCTGAACATGGAGCCGCTGGCAGAACAGAAGGCCGAAGAGGTCAACTGGGAGTTTGCTCAGACGCTTCCGGAGGTCGATGAGACCATCATCAACAAAGCCAATGTGAAGGAGAGCCAGTTCCTCAAGCCGCTGTTTGAGTTCTCTGGCGCCTGCGCGGGCTGCGGCGAGACGCCGTATGTCAAGCTGGTTACCCAGCTGTTCGGCGATCGCATGATGATCGCCAACGCAACGGGCTGCTCCTCTATCTATGGCGGCAGCGCTCCGACCGTTCCTTACACCACCAACGACAAGGGTCAGGGCCCGGCTTGGGCGAACTCCCTGTTCGAGGACAACGCTGAGTTCGGCTTTGGCATGAACCTGGCGACCACCCAGCGCCGCGAGAAGCTGGCTGCTCTGGTTACCGAGCTGTCCGAGAAGGTCGAAGGCGAAGCGAAGGAAGTTTGCGAGAACTGGCTGGCTGTCATGAACGATGGCGAAAAGTCCAAGGCTGCTTCCGCAAAGCTGGCTGCGCTGGTTGAGGCTGGCGACTGCGATCTCTGCAAGGAAATCGCGTCCATGAAGGACATGATGGTCAAGAAGAGCCAGTGGATCTTCGGCGGCGACGGCTGGGCTTACGACATCGGCTACGGCGGAGTTGACCACGTGCTGGCTCAGGGTGAGGACGTCAACGTTCTCGTTCTGGACACCGAGGTGTACTCCAACACCGGCGGACAGGCATCCAAGTCCACCCCGACAGGCTCTATCGCGAAGTTCGCAGCGTCTGGCAAGAAGACCCGCAAGAAGGATCTCGGCCTGATGGCCATGTCCTACGGCTATGTCTACGTTGCCACGGTTGCTATGGGTGCAAACCCGGCGCAGCTGCTGAAAGCGATGACCGAGGCTGAGGCTTATCCGGGCCCGTCCCTGATCATTGCCTACGCTCCCTGCATCAACCACGGCATCAACATGGCTCACGCTCAGATGGAAATCAAGCGCGCTGTGGCTTGTGGTTACTGGCCGCTGTATCGCTACAATCCGCTGCTGGCTGAGCAGGGCAAGAACCCGCTCACCGTTGACAGCAAGGATCCGACCGAGAGCTATCAGGACTTCATCAAGAGTGAGGTTCGTTATGCCTCTCTGGCGAAGCTGTTCCCGGCCAAGGCAGAAGAAGCTTACAAGATCAACGAGGCTGATGCTATGCGCCGTCTCGAGACCTACAAGAAGCTGGCTGCTGAGTAATTTTTCAGCCTGATTGTAAGGCAACTGATACGATCCCATCCTTTTCCATTTGGATCAGGATGGGATCTTTTTTTTTTATTCAAATGATACAAAAGGAGAGAAAGTGCGGATTACATAAAGCGGTGGCTGAAACGGAAAAACTTGATGTCGATGTAAGCGGAAAAAGTGCGGCATGTGTATAAAAAAATAGAAAAAATGTAAAATGATGGATGAAGAGAGGGCTTTACGCTGCTAAAATTCGACAGAATGGTTGAAAGGGCTTGCAACCTTGCGGCAAAAACTCTATAATGTGTATAGAATATACTGCCGAATCATAAATGGATTATTCGGTGCAAGGAGGGACTGAAATGGCTAGACGACGCGATTACGATGATGAATTCGATCAGCGCAAAAGCCCTTATCAGGATTTTGATGATCTTGACGCACAGCGTGCGTATGAAGATGAATATGATGAATATGACGAGGATGACGGGCGCAAAAGCGGATTGCCCATACTGTCTACACCTCGAGGAAAAGTGCTGGCAGGTGTAATCCTGCTGCTGATAATTGCGATGATTGGCCTGCTGGCTGTAAAGGCGTTGCAGAAAAAAGATAAGCAGGATCAGACTCCTGATGGAACACAGTCTGCTGTCGAACCTACATTTGAGCCTGAAGCCAATATAGTGTTTGAGCCAGACTTTGAGCCGGACGCGGGTTTTGAGCCGGATGAAGGATTTGAAACAGATCCGGAATTTGGGCAGATTCCTGACCCGACAGAGGTGCCTGCGCCGATTGTGTTTGCACCACAGACGCCGGAACCTGTTGAGCAGTCGAACATGGCTGTTCAGACGCTGACAACGACGCAGCAGCCGACGCCCAGCCCGACGCCATCTCCGGCAGCGACGGAATTGCCGATTATTATCACCAATACGCCTACCCCAACGCCGCAGCCAACGCCCACTCCAACGCCGAAAATGACACCAACACCGAAGCCGTCTGCAACCCCGGCGAAGGAACTGACGAAGGGCGAGACGAATCGCAAGGCCAATCTGCGCGAAAATCCTAATGCAACGGCTAAAGTGCTCAAGGCAATTGCTCAGGGAGAAAGTGTGACCATTCATGAAGTGCAGACAGACAAGAGCGGAAAAGTCTGGTATAACCTGACCGTGGATGATACCAACATGGAAGGCTGGATGCGCGATTATGTAGTGGATACCAAGAAGAAGCTTGATAAGCCGAAGCCCGATTCGTCTGCTGAAAAGCAGGATAAAAAAGAAGAAGACGGTAAACAGGAGACAGAAAATAAGGAGACGCCTAAACCCAATAAAGATGTCATTGGCACGGGCAAGACCAACAAAGATGCCAACGTTCGCAAGATCATGAATGGCAAGGTGCTTGTTCAGCTTAGAAAAAATAAGCGCGTGGAGATTTTTGAAGTCAAGACGGATAAAGAAGGGCATGTCTGGTATAAAGTGCAGCCTGAAGGAAGCAAACAGGTGGGCTATGTTCGCGATTTTCTGATTAATCTGGATCCTGGCGTGAACCTGGAAGCACCTTCTGAAAAAGAACAGCCCAAGGAGGAGCAGAAAGAACCTGAAAAACAGGAAGAAGATCTGCTTGATCGGGATGTGATTGGAAAGGCTGTGACCAATCGAAATGCCAACATCCGCGAGAAGCCTGTGGCCAATGCAAAAGTTGTTCGCCAGCTGGCCAAGGGGCGGGATCTGCGTATCTTGGACAAAATTGAAGGCAAGAAAAAGGAAATCTGGTATGAAGTAGTCTCTGAAACGGGCAAAACGCATGGTTTTGCCCGTGACTATGTGATCGATATAGAGGAGATTCAGAAGGATTTGCCTGCAAAACCTTATGATGGTAAAGAATAAAGGATCTGAATCCAGAAGGTTCAGATCCTTTGTTTATGAGTCAGCGCTGATATTTGTGAATTTGATCGAGAACAACATTCAAGCCGTTTGCATCCGGCAGAGCAGCAAGGCGCTGACGAATCAGGTCGCGATCCTCCCAAAGAGCGTCTATCGCAGGAGGAAGCGTCTGTGCATTCAGGTCGTTTTGCACCATGACGTGAGCCAGCCCGCGCGCTTTGAGCGAATTTGCATTGAGCAGCTGATCGCCGCGTCCGCTGTGATAAGGAATGAGCAATGCAGGCTTTTCCAGCGCCATCAGCTCAGACAAAGAGTTGCTTCCAGCGCGGGAAAGCACGATGTCAGCACAGGCAAAAGCATCGGGAAGCTCGTCAGAGAGATATTCAAACTGACGATAGCCGGGCGTGTTGTCCAAATCAGGGGCGCGGTTGCCCTTGCCGCAAACGTGCAGAATATCAAATTTGGGGGTCAGGGCGGGGAGCGCTTCACGCAATACTGCGTTGACAGATTGGGCACCCAGTGAGCCGCCAATCATCATTAAAACAGGCTTTTTTCCATCGAAGCCAGCCAGTTTAAGCCCGCGTTCACGATTGCCCGAGAAGATCTGTTCGCGCAGGGGCGTACCCGATTGAACCGCTTTTTTCCCTAACAACTTGGCGCATTCCGGGAAAGTCGTGCAGACGGCTTTGGCAAAAGGTTTGCACAGCTTGTTGGCCAGACCTGGCGTGATGTCGCTTTCGTGCATGACAACGGGAACGCGGCAGAGCGCAGCGCCAAACACGACAGGCACGCTCACAAATCCGCCTTTGGAAAAAACAATATTCGGCTTGAGGCGGTGAATGATGCGCAGACTCTGAAAAGCACCTGCGATCACGCGGAAGGGATCAGTAAAATTTTTAATGTCAAAATAACGGCGCAGTTTACCAGAGCTAACGGCGTGATAGGTCACGCCCTGCATAGGTTCGATGAGTGTGCGCTCTATGCCGTTTTTTGTTCCGATATAATGGACATCCCAGCCCTCTTGGAGCAGGTGTGGGATCAGTGCCTGATTAGGAGAGACGTGCCCGGCGGTTCCGCCGCCTGTAAGAACAATGCGCTTCAAAACAAAACCTCCCTGCACAACGAATCACTTTATTATAACAACTGCGAGAGAAGGGGTCAAGGGGAAAGAGGGGAACGATTTGTGAGGAAGAACTTAAACGACCGACATAAAGACGAATGAAATTTGTACTAAGCAGACGAATTTTTAAATTTTATGAAAAATGAGAGACGACACATGTAAAATTGTGTTATAATCAATCTGAATGCAATCTTTCTTTTTCCGATACAACCACAACAAGAAGGGAAATCAGCATGAACGAGAACAATAATGTAGCTAAGCAAAAGTTTCCGATGAGGCCGGTTGCGCCGCTGGGCGTGATTGCCATGAATGGATGCCAGGAGCTGGGACATCGTGTCAATGAATTTCTGATGAGCTGGCAGCAGGACAGTTCTACGTCCGATCAGCGGCTGCACAGTTTCTATGGAACGGACAAGAACGGTTTTCTGTTGGAAGCGCACTGTCCGCGTTTCGGCACAGGTGAAGCCAAGGGAATGCTCAAAGATTCCGTGCGCGGCTACGATCTGTTCATCATCTGTGATGTTGGCGCATATCAGTGCACCTATAAGCTGTATGGCAAAGAAGTTCCGATGACGCCGGACGAGCATTTTGCTGATTTGAAGCGCATTATCGCTGCTGTCAGCGGCAAGGCTTACCGCATCAATGTCATCATGCCGATGCTCTACGAGGGCCGTCAGCACCGCCGCACGGCGCGTGAGTCCATGGACTGCGCAATGATGCTTCAAGAACTGGTGCGGATGGGTGTTTCCAACATCATCACCTTTGATGCCCACGATCCCCGTGTGCAGAATGCAATTCCGCTCAGCGGATTTGAGAGCATCATGCCGACCTATCAAATCCTCAAGGCCATGTGCCACAGCTACGATGATTTGAAGATCGACAAGAATCACATGATGGTCGTATCCCCGGATGAGGGCGCGATCAGCCGTAATATTTATTACAGCTCCGCGATGGGCGTTGATCTGGGCATGTTCTACAAGCGCCGTGACTACACGCAGGTCATCAACGGCCGCAACCCGATTGTTGCGCACGAGTACATGGGTGAGAGCGTTGAAGGCAAGGATATTTTCGTTGCGGACGACATCATCTCTTCCGGCGATTCCATGCTTGACCTTGCGTATAGCCTCAAGAAGCGCGGCGCAAAGCGCGTATTTGCGGGTGCAACGTTTGCCTTCTTTACCAACGGTCTGGAAGGCTTTGACAACGCTTATAAGGAAGGCGTGATTGATCACGTTTTTGCAACGAACCTGACATATGCGATGCCGGAACTGCTGCAGAGGCCGTGGTTCTCTCAGGCGGATATGTCGAAGTACATGGCGTTTGTCATCGCTACAATCAACCATGATCAGTCCATCAGCTATCTCCTGAATCCGTGGAACCGCATTGAAAAGCTGCTCACCTGCTATCGTGCTGAGCATCCGCAGGACTAATTGTTCTTCTGCCGTTTTCGAACTTTAAGTTCGCAGACGGCAGTTTTTTTAATTCTGATGATGCGGTGTGCACGTTCTGACGTCTGGCACAGCGTACAAAAAAAGGTGTTTTCGCATTGAAAAACACCTTTTGATCTGCTTAAGCTGTCAGGATAGAGGCTGATGATTATTTGCTGCGAATTTCAGCAAGAATCTCGGCAAGAAGCGCTTCGGTGGTGGCGGCTGAAGCAGCTTGTTCTTCGGCCGCTTTTGCGGTTTCGTCAGCTTCTTTGCGAACGACGACATCATGCATCTTATTGAGCATTTTGATCATGCAGAAGATGACAAATGCGACAATCAGGAAGTTGACCACGGCGGCGATAAAACTGCCAATTAAGATTTCTGCGCCGCCAATCCGCAGAACAACATCGGCGAAACTGCTGGTATCCACGAAGAGACCAACAAAGGGCATAACGACATCGTTGACCAGCGAGTCCACAATGGCTTTGAATGCAGCGCCAATGATAACACCAACGGCCATATCCACGACATTGCCGCGGGAAGCGAAAGCCTTAAACTCTGCAAAGAAGCCGGTTTTCTTTTTCAAAGCAATCTCTCCTTTTGTAAGCTAACATCTCATAATAAAATATCATAACACAGTTGTTGAGGTGAGTCAACCGATGTGAAAGATGAAGAAAGATTCATAAATGAGGCAAGGGCATAGAAAAAGTCTGCTCGTATGAACAGACTTTTGTGTTTAAAGGGAATTAGCCGCCGAAAGAGACATCTTCATCAGCATTTTCGTCCGCTTCGACAGGAGCCGGCGTAGCAGAGGAAGCCTTCGGAGTGCGAGTGGGCTTCGGGGTACGCGTCGGGCGCGGCGTTGCTGTGGGCTTCGGAGTGGCCTGAGGCGTGGAGCCTTCGATATTCTCGGAAGTAGTGACGATGACAGGCTGCGTATTGTCTACAATCTGGATGAATGTTTTACCAACCTTCATGGGCAGCTCTTCGCCGTTTTCGTCAAGGAAGATCATGCGGGCGGGCAGGGAATCGAATTCGTCTGCCTTGGATGCATCATGCGTGCGCACCCAGGTACCACGGATGTATTTGCCGTTCTGGAAGATTTCAGCAACACCCTGACCGACCAGCTGGATCACCGGACGCTGCGGCGCGTTGTTGTACCAGGAAACGTCCGTGCGAAGTACGATGACGTTGGCAAACTGGGTGTTCATGCCGTTGAGCGCATCGTAGTACGGCTCATTGTTATGATAACGCTCATACAAGCCGGTCGTCTCGTTATAGACGTAGGAAGAGATGTACTCAGGGCTGGTGGTCTTGTAGTTGACGGTGATGCCGGAGACGTCAACGCCGCGGTCAAGGCCATCTTCAGTAAAGAGGAACGGATGCTTCGGAGCCTCTTCGGTAAAGAGGGAGGCAACAGCATTCATATCGACCTGCACATCGTGCGGAGGGACGTGGTTGCCATCCTTCTCGCGATGGAACAGCGCATCGTAATTGCGCTCAGAACCTTCGACAAACGGGAAGACCCAGCGGCCTTTCTGACGAGCATCTTTGTGCACATGCAGTGCCCAGTCGTCAACGTCAACAACGGTGTTGGTCTGGTTCCGATTGAACCAGTTCTGCCAGCCGTAGAACACCCATGCACCGCCCCACATTTCACGCAGGGAGCCCATCGGCACACGGCCGGAACGAACAGGGCCGGCATAGGACGGCAGTGTGCCCATGAACAGGGCAGCAGAGCGGGTCGAACCATCCTTTTGAATCGGCATTTCATAGATGATGTCGGCAGCGGAAACACCCCAGTGCGGCAGAGCGCCGGGATGGCAGTCAATATTGACCAGAATCGGGTAGTAGTTGCCAAACCAGGTTTCACCCGTAAGAGGGTTGATGCCGTCTTGAACGGGGTTCTCCTCCGGCACGTCAACCGTGATTTTCAAGGAAGAGGAGATGCCCTTGGAAGGCAGCTCGAGGTAATAGTTGTCTTCGGCCGCAGCAGCGGTGCTCAGAGAAAGAACCAGCGAGGCAGCCAGAAACCATTTGAACAGATGAGACAAAAAAACACCTCCAAAAAATGACTTCTAAAATTAGAAAAGAGATGAACCAAAGTAATAATACCTCAAAAATGGGAATATGGCAAGTCTTTTGGCATAAAAGACGTTTTTATGCATACGCTTTTTTGAAAGAATCGAGAGAAAACAAAATGAAAATTCAAAATGTGAAAAATATAAAAATGAAGGAATTGAAAATGAATTGTTCAATATTTAGATAAAAATAAGAATTTGAGCTTGAAATATCAAAAAAATGATAGTATAATGAAAATATAATTCATTTAAACTATAAAGGCTCAAAGGAGGCGGTTGGTTTGTCTCTTGAACTTTCTCATGTTTGCGGCGCGATTGCGCCTTCTCCTACTCTGAGTATCAATGCCAAGGCGAATGAAATGCGCGCAAAGGGGCTTGATGTCATTTCTTTTTGCGCGGGCGAGCCTGATTTTGTGACGCCGCAGTATATTCGAACTGCGGCACATGAGGCATTGGACATGGGGCTGACACGTTACACCCCCGTGTCGGGAACGATTGGTCTTCGGCGTGCAATCTGCGATAAACTGCGCAGGGAGAATGAGCTGGACTATACGCCGGATCAGATCATTGTGTCCAACGGTGCAAAAGCCTCTATTTATACCGCACTTGCAGCAATTGTGAATCCCGGCGATGAAGTGATCATTCCAACGCCATGCTGGGTATCGTATCCAGAAATGGTTAGAATTGCAGGCGGCGTTCCGGTATTGGTGGAAGGTAAGGCAGAAAAGAACTTTATTGTAGAAGCAGAAGATCTTGCACCTTTTGTTACAGAGCGAACCAAAGCCCTGATTCTCAATACGCCTAACAACCCCAATGGCTGTGTTTGGAACAGAAGGCAGATTCAGAATATTGCTGCACTTGCTGTAAAGAGCGGGTTTTATGTGATTTCTGACGAGATTTACGAAAAGCTCATCTATGACGGCGAAGAACATGTCTCCATTGCGTCAATCAATGAAGAGATCTATGCACAGACGATTGTAATCAATGGTGTATCCAAAGCCTATGCCATGACAGGCTGGCGTATTGGATATGCAGCCGGTCCGAAGAAGATCATCAAAGCGATGAGCAGTTTTCAAAGCCAGGTAGCCAGCGGCAGCAACTCCATTGCGCAGTATGCAGCGGAAGAGGCGCTGAAATCTCCGAAAGGGCCGGATTGCATTGAACAGATGCGAAGGGCATATGATGTGCGCCGCAAGGACATAGTGGCGCGGCTGAACGCCATCCCGGGTATACATTGTCAAATGCCCAAGGGTGCATTTTATGTGATGCTGGATGTGCGCGAACTGCTGGGGAAGAGCTGCGGCAATGTGGTCTTGGACAATACGGAGGCATTGGCCAGCCAGCTTTTGGAGAGAGCCTGGGTGGCTGTTGTCCCAGGAGAGGCTTTCTGTGCGCAAGGGTTCTGCCGGATGTCTTATGCCACATCGCTTGAACGTATTCACGTGGGCGTTGAGAGAATCAGAACGTTCGTTGATATGCTCTCATGAATATGAAGAAAATATGAAGAAAAAAGGCATCCGAACACCGAATATGGCGGTGTTCGGATGCCTTTTCTTATGGAACATAGAACGCCAGTCAGCGGATTATTATTGACAGGAGAGACTGGAACGTGATAAAGTATTTACATACATTTTTTGAATACAGAGGCGGAAGATGCGCCTTTTGATGGGGAGCGAAAAAACATGTTTGAATTGAAGCTGGAAACAAGCTGGATGGATGCAATGGCAAAGCGCAACTCTGTGCGTAAGTTTAAGGGTGCGCCGGATAAGGAGCAGCTGGACAAGCTGGGCATTTTGTGCCGCAAGCTGAGCTGGCAGGGGATCACTGTCCGCATGTTTAAAGGCCCCGGTCTCAAAAATAAAATCAAGGGAACCGATGTGTATGCTGTTGTGGTCGCCAAGAATGGCACACCGATGGAGCTGGAAGGCTTTATGGGTGAAGCGCTTGTTCTGGAAGCGGCATCGATGGGTCTGGGATCCTGCTGGCTTGGCAAGGATTTTTATAAGGATATCATCGTCCGCAACGTAGATCTTCAGGGCGATGAAATGGTGCATTGCGTGATTGCGTTGGGAAAGATCGATCCTCAGACAGCAGCGCCAAAGCGCCGCAGCGTGGAGAATGTCTGCGGCATGAGCGAAGAGCAGCTGGCAGAGCTGGGCACCTGGCAGAAAAATGCTGTGCTGGCAGCGCGCGTGGCGCCCAGTTCCATGAATCAGCAGCCCTGGAAGATTGTCGCGGATAAGACCAGCGTAACGATCTTAGAAAAGCCGGTGATGATCAAAAAGTTTGCGCCGATAGATCGCGGCATCTGTATGCTTCATGCGGCGGTGGGGGCAATGTCTGCTGGCCGTTCTCCTATTTGGAAAAAGGTTGAGGGCGGATACAGCATGCGCGCATAATGCAGGGTTAACAGGACGCTTCGGCGTCTTTTTTTATTATCAGGGATTTTGAGCACACCTGTGAGAAACGAGTATATTCTTCCTGAAATGGCGCAAAGTAGAAGCAAAAGGGGGACGAAATGTGCTTACAGGAGTCTTTAGAACGATCATTCTGTTTTTTGTGACAGCAATTGTGCTTCGGCTGATGGGAAAACGACAGCTGGCTCAGCTTCAGCCCTATGAAGTTGTCATTACGCTGATGATTTCCGACTTGGCGACATTACCCATGGCAGACGTGGATGCGCCGATTTTGGGTGGAGTCATTGCCATTTTGACGCTGCTTCTAATTCACAGTATATTGACGGCACTTTCGTTTTTCAGCATGAAGATGCGCCGGATTATATGCGGAAGGCCGAGTGTCCTTGTTCGGGATGGGCGGATCTGTGAAAAGGAACTTTCGCGCCTGTGTTTTGATCTATCCGACCTGATGGAAGGAATGCGGACAAACGGTGTCATGGGGTTAAAAGAGGCGGGAAGCGTCATTCTGGAAACAAACGGTGCGCTCAGTGTGTTTCCTTCGGCGGAAAGCCGCCCGGCGACACGCGGAGAAATGGGAATGACAGATGTGTATGATGGCATTCCCTTGCTGCTGATTTTGGATGGACATGTACAGGAACGCACGATGCGCATTGCGGAACTTGAACCGGGCTGGCTTAGGCGCATTCTTCATGAACATGGGGTTGAAAGGGATGCGGATGTGCTCTTTGCAGCATTGGATACACAGGGAAAGCTGCTTGTTCAGGAAAAAGGGGAAGATGGGCGGCTTTTCCAGCTGGACGCAATCGCGCCGGATCGGGTGAGGTGGTAAAGTGCGTAAGAAAGTGGTGACAATAGCAGGCGTGATGCTTGTGCTTGCGATGCTGTGCGTGGCGGAATACAGCATTGTCAGACAAATGACCGATGAAGCACTTTCTCAAACAGAGGAAATTTTAAAAATGGTGCGCCAGGGGGAACTGGACGAAGGATTGAAAAAAGCACAGGCACTGGACGCATTTTGGGATAAACACGCCAGGAAACTGGAAATACTGGCGGATCATTCTGATGTGGAAGAAGTAAACAGAGGAATATCCAGAATGATTGCTGCGCTTGAAGGAAAGGATCGGCCGATGGCGATGATTTATGCATGTGAAGTGGAGAAAAGCGCACGACATGTCAGAGAACGGCAGGCTCTGAGCATTCAAAATGTGCTGTAAAAAATAAAAAGACGGAAATTTAAAATCAGCAAATCAAAAAGCGGATGTGCTTGAACACAACCGCTTTTGCTGATGAAATGAAACATAAATTGTCACATTTCGCGCCGACCTTCAATTGCCTTAGCCAGCGTAACTTCGTCCGTATATTCCAAATCGCCGCCAACGGGCAGACCGTGCGCAATGCGGGTAACCAGAATCCCCATTGGCTTGAGCAGACGGGCAATATAGCTGGCCGTTGCTTCGCCTTCAATGTCTGGGTTGGTCGCCAGAATGACTTCGTGAATATTCTCCGCGCCGACGCGGGCAAGCAGCTCGCGGATACGGATATCCTCCGGGCCAATGCCTTCCATCGGAGAAATTGTGCCGTGCAGCACATGATAAAGGCCTTTGAAGTCACGCATACGTTCCATGGCTGCAACGTCGCGCGGATCGCGCACCACGCAGAGAACCCCCGTATGCCGTTGTTCGTCCGAACAGATGGGGCAGGGGTCATCTACGGTGTAGTTGCCGCAGATGGAGCAATATTTCACGGCTTTGCGTCCCTGCCAGATGGAGGCAGCGAGTTCATGCACCTGCTCTTCTGGAAGAGAGACAATATGATAGGCCAGACGCTGCGCTGTTTTTGCACCAATGCCGGGCAGACGTGAAAGCTGCTGAGCCATACGTGCGATAGGCTCGATTTGATTTGCCATTAGAACAGGCCGCCCATGCCGGCTGCGCCGCCAAGCTTGGTCATTTCGCTTTCACGGGCTTCTTCACCCTTGGAGAGAGCATCGTTGACCGCCGCGATAATCATATCCTGGAGCATGTCGACCTCTTCCGGATCCACTGCATCTTTGTCGATGGTCAGGGAGAGCAGCTGACGTTTGCCGCTGACTTTGCAGCTGACCGCACCGCCGCCGGAAGTGCCTTCATACTCGCGTGCGTCCAGATCCTCCTGAGCCTTCATCATCTGCTGCTGCATCTTCTGCGCCTGACGCATAAGCTGCTGCATATTACCGCCCGGAATACCGGGGAAACCGCCTCTAGCCATGTGAAACAATCCTCCTAAAAATAAGTCTAGTCCGATTATACACCATTTAGGGAAAAATGAAAAGCAGAAAATATTTATATTCAATTGCAGAAGCCGGGAAGACTCAAAAAGAGGCAATCAACCATAGGAAAAAGAAAGTGCAGGCTGATGCAGATCGTTTTCCGGTCAATTGCATGGCGTAAAAAATTCATGCTGCCAGATGATTTTATGATAGGCAATAAAAAGAAAATCCGCCCACCAGCATTCTCGGTATGATGAATACGGTGTTCGGATTT
>JAHHSO010000016.1 GCA_020025205.1 Christensenellaceae bacterium | reverse complement strand
TGCGTTCTCCGTTAAACGGACGGTCTCCGCGCGGCGCAAAATCCTTGCGTTCTCCCTTAAACGGACGGTCTCCGCGCGGTGCAAAATCCTTGCGTTCTGTGTTGGATGGCTTTCCGCCATTCTGTCTGTTCTGGCGGAAACCGCCGTTGCGTCCTCTGTTATCTGCCATGTATTATACCTCTCCCAGGACAATGCCTGTTTCAATCCCGTGACCACGCAGGTAATCCTTCGCGTTCATGCGCTTTGCGCCGGGCATTTGTATTTGAACGAGTTCCATGTCGTCATCCCCGCAGGAGACAACAAGCCCTGTCTTTCCGTCCGCTTTGCGCACCTGTCCAGGCCTTCCAGTTGCGCCGGTGCCCAGTGCGCATACTTCAAAGATCTTCATATTGCCTTCGGGCAGCGTGGTAAACGCGCCGGGCCATGGCGTTGCGCCGCGCACAAGCCAGTCAATCTCCTGCGCCTTCTTTTTCCAGTCGATGCGGCCTGTCTCCTTGTCAAGTTTAGGCTCGTAAGTAGCTTCTTCCGGATTCTGAGGGATGCGCACAAGCGTGCCGTCCTTGAGCCTTTTGAGCGTTTCCATGAGCAGCTCCGCGCCCATGTCTGCCAGCCTGCTGCTCAGTTCGCCCGCCGTTTCCTTTTCTCCGATAAGCGTTTCCGCCTTGAGGAGCATGTCCCCCGTATCCATGCCGCGGTCGGTAAACATGGTTGTCACACCCGTCACCTGATCGCCCATCATGATGCTCCAGTTGATCGGTGCACTGCCGCGATGTTTAGGCAGAAGCGACGAGTGGACATTCACAGTTCCCATCTTCGGGATATCCAGAATTTCCTGCGACAACAACTGTCCAAACGCCGCCGTCACACACAGATCCGGCTCAAGGCTGCACAGCATCTGTACGCCATCCGCCCGTTTGATGCGCTCCGGCTGAAACACCGGAATGCCCAAACGCACAGCTTCTTCTTTGACCGGGCAGCAGGCCAGCTTGTGGCCGCGTCCCTTAGGTCTGTCCGGCTGGCAGAATACGCCGACCACATTGCAGCCGCCTTCAACAAGCGCCCGCAGTGAAGGTACAGCAAAATCCGGCGTGCCCATGAAAACGATCCTCAATCTTCCGTTTCCTCCAATTCATCCTCGAAAATCTCGCGGGACATCACGTCCACATAGAGCCGTCCATCCAGATGATCCGTCTCGTGCATGATGCAGCGGGCCAGAAGATCTTCAGCCTCAATTTCATACCACTCGCCGTTTCGATCCTGGAAGCGTGCCTCCACGTGCATCGGACGCTTAACCATGCCGCGGCGTCCCGGAATGGACAGACAGCCCTCCGGGCCATCCTGTTCGCCTTCCGTCCTGATGATTTCAGGGTTGATCATTTCAATGAGTCCGTCCCCACAGTCCATGACGACAACGCGGCGCAAAACAGCCACCTGCGGCGCAGCAAGCCCCACGCCGTTGGCCTCATACATCGTCTCGGCCATGTCGTCCAAGAGTCTGTGCAGCTTCTCGTCAAACTTTTCAACCGGACGGCTCTTCTTGCGAAGCAGTTCATCCTCAATGCAAATGATCTTGCGAAGTGCCATTAATGTTCTCTCCTTTTCGGTCTCAGACCGTATCCACGCCCTGCCGCAGCAGGGCACAATACTCCATAATCTTTTACATTATAAAACAAAAATGTTCATCGGGCAAGTATTCCCGCCCAACTCTTGCCGTGTTTTTCAAATTTATCCCGCCTTTCGGCTTCCTTTGCATGGTTCAGTTAAGAAACGGTATATTTCCCCATAACCGGAAAATCAAACAGCCGGGAAATTGCCCGGCTGTTAAATCGTCTCCTTAAAGCATGCTGGAAGGGTTCACCTGGCAGATGCACGCCCCGCTCGTGCGCGGCTGCTGGGCAATCTCCGTCATTTTTCCCACGGCTTCCTGACAAATTGGTCTGTCTACAATCTTGAGTATCACCTGTGCACGCGTCTTTCCCCTGATTCTGCGGACAGGGCACGGCATGGCACGCATGGAAACGATGAGTTTGCGCAAATAGGAGCGCCGCTCAAAAAACGCCTTCATCTGCCGAAGTGCCGATTCTGCCTCTGCGTCGGCCTCTTCTTCCCGATCCGTCTCAAAAAGCAGGCGTACAATCCGTGTATACGGTGGATACAGCGCACGCTTTCGTCTGAACATCTCCTCCTCAAAAAACGCCCGGTAATCCTGACGGCTGGCCGCCTGCACCGCGTAGTTTTCCGGGTCATAAGTCTGTAAATAGACCTCTCCCGGACAGTCTGCGCGTCCCGCCCGTCCAGCAACCTGTGTGAGCAGCTGGAATGTGCGCTCGCCGGAACGATAGTCCGGCAATTTCAGCATGGCATCTGCCGCAACAATGCCCACCATGGTCACGTTGGGAAAATCCAGCCCCTTGGCGATCATCTGCGTCCCTACAAGAATCCGGGCTTCTCCACGTCTAAATCTTTCCAGCAGCATGGCATGCGCATCTTTTGCGCGGGTTGTGTCATTGTCCATGCGCAGAACCGCCGCATCAGGGAAGAACTTTTTGACTTCTTCCTCCACCTTCTGCGTGCCCACCCCAAAGTATTTGATATACGGGCTGCCGCACTCCGGGCAAACACGCGGAACAGGCATTTCTCTGCCGCAGTAATGACAGCGAAGCACGTTTTCACTGCTGTGATACGTCATCGACACGTCACACTGATCACAGGTCACCACATAACCGCATGAGCGGCAGGAAACAAACGTGGAATATCCCCGTCTGTTCACAAACAGAATTGCCTGTTTTCCCGCATCCAGGCAGGCTTTCAGCCCATTGAGCAGCGCGCCGGAAAACACGGAACGGTTGCCGTTTTTCAATTCTTCCCGCATGTCCACCACATGAACCGCAGGCATCGGCCTGTTGCCCACACGCTGCGGCATTTCCAGCAGCGTCAGGTCGCCGCGCCCCGCCTGCGCAAACGAACGCATACTCGGCGTTGCGCTTGCCAGAAGCAGCACGCCGCCCTCAATCTGGCAGCGGATGCGTGCCAGCTCGCGCGCATCATACCGCGGCGTATTGTCCGCGATATACGTCTGCTCATGTTCCTCATCGATGATGATAAGCCCCACATGTTCTAGCGGCGCAAAGATGGCTGAGCGCGCCCCAATGACAACGCGCACATCGCCGCGCCGAATCCGCCGCCATTCATCATAGCGTTCACCCGGAGACAGCCGGGAATGCAGAACTGCCGCATCTTCGCCAAAGCGCGAGCGAAACCACATGACCATCTGCGGCGTGAGCGCAATTTCCGGCACGAGCACAATGGCCGTCTTGCCCAGCTGCGCCGCCCGCCTGACCGCGCGGATGAACACCTCCGTCTTGCCGCTGCCCGTTACGCCATAGAGCAGGAAAGCGCCCTTCCCTTCTTCCACGGCGGGCAGAAGCTTTGCAAGCACATCTTTTTGCTGCCCCGTCAGCTCCGGGTCCTGCGCAGACAGGCGCTCCATCGCGCCATAGGGGCTGCGCATCACTTCCCTGTGTTCCAGCTTCACAAAGCCCATGCGCTCAAGCGTTTGAAGCATTGGACGGCATTCGCCCAGCGCTGCCCGCAGCGCGTCCACAGGCATCTCGCCTGCCTCTGATTCAATCAGCATTTGCAGCACTTTGGCGCGCTTGGGTGCCCGCGTCTGCGCCGCAAGCGCCTGCGCCTGAACATCCGGCGAAACCGTCAAAACCGCCACTTCCCGCGTCTTCTCCGAAATGCGCTGGCCGCGCATCTGCGCCGGAAACATGAGCCGAAGCGCCTGCGCCAGCGTGCAGAAAGAGCTTTCCTTAATCCGTCGGGCCAGTTCCAGCAGCTGCGGCAGAACAGCCGGATACGCTTCCAATGTATCCGTGACATTCTTCACCCGCTCCGGCGGCAGATCACACCGTTCGCTCATTTCCACGACAATGCCTTCCACGCGGTGCTGACGGCCAAACGGCACATGCACGCGCATACCCGGGCAAAGCGCCATCCCTTCGGGCACACGATAGGTGAACACGCGGTCCACATCCTCGTGAGCAATATCCACGATCACCTGACAAAACTGCACGGCACTTCCCCCTCCAAATCAAATCTTTTCCATTATAGCCCCTTGTGCGCCCAATGGCAAAGGCAATTCCTGAAAAGCTGCGTTTTTCTTCAAAAAGGCAGCCGCCACAACAGCGTCGGGCTGAAAAAGGCTGACACAAAAAGAAGCTTTCGCGTCAGCCCTCCAGTTTTTTCATGGCATGTTGTCGGGCAGATTTGACAGCGGTTGGCATGGGCAGCGCCGCAAGTTCCTTTTTATCGACCCATCGGCCATCTTCAACGGGCACACACGCCTCCGCTTCCAGCGCGTGAATCTCCATTTCCCAGATGATATGGGTGAAGATATGGCGAGCATGCCCCAGCCTGCGGTCATAAGCGGCCTTGATGCCCCGCTCTTCCAGCGCTTTGCAGAAAACAGCCGGATCATTTTCTTCCAATACATCCGGGAAAACAAACAGCCCGCCCAGCAGTTTTTCTTTTCGCAGAACGGTCAGCACGCGCTCCCCGCAAAACACAAGCAGCACAGCACGGTTTTCCACGCGCGGCTTTTTCTTGGCGGGCTTGCGAGGCAGCTGCGCCGCAAGCCCCTGCGCAAATCCCCTGCACCTCTCCCTCACCGGGCAGATCAGGCAGGATGGATTTTTCGGCGTACACAGCGTTGCGCCCATTTCCATCATGGCGTTGGCAAATGCGCCGGGGCGATCCGGCGGCACAAGCTCCTGCGCCCGCGCCCAGATCATCCGCCGGGACGCAGGCGAGCCCATTTCATCCTGAACGGCATCGTATCGGCAAAGCACCCGTTCCACATTGCCGTCCACCGCGGCTGCCGGGACGCCATATGCAATGGAAGCAATTGCCCCCGCCGTATAGCTGCCAATGCCGGGCAGGGATTCCAGCTCTTTGACCGTTTGGGGCAGCTGCCCGCCAAATTGGCTTACAATGATCCCCGCCGCCTTTTTAAGCGACCGGGCGCGGCTGTAATAGCCCAGCCCTTCCCACGCCTTTAAAAGTTCTTCGTCATCCGCCTGTGCCAACGCCTCAACCGTTGGATAAAGCCGCAAAAACCGCTCATAATAGGAAATGACAGTTTCTGCCCGCGTCTGCTGGAGCATGATCTCCGATATCCAGATGCGGTAAGCATCCTTTGTATGCCGCCAGGGCAGGTCTCTATGCGCCTGATCGTACCAGTCAAGGACTGACCGTGTAAAGTTTTCCTGTTCCATTTGCTCCTCCATAGGGCGTTATTGTACCATAAAACAGCGCTTTTTTGCTACAGAAAATCAAAATTCAAAGAATTCAGAAGAAAACAGAAGCCGTAAATGAATTGAATTGAATATTTTCCATAAACTGTGTTAAACAGCCAGATTTTTAAAATTATGCCTTTCTTCCCGTCTTGCCTGATTTCCCTTTCTCGCGTATATTATATCTTGATTTAGCACTCCTCTTTAAAGAGTGCTAACAACACACTGCATAACCTGAAGGAGGTCTATCAAAATGAGCTTGAAACCCCTTTTTGACCGCGTTGTGATTAAGGACGCGGAAATGGAAGAAACCACCAAGAGCGGCCTGATTCTCACATCCGGCGCAAAAGAAAAGCCTCAGTATGCTTACGTCGTGGCCGTTGGCCCGGGCGGTGTTGTAGATGGCAAGGACATCGTCATGCAGGTGAAGGAAGGCCAGAAGGTCGTCTACTCCAAGTATGCCGGAACCGAAATCAAGATGGACGGCGAAGAATACAAGATCGTCCGCCAGAACGACATTCTTGCAATCGTTGAGTAATCAAACGGATTTAAGGAGGAAGTATTATGGCTAAGCAGATTATTTACGGCGAGGAAGCCCGCCGTTCTTTGGAGCGGGGCATCAACATCCTCGCCGATACCGTGAAAATCACCCTTGGACCCAAGGGCCGCAACGTTGTGCTGGACAAGAAGTATGGCGCGCCCCTCATCACCAACGACGGCGTGACCATCGCCAAGGAGATTGAGCTGGAAAACGCCTTTGAGAACATGGGCGCTCAGCTGGTCAAGGAAGTGGCCACAAAGACCAACGACGTCGCCGGCGACGGCACCACCACCGCCACCCTCATGGCGCAGGCAATCGTCCGCGAGGGCCTGAAGAACGTGGCTGCCGGTGCAAATCCGATGGTTTTGCGCAGCGGCATTGAAGCGGCAACCGCAGCGGCTGTTGAAGGCCTCAAGCAGATGAGCGTTCCAGTCAGCGGCAAGCAGGCCATTGAAGACGTTGCCGCCAACTCTGCTGCCGATCCCGCCATCGGCAAGCTCGTTGCCGAAGCGATGGAGAAGGTCGGCAAGGACGGCGTGATCACCGTCGAGGAGAGCAAGACCATGCAGACCAGCCTCTCTCTGGTTGAAGGCATGCAGTTCGACCGCGGCTATGTATCCGCTTACATGGCTACCGACACCGAAAAGATGGAGGCTGTTCTGGAAAATCCGTACATCCTCATCACCGATAAAAAGATCTCCAACATTCAGGAAATCCTGCCGCTGCTGGAGCAGGTTGTGCAGGCCGGCCGCCAGATGCTGATTATCGCCGAGGATATCGAAGGCGAAGCCATGGCAACGCTTGTTGTCAACAAGCTGCGCGGCACCTTCACCTGCGTTGGCGTCAAGGCGCCGGGCTTCGGCGACCGCCGCAAGGCCATGCTCCAGGATATCGCAACCCTGACCGGCGGCCAGGTGATTTCTGAAGAGCTGGGCTATGAGCTTAAATCCGCAACCATGGATATGCTCGGCTCCGCCCGCCAGGTGAAGGTCGACAAGGACAACACCGTGATCGTTGAGGGTGCCGGCAATCAGCAGGATATCGCCGCGCGCGTTGCATCCATCCGCGCACAGATCGGCGAAACGACCTCCGATTACGACCGCGAGAAGCTCCAGGAGCGCCTTGCCAAGCTGGCCGGCGGCGTAGCCGTCATTCAGGTTGGCGCTGCAACCGAAATCGAGATGAAGGAGCGCAAGCTCCGCATTGAGGACGCGCTCGCCGCGACCCGCGCCGCCGTTGAAGAGGGCATTGTGCCGGGCGGCGGAACGGCTATGCTGTCCGTGCTGCCGGAAGTTCAGGCCATCGTTGGCAAGTACACCGGCGACGCCAAGACCGGCGTGTCCATCGTCCTGCGCGCTCTTGAAGAGCCGGTTCGCCAGATTGCCCAGAACGCGGGCATGGAAGGCTCCGTCATCGTGGAGAAGATCAAGCGCGCCAAGAAGCCGGGCTACGGCTACGACGCCCTGAACGACAAGTTCGTGGACATGGTTGAAGCGGGCATCATCGACCCGACCAAGGTCACCCGCTGCGCGCTGCAGAACGCCGCAAGCGTTGCTGCAACCGTTCTGACCACCGAATCTCTGGTGGCAGATCTGCCGGAAAAGAATCCTGCTCCCTCCCCGGCGGCTGACCCGGGCATGGGCGGCATGTACTGATTCAAGCATAAAAAAGAGGAGTGCTGCACAATAGGCTCTCCCAAAAAATAATGCATGGAAATCGACCTTCATAAAGAAGCAGAACCGCTTCGATTGAGGGTCGATTTTCATTTTTAACTGCCCATGTATTGGAACAGATTGCTATTGCATTTTCATTTTGCAGAGCCCCTTTTTTAGAGCACAGGAGGCTAGTTAATTCTTTGCCGTATATGAAATTCCCGCTTCGGCCCGCCAATTGCAGGTGCAATTTTCAACGGAAATATTTCCCTTCCTCTTGCGGAGCTTGTTAAAATCTTATACAATGAGCAATATGCGCGGCGTTTGCCTGATTTGAAAAACGCGTTTCACGCCGAAAAGATCACAATTTGTACGCAAAAATTTTAAAAAAGTGAAATCATTTTGTTTTTGCTTCGTCTATCTATATAGATAAGGACTTTTGATCCTCAAATGCTTTCTAATGATTTCTGTGGAAAGGAGGGGCTGCCATGCGCAAATTCTTTAAAGCATTGTTTCTGCTTGCCGCGCTGCTGATTCTGCCTGCGTCCGGGCTTTGCAGCACGCGGGCGCTGCTTGTCGCCTGCCGCGAATTTGTCACCATGCCCAGCCTCAGCCATTCCGTCTCCGGAAACCTGCACATGATCGGTTCCGCCTTTCTCCGCTCCGGCCTTGGCACCGTATCTATTGAAGACGGCACAATTGGTACCCCGCAGGCGCTTCGGGATTCCATTCTTGATACATTTGCCACCGCCGGTGAAGACGATTTGTCCATCGTCTATCTGTGTACGCACGGAATTATCTCCTCCGCGGACGACAATCAGGTTTATCTCCTTTTAGGCGACGGCCAGACCGAAAGTCCGCTGAGCGCGGCCATGCTCTATGACTATTTGAAGGATGTCCCCGGTGAAAAACTGCTCATTGTGGATGCCTGTTTTTCCGGCGCGCTCATTGGGCGCGGCATTCCCGGCCAATGCGCGGTTCTCGGCCAGCAGATGACCGAGGTGCCTTCGCCCTTTCTTGCTGATCCCAGCATCCATGTGCTGACCTCTGCGGACGGCAGCGAATCCAGCTGGTATTACGACAGCGAGCACCTTTCCAGCGGCGCCGTTTCTTACTTTGCCAGCGCTCTGGCCAGCGGCCTGGGACTGTATGGCACGCCTGAAGCCGACACCAATTCTGACGGCCTGATTTCGCTGTCCGAAATTACGCAGCATCTGCGCATTGCCGTTCCCTCTTCAACCAGCCAGCTGCTGTCCGCCTGCCCTGAAAACATTGATCTGCCCGTGACGCAGGGAGCGGCTCTTTCGCGCCCGCTTTCGGGCTTCTCCTATGGGTCTTCCCTGCTCTTTTCGGATGATCCAACGCTGGATTTCTCCTTTACGGTTTCCAAAGAAAGCGCCGTGCAGTATCGCGTGGTCGATTACGATGCAGGCCGCTGGAATTGGGAAAACGCGCTCACCTTTCTTGACGAAGGCGAAGAAGAAAACCAGCTTTTGACCCCTGGACGAAAAACGCGTTCTTTGACGCTCAGCAACATTGATCCCAGCGAAAGCGGATATGTGATGCTGCAAATCTTCTCTGTTTCCGGCGATGAAGTGACGCTCTGCTCCGAGCGTCTTCTCGCCGTTCAGCCCAAGGACTCCACCGCGCAGTTGAGCCTTGTCACTTCGCGCACGCTGATGCCCGGCGGGCAGCATGAAGCCGTCATTGACGTTCTTCTGGATGTGCCTGCGGAGATGACTGTCTGCGTGTACAATGCGGAAGGCGAGCTTGTTAAACGCCTTGCTTCCAGCCAGCTGACCCGCCCGTCGCCTGAACAGGTGATGCACCTGTACTGGGACGGCTGCGACGAAGACGGAAAACCCGTGCCTTGCGGAGAATATACCGTCACCGCCGAAACCCGCGTAGGCAATCAGCGGCAGAAAGCCGCCGCAAATATCACCGTTGGCACCATGTAATCGTCTTTCTGAACGGCAGCACGCGGCAAAAAGCCATTCCCATCTGCTCCAACACGCGGTCCAGTCCCTGCTCTGCCGCATTCCTGCCCTCTTGCGCGCACGCTGTCAAGCTGTTGAGGTCAAGCGCATTTTTCGTCACAGGAATTCGCAATATGCCAATATTTTGATTATCGTTTGCGCTTTTCGCCATATCCATCAGTTCAAGCGCATCCAAACAGCGTCTTGACGAGGGTTCAGGCGCGATCACAAGCACCCTGTGCGCCCCCATGCGCTTCAAGCCGCTGCATGCCAGTTCCACATCCTGAATGGGCAGAAGCGGCGTTCCCAGCCAATCCATCGGCGAAAGAAAAGGCGGCATGGCCATCGCCGCCCGCGCCGCATAGCCGACAGATGCCTGCATGGTGACAATTTCCCCCTCGTCTTCCAGGCGCTGCGCCGTTGAAAAAACAACGCGCTGGTTTCCGCGCGCCATTCGGCACAAAAAGAACCCCTGCCGCTCACACATGCCCAGCATTTTTCGCCCGGTTTGCAGATTTAGAAGATGCTCAATTCTCCTGCCTGTGCAAAGCGCCGGTCTCCCTTTAAAGAAAAGGCTGCGCGTCTGTTCATCCGGCAGGAGCAGCTTTTTTCCGACGCGTGCCGCCTGTTCAAGCGCTTGCGTATAGCCGGTTCGCCCGGCCAGAAAAACCGCCGCCGGCCATGCCCCTGCCTGCATCCCGCAAACTGCGCAGGGCACAATCTTCCGCGCTTCAAGCGCCTCCATCACGCCTGCACATGCCGCCGCATGCGCCCCCAGCCCCATCATCACAATGCCCAAATGCACAGAATTCCCCCTCCCGATGATGATACCCTATGCAAAGCGTCCGAAAATCATCACCTCCATATGTTCCGGCAGCTTTTCTTTTCTTCATAAAAACAACGCATCATATCTGTTTTGTCTTAGAAAGTTTTTCAAAGCCTTCCGTTTAAGGCGGTTTTATGCTATAATACTTCCGGTTATTCTGTCGAATTTTGAAAGGAAGTTGTCCATGCATTCCAACCGAATGAAAAATACCAGCCCTCCGCGCAGAAAGCATCCCGCGCTTCGGCGCGAGAAGCCCCGGCGCGGCACGCTGCCGCTGTTAATCGGATTGTCTGCCGCTGTACTTCTGATGATTTTCTTTGCCCCCAAGCCGGACATTTCCCCCGCTGCGAACCTCTCCGGCACGGCCATTGACGAAGAAGCCGTTTCCAGCGGCAACAGGGCGCTGCGCATCACAGAGGCCATGTCCTCCAACCGCTCCGCCTTCCCCGATGAAACGGGCGCTTTCCCAGACTGGGTTGAAATTAAAAACACAGGCGATTCTCCCATTGAGCTCAAAGGCTATGGCCTGTCAGACCGGGCAGACAAAATCATCTTCGTTTTCCCGGATATGACCCTTCAGCCCGGCGAACATGTGATTGTCTTCGCGTCTGACGAAAACAAAAACACTGCCGGCCAAACGCTGCACGGAAAATTCAAGCTTTCTTCCTCCGGAGACACGCTTTACCTCTTCGGAAGCGACGGCGTTGCTTTTCAGGAGCTTCCCCTCCCCGTCATGGATCACAATATGTCCTACAGCTGGATTGGCGAAGATAACTACATCATCACCGACCAGTATTCCCCCGGATACGAAAACACGCAGGAAGGCTATGCAGAATTCCGCGCGTCCACCGTGCTTGAAACCGGCGCACTTGTGATCAACGAAATCTGTGCCTCTTCCATTACAACCCTCAAGGACGAGGACGGCGAATATCCCGACTGGATTGAGCTGCACAACACGTCCTCCAAGCCGATTGATCTTTCCAACTATGCCCTCAGCGACAACCCGGATTCGCTGCTCAAGTGGCGTTTCCCGCAGGGCAGTGTGATTGAGCCAAACGGTTACTTCGTTGTTTTTGCTTCCGGCAAGGATCGTCCAGCCGCCAGCGGGAGCTGGCCGCACGCCGGTTTCCGCCTTCGCTCCGACAAGGAAACGGTTATCCTTTCCGATGTGCAGGGCCGAATGCTCGATCTTGTGACGTATGACATGCTTGAGGCTGACACCTCCTGGGGCCGCAGCGAGGGCGGCGGCTTTAAACGCTTCACCTCCCCCACGCCGGGGCTGCCCAACACGCGTTCGGGCGAAATTGCCATGGACACTTCGCTCTGCCTGGCCAACACCTCCGGCCTGTATATCACAGAAGTCATGACCGGCAATCAACACGTGACCGGCCCTAACGTCAATAATCCTTATGACTACATCGAGATCTACAACATGAGCGGGCAGGCCGTTAACCTTAAAGGTTACGGCCTGTCCGACAACATTAAGAAGCCCCGCAAATGGCAGTTTCCTGACATCACCATCGAAAACAACAGCTACCTTGTCATTTACTGCGATACGACGCAGACGACAAAGGACGGCGTTTATTATTTTACCAACTACAACCTCGCCAAATCCGGTGAGACTGTCGTGCTTTCCTCTCCTTCCGGCCAGATTCTGGACAAGGTTGTCGTTCCTCAGCTTTATGACGACACTTCCTATGGGCGCACGCTTGGACAAGCCGGCCTGTTCTACTATTCCAGCCCTACCCCGGGTCTGGCAAACAATTCCGGCTTTATCGGCTATGCCAGTGTACCTGAGTTTGAAACGCCGGGCGGCCTCTTTGACCGTCCGCTCGAAGGAGACAGCAGCGTAACCATCAAGGTGCCAGAAAACAGCATCGTGCGCTATACAATGGACGGCAGCGACCCGACAGAGTCTTCCCCCGTCTACTCCGAGCCGATCCCCATCGAAGAAACCACTGTTGTGCGCGCGCGTGCCTATCGCGAAGGCGTTGAGCCGTCCCACGTTGTCTCTCAGACATATCTCATTTCCGTCTATCACACCATGCCTATTGTCTGCCTGACAACCGATCCGAATAACCTTTGGAATGATGAAACGGGCATGTTCGCGGACGGTCCTAATATCGACCGCGAAAACACAAAGCCCGCATGGAAAAATGCGACATACTGGCAGAAAAACTGGTTCGGCGGCTGGGTTGAATATTACGATGAACAGGGCGTTCAGCAGTTCAGCCAGGGCATGACCTTCCGCGCCATGGGCAACTACTCTCTGGATATGCCTCAAAAGAGCATGTACATCAAGGCAGACGGCCAGTATGGCAAAGGCTCCTTTGATTATCCGCTTTTTGAAGATCGCCCCTACACGTCCTATGCCAGTTTTATTCTGAGAAACGGCGGTCAGGATGGTTTGTATACGCGTGTCATCGACGGCATGCAGGCGCGCCTCATTGATCAGGCAGGTTCAACCGTGGCCAACGAAGCATGGCGTCCGGTCATCGTCTACATCAACGGCGAATACTGGGGGCATTACAACATGCGTGAACGCGCAGGCGTCAACATGGTCGCCCAGCATGAAGGCTGGGACAACCCCGATGATATCACAATGCTGGAATCCGATGGCCTTTCTTCCAGCCAAATCAATCAGGGCAGCAGGAAAGAGTATAAAGAACTGTACGAATACGCCAAGACGCATGACCCTGCAACAGACCCCGAAGCGTATGAATATCTTGTGTCCAAGATTGACCTGGATAACATGATCGACTATTTCATATTTGAATCGTTCTTTGGAAACACCGACCCGGGCAACATTCGCTTCTACAAAAACGACAAATCCGGTGATGGAAAATGGCGCTATCTGTTCTATGACTCCGACTGGGGCTTCTTCAATGTCATGCTGGACAAGAAGAACATTGCCGGCGGCGTGGCCTTCATGCTCGACGAAAAGGGCATGGGACATGCCCACATCGTCTCCAACATCTTCATGAGAAAGCTCATCAAGGTGCCGGAAGTTCAGGATAAGTTCCTCAAGCGCTATGGTGAGCTGTTCCAGACTGTCTTTACCACGGAGAACCTGACCAATTTGTTCAATGAAATGATCGCGGAAATCAAGCCGGAAATGACGATGCACATGCAGCGCTGGGCCGCCGAAGTGCATCCCAAGATCAGCTTTGACCAACCCAAGAACCCGGAAGGCGGCTACAATTACTGGGTGTCCCGCTGCGAGCGTGCGATTACCCGAATCTTTCCGCGCCGTCCGTATTACATCTGGCAGGAAATCATCCAGTATTTCAACCTGACCGAAGAACAGATGATCAACTACTTCGGCCCCTGCCCGCCCAATCCTGATGCAGAATGATCCTTTTGCGTTCTGCATCAAACTGCTTAAAATCGAGGCGCCCTTTGCTCAGCGCTAAACCACCCAATAAGGAGGATTCCCCCTATGAAAAACATCATCAATGACGCCAATGCCGCCGAATGGTTCGCCCAACAGATGGCGAGCCTGACCCCGATGAAGATGGTGCTTGCCCTTTTGATGGGCTTCATCGTCGGCATGATCATCGCACTGGTCTACCGCAAGGCTTTCCGCGGCGTGCTCTTCTCCCCGTCCTTTGCCAACACGCTGGTCATGCTCTGCATGATTACCACGCCCGTCGTCATGTGCATCAAGTCCAACATTGCGCTGTCCATGGGTATGGTGGGCGCTCTGTCCATCGTCCGTTTCCGTACCGCCATCAAAGACCCGATGGACACCGCCTACATGTTCTGGAGCCTGACCATGGGCATTCTGCTGGGTGCTGAACTGTACACCATTGCGCTGGTCGTTGTAATGGGTATTTCTATCGCCATGCTGGCCATGTCCTTCTTCCGCCTTCGCAGCCCGAACACCTTCCTGTTGGTGACGCACTACGACGCTTCTGCCGAGGCCGAGGTCATGGACTTCATCCGCCGCATCAAGGTGCAGCGTCTGCGTTCCAAGACCGTGACGCCGGGCGGCGTGGAGCTGACCGTGGAAGTGCAGCTCCGCGAACGCTTTGATATTGTCAACAAGCTTCTGGATACCGAAGGTGTTCATAACGCCACGCTGATCGCCTGCCAGTCCGAAGCGGGCAACTAAGGAGGCACTTATGCCGACTGTTCGCAATATTCCTCTGCGGCACGAGCTGAAATACCTCATCACTCCGGCGGAGCTTTCCGTTCTTCGCAGCGTTTTGAAGCCCGTGATGCAGCTGGATCCAAACGGTGACGAGAACAACGAGTACCTCATCCGCTCTCTGTATTTTGACACCATCAACGACGATGCGCTGGAAGAAAAGATTGCAGGCGTGGGCAACCGCAAAAAGTACCGCATCCGCATTTACAACTTCTCCGACAAGGTCATCAAACTGGAATGCAAGAGCAAATATGGCGACCTGATCTCCAAACAATCTGTTTCCATCCCCCGCGATCTGGCCGAGCAGCTGATCGCAGGTGATCCGGAAGGTTTGCAGCGCATGCGCCACCCACTCCTGCATGATATGTACAGAGAAATGCGCACGCGGCTCCTGCGCCCGGCGGTTATCGTGGACTATATCCGCGAGGCATATATTCACCCCGCCGAAGAGCTGCGCATCACGTTTGACAAGCAGCTGCGCACAGGTCTCTTCTCCAAAGATCTGTTTAATCCCAACCTGCCTACCTACCCTGTGTTTGACGATCCTGTAGAGGTGCTGGAAGTCAAATATGATGAATTTCTGCCGACATACATACAGTCAATACTCAGCGGTGTGACCGCCCAGAGAAGCGCCGTCAGTAAGTACTGCTGGTGCAGAAGGTACGAGAACAAAGAGTTCTAACCCCGCATTTTTTCCGGAAAACCTTTCCGTCTTCGGACGGCAGAAACTGCGCACCGGAGAAAACAAAAGCAAAATGTTTTTCTTTACAACCCGGCAGCAGTATGCCGGGTTGTTTTTTTTCATTTTTTTCGCTAGGTTGTTTACCTTCGTCCTTCCTGTGCATCTATCTCATAGAACACAAAAAAGGAGTCTCATAAAATGACACAGACAGAATTCACCCGCCGGGTCACGGACAGCCGGAAAAAGCTCCTGCGCACCGCCCGAACCCTTCTGCCCCGTGATGACTGTGAAGACGCCGTACAGAACGCCATTCTGAACGCATGGGAACACCTGCCTCAGCTCAAAAACGAAGATGCTTTCGATGCATGGCTGTACAGAATTTTAATTAACTGCTGCTATCAAATCCAGCGCAGCCGGAAGAAGGAGCAGGACACCCTGCATACTTTGTCTGTGCAGGAGACGGCTGCATTCCCGCACGAGGACGACATGCTTTTCGACGCGCTTGCTCAGCTTCCCACGCGCGACAGACGCCTGCTGCTGCTTCATCATCGCATTGGCTATACAATCAAAGAGCTTTCCGAAGCGACGGGCACTTCCGAATCGGTTCTGAAAACGCAGCTCTACCGGGCCAGAAAGCGTCTTGTGCTCCTGCTCACGCTGTTGATGATCGCCCTGTTCTCCTCCATGGCTGTCGGAGCAAAGTTTCTGGATGTACAGTTCTTCCGCACGGAGAGAATTTCTGAACCCGACCCGATTGAATCCCCGCTGACAGCCGAAGGCTCACAAATCAGCTATGACGGTGCTCTGCTCACCGCTGCGCTCAGCGATGCTGTGTGGAATCTGGACGAGCTGACCCTGTCCTTTGTCTACTCCCTGACAGGCACGGAAGATGCTTTAACCGTCTGTCGGGACAATCTTGGTGTGGATGGTGAACGCACTGATCATATCTGGATCGACGGACAGATTCTCCCCGTCACAGAATGGGCCGAAGGGCGTCCCGTTCACCTGTTTACTGCGGATGAATGGACACTCGGCGGTCAGATGTGCATAGGTTCGTCGGATCACCTGTACGATGGCAAAGGTGAAACGTTTTATGTGGACGCCTATCTGGACATGCTGACCCCTGAAATTTACACTTCTTTGCTGGATGACGGCATGCTGACGCTGGAAACCCCCGTTTTGATCCGCGATTACAACACCAAAGAAACGCTGGAAACCAGCACGCTCACCTGCCGGATCGCCGCCCCGGACGAAGAAACATGGAGGAATGCGTATGAAACGTTTTATAATTGAGCTGTTTGCCCTTCTCCTGCTCACCTCTGCCGCCTGCGCAGAATCCGTCTGGCCGGAGGGCATCACTGAGGAAAACGGCCGCCTGACAGGCTCTGTGCAGGCCACCCATCGCTCCGGCGAAGTCTACACCTGTCAATTCGACTGCCCCGTTCCACCCGAAACCATCCCTGACGACCTGTTTGAGATCGGTTTCCGCTTTTTCAGCAAGAAGGATATGCAGAAAGCGCTGAAAGCCGCCGGTCAAACCACAAAGGGCCAGTTCAGCAATAACCGGGACGGCACAATTTATGAAGGGAACTGGAATGCCGAAGCTTCCGCTGACATTTCCCCAGAAGATGCAAAAAAGCAGGCCATTGACATTGCGCTGGCTTATTTCGATGCGCTGGGTGTGGAGGTTGTGCGCACGCCGGAGAACATCAGCCGCCCGTATGACATTGAAGCACGACTGGATGAACAACTTCCTTTCTACACGCATGCATTTTCCAACACGGAACATTTTCTGAAAAGAGACCGCGCCCAGTACAATCGGGCTAAAAAATTTTACCCCAAACAGACGGCCTACACCGTGGTTGAGTTTACCGTCTGTCTGAACGGGATTCCCATTCGCCCATGGCTATCTTACCCCGCAGGCTATGCCGATGAACCGGATGCCGGAATTGCCTATCACGTCGGAGCTTCCGCGACCGTTTCCGACAGCGGAATCCTTGTGAAAGCCACTACTGACTGTATCCCGGAACTGAAACAACGCCGCCCGCGCCCAGACACAGATGACCTTTTAGAGCGGGTAAATTTCATCTCCCCCGGTTATCCGCTGACCTCTGCATACAGCGCACAGGAAGCCGTCCGCCTATTCCTTGAAGGCAATGCCGCTGTGGATGTTTCTTTTCAGGAAGAGGATCAGCCCTTTCTGATTGATAAAAGCATTACAGAGTACGCCTTTCACCCCGTCATCACCAGTATTCATCCCGTTTTGCACACGACCGATTCCAAAACAGAATGGGCCTGCTTCTGGCAGATCGACTCCGTTCGAGAATATAAGGATGGCTGGCGCACGGATTGGTAAGTTTTTCCCGAATCACATTAAAACAGGACACCCGATTCTTCGAGTGTCCTGTCTTTTTTAAATCCTTCTTTTTCCTGTTCAGATTCAACAGCGTTCGATCATCGCTTTTCATTTTCATGGAAATACTTATACCTGAACACCATCATGCCCATCACAATGATGATGCTGAGAAAGAGCACGAGATTCTTCCAATCCGTAAACATATTCATGCCGCCACACATGCGGAATGTCACGATGACAAACGGCAGATAAAGGAGATAAATCCAGCTGTGATGAATCGCCTTCATGACCTTCTGCTTTCTTCCCGGGTGATCCAGCGTTTCAGGATGCTTCGCGCTGCACCGAATCACAGCCACCGGGGCAGGCCCGATGCGCGTATAAATGCGCTCAGCCGTGTACTCAATGTCTGAAATCGTGAACTCTGGATACATCCCCCCTTTGGTGATGGTCAAATCCAGATGGTTTTTATCCGCGTAGCTGCGCAGCTCCTGCACAAACTCTTCTGGCGTTGTCACCGACCCGTCCGGAACAATCGTAAACAGTTTCTTCCCTTCTGCATCGGCCATCTGCTTATAATCCTTCTTCCATGCAGCAAAGAGCGAATCATTCTGTCCATCCATGTGCTTGAGCATATTTTCCACCTCTTCCTTGCCCACTGTCTCCATTCTTTCGAGCATTTCGCAGTCATCAATTGCTGCCTTGATGCGGCTCATATTCTCCCTGAGCGTCATGGCCTGTGCCGCTGCCGCTTCCTGTACGGTCATTTGTCCGTCCAGAACATCTTTAATTTCTTCCAGCGAAATATCCAACATTCTGAGCATCCGAATGAGTTTCAGCGCATCAATGTCCTTCTGCGTATACTCTCTGTAATCATTTCCTGCGTTGCGCTGAGGATGCAGCAGTCCTTTATCCTCATAAAACCGAATATTTCGTCTGGATATTCCTGAAAGCGTCTCAGCCTGTTTCATATTCAATTGGCTTTCTCCTCCTTTCATCACGCATTTTAAGCCCTGCACCTGATGCCAGGTCAAGATTATTTTTCAAATTTTCGCTTCTTTTCTTCAAATTACACACCATTTCTTTTAAAGACATTCTCATTTTCATTTTTCAAATAAAAAAGAAACAGAACATCTAAAAACAAATGCTCTGCTCCTTTTATTCATATCGGTTATCTGGAACCCTTGTCGTAAGGAATGCCCTCCGCCTTCGGCGCGCGGGACTTCTTGCTGGTAAATGCAAGTATGACCATCGAAGCAATGAATGGAATCATGTTGTACATATTCTGTGTCCAGCCCAAATCTGCCAGCATTGGGATAGAGCTGGCAATATTGGCCAAAGACTTAAACAGCGCAAAGAAAATCGCCGCAAAGAAAATCCTGCCCGGCTTCCATTGACCGAAAATCATGACGGCCAACGCAAGGAAACCTGCGCCGGACACACCGACTTCAAAGTTCCAGCTGGAAACAGCCGGGACAATGTATGCCATGCCGCCAATGCCGCCCAGCAAGCCGGAAATCAGAACGCCGATATAGCGCATTTTATAAACATTTATACCAACGCTGTCTGCTGCCTGCGGATGCTCGCCGCACGCGCGCAGACGCAGCCCCAAGCGCGTCTTATACAGTACGATATAAGACACGATCAGGATCACAATGCCAATGAACAGGAACACATTCACCGTCAGCGGACCGAACTCATAAATGAAAGTCCGGTTGGAATAATCCAGCTTCGCAGAAGCGGAGCCGTTAAAGCCCTTGGCGATGACCATTGCCAGCGCTGTTGCAAGCATATTCAGCGCTGTTCCGCCGATGGTCTGGTCTGCATTCAGATTGATGGACGCAAAGGCCAGCAGCGCAGAATAAATCATACCCGCCAGCGCCGCCGCCAGCACAGAAACCGTCACAACCGCAAAAGCATTTGCGCCCGCTGGCATCAACTGAATGGCCATGACGCCGATCAGGCCGCCGATAACCATGATGCCTTCCAGCGCGATGTTGATAATGCCGCTTCGCTCAGAGAACATGCCGCCCAGCGCAACCATCATCAAAACCACCGTGTACAGAAGCGTATATTTCAGAAGAAGAAACATCAGTCCTTCCCTCCCTTCACAGCATCATGGTGTTTACCCATCAGAACCGCGCGAATCTTGTTCTTGAACAGCAGAGAAAATGCGCACAGATAGATGATAATTGCGGTAATTACATCCGCAATCTCCTTAGTAAAATACTGCGTGGAGAGCTTGGTTCCGCCAACAGTGATGTACGAAACAAACAGGGATGAGAAAATGGTAGCAATCGGGTTGGAACAGGCCAGCAGCGCCACGCTGATGCCGTTAAAGCCCATCACCGGCAGCGCCGTAGACACCTGCGGGTTCCATTCTGCTACGGTCGACAGATAAAACAGGCCGGCACCTATACCCGCCAGCGCACCTGCGATTGCCATGGAAGCAATGATGTTGCGCTTATCGTTGATTCCGGCATACTTTGCAGCATTCTTATTGAGGCCACAAGCTTTCAGTTCATAGCCGAACGTCGTCTTGTTGAGCACGATGTACACAATAATCGCCAGCGCAATGGCGATGAAAATGGCAATCGTCACCGACTGAAGGCGGCCAAATTTCTCGCTTAGACCGAAGTCGGGGATCATAGCTTCCGGTGCGGCCTTGCGCAGGCTGTACGTCTTTGTGGTCGCCATGTCATACATGGGGCTCTTGCCCTTGCCGTACATGATGTCGTTGACCATATACAGGCCGATCCAGTTGAACATAATAGAGGTAATAACCTCGTTGATGTTGAGATACGCCTTGAAAACGCCCGGAATCATTCCCCACAGCGCACCCATAATCATGGCCGCCATCAGGCACAGATACCACGGAAGATGGAGCACCAGCGCACAATAAAGCGCGCCAAAGGCTCCAAGCGTGTACTGACCTGCTGCACCAATGTTGAAAAGGCCTGTTTTAAACGCAAAACCAACAGACAAGCCGGTCATAATCAGCGGTGCTGCGTTGGACAGCACGGTGCCCATGTTGCGCGGACTCTTGAAACCGCTCTTTAAAATAACCATCAGGCCATCGCCAAAGGCATGCTCGGCGTTGATGAGCGCCAGCACCACAAGCCCCAGCAGCAGTCCAATCACGACGCAGATCAGTGAAGCTGCAACAGAGAGAAATCCTTCAGAGGAAGCCAGACGGCTGCCAATAGGCTCTTTTTTCTTTTCCATGACTGCTTTCCTCCTTTAAACGTTGCGCTGGGCGCCTGCCATATACAGGCCAAGCTCCTGGGCGCTGGTGTGCTGCGGATCCAATTCGCCCACAATCGCTCCTTCAAACATGACCAGAATGCGATCGGGCACCTCCAGCACTTCATCCAGTTCCAGCGAAACAAGCAACACCGCCTTGCCCGCATCGCGCTGAGCCAGCAGTTCTTTTCTGATGTACTCAATTGCACCGACATCGAGGCCGCGCGTGGGCTGAACGGCAATTAAAAGATCATTTCCCAAATCCACTTCACGTGCAATGATCGCCTTCTGCTGGTTGCCGCCGGACATGCTGCGCGCCATGGTGATGGGTCCTTGACCCGAACGCACATCAAAGCGCTCAATCAAACCATTGGCATACTGCCTGATTTCTTTGAACTTGAGGAAGCCGTGATTGGAGAATTCCTTATGGAAATACCGCTTCAAAACGAGGTTGTTTTCAAGCGAATAATCCAAGACAAGCCCGTGCTTATGCCTGTCCTCAGGAATATGGCTCAGGCCGGACTCGTTGCGCTGGCGCACAGACAGGCGCGTAATATCTTTATTATTGAGAAAGATGTGGCCACTCTCCGGCTTCATCAGACCTGTGAGCGCATACACCAGTTCGCTCTGTCCGTTGCCGTCAATGCCTGCAATGCAGCAGATTTCTCCTCGCCTGACATTGAAGGACACGTCGTTGACCACGGGCTTTCCATGGCGCTTGCTCTTTACCGTCAGATTCTGAACGGAAAGCACGCTCTCGCCTGACTGCATGGGCTTCTTGTCCATGACAAGCTGCACCTTGCGGCCGACCATCATCTCGCTCAGCTCTTCCTTGCTGGTTGATGCAACGTCCACCGTGCCGATAAACCTGCCCTTGCGCAAAACCGTGCATCGGTCGGCAACAGCCTTGATTTCGTCAAGCTTATGGGTGATAAAAAGAATAGACTTGCCCTCTTTGCTCAATTCCTTCATGATCTTCATCAGCTCATCGATTTCCTGCGGCGTCAAAACAGCCGTCGGCTCGTCAAAGATCAGCACTTCGTTATCCCGATAGAGCATCTTTAAAATCTCGGTACGCTGCTGCATGCCGACTGTGATATCCTCCACCATGGCATCAGGGTCAACCTTCAGACCATAGCGCTCGCTGAGCTCAACGACCTTTTTGCGGGCTTCGGTCTTCTGCAAAAAGCCCAATCTTTTGCTTGCCGGTTCAACGCCAAGAATGATGTTGTCAAGCACTGAAAACACTTCCACCAGCTTAAAGTGCTGATGCACCATGCCGATGCCCAGAGCATTGGCATCGTTGGGGTTCGTGATGTGAACCACTTCGCCATTTTTTCGGATTTCGCCTTTTTCAGGCTGATACAGGCCGAAAAGAACACTCATCAGCGTAGACTTGCCCGCACCATTTTCCCCCAAAAGGGCATGGATTTCACCCTTTTTGAGCTGCAGAGTGATGTCGTCGTTGGCGACAATCCCGGGGAACTCCTTGGTAATGTGCAGCATTTCGATGATATAATCGCTCAAAGCTATCGCTCCTTCTTGCGAACTCACAATATGTTATTTCCATTATAGCCGATTTGCACACATTTGCAAAGCTCTTATTCGATGAAGTAAGAAAAAGCGGACAAATTTCGTCCGCTCCGCATAAAAATATTTAAATATTTTGTTTTAATCGCGTTTTTTCTCGGCAGCCGGCAAAACAATAATCGCGGAAGCACCGCCGTTTTTCCTGTTTTCAAAAACAAGATATCCCCCATGCTGCTGTGCCGTCTGGCGCGCGAAAGCCAGCCCCAGGCCGCTGTGCCCATCTCGCGGACGCTCTTTCTCTTCCGTGAAAAACAGTTCACCCGCTCGGCAAAGCGCCTCCTTTGTGAAGCCGGGGCCATCGTCCTCAACCGCAATCCTGATTTCCTGATCCGATCGGCTCACTTCCAGCCTGACCATGCTTCTGGCCAATCGCGCTGCATTGTCAAGCAGATTGAACACGGCTCGCGAAAGCCTTTCCCGCTCAACAAGGCAGGTTCCGCCCGCCGATTCTGCTTCAAACGTCAGTCCTTTCGGCGCGCAGAGCCCCTGTCCCATCAGCTTCCAGTCTTCTGAAAACTCAGCAAGATCGCGCTTCTGTTTTTTATCTTCTGCTTTTTCCTGCATCGTCATCGCACGAAGGCGCTCAATATAGCCGTACATGTGTTCCGCGCTTCTGAAAATTGCCTGGGCTTCCGGCATTTCTTCCTCTTCCATCAGCAATTCCGCATTGCCGCGGATAATTGTCAGCGGCGTTTTCAGGTCGTGCGCCAGTGCTGCCATTTCCCTGCTGCGCTGCTGCTCCATCTCCCACTGCTTTTTCAGCGACTGCGCAAGGCTTGCACGAAGATGCTCTATGGCTGCCAGTGCGCCGCCCAGTTCGCGCACCCGCGCATTCTGCGCCACCGGTATGTCCAGCCGTTCTTCTTCAATCGCTTTCACCGCCTCCGTCAGTTTCTGTGCGTCTCCTTCAAGAAGCCGTGCATACCGATGTGCAAACAACGCAGCCACACCGGCCCAGGCCAGAATCAGCAAACAAAACATGCTGATTTGAAAATCCGGAAGATGATTCTGTGCCCATGCGCTGCCATAGGGCACGCTGTAATCATACTGCAAAATCAGCATCCTGCCATCTTCAAAGACGCGCGATGCGTAATAGTCGGTATAAGGGATGTGCGCCGCATTCCGCCCCTGAAGCGCTTTCTGTGCCTCCTGCACGCTCATGTCGGCTGAACGCGCAGTCAGCTCACCATCCGCATCAAAAAAGGCCCATTTATAATAGTAGGGTATACCCGCCTCAGGCGTTTGAAGTACAGTCTGCACATTTTTCTCCGCCGTATACGCCGGAAGCACAGCACCCATGTTCATCAATATCCCTATGCCGAGCCACCACAACACGCCAGCAGCCGCCATCGCCGCGCCTGTCACCACAAGAAAACGCAGAAAAACAGTCTTTAAGCCGATTGGCCGTTTTCCTTTGCCCATCTGTATCCCACTCCCCAAACTGTTTCAATCGGGCTGCTCCCGGCTGTGCGCATCTTGGCGCGAATGCTTCGGATATATTCCGCAATGCCCGCGCTGTCTGACTCGCCGTCAAAACCAAAGACGGCTTCATAAATCTGTTCTTTGGAAAACGTCTGTCCAGCATAAAGCGCAAGATGCGCACAAATATCAAACTCTCCGCGCGTCAGGCGCACCGATGTTCCGCCGCAGGATACAGTCCTCTCGTCCAAATCAAGTACCCAGCTGCCGCGCAAAATTCTGTGGCTGGGCACACGCTGCTGTCTGCGCAAATGCGCCGATACACGCGCCCGCAGCTCCGCCACGCGAAAAGGTTTTACAATGTAATCATCACCGCCTGCGCCGAATCCCACGAGCACATCTGCCTCTTCTGATTTGGCCGTCAAAAACAGAATCGGACAATTCAGCCTTTCCCGAATGCGGCGGCAGATTGAAAAACCATCCTCCCCCGGCATCATCACATCCAGAATGAGAAGGTCTGCCCAATGTTCATGCCTTTCCTCAATCTGTTCGCCGGCGCTCAGCGTCTGCACCACATGTCCATCACGCTCCAGCACTGTTTGAAGCAGTACCCGCATGTCCGCCTCGTCGTCCACAACCAGAATGTTTGCCATCTCTTTCGCCCCTTATGCCATCATCAGGCAGGATATCATATAGAAAATGTAGATATGAACCGGATAGTATATATAAAACAGCTTCTTCATGCCCCGGCCTCTCTGTCCATTATAGCACAACATAAGTGGAGCAGAAAATATGCTGAACCATTCATAATACATTGTCAGCATCTGCACCGGTGCAAAATCCGGCATCACGCGCGCAACCATACTGCCCACGTAGACAAAATCATGCAGGAACGTCAGAACAACAAAGGCCGATACCTGCCAAACCCGCTTCTTTCTAAGCGCATACATCACCATGCCGATAAGAATAAACGGCAGCATCGCATCCGGTGTAACACCCCATGTCGGAACAAGGGAGTACATCAGCCAGATGCCGGGAGCCGGGAGATCCTTCTGCAGCTTCATAGCGAAAATCGGCCAAATCAGCGGCAGCAGGCACTCCAGCATGCCTTTTCCATAATGGCGCGCTTGCAAATCATCCATGCCCTGCCAGATGATGAGAAGCAGTGCAAAAGTCGTCATCATGCCATTGCGCGGGAAGAAGTTATCTGCACGCCTTGCAAATCCGCCCAGCAAAAACATCATCAACATCATGCCGACAGACAGCAGATAAATTTTCAAAAAATATGCCTTTCTGTCATGCGTATGAGAAAATCCTTCTATCAGACAAAACAGGAACAGCGGCGCCGCCAATCGACCTGCCATGCTGAATGCTTCCGGCACAATGCCTGTAAATCCAAAGATGTAATGAATGTGATCCAGCGTCATCAAAACAAGCGCAATCCACTTGAGCGCTGTCCCTGACAAACCTTTTTTGACTGTGTTTTCCATGTTTTTTCTCTCCTTTGTTTTTTTCCTCTTCAGTCTATTCTCAATATTTCAGAAAACCATCAGAATTTTTCTTTTTTTCATTTTTCGTGCCAATCCGGGCTTCCTATTGCTCCGCTTTTAGGCCTGTGTTATAATGTTATCATCAATGGTTTGGAGGGAGTCTTCCTGTGAACAAACGCTTTGCGGTGCTTTTCTTTTTTCTTGTCCTGCTTGCTTTTTCTTCAGCAGAAGCAGAGACGCTCGGCCCCGCTTTCACATATAATCAGATGGCCGATCTTGCCATGTCAGCCGAATCTGGCGATGTTTTGCTGATTTCCGGCCGCCTGTATGCCCCGGATGGTGAAATGCTCTGCCTGCCTGCCCCGATCCACATCACCTCTGACGGCGAACGCGCTTCGATCAGCGGCCTGCAGCTATTCAATTCATCGGCTATATTTTCAGAAATCGACCTTGTCGATACGCTTCGCATCGCCGGCACCTCGCACATTGAGCTTCAGGGAGATGTTCGCGTTACCGGTGCAGACGGCTGCAATGGTCTTGACTTCTCCGGAAGCGGTTCTCTTCTCATCAGCCCCGGCTGCAAAATTTCCGGCGGCACAGCCAATTCCGGCCTGTATATCTCCCACAGCGGCGGTGACCTGTATGTCAGCATGGAAGGCACCGTGATCGGCGGCAGCGGCGCGACAGGCGGCCCCGGGCTGACCGTTGCCCCGCTTACAACCTCCGGCACCATGCTGCTCTCCGGCTCCATTTCCGGCGGCGAAGGGACTGTCATGGGCGGAAACGGCCTCAACCTGTATAACCTGTCCGGCAATGCGTTCATCACCGTTGACGGCAGCATCAAAGGCGGCAGCGCATCCATTGGCGGAGATGGCGTTCAGCTGGTTGCAATGACGGATACCGTCAGCATTGGCATTCAGGGCAGCATTTGGGGCGGAAATGGCGAAACCTACGGCGGAGATGCGCTCATTTTGATGAACGCCGGCGACCGCTCCAACGTCAACATCTCCGGTGAACTGCGCGGCGGCAGCGCGTCTGAAAAGATCGCACATCCCGGTCAATCCCTCCTTGTGGTCCATGAAGGCGACAATTCGCACCTCCGTCTGGACAACTGTTTTCTTCAGGACGGTGCCGCAACCTATCAAGATCTTTCTGAAACTCCAGCTGTGACGCCGCTTCCACAAATCACGGCTTCCCTTCCCTATCCTCTGCCCACACCGAATGACAATCTGTCCGTTCCTGACGAACAGGAGACTCCCGCGCCTCATGCCGCGCCGAAACCGACATCCACGCCTCTGGAAACAAACACTCCAGATGCTGTAGACCCTTCTAAATCGCCGAATCCCCCTGATCCGAGCACAGAGCCTGACTCCCCGCAGCCTTCCATCCCGGACAATACACCGGACGCTTCTGAATCTCCGCAAATTCCAGATCCTGCCGAAACACCACCCATCGGAGAAACAACCCCGGGGTCTGCCCTTCGCAACGATTCGTAAACCCGCCTTTTGCAAAAAGGAGTTTTGTTTTTCATGAAAAAATGGGTTGCTCTCATTTTGATCGCGGTGCTTGCCGTATCTGCCGTTTATTGCGGCACATTTTATCACCGCACACAGTCTCTTAAACGCGCAGTCCTTGCCCTTGAAGATGCTCAGCAGGTGACGCTTGAGGATATTGTGCCGTTTGAATGGGATGAAGTATATTTCTTTCCGCCTTATACCTCCAAATCGGACATCGAACATGCGCTGGGCATGCACAGCCTGTTCATCAAGGAAACCGTATCAGAAAATATGACCCAGCTGATCTTTACGCGCGGCCATTCCGTCATCGCCTGTATCACCGGTTATCCGGGATTTGACATCGAATTTACCGGATGCATTTCCGCTGGCGCAAACACTGTATTTACCACAGAAAAAACCGAAAGCGGCATCCGACTTCTTCAGCAGTAAACACAAAACTGGTACATCCTGCTATATCCGTCACGCCTCAACGTCAACACGCTTACAAGTCAGACAGTCGCCCCTTATAAAGCACGATCTGATCAGGAAGCATTCTCCCCTGTAAAATGCGAGGCACTCTCCGCCGGATACCACCTCTGGGGTAGATCATGTAAGCATTCATGCTGCCAACAGACATGGTTTTCCAAATTCTTTCAGATTAAAGTTTCCAGCTGCGTGAAAAACAGATTTATCTTCATTGTTCACATGAAGATTGTCAGAGGATGCATAACATTGTGTGTTTTCCCATGGAAGTATAAACAAAAAGGCCATTCCACTGTCATCACAGCCGGAATGGTCTTTTTATGCATGTATCGAAAAGATGTTTATTCTTCTTCGTGCTCCAGTTCATCCACATCATCAACAGGCGGCTTCAAACCTTCAATCACAAGGTTATTCTTCTGAGCATAATCCCACAACGCTGCATGAACCGCCTCTTCTGCCAGAAGCGAGCAGTGAACCTTGACAGGCGGCAAGCCATCAAGCGCTTCCATAACCGCCTTATTCGTAACCTTCAGCGCTTCCTGCACGGTCTTGCCAATCACCATTTCAGTTGCCATCGAGCTGGTTGCAATTGCCGCGCCGCAGCCAAAGGTTTTAAACTTGGCATCTCTGATCACCTGATTCTCGTCGATGTCCAGAAAAATGCGCATGATATCGCCACACTTGGCGTTGCCCACCGTGCCGGTGCCGCTTGCATTTTCAATTTCGCCTACATTACGCGGGTGCATGAAGTGATCCATCACTTTTTCCGTATACATTAGATTCGTCCTCCGAATTATTTCTGTTCATTGATAAAGTCTGCATACAGCGGCGACATGGCACGCAGCGTTGGAATGATCTCCTTGAGCGCATCCACCACCTGATCAGCATCCTCCATCGTCGTTTCCTCACTGAGAGACAGCCTCAAAGAACCATGTGCAATCTCATGCGGCAGACCAATGGCCAGCAGCACATGAGACGGATCCAGAGAGCCGCTGGTGCACGCGGAGCCGCTGGATGCGCAGATTCCCCTTGCGTCCAGCAACATCAGCATCCCTTCGCCTTCAATATAGCGAAAGCAGACATTGACGTTTCCCGGCAGGCGCTCTGTTCTGTGTCCATTGATCTTCACATACGGGATTTCGTTTTCAATTCGCTCAATCAGGTGATCGCGCACGACACTGACAGCCCGCATGTTTTCATCCATGTGCTTTTCTGCCCATTCAGCCGCAGCGCCCAGCCCGACAATGCCCGGGACATTCGATGTGCCAGCGCGCTTCTTCTTTTCCTGCGCGCCGCCATCCATAAACGGCAGCAGCCTTACGCCTTTTCGGACATACAGAAAACCAACACCCTTAGGCCCGTGAAATTTATGTGCGCTGGCAGAGAGAAGGTCAATGTGCATCTTATCCACATCCAGTGGAATATGGCCATACGCCTGCACTGCATCCGTGTGGAAGAGAACGCCGTGTTTTTTTGCAATCGCGCCAATCTGCTCCAGCGGCTGTATGGTTCCAATCTCATTGTTTGCCGCCATGATGGACACAAGGACTGTATCCGGGCGAATAGCCGCCTCCAGCGCTTCCAGCGAAACACGTCCGTCCGCATCGACCGGCAAAATGGTCACTTCCCAGCCGTCACGTTCCAGTGCCTTGGCGCTGTGCAGAACGGCATGATGCTCAATAGCCGAAATAATCAGGTGTTTTCCTTTTTTCTCGTATGCCTTTGCAATCCCTTTAAGCGCCCAGTTATCGCTTTCTGTGCCGCCGCTGGTGAAGTAAATTTCTGCCGCCTTTGCGCCGATTACATGCGCTGCCTGCGCACGTGCCTTTTCAATTGCTTCAATGCTCTTTTGCGCAAAACTGTATGTGCCGGCTGCGTTAGAGAACTGTTCGAGCATATAAGGACGCATCGTTTCAAAAACGCCCTCATCCAAACGCGTCGTTGCCGCATTATCCATATAAATCATGAAGGATACCTCATTCCTCTGTTTGATCACTGACAAGGTCGCACAGCCTCACGTGATCAATCACGTCATTGATTGCGCTGTACACCTTTTTGAACACCATATGAGACGGACAGCTCGCGCTTCTTTTGCACGGTTTCCCTGCAACGCATTCCGTCGGCGCCAGATCGCCTTCTGTTGCGCGAAGGATATCGCCCACGGTGATTTCTTCCGCCTTCTTGGCAAGATAATAACCGCCTTGAGCGCCTCGGATGCTGCGCAAAAGTCCACGCTTTGTGAGCACGCCGACAATCTGTTCCATGTATTTTTCAGATATATCCTGCCTTCCGGCGATTTCACGCACGCTGACAGGCCCATTGCCGCCAAACTTCGCGATATCCACCATAATGCGCAGTGCATACCTTCCCTTGGTTGAGATCATCATGTGCATTTCCTCCGTTTCGCTTGATGCATGATGATTATACCCCTCATTTCATAGTTTGTCAATATGAATAGAATGATATGTGTGCATTATTTTTCATTCTGCTTTTCAAGCAGATGCTCCCTGCTTATATCCATGCCGAAAGCGCCCAGGGGAGCCGTCAGCAGAATCGACAGCACCGCCACAGACAAGGTCAGCTTCCCGCAGGGCAAGCCAAGAGAAAGCGGCACGCCTCCAATGGCCGCCTGAACAGTCGCCTTGGGCAGGTACGCAATGATGCAGTACAGACGCTCTTTCATATTCAGATTGGTGCCCAGCAGACAGAGCAGCACGCCGATGGAGCGGAAAAACAGCCCCAAGAAGATCATCAGCGCCGCGCCCATTCCCGCTTTCAGCGTATACCGGATATCCACGGCCGCACCCACCAGAACGAACAGAAGCACCTCTGCCGCCAGCCAAAGCTTGCCATACTTCGCTTTCAGGCGGTCGGTGACTTCCGGCACACTGCGCATAGCCAACACCAGCGCCATGCTCAGAATTGACAAAAGGCCCGACATCATGCCGCCCATCCAGTCTTCCACTGTCAACAGCAGAAATGAAACGCCCAGAACGATGATCGTCTTAACGCTGTTTCTAACCGTATGCGCACGTGCATAGTTGGTTTCAAAAAAAGCTGCCAATAGAAGGCCAGCCAATGCGCCAATGGCCAGCCCGAGGACAATCGACACTGGAATGCGCATGAAATCTGTCAGGTGAGCCGTTCCGCCCTGTGCCATGCCAATAAACGTTGTGAACAGCACAATTACAAACACATCATCTAGCGATGCGCCCGCTAATATGAGCTGAGGAATGCGCTTATCCGTTCCTCTGCCCTCCTCTATCAGCTCCACCATACGCGGCACGACAACCGCCGGAGATACCGCGCCCAGTACAGCGCCCATAATCGCCGCATCCATGCGGCTGACAGAAAGAACAAGCGGTGCAAACAGCACAAAGGCCGCGATTTCAAACAATGCCGGAAGAAACGCCATCAGCACAGCCGGGTATCCGATCTCTTTTAAATCCGCTATGTTCAACGACAATCCCGCTTTGATAAGGATGATCACCAGCGCCATTTGGCGGAGATCTTCCGAAATCCCCAGAATAGATCCATCCAGCAGCCCCAGCACATAGGGGCCCAGCAGAATTCCAGTCACCAGCATGCCGATGATTCGAGGCAGTTTCACCTTCTGACAAATGGCTGCCATAGCCAGCCCAAGAAGAAAAATGTACGCAAGTGATGTCAGCATATGTTCCTTTCTGCGGGAATTTTCCCGCCTTCTCCCCTTCGGTTCATCCTCATTCCAGCTGATTCTGACCATGTGCCGGACAAACAAAAAAGCCGATAGTTTCTGCGTAATGGCAGAAGTCATCAGCTTGAAAGCGGTTCGGATTTCCCTGGGAGAACTTCATTCCCTTTTTTCGATTTTCTTCATGATTATATCTGCTTTGTCAATCACTGTCAACGATTATTTTCACAAAGCACACGCGCCACACCGTCGCTGGCCTCCTGTACGGCTTTTTCCAACGTCTTTCCTGATCCCAAAGCATCCATCAGCAGCGCGCAGAAGCGATCCCCCGTTCCCCAATGCGTGCCTGGCACGCGCTTGAACGGCACAGAAAAAGCTTTCCGCCCGTCCCAGCAAAGCACGGCATCGTTTTTCTGTTCGTCCTTTGCGGACGTGATAACCACCTGCTTTCCCGTTTCAGCCAGCTTCAAAAGTGCCTTCATCCCGTCTGTGTCTGCCGTTCCGGCCAGCAGACAGGCCTCCGTGAGATTAGGCGTTATGATGTCAGCATGCTCCGTCAGCCGCTTCATGCCCAGCACTTGCTCCTGCGTCATTGATCGGTATATCGTCCCGTTGTCCCCAAGAATCGGATCCACCACCACGCGGATACCCTTTTTACGCATCCTGTCCGCCAGCCCGCACAGGATTTCAGCCTGATGGATGCCCGTCACATAACCGATATATGCGCATTCATACCTGACATCCATTTTCTCCCAGATCTCCAATGTGCGCAGCAGATACTCAGTCGTATCCAGCTTTTCAGCCCGCCCCATATTGAGCATGTTGGAGACCAGCGCCGTTGGAAGCGCCAGCACCTCGTGCCCAGCCTCTTCCAGCACATGGGTAAGCATTCGGATGCCGACACGACTTTTCCCCGTAATATCTCCCAACAAAAGCACCTGCATATGATTGAAACCTCCTGCGGCACTGGCCGCCAAATCCTCGGATTTCCATTTTGTGATCAACAGTGAAGCCGCTGAACGATCGCTGGCAGCTCCGCAATCACGGACAAGGCCAATATGTAAAGTATCGTTTTCTCAATCCGCAAACCATAATAAGATAGACTGAAAATCATCATCCATGAAAATGAGGACCAGAAAACAATTTTAAAGCGCTTGAAGCATCCTGTTAAAACATGTGTTTTCTGATCCCCCGCAAAGAACTTTCAAAGCCGCCTGACCGATACTTTTATCCGCGCAATCGAAGCAGAGCGATCATTTGAACGCTTCTGGCAAACGCTCTTTATTATATCAGAATCAAGACACTTTTTTCAACCTGACATATTAAAAGCAGACAAACCGCTCCTTTTTATTCAAAAGAAGTGTTTGTCTGCTTTGACTGTCTTCGTTAGGATTCCACTTTGCGAAGCACAACCGCTGTTCGAGCCGGCAGATAGATCACAAACCCATCGCCCATCTGAGGCGCATGTGCCCATGTGTGATACACAACAGATTTATCAATGTTCTGATAGCCGCCGAAAGCCTTGTCATCCGAAGAGAGCACAACTTCATAGTCGCCCAGCTCCGTCACAGGGATGAACATGGCATTTTGAGAACGGGTTGGATGGAAGTTGAATGCAAAGATACAGCCTGCCTTTTCAAAAGCCAGCAGCTGGTCGTCCTCGTGCTGACGAAGGCAGCGCGGCATTCCGGCCTCAAGCACTTTATACTTCTTCACAAGCTCGATCATCGCCTTATCAAAGTTTCCCAGAAGCTCATAACGCAGATAACCGTTTTCCGCCAGCGACCACAGCCGCCGCGCATGAGCAAAGCTCCAGCCGTTGCCCTCGCGCGGGAAATCAATCCATTCGGGATGACCAAACTCGTTGCCCATGAAATTCAGATAGCCTTCTCCACCTGCTGCAATGGTGACTAGGCGAATCATCTTGTGCAGTGCAACGGCACGCTCCACAATCATGTTCTCATAACCGCGGTTCATGCCCCAGTACATTTCCTTATCGGCCAATCGGAACATGATGGTCTTATCTCCAACGAGTGCCTGATCGTGACTTTCCGCATAAGCGATGTTTTTCTCATTGGGGCGGCGGGAAATCAGTTCGTAATACATGCGCCCCATATCCCAATGGCCGTCTTCTTTTTCTTTGATGGTTTTGATAAAGAAGTCCGGCAGACCCATGCTCAGGCGGTAGTCAAAGCCGATGCCTCCATCCTTGACAGGTACACACATTCCCGGCATGCCGCTCATCTCTTCAGCAATGCATAACGCACCGCGTTTAAGCTCATGCGTCAGCTCGGTGGCCAGCTGGAGGTAGGCAACGGCCTGTACATCCGTATTCATGGAAAAATACTGTTTGTAATCCGTAAACGCGCTGCCCAGTCCATGATCCAGATAAATCATGCTGGTAACGCCATCAAAGCGGAAGCCATCAAAGTGATACTCTTCCATCCAGAAACGAATATTGGACAGGAGAAAATGCACAACGCCATTTTTCCCATAATCAAAGACCTTTGATCCCCACGCGGGGTGATCGCCTGCATGGCCTTCTTTAAAGAACTGATCATCGCGGCCGTCAAAGCCATTGATACCCTCAGCCGTATTTTTCACCGCATGAGAATGCACCAAATCCAGAAGCACTGACAGCCCAAGGCGGTGAGCCTCATTGACGAGGGCCTTGAGGTCATCAGGCGTGCCATACCAGGAAGAAGCCGCAAAGAAGTTGGATACCTGATAGCCAAATGACGCATAATACGGATGTTCCATAATCGCCATCAGCTGAACAGTATTGTAGCCATCCTTCTTGATGCGGGGCAGCATATCGCGCATGAACTCAAGATAGGTGCCAACGCGTTCCTCTTCCGTGGCCATGCCGACGTGTGCTTCATAAATGAGAGGCGGCACATTCTTCTTGGGGCGGAATTTCTGATCCGTCCATTCAAAAGGTCTGTGCGGATTCCAGATTGCTGCGCTGAAGTTATGCGTCTTCTCATCTTGTATGACATATGTGGCGTACAGCGGGATACGATCTTCCGTACCGCGTGCGCTTGTCACAGCCACTTTTACGCGGGAACGATGGCGAAGCGTGCGCACGCCGGGAATCTCAATTTCCCAATTGCCATCACCAACAGCGTGCATCGGATGGCTTTCTCTGTTCCAGCCGTTAAAATCGCCGATCAGGTGCATGGCCGTAGCACCCGGTGCCCACTCGCGGTAGACCCAGCCGCCCTTATGTTTGTGAAAGCCATAATAGAGATGGCCACTGGCAAAATCTGAAAGCTTCTGACCTGATGTAAGAAGCTCCCGCTTACGCTGCTTAAAATAGCGCACCCGTTCGTTCAAATCGCCTTCAAACGCAGCGAGATTGGAATCGTCCATCAGAATTTTGAGCCTGTGTACAGGCCGTTTCGCTTTCTCTGGCATAAAAAAGCTCCTCCCGCTCTTTCTTTTCATAATATAATTGTACCTCTTTTTTCCTCTGTTTTCAACACCTTTGTACAATCATTCAGCCGGCCGCTTTTCGTTCCTATGGAAATACTTCCAAAATAAAGGTCCCCTGCAATGGTTGACGTGCGGACGTACACGATGTAAACTATAATGGAATGATTAGGATCGCTATTTTATACTCAAAGAACAGAAAACCTTGACAAGATGAATCACCTCAAAGGAGGGTTTTACATGCTGACTCGCACGTTTTTTGCCCGTGCCCCGCTTGCTCCCAGCCAATTTGCGCCCCTGCCTCTTGGCGCCATTTCTGCCAGAGATGATATGCGCGACCGCCTGATTGCCCTGCGCAGCGGTCTTTTATCCCGCTGTGCTTCCCTGTTTCCGGAAGCCGGCGCTGAAAGCGTCTGGTTCGGCGGCACGCTGGGCGGCGGGATGCATGCGCCTAACCTGCTGGAAGCCATGCTGCTGACCGGCGCACTGCTGGGCGATGAAGAACTCACCCGTGAAGCGCTGCGCCTGTGCAGCCTTGTCGTCTCTTCGCAGCGGGAAGACGGGAGTTTCGGCGCACAAGGTGAAACTTTTGCCGCGCGCGGTCGTATGCTTCGTGCGCTGACCGCGGCTTATACCATGAACGCCGACAAGCACATTCTCACTTTCATGCTGCGTTATATGAAATATCTCCGCAATACGCTGGAGGTCTGTCATCTGTCCGCAGAGGATGCCGCGCATACCGCCGATACCCTGGAAGCGGGTTTATTCCTGTACAATGTGACTGGGCAGAAAGCCATTCTCCCCGTTCTGACACTGTTGGAGCGCCAGGGCGCAGACTATACCTCTTTGTTCCACGCCTTTCCGTACCGTTCGCCCATCTCCCGCACCGCTTCGGCCGAGGAGCTGCTGGCTGCGTTGTCCAATGAAGACGACGAAGGGTATACCCATCATCTGGTGCGTATGGCTTCCGGTGCCAATCTCTGCGAAGGTTTGCGCACCAGCGCTCTGTGCGGCATTCTGACCGGCTCGGGCAAACATATGTCCGCGCCGGAAGTCGGCCTTGCTCGCCTGAACAAGGCACATGGTGCCGTATGCGGCGGCATTACCGCCGATCCGCTTCTGGCTGGCACACACCCCAGCCGCGGTGTCAGCGCCGTCAGCGTCTGCGAACTGGCCGCTTCTCTGGAAACACTGTTATCCTGCAATGGCGGCGAAAACAGCGCCGATCAGCTGGAATCCCTCATGTATAATGCCGTCGATGCCTTTTTTGCGCCAGATGGACACAGTGTGCAGCCCGTTCAGCAGGCTAATCAGGTGCTTCTCTCTCGTGCGGAGCGTTTCCCGCTGTGTGGTGAAGCTGCAAACCTCTTCTCCGTCGAAGATGGTGATGCCCTCTGTGCGCTGATGGGCGCATGGCCGCGCTTCATTCAGCATCAGTTTCTGCTTTCCCGTGATGACGGCCTGTGCGTCATGAGCTATGCGCCCTGTACCGTCCGCTATCGCCTTCAGGGAGCCACTGTTCGTCTTCGTGTGTCTGGCAATTATCCGCAAGGCGGCAGTATCCGCATCAGCGTACACGTGAGCGAAAACACAGCTTTTCCGTTGCGTCTGCGCATTCCAGCATGGGCTAAAGGTGCTTCGGCAGCAGTGGATGGTGAGATTTTGTCCGCTGCGGCCGGCGAATTTTTGACACTTAACCGTGAATGGCATGATGGCGATGAAATTCTTCTGACATTGCCTATGTCCATCAAGACAACCACCTGCTTCCATCAGGCGGTCAGCGTAACGCGCGGCCCCATCACGTATGTCTACGCCCCCAAGACCACCGCAGACGGTCTGTGCGCCGAGAATAACTTTGCCGCGGCTCTTGTCGGCGAACAGATGACGGCAGACGATCACGGCATTCTCCATGTGCGCGCTGCCAAATTGCCAGGCTGGGGGATGCGCGGTGCCAGCTGCGATCAGCCGCCCATCGATCTGGAAGATATAGGCGAAGCGTTCGAGGCGGAGCTTGTTCCGTATGCTAAAGCAGCCATTCGGCTGGCCGTTCTGCCAATGATCTGAAATTTTCCATTCCATTTCACAATTCTGCCGCATCCTGCGGTTATACTGTATCATAGAGGTGACCAGCAATGAATAAAACAACCCGCATCCTGATTTGTGACGATGATCCTATTGTCCATCAGTCGCTTTCTCTATATCTGGACAACGAAGATTTTTTGCACGACTCCGCTTACGACGGCAAACAAGCTCTGGAAATGATCAAAAAGGAGCATTACGACTTGATGCTGCTGGACCAGATGATGCCCGGCATGACCGGCATGGAAGTCTGCCAGTCTGTTCGGCGCGACAGCCAGCTGCCCATCATCATGCTGACCGCACGCGGAGAAGAGATTGATCGAATTCTTGGACTTGAGATGGGCGCTGATGATTATATCGTCAAGCCATTCAGCCCGCGCGAGGTAGTTTCCCGAATCAAGGCCGTTTTGCGGCGTACATCTGCAGCGCCGGACACCGGACACGAGGAGCAGCTCACGACCCTCACATACAGTACGCTTGAAATCCAGCCCGAGCGCTACAGCGTCAAACTTGCCGGGCAGTCAGTTCCCTGTACGCCGCGTGAGGTTGAACTGCTCTATCTGCTGGCCAGTCATCCCGGCCGTGTTTTTGACCGCGAACAAATTCTTTCCCGCATCTGGGGCTATGACTTCTTCGGGGATACGCGTACCGTGGATACTCACATCAAGCGTCTGCGCCAGAAGCTTGCCTGCCCCGAAATGGGAACCGCGTGGGATATCATCACAGTCTATGGCGTCGGCTACAAATTCGAGGCAGAAGCATGAAAAAGACGCACAACGCCTCCTTCCGCCGCGCCCTTGCGCTGGCTTATGGCACCGTGCTGCTCTTCGCGCTGCTGATTACAGCCATATATAACCTCGTCTCTCCGCGTCTTTTTGCGCAGAATAAAATTGACGATCTGATTCCCAAGGGAAAAATTATCTCCGGCTATATTGAAAGCTGTCTGCGCGGAGAGATGTCCTCCGCCTACCTTGTGCCGCTCATCGGCAGAAGCACTGCCCAGTGGGAAGCGACAGTCTGGGTGGTGGACACTTACGGTGATACCTTGATCCGTACCCAGCAGATTGACGGCCGCCGGGTCGGCAAGCTGCCGGCCAAGCTGAGCAAATCCATGCTTCCGCAGGTGCTTTCCGGGCAGATTGCCACGCATGTGGGCAGTATGGAAGATCTCAATACCCCTTCCAGCCGCTCGCCATTTTCCATACTGCATTCCACTGCCCTCAATGCTCTGGGATTGATCATTGAAGAACAGCCCGATTCCAGTGAAGAAGTTATGAACGGTCGTCTGGTTGCTGTGGCTCTCCCCATCCGATTTATGGGCGAGGTCGTTGGTGCCGTGTTCATGGCGCAGTCCATGACCGAAATTATGAGCGGCATGCAGGCACTGAGCAATACAATCATGCTCTCGCTTGTCACCGTGGCGCTTCTGCTTTTGCCGATGGTGCTCTTCTTTGCTTCCCGTGTATCCCGCCCCGTTGCCAGAATGCGCACGGTTGCACTGACCATGGCTTCGGGTGACCTCAGCGTCCGTGCAGATGATACCAGCAACGACGAATTCGGTGAATTGGGCAGTGCGCTGAACTATCTGTCTTCCGAACTGGGGTCTACCATTTCTTCCCTTGAAATGGAACGCAACCGGCTTCAGAGTCTGATCAACGGCCTGTCTGAAGGCATCATTGCCGTAGACGCATCCGGATCAACAACGCTCATCAATCCAGCTGTCTGCGATTTGCTCCGGCTGGACGAACAAAATGCGCGTGAAAAAGCGCCGGATGTGTTTGCCATGTTTGACGAAGCGCTGACTTCCGGTGAAACCCTGCGCAAAACCATCTGGCAGGATGATGTTGCCCTGCATGTCTCTGTGTCTCCCCTGCATAAGCAGGACGGTACGACTGCCGGCTGCGTGGGTATTATCTCCGATGTCACCAGTTCTGAGCGTTTGGAACAAACCCGCCGCGATTATGTCGCCAATGTTTCGCATGAATTGCGCACTCCGCTCACCGCCATGCGCGCGCTCATTGAGCCTTTGCGCGACGGCCTGATTAAAACGGAGTCCCAGCGCCAACAGACCTATGATGTTGTGCTTCGTGAAACCATGCGCCTTTCCCGCCTGGTTAATGACATGCTGGAACTTTCCCGCCTGCAAAGCGGAACAGCCTCCATGGCACGCAGCGTCTTCTCTCCCAAGCCCATGCTGAATCTGATTCGGGACACCTATTCCCCGTATGCAGAGGACTATCAGCAGACATTCATCTATGATGTTCCAGATACGCTTCCTGACGTGACCGGCAATCCCGATCGCACCCAGCAGGTGCTCATTGCGCTGCTGGATAATGCATTTAAGTACACACCAGAGGGCGGCATGGTGACGCTGAGCGCCGCGCTTTCGGGCGACGTCATCCGCATCAGCGTTACGGATACCGGTGTAGGCATCAGCGAAGCCGACCTGCCGCACGTCTTTGACCGCTTCTACAAGGTGGACAAATCCCATCACAGCAAGGGTACGGGGCTTGGCCTGGCCATTGCCTATGAGATCATGCGCCAGCTTGGCGAAGAAATGACGGTTGAAAGCGAGCTTGGAAAAGGCACACGTTTTAGCTTTACGCTGCACACCGCGAAAAAGACGCATTCAATCGAGAAAACGGCTTTATAGTAAAGGGACTCTGAAAACTCTGTCCGAGTTTTCAGAGTCCTTGCTTTATGATCTCACAGATTGATGAAAGTGGGAAAGCGTGGGATTACGGGGCGGTTACGAATCAATCGAATGAAAATGAAAAAAGCCCAGTCTAAAGACTGTTTCCTTCTGTACTAACCGCTCCCGGGCGATTCAACCGGGCTGTTTTCCCGCACTAAACGCCTCTTTGTCCGGAAAACGAAATAGTCGCGTACTTTGTCCGCTCCTTTTCGTTTCCGACACTC
>JAHHSO010000015.1 GCA_020025205.1 Christensenellaceae bacterium | reverse complement strand
AACTGGAACAGCTTCTTTTCTAATCGAAGGATCAGATCAGCTCGAGAATAACCATCTCGGCAGCATCGCCACGGCGGGGACCCTTCTTGAGAATACGGGTGTAGCCGCCGGCGCAGTTCTTCTCGGCATTGCGCGCCTTGTACTTCGGCGCGATTTCACGGAAGAGCTTCTCCACGCACGGATGTTTCACGTCCTTGGTACGCTCGCGGTAAGCAGACTTGGACTCGTCGTCCAGCTTTGCTTCCTTCACATCGTACAGATAGGCCATGATCTGACGGCGGGCATGCAGCTTGCTCGGGGCATCGTTCTGCACGGTCACGGTGACGGTCTGTCCCTTATCGTTGTTGAAAGTCTTCTCGACAGAGACATTGTTGTCGCACTCGCGGATAGCGAGGGTGATCAGGTGCTCGGCGACGCTGCGAACTTCCTTGGCGCGGGCCAGAGTGGTCTCAATGCGGCCATACCAAATAAGGTTGGTCACCTGATTGCGCAGAAGCGCCTTGCGCTGAGCGGCCGTACGGCCAAGTTTACGCTGATAAGCCATGTTTTTTATCCTCCTATTTCAGCCCGCCTCCTGCAAATACAGTTCTTCACGCGGAAGATGCTTCTTAACCCGAAGGCAGAGAAGCGCCAAACATTCCGCGCCCATATTTCCCTTAGGCGTGACCTTAGTAAACCCTTATTGGGCAAAAATTTCCGCGCACAAGGCGCGGAAGAGAACCGGCAAAGCCGGGTTACTCGTCGTTTGCACGCAGGGCAAGACCCAGAGCGGCGAGCTTCTGCTCAACCTCTTCCAGAGACTTCTTGCCCAAATTGCGAACTTTCATCATATCTTCCTGATTGCGCTGCACAAGCTCGGCGACCGTGTTAATGCCGGCGCGCTTGAGGCAGTTGTACGCACGAACGGAGAGATCAAGCTCCTCGATCGTCATCTCCAGCACCTTCTCGCGGTGATCGTCTTCCTTCTCATTGAAGCCGATGGTCACCACCTGATCGGTCAGATCCATGAAAAGCTTCAAATGGCCATTCAGGATCTTCGCAGCGGTGCTGATAGCCTCATCCGGCTGAATGCTGCCATCGGTCCACACCTCAAGGGTCAGACGATCGTAATCGGTTTCCTGACCAACGCGGGTGTTTTCAACGGTGTAGTTCACCTTGTGGATGGGGGTGAAGATGGAGTCCGTCGGGATAACCCCGATGGGCGTGTTCGCGGTCTTGTTGCGGTCAGCGCTGACATAGCCGCGGCCCTTTTCCAGGGTCAAATGCATAATCAGGTCAGCGTCCTCGTTGAGGGTGGCGATGTGCAGATCACGATTGACAATCTCAATCTGGTCGTCCACCTCAAGAGCAGCCGCGGTCAGTTCGCACGGACCCTTGACGTTAATGGATACCGTCTTGGGCACGTCGCAATACAACTTGGCAGAAAGCTCTTTCAGGTTCAGGATGATTTCAGCAACGTCTTCCTTAACGCCAGGAATGGCAGAAAACTCATGCTGGATGCCCTCAATGCGGATGCTGGAAACGGCAACGCCCGGCAGAGAACTCAGCAGGACGCGGCGCAGGGCATTGCCCAGCGTCTGGCCAAAGCCGTGCTCAAGCGGCTCGACAACGAACTTGCCGTAGCTGTCGCCCGCTTCCACGCGCTCGATGCGGGGCTTTTCGATTTCGATCATTGGGCAGCTTCCTCCTCATTGTTACCGTGAACAAGCATTGATTAACGAGAATAGAGCTCGACGATGAGGTGCTCTTCAATCGGGCAGTCGATATCCTCGCGAGCCGGCATCGCCACAACGCTGCCGGTGAGGTTCGCAGCATCGAAGGTGAGCCACTTCGGGGTCACAACGCCGGTGCCCTCACGCAGCGGCTTGAAGGCCGCCATCTCGCGGGAGCGCTCACGCAGGGTGATCACATCGCCAACCTTAACAGAATAGGACGGAATGTCCACCTTCTTGCCGTTGACAAGGATGTGGCCATGAACAACGATCTGACGCGCCATGCGGCGGGTCTTGGCCAGGCCAAGACGATAGATCACGTTGTCCAGGCGAAGCTCCAAAAGCTGCAGCAGATTCTCGCCCGTGATGCCCTTGGCAGCAGCGGCCTTGAGATAGTAGCGATGGAACTGCTTTTCAAGCACGCCATAGACGAACTTGACCTTCTGCTTTTCCTTCAGCTGTGTGCCGTACTCGGAAACCTTCTTGCGCTTGTTGCCGCCGGGATTGCGAGTAGACTTCTTGTTGCCATAGCCCATGACGGCCGGAGAAACATCGAGGCTCCGGCACTTCTTGGCGATCGGCTCTTTATTGTTAGCCATTCTTGTAGTCCTCCTTACAAAACCTTACACGCGACGGCGCTTGGGCGGACGGCATCCGTTGTGCGGGATCGGCGTCACGTCCTTGATCATGTTGACCTCCAGGCCAGCAGCCTGAAGGGAACGGATGGCAGCCTCACGTCCAGAGCCCGGGCCCTTGACGTAGACTTCGACGGTCTTCAGACCGTACTCCATCGCAGCCTTCGCAGCGGTCTCAGCAGCAGTCTGCGCAGCGAACGGCGTAGACTTCTTGCTGCCGCGGAAACCCAGTCCGCCGGCGGAAGCCCAGCTCAGGGCGTTGCCCTGGGTGTCAGTCAGTGTCACGATGGTGTTGTTGAAGGAGGAGCGGATGTGCGCCGCGCCGCGCTCCACGACCTTGCGCTCGCGGCGCTTGCGGACAACTTTCTTCAGCGACTTCTTAGGTGCCATTGTCAATCACTCCTCTTATCTGGTTGCCTTCTTCTTGCCGGCGATGGTCTTCTTCGGGCCCTTGCGGGTGCGGGCATTCTGCTTGGTGTTCTGTCCGCGAACCGGCAGTCCCTTACGATGACGAACGCCGCGGTAGCAGCCGATTTCCATCATGCGCTTGATGTCCAGGGAAACATCACGGCGCAGATCGCCCTCAACCTTGAGGTTGTGCTCAATATATTCACGGATCTTGTTGACGTCCTGCTCGGTGAGATCCTTCACGCGGGTGTCAGGATTGACGCCGGTGGCGGCGAGAATATCCTTAGAAGTTTTCACGCCGATGCCGAAGATGTACGTCAGTCCGATTTCAACCCGCTTCTCACGAGGCAGGTCAACGCCAGAAATACGTGCCATTATTTACCTCCGATACTCATTCCATAAGTATAGTGTTCTGCTTGATTTCTTTATGAAAAGCCGCATGGAACACAGGCATGGCCTGCGCAGCCGCCCAAGCGATCCTTCCTGTCAGTAAAGTGAATCAGCCCTGCTTCTGCTTGTGCTTCGGGTTCTCGCAAATGACCATAACGCGGCCCTTGCGCTTGATAACCTTGCACTTCTCGCAGATCGGCTTCACAGACGGTCTAACCTTCATATGTCCGTTCCTCCTCGAATTTGTTTTCTCAACCCTTGCTGCGCCAGGTGATGCGTCCCCTGGTCAGATCATAGGGAGAAATCTCGACTTTGACCTTATCGCCCGGATAGATACGGATGAAGTTCATACGGATCTTACCCGAGATCTGGGCCATGATTTTGTGCCCGCCGGCCAGCTCGACGCGGAAATTCGCGTTCGGCAGTGCCTCGACGACGACGCCCTCTACTTCGATATTGTCGCTCTTGGGCAACGTTAACCCTCCTTACGCGGCAACAAAGCCTCTTGATAGCCGATAGCATCTAGTTTATTTCGCACTTCGGAGTCAAAAATCCTCTTTTTTGCAAAAATTTTTTCTTGAATTTCTTCAAGAAGTTCGGGTTTTGCCACCAGATGCTTAATCTTCTTCTTTTTGGGATTGTCTACCTTTCGCTGACAACCGTTTGCAATGGCCACATGATCCTTATCAAGGACGGCCACAATCACGAAATAATGTCCCTGATCGCGCCCGGCTTTGGAAAAGACCACTCGGCCTACCTCCATAGGGAATGAGCTCATCGCTTCTCCTCCTTATGATACCCAGGCAGCGAAAGCAATTCGGGTTCTCCATCCGTAATCAGGATGGCATGCTCATAATGGGAGCAGAGACTGCCATCGGATGTAACTACCGTCCAGCCGTCTCCAAGCGTCTTCACGTCATAACCACCGGCGGTGATCATCGGCTCGATACAGATGGTCATGCCGCTGCGGAGCCTGGCTCCGTGTCCTGGCTGGCCATAGTTCGGCACGCTGGGGTCTTCATGCATCTCCCGCCCGATACCGTGTCCGCAGAGCGCACGCACCGTGGAAAAACCACGCTGTTCTACATAACTCTGCACGGCATGACCGATATCACTGACTCGGTAGCCCTCACGTGCCACTTCAAGCGCCGCAAAGAAGCTTTCCTCCGTCACATCAATCAGCCGCTGCGCCTGCTCGCTGATCTCGCCGACACCAACCGTAAAGGCGCTGTCGGACTGCCAGCCGTCGAGGATCAGGCCCGAGTCGATCGAGATGATCTGCCCCTCTTTGAGCACAGTGGAGGAAGACGGGATGCCATGCACCACCTGCGAGTCAACAGACGCGCAGATGGATGCAGGATACCCCTCATAGTTCAGGAAGGAAGGAACAGCTCCGTGGGAACGGATGAGCTTTTCCGCATAGCGGTCAAGTTCTTTCGTTGTAATCCCAGGTTCAATCTTCCTTTTGATTTGCTCGAGCACCTCATGCAGCAAGGCACCAGCCTCGCGCATCTTGGCAATCTGAGCATGATTCTTGATGGTGATCATTTTTCTTCGCCCAACGCTTCAAGAATCGCCTCAAAGCACTCATCCATGCTTTGTGCCCCGTCTACGCGCTTGAGCATGTTCCGCTCGGAGTAGAACTCAATGAGCGGAGCTGTTTGCCCATGGTAGACAGTCAGACGGCTAAGCACCGTTTCGGGCTTGTCGTCATCGCGATGGATCAGTTCTGAGCCGCACTTCTGGCAAGTCGTGCTGCCATTCAGGCAGCTGACATGATACGTGCCGCCGCAGTTCGGGCACACACGGCGCCCAGACAAACGGTCAATGAGTTTCTCGTCGCTGACATCAATGTCAATCACAGCGTCAATGTCGGCGAAGCCGGCAAGCGCCTGCGCCTGCGTCACAGTGCGCGGGAAACCATCCAGCAGGAAGCCCTTCTGGCAGTCGTCCTGCGCAAGGCGCTCACGCACAATGTCGATCACAACTTCGTCCGGCACCAGCGCGCCCTTGTCAATATAAGACTTGGCGGCAAGTCCGGTCGGAGTCTGCTCACGAATGGCGTGACGAAGGATTTCGCCTGTTGAAATCTGTGGAATGCCCAGCCGTTCGCATACGCGGACGGCCTGGGTACCCTTGCCCGCACCAGGCGGGCCGAGAAAAATCACATTCATTCTGAAGCACCTCGCTTTAAAGCGTTAGCCCAAGAAGCCCTTGTGATGGCGCATAACCATCTGTGCTTCAACCTGACGAATCGTCTCAATGCCAACAGAAACAGCAATCAGCACGGAGCTGGCGCCAAACGGTGCCACAATGCCGAAGATGTTTCCAAGCATGGTCGGAATCGTGGCAAGAACTGCGAGGAACAGCGCGCTGAACAGCGTCAGACGGCTGGAAACCCTGCCGAGATATTCGCTGGTCGCGCGTCCCTGGCGGATGCCGGGGATGATGCCGCCGTTCTGCTGCATGCTCTTGCTGATGTCAACCGGATTGAAAGTGATGCTCGTGTAGAAATACGTGAAGGCAATGATCAGTGCTGCCAGCACGATCTGATAGCCGACACCCCTCTGGAATTGGCCCCACCACTGGTTGATGCCGCTCGTCGGGAAGAATGCGAAGATCGTTGCAGGGAACTGCAAAATCGCAAAACCGAAGATCAGCGGCATGACGCCGGTAGCGTTCAGCTTCATCGGGATGTGGGTAGACTGGCCGCCGTACATCTTGCGGCCAACCATACGCTTAGCGTACTGAACCGGCACGCGGCGCTCGCCCATGTCCACATAGGTGATGGCAACGATCATGGCAAGGAAAGAAACGACGACTGCAATAACAGCCACGAAACTTACGCTGCCGTTTGCCATGCCAGACGCAGCCTGGCGTCCCCAGTTGAACATGTTGGACACGATACCTGCCATGATCAGCAGAGATACGCCGTTGCCGATGCCATTCTCGGTGATACGTTCGCCGATCCACATCGCCAGCGCAGAGCCGGCTGCCATGGAGATACCAATGACCAGATACCAGATGCCGCCATAAGAGTTGGCACGCATCGCGAAGACGAGGCCAACCGCCTGAATGAACGCCAGAACGACGGTCAGGTAGCGAGTGTACTCGTTGATCTTCTTTCGGCCTTCCGGGCCTTCCTTCGCCAGCTTTTCAAGCGAAGGAAGTGCAACGGTCAGCAGCTGAAGGATAATGCTAGAGTTGATGTACGGAGTAATACCCATGGCCATGATGCTCATGCTCTGGAAAGAACCACCGGTCATCATGTTCATGAAATCAAGAATGGAGTAATCCTTAACCGCGCTGGCAACCGCCGCAACGTTAATGCCCGGAACCGGGATCACGCACAGAAGGCGGTAGATCAGCAGCATGCCGAAGGTATAAATGATCTTCTTGCGGAGCTCCGGAATGCGCCAGGCATTCTTCATCTTTTCCAGCATATCAGATCACCTCAGCAGTTCCACCAACGGCCTCGATCTTTTCCTTAGCGGAGGCGGTGAACTTAACAGCCTTCACCGTCAGCTTCTTGGTGAGTTCGCCGTTGCCCAGAATCTTCAGGCCATCCAGCTCCTTGCGGATGATCCTCTTCTCCATGAGCAGCGCCGCGGTGATTTCGGTGCCATCTTCAAACACATCCAGTGCGCTCACGTTCACCGTGGCGTACTCCTTGGCAAAGATGTTCTTGAATCCGCGCTTGGGCAGCTGACGGACCAGCGGCATCTGGCCGCCTTCAAATCCCGGACGCTTGCCGCCGCCGCTGCGGGCCTTCGCGCCCTTGTGGCCCTTGCCGGACGTCTTGCCCAGGCCGGAGCCGGTGCCGCGGCCAAGACGGCGCGGGGAAGTAGTGGAGCCCAGAGCGGGCTTCAGCTCATTCAGCTTCATGGTGAGTCCTCCTTAGTCGCTGATTTCGACCACAGACACCAGGTGCTTTACCTTAAAGATCATGCCGCGAATTGCGGGGGTATCTTCGAAGACCTTGGTGGCGCGGATCTTGTGCAGGCCCAGAGCCTCCACGATTTTGATGTGGTTGGGCTTGCTGGAGACAGGAGACTTCACAAGCGTTACCTGCAGTTTCATACGTCTCTTCCTCCTTCTCAGCCGAGCAGCTCTTCGACGGTCTTGCCGCGCATCTTTGCCACGTCTTCAGCCGTGCGCAGGGATGCCAGACCCTCGATGGTCGCCTTCACCATGTTAATCGGGTTGTTGGAGCCATAGCTCTTGGTGCGGATGTCCTTGACACCGCACAGCTCAAGCACCGCACGGGCAGGGCCGCCGGCGATAACGCCGGTACCTTCCGGAGCGGGGAGCAGCACGACTTCGCCGGTGCCGAAGCGGCCAACGGTCTCGTGCGGGATGGTCGTGTCCTTCATGGACACATGAACAAGGTGCTTCTTTGCATCCTCGGTTGCCTTGCGGGCGGCTTCCGGAATCTCCGCAGCCTTGCCAACGCCGCAGCCAACGCGGCCCTTGCCGTCGCCGATTACCATCAGCACGGCAAAGCGCATGTTGCGGCCGCCTTTAACCGTCTTGGAAACGCGGTTGATGGAGACCATCTTCTCCTGGAACTCGCTTTCCGGACGACGGTCACGACGCGGGCCGCGCTCACGGCGCTCGCCACGCTCGCGCGGTTTCTTTTCCATATCCTGAGGCATTTTTTGAATCCTCCCTTGAATCAGAAGTCGAGGCCCGCTTCACGGGCGCCTGCGGCGACCTCCGCCACGCGGCCAGTATACACGTAGCCGCCGCGGTCGAAGACGACCTGCTTGATGCCAGCCTGCAGAGCACGCTCGGCCACGGTCTTGCCGACCAGCTTGCCGGCAGCCTTCTTGTCCAGCTCGCCAAGCTGGCCCTTGATCTGCGGATCAAGGGTGGAGCAGGAAACCAGAGTCCTGCCAGCGACGTCGTCGATCACCTGAACATAGATGTTGTTCAGGCTGCGATATACGCTCAGACGCGGCATCTCGGGCGTGCCGCTGATCTTCTTACGTACACGCTCATGACGGATCTTGCGAACCTCATTCCGATCACGTTTATTGAACATTAGCGCTCACTCCCTCTCTTACTTCTTACCAGTCTTGCCTTCCTTGCGACGGATGACCTCGCCCTCGTACTTGATGCCCTTTCCGAGGTACGGCTCCGGCTTGCGGACGGCGCGGATGTCGGCGGCAAGATTGCCAACCTGCTGTCTGTTGATACCGCTGACCACGATGGTCGTCTGGTTCGGGGTAGCAAACGTGATGTTCGCCGGCGCCTCGAAGATGACCGGATGGCTGTAGCCAATGTTGATGGTCAGGGTGGTGCCCTTCGCCTCGGCGCGGTAGCCCGTGCCGACCAGCTGAAGGGTCTTGGAGAAGCCCGTGGTCACGCCGGTCACCATGTTGGCGATCAGCGCACGATACAGGCCGTGGAACGCACGGTTCTGCTTTTCGTCATTCGGGCGGGTCACGAGAATCTCGTTGCCCTCAACCTTGACGGTGATGTTTTCATTGACCGCCTGCTCCAGCTGACCCTTCGGGCCCTTCACAACGACCAGATTGTCGTCGGAAACGGTGACCGTGACGCCAGCCGGAATTGCGATCGGATGTCTTCCGATACGAGACATTGTTTTTACCTCCGTTTCAGCGTCGTCGATTACCAGATGTAGGCGAGCACTTCGCCGCCGACATTCTCAAGACGAGCCTGCTTGTCGGTCATCACGCCCTTGGACGTGGAGATGATGGCGATGCCCAGGCCGCCCAGCACCTTCGGCAGCTCATTGCACTGCGCGAAAACACGCAGGCCCGGCTTGCTGATGCGCTTGAGGCCAACAATGACGCTCTGCTTCTTGTCGGTGTACTTCAGGCCGATCTTGATCTGGCCGGACAGACCGTCGTCGATGAGATCGACGCTCTTGATGTAGCCTTCGTCCAGCAGGATCTTTGCGATGGACTTCTTCATGTTGGAAGCCGGAATCATCACAGAATCGTGCTTAGCGACTTGGGCATTGCGGATGCGGGTGAGCATATCTGCAATGGGATCGTTAACGAGCATTTCAGTTCCTCCTTACCAGCTGGCCTTGCGGACGCCGGGAATCTGTCCCTTGTACGCCAGTTCGCGGAAACAAATGCGGCAGACGCCGTACTTGCGAAGCACGGAGTGCGGACGGCCGCACAGGCGGCAGCGGGTGTAAGCACGAGTAGAGAACTTCGGCTCCTTCTGCTGCTTGTTAATCATACTGGTCTTAGCCATGATTGTCCTCCTCCTTACTTCGTGAACGGCATTCCCATCAGGCGAAGGAGCTCTTTGCACTCCTCGTCCGTATGAGCGCTGGTCACGAAGATCATTTCCATGCCGCGGACCTTCTCCACCTTGTCGTACTCGATTTCGGGGAAGAGAAGCTGCTCACGGATGCCCAGCGCGTAGTTGCCGCGGCCATCGAACGCCTTGTCAGAGACGCCGTGGAAGTCGCGAACACGCGGAAGAGCGATATTCATCAGCTTGTCCATGAATTCATACATACGCTCGCCGCGCAGGGTGACCTTCGCGCCGATGTTCATGCCTTCACGGAGCTTAAAGTTAGCGATGGACTTCTTCGCCTTGGTCGTCAGAGCCTTCTGGCCAGCAATGGTCTCCAGCTCCTTGACAGCGGCTTCCAGCGCCTTGGGGTTATCTTTGCAGTCGCCCAGACCCATGTTGATGACAATCTTGTCGATCTTCGGGATCTGGTTGACGTTCTTGTAACCGAACTTCTGCTGCAGGGCAGGAATGACTTCGGTCACGTACTTATCGTAAAGACGCGCTTCCATGATTTATATTCCTCCTGCATTAGTTTTCGAAAGCTGTGCCGCACTTCTTGCAGACACGAACCTTCTTGCCGTTTTCCAGCACCTGATGACCCACGCGGACACCCTTCTTGCACTTCGGGCATACCAGCATCACGTTGCTGACATCAATTGCGGCTTCCTGCTTGACAATGCCGCCCGGCACGCCCTGCTGGCGCGGCTTCTGGTGCTTGGTGGCAATGGCAACGCCTTCCACGACGACCTTGCCGGTCTTCGGGGAAGCAACCAGAACCTTGCCTTCCTTGCCCTTGTCCTTACCGGTGATCACAACCACCGTATCATTGGAACGGATATGCATAATTCTTTTGCCACCTCCTTACAGAACTTCGGGGGCCAGAGACACGATCTTCATGAAACCGTGCTCACGCAGCTCGCGAGCCACCGGTCCAAAGATACGGGTGCCCTTGGGCTGCTTGTCATTGTTGATGATAACGGCAGCGTTGTCATCAAAACGGATGTAAGAACCGTCAGGACGACGGTAGCTCTTGTGCGTACGAACGATAACGGCCTTCACGACATCGCCCTTCTTCACAACGCCGCCGGGCGTTGCGCTCTTGACAGAGGCCATGATGATGTCACCGACCGAGCCGGTCTGGCGGAAGGAACCGCCCATGACGCGGAAGCACATAATTTCCTTGGCGCCGGAGTTATCGGCGACCTTAAGACGCGTTTGCGGCTGAATCATTGAGTTTTTTCCTCCTTATCCGACAGGGCTTACTTCGCCTTCTCGATGATCTCGACCAGGCGCCAGCACTTGTCACGGCTAAGCGGACGGGTCTCCATGACGCGCACGGTATCGCCGATGCCACACTCGTTATTCTCGTCATGGGCCTTGATCTTGGTGCTGCGGTTCATGATCTTGCCATACAGCGGATGGCGGACGCGATACTTGACCGCAACGGTGATGGTCTTGTCCATCTTGTCGCTGACAACGATACCGACGCGGGTCTTGCGCATTCCTCTAACTTCAGACATGGTTGTGACTCCTTTCACGGATTACGCCTGAGCCTTGAGCTCGAGGCTGCGCAGTGCGGTCTTGGCACGGGCGATGTCACGCTTGGTGTTGACAATCGCGGTCGTGTCCTGCAGCTGACCGGTCGCCAGCTGGAAGCGCAGGTTGAAGAGCTCTTTCTTCAGCTCCACAACCTTATCGTTGAGCTCTGCAGCGGTCAGATCGTTAAACTGATTCTTCTTCATTACGCTTCACCACCTTCGCTGTTTTTCGCGGTTTCACGCGCGATGATCTTGGTCTTCAGCGGCAGCTTGTGCTGCGCCAGACGCAGAGCCTCGCGCGCATCGGCTTCCGCCACGCCCTTGATCTCAAAGAGCACGCGGCCCGGCTTCACAACCGCAACCCAGTACTCAGGAGAGCCCTTGCCGGAACCCATTCGGGTCTCAGCCGGCTTCTCAGTGATCGGCTTATCCGGGAAAATCTTAATCCAAACCTGGCCGCCACGCTTGGTGTAGCGGGTCAGGGCGATACGGGCAGCCTCAATCTGGCGCGCGGTCACCCAGCACGGCTCGGTGGCAACAATGCCGAAATCGCCGTACGCCAGGAAGTTGCCGCGCTGGGCCTTGCCCTTCATGCGGCCGCGGAAGACGCGGCGGCGCTTCACTCTCTTAGGCATCAACATGGTTTATTTGCCTCCTTCGGTCTTGGCCGGAACCTTCTTCACGGTCGGAAGAACCTGGCCCTTGTAGATCCAGACCTTCACACCCAGGCGGCCGTAAGCAGTCTTCGCCTCAGCGAAGCCATAGTCAATGTCAGCACGCAGGGTCTGCAGCGGAATGGAACCCTCGTGGTAGCCCTCGCCGCGCGCGATATCGGCGCCGCCCAGACGACCGGAAACATGGGTTTTGATTCCCTTCGCACCCGCACGCATGGAGCTCTGCAGGCACTTCTTCATCGCGCGGCGGAAGGACACACGGTTCTCCAGCTGAGCTGCGATGTTCTCAGCAACAAGCTGAGCATCCAGATCCGGATTCTTGATCTCCTGGACATTGAGGATGACCTGCGCATTCTTCGCGCCCAGCTCCTTAACGATCGCAGCCTTGATCTTCTCGATGTTCGCGCCGTTGGCACCGATGACGATGCCCGGCTTGGCCACGTTCAGGGTGACCGTCACGCGCACCTTGTCATTGTCAAAGCGGCGTTCGATCTCAATAGAGGAGATGCCGGCGTCATAGAGCTTCACATTGCGCTTGCTCTTGTCATCGACAAACTCCAGCTCCTTAATCATCTTGCGGAGTTTCGCATCGGAGATGAGGTTATCCGCAAAATCCTTTTTGTCCGCATACCAGCGGGTGCTCCAATCCTTGATCACGCCAACGCGAGCACCGTGCGGATTTACTTTCTGACCCATCCGAAAACCTCCTTACTTCTGGTCGAGCACGACAGTGATGTGGCTCGTGCGCTTGAGCATCGGGGAAGCGCTGCCACGGCTGCGGGCAACGTAACGCTTGAGCGTCGGGCCCGGATTGGCATAAACTTCCGCGACGTACAGGGAGCCGCGGTCCATGCTCAGGTTGTTTTCGGCATTAGCAATCGCAGAAAGCAGCAACTTCTCCACAACGGGAGCGGCAGCCTTCGGCGTGTACATCAGGATCGCAAGCGCTTCGTCGACCTTCTTGCCGCGGATCAGATCAATCACGATCTTCACCTTGCTCGAAGAAATGCGCACGTAACGAGCGGTCGCGCGGGGGCGCCTGTCCGCATTTTCTTTGCGGAGCTTCGCTTTTTCACGAATTCTGGTAGCCATGCGATTTCACTCCTTTACTTGCGGCCGCTGGCGCTCTCACCGGCGTGACCCTTGAAGGTGCGCGTCGGGGCAAACTCGCCCAGCTTGTGGCCAACCATTTCTTCTACGATATAAACCGGCACGTGCTTGCGGCCATCGTGCACCGCGATGGTGTGACCAACCATCTGGGGGAAGATGGTGGACGCGCGGGACCAGGTCTTCAGCACGCTCTTCTTGCCGGATTCGTTCATTTCCTCGACCCTCTTGAGCAGCTTAGCAGCTACATAGGGGCCCTTCTTGACCGATCTGCTCATTGATGAGTCCTCCTATTACTTCTTGCCCGCACGCTTGACAATCTTCTTGTCAGAGTACTTCTTGTGCTTGCGGGTCTTCAGGCCGAGTGCCGGCTTGCCCCACGGGGTGACAGGCGCGGGCATGCCAACAGGGCTCTTGCCTTCGCCGCCGCCGTGCGGGTGATCGCACGGGTTCATAACAACACCGCGGACAGACGGACGGATACCCATGTGGCGGGAACGGCCGGCTTTACCGATGCGGACGTTGCTGTGTTCCACGTTGCTGACAGTGCCGATGGTGGCCTTAGCATTCATGGAGATCATACGCACTTCGCCAGAGGGCAAACGAACCTGCGCTTCTGCGCCTTCCTTCGCCATCAGCTGAGCAGCGTCGCCGGCAGAGCGGACGAGCTGGCCGCCGCGGCCCGGAACGATCTCAATGTTGTGAATCAGCGTGCCCAGCGGAATGCTGTGAATCGGCAGGGCGTTGCCTGGCTTGATGTCAGCCTTCTCGCCGCTGACAACCTTGTGGCCAACCTTCAGGCCAACAGGTGCCAGAATGTAGCGCTTCTCGCCGTCAGCATAGTTGAGCAGAGCGATGAAAGCGGTACGGTTCGGATCGTACTCAATGGAAGCAACCTTGGCCGGGATATCGTCCTTGTTGCGCTTGAAGTCGATCACGCGGTACTTGACCTTGTTGCCGCCGCCCTGATGGCGAACGGTGATCTTGCCCTGCTTGTTGCGGCCGGCGTTGTTCTTCTTCGTCTGAAGAAGGGACTTTTCCGGCTTATTAGTGGTGACTTCCTCAAAGGTCAGCACCGACATGAAACGTCTGGCCGGGGAAGTCGGCTTATAAACACGAATAGCCATTTCTTGTAACCTCCCTGTTACTGCGCCATGCCGTCGAAGAACTCAATGGTCTTGGAGTCTTTCTTGAGCGTGACGTAAGCCTTCTTGATTTCGGGGGTGCGGCCGGCATAGCGGCCCTGACGCTTGATCTTGCCGAGGGTGCGCAGGGTGTTGACGCTCTCGACCTTTACGCCGAAGACCGCCTCGATGGCCTGCTTGATCTCGATCTTGTTTGCGCCGATCGCCACTTCAAAGACGTAGCGCTTGTCCGCCAGGCTGTCATAGGCCTTTTCCGTCAGAACGGGGCGGAGAATGATATCATGAGGATTCTTCATTACGCGTAAACCTCCTCAACGAGTTTGACCGCTTCCTCAGTGATGATGAACTTCTCATTGCCGAGGATGTCCAGCACGTTGATCGTGTTGACGTAGGCAGTCTTCAGGCCCGCGATATTCGCGGACGCGCGGGTGATGGTGTCGTCCGGGCCGGCCAGAACCAGCAGCGCGGTCTTCTCTACGTTCAGGTTCTTCAGGATCGCAGCAACTTCGCGCGTCTTCGGCGCGGTGAGGGCGATCTTGTCCAGAACGATCATCTCGCCTTCGTTCACCTTGGAAGTCAGGGCGCCCTTCAGAGCCAGGCGCTTAACCTTCTTGGGAACGTTGATGACGTAATCGCGGGGCTTCGGCGCGAACACGACGCCGCCGTGGGTGAACTGCGGTGCGCGGTTGCCATGATGGCGAGCGTTGCCGGTGCCCTTCTGGCGATAAATCTTACGGCCGCCGCCGCGGACTTCGCTGCGGGTCTTGGCGGACTGAGTGCCCTGGCGCTTAGCGGCCAGCTGGCTGCGAACGACCAGGTGAAGGACGCTCTCGTTGATCTCGGAGGCGAAGATCGCTTCGCTCAGCTCGATCTCACCGACCTTGGCGCCTTCCTGATTCAGCATTGCAATCTTAGGCATTGTGACGGTTCCTCCTTATCAGGCCTTGACGGAATCGCGGATCACAAGGGTTCCGCCATTCGGGCCCGGCACCGCACCCCTGACCAGCAGGAGGTTGCGCTCGGTGTCCACGCGCACAACGCTCAGATTCTGGATCGTGACGCGGTCGACGCCGTAGTGGCCGGACATCTTCTTGTTCTTGAACACGCGGGACGGCGTGGAGTTGGCGCTCAGGGAGCCGACACCGCGATGATACTTGGAGCCGTGCGCCATAGGGCCGGTGTGGTGGTTCCAGCGAAGGATCGCACCGGTGAAGCCGTGACCCTTGGACGTGCCGGTGACGTCGATCTTGTCGCCCTCGGCGAAGACGTCAACCTTGATTTCGTCGCCCACATTGTACTGCGCGCAGTCATCCAGACGAAGCTCACGCAGGTGGCGGCAGGGCGCAACGTTCGCCTTGGCGAAGTGACCCTTGACGGGCTTGTTGACGAGCTTTTCAGCGCGGTTCTCAGCGTAAGCATCGAAACCAACCTGCACAGCCTCATAGCCGTCGTTTTCGACCGTCTTCTTCTGGACAACCGGGCAGGGGCCTGCCTGGATAACGGTGACCGGGATCAGGCGGCCGTCCTCGGTAAAGATCTGCGTCATGCCGATCTTCTTGCCGACGATACCTTTCTTCATTTTATCTTACCTCCGATCACAGTTTGATCTCGATTTCCACACCAGCGGGGAGATCGAGCTTCTCCATCGCGTCGAACGTGGCGCGAGTGGGGTTCTGAACATCGATCAGGCGCTTATGGGTGCGCTGCTCGAACTGTTCGCGGGAATCCTTGTACTTGTGCGGGGAACGCAGGATCGTCACCACTTCCCTCTCAGTGGGGAGCGGGATCGGGCCGGACACCTTGGAACCGGTGCGGCGAGCGGTCTCGACAATGCGCTCGGCAGCCTGGTCAACGAGGCTGTGCTCGTAAGCCCAGAGCTTGATGCGGATTTTCTTGCTGGCCATTTCTTTTCCTCCTTGTTCGTACTCAAGTACGACTTGCTTGGCTGTTGTGCCCTGCATGACGGACCTTGAGCCGTCGTCCGATTCGCGGACATGGTCCATGACAGTTCCCTCACCGGCCAGTGAGCAATCTGCCACTTCATCCCCTTTGCAGACATCCTCCACATTATATTCTATTTTTTGAATTTGCGCAAGCCCTTTTTTAAAATTCTTTTAGATTTTTTTGCATTTTTCTTTCCTTCTTCCTTTCTCCGTATTTCTTCCGAAAAACCAATGTCCAACAGCCTTTTTCAAGTTTTCTGCTTTTCCGTTCCCCATCGTTTTATTGTCCACACGTCCGAGCGTATCATATTCATCTTTCATGTCCACGCTTCCGCGCATATCATTGCGTTGCAAAGAAAAATTCTTAACCATTTCCGTTTCGTTTACGGCCATTTTTTAAGCAATCTGTACAAGTTTGATTTTTCTTTTCTCAGCCATATTCCTGTATTTCTGCTTTTCGCTCGTTTGCTTTAGCGCTTTAAAGCGATTTAGTGCGCAGTGTCAGACGTCTGATCTTCGGTCAATTTTCTTTTTTCAGCACCTTATCCCCTTTTTCTTTCTTTTCCTTCTGTCGTGTTTCTCTCCCTTCTCGAATGTTCAACCCTCTCCTTTCCCGGAGAATCCGCATCTCTGCCCTATCGCGAAGCACCTTCCAGCTCTTTCGCCCTCGAAATTCTTCCTTCTGGTCTGTGAAACCTGTCTTCCTTCTGGAACTCCATCTTTTGCAGACAAAAAGCCGCCGAGGGCTTTCACCCTCAGCGGCTTTTCTATCTCTTCATTATAATCCAAACTTTGCGCGCACATCGTCGCCAACTTCCGCACCAATCTGCTCAGCTGCTGCAAGATACTGCTCGTAGAGCTTTTCCGGCCGTTCCGGCGCAGCACAGTGTGGGCAAGGCGTCAGTTTTTTGAATTCATCCTTTTCCAAATCCCCATAGGTGAAATCACCCGTCAGCGGCAGATACTGCTTTCTCACGCCCGAGCAGTTTGCATCGAGGTGATAATTGCTGCCCCCATTGGGATTGCGGTAAAGCGGCAGATCCTCCGCCGGAAGTTCTGGTTCATACATCTTCCGCCCCTGATCATCCCAGATAAACACCTTTGTCTTGTTTTCCAGCTCATTCCACAGCCACGCCATGTTCTGGCCCTCCGCATTTTCCATGCGCTGAATGCGGACGCAGCCGTGGCTGTCCTTGGTTCCCAGTTTCGGCTCATACTTATCGTAGATCCGCGTCTTTCCATCTCCGCCCACATCGTGCAGCACTTCATGGAGCAGTGTGCCGCCGTTAATGCGGATGGCAAAGCGGCCAATGGTATTTTTGCCCGCCTTAAAATCGCCCACGCGGCTGACGGTAATGAACTCACCCGCCGGCGTTTCATTATAAGGCTGCTTTGCATTATTCAGTCCCGTAGACACCTCCAGCGTGCCGATGATTCTGCCCGCCTCAAAGACATACATCTTCTGGCGCAGCTTGTCCACCAGCAGCGCATACTTGTCCGACGGGGTTTCCGTCTTCAACAGACTCTTTTTTACATAGCCCTTGATTCGCTTTGCGTTGAGCGACTCCATATACGCGTTGTCTGTCTTCGTGCCATCGTTGGAATATGCCTCAATCAGCACATAGCCGTCCCCATCGGCATCGTCTTCAAGAATATTGATTCCCTGACTTTGTCCATGCAGCTCACCTGCTGCATTTTCTTCATAAGGTGTGCGCTTGGCGCCCGGGGTGTTGGTCGGATACACGTGCTCCGTCTGTCCAACGTCAAACACCGTGATCGGCTGCATCATCAGATCCCAGATGGCCTGCTGATGCTCGGGATTGGTCAAATCATACGCATCCGGGTCCATGTCCCAGAAACCTGTCGCCTGCGGCACGCTTTGAGAAACAGCCTCATTCTGCACGGTTTCCTCATTGTGCGGCAGTGTTTCTTCATTAGAAGTATCTTCAGAAGATTCTTCCCACGGAATCGCCTCTTCCACAATCAGCCCTTCCAGGTCCAGCGTGTTGGCCGCCGCCTCTTCTTCGCTGTTGTAAATGTTCAGGGAAATCACGCTTTGTTCGCTTTCCTCTCCCCAATAGTTGCGCAGCTGCACCGCAACCATATACCTTCCCGAGGCAGCAGGCGTTCCATCCGGCAAAATGCCATCCCAATGAATGCGCCCTGTGCCCGCGTCCACCTGCACAGCACCCAGATCCGCAACAAAGTCGCCCGTTTCGCCGCTCATCAGCTGCATGGCAACTGTGCCGCCCTCTGTCGTGCTAAAATCAACATACCAGTCGTCCTGCCCGCTGATGAGCTGGATGTCATCTGCCAGCACGCCCGTAAGTTCCGGGGCAGAAAGTGCCTGTGAAGCCGTCAGCAGCAGAAGCAGCGTCAACAGCAGAAAAATGTGTTTTTTCATTATCAATGTCTCCGTTCAACATGGTTCAGAATGGAAAAAAGGGGCTGTAAAGTTTTTCACCTTACAGCCTCTTTCATGCACTTCGATCAGCCCGGCAGATCCATAATATCCCCCGGACCTGCGGTCACATCCGGCATAGGTGTGACTGAGGTGTTTTGATACAGCTTTTCAAGCGTCTGGGCGCCAGGTATGCCATCCTCTGCCAGTCCATTGTCCTTCTGGAACTTCTTTACGGCATTCTCCGTGCCGGTTCCAAAGTTGCCATCGGCAGCGCCGCTTAAATATCCCAGCTCCGTCAGTGCCTGCTGAAGCATCACAACCTCGGGGCCTTGGTCGCCCTTGTGAAGCGTCCTGTATGAAACAGGCTTGGACTGCACAGGCGATGGGGACGGCGTAATTTCAAGATTGGGCGTAGGCGTTGGCGCCGCCATGGGTGTGGGGGTTGCACCAAATACGATAAAGTTCCCGTCCGGCACATTCTGATTCTGCGCCTGCGGAGGCACAGGAGTCTCCTCCGTTACAGGCTTCACGTTCGCGCTGAACATGGAGCGGATAATCATCGCAATGATGATGACCAGAATCAAAATCAGGCCAAACGCCACAATCATGGGCGTTTTGTCCGCATTCTTTTTCTTTCCGCCTCGGCTGCCTTTTGTATAGGCCGGCTTGGCAGACTTTCTTGCGGGGCGCGGTGCCGGTTCCGGGCGCTCCCCCTGCGGTTCTGCCTGCTGCCTTACGCCAGCCAGATTGGCATAGCACAGCGGGCAAATGTTCGATCCATCCGGGATTTTATTATGGCAATGGGGACAAAACATGTTCAGCCCTCCTTTAATCATAGTGCGTTCCTGTGTAGTATAAACCAGATCATACGTTGTTTCAAGGTTTTTCATCAAATCCGAATCAAAAGCTCTGATTTTTCCTCCTGAACAGGCTGCCTCTGCTTCTGCACGCCTGTCCCTATCAGGATATGAGTCTATACACCCTTTTCATGCGTCCTGTTTCTCAATTCTTCAAGGAGTCTGCTTGTGCGCACCGTGGACAGCGCCGCCATCAGGCCGGAGCGCAGCGCCTGCTCTTCCACATTTTCCCTGCCTATGCCCAAACTGCCCTCCAGTGCAGAGGATTCAATTGCCTCTGCCGTCTGGCGAAAATGATCGTATCCTTCCTGCACCCCATCCGCGCACAGGCTATTCAGAATCTGCGCAATGTTTTCCATGCTCAGTGCCTGCTTCAATACGCAGATCATTAAAAGCACAGCCAGATGCTCCCTGTCATACTTTTTGCCGGTTGGACGCGGCACAAGCCCCACCTTCACATAATTGTTAACCATGGACTTGGTGATCTCGCCTTTAGGCAGTGCCGGGCTGAATGTTCGTTCCATCAGCATAATCACCTGATCCATATACAGCCCGATGTCCGGCAGCAGCTCCCATTGCGGCAGGATGACGCCTAATTTTTCAATTTTCATGACGCCCACTCCTTTTTCTGCTGTCATTATACCATTGAACAGAGGCTTCCGTCAAACCGCGTTCATAGCCTCAAAGAATGCACGCTGTGTTTTGACAAGCCATACGCCCAATCCGCCATGTTCAGCCTCTTTCTCTGCTTGGCATGCCGCAAGGAAATCGCTCAGCCTGTCCGATTCATCCGCAGAAAGCAGCAGGAAAATCGGCTCGTCCGGTCTGTTCATCTGCAAGTTCTCTTCCGCTTCCAGCCAGGAACCGAATTCAGGCACCGCCTGCCCCAGCTCGTTTTCGCCAAGGGTAATGGCCACAACTTCCACCCGTCCGTCTGTCAGCTCCGTTGTCACGTTTGCATTCCAAAACGTCGCATATCCGAAGTCAAGGCCGTTTTCTTCCAGATAAGCCGCCCTTTGCTTCTGTGCCTCTCCAATCTCAGGCGATGCCATCGACTCTTGAATCTGCATGGCTGACGACACAAGCACCATTCCTGTAAAGAAGACTACGGACACCCTGCGCAGCGGCAGATTTTCCTCCCGGCTCAGGCAGGCCGCCATCACCGGCGCGCCCAATGTCATCAGCGGAATCCAGTAGCGGTTAATATACAGCCCTTCAACAAGTAAGAATGTGCCGGCCGTCAGTGCCGCGCTCATTAAAAGCGTCAGCGCTCCCAAACGCACATCTTCATCTTTCCTAAGTGCCCGAACCGCAAGAATCGCCGCCAGCACGGGCAGCATCAGTGCGCCCACGCTGACCATACCGTGCATGGAAATCAAAATGCTGTGCTCCCGATATCCCATCAGCCGAACCAGTCCGCCCAGCGCATCCTGTGCCAGCGCAGGCAAATCATTTGCCGTAAACGCCGCCAGACGGCTCCCGCCGTAGCGCACCGCATCATATAAGAAATGACTTCCCAGCAGCTTTTGTCCGATTGTATACCCGATAAAACTCATCAGTGCCGCCAAACAGGTCACCACAACGCGCAGCCTGTCCTCCCTTGTGCGCGCCAGGTTTTCTCTCTGCTCGCCCGGAAACAGGAACATCCATATGCCCGCAGCAGCAATCGGAAGCACTGCACAGAACACATATCGAATGGAAGATGCGCCCATCAGTGTACAAAGCGCCAAAAAAGCCGCAGCATACACGCCTCTTCTTCTTTTTTCCGTGCCGACTGCACGTGCCGCCAGCCCTGCGCAGAGATTGGTCAGGATGGCATGGGGCACATAATAAGCCCCTATCAGAATCATCTGACTGTACACCAGCGAACAGGCACTGATGCTCAGCCCCGAAAAAACCAGCGCATACCGCCGTTTTGCTCCCAGCGATCTGGCGCAAAAATAGGCACTTGCCGCCATCATGCTCAGCAGAATCAAATCCCCCAGCGTGCGCACAAGCCTCCATTGATTGGGAAACAGCGCCATCAGCGGCGCAAACACAAGCTGCGTGGACAGGACGCGCACTTCCGTTGAATACCTCCAGGCAGGAGAAATCAGCGTGCCTTCCTGCACAAGATGCTGTGCCAAAGACAATTCCGATGCCATATCCGCATCCAGATACGCCCCATATCCAGCAATCAGATAATATCCCGTCATAGCCGCGCACACAAGAAACACCCCTGCTGCCACTGCTTTTTTCAACACATTGCGCTTCATGTTTTCCTCGCCCATCAATTCAAATCTGTTTTTTCCTCATTTTCATTGGGTTTATTGTATCAGCCGCTATCCGGTTTGTCAAACTGAAGCGACTACAATTTTTCTGTCATATTGCCTCGAAAACCTTTACTTTCCCATCCATTAGCGTTACACTTAACCCCTATAGCGACAATCCATCCAACGGGTGCCTGGTGTGCCCTTTAGAAAGAAGGAATACTATGACCCTCGACGAGCTTTCAATCGGCCAGTCGGCCGTCATCCTGACTGTCGGCGGTGAAGGCGCTCTGCGTCAGCACTTTCTGGACATGGGCGTCATTCCCGGCGCGAAGACGACTCTGATCAAATTTGCCCCCATGGGTGATCCCATGCAGCTGCGCATCCATGGCTATGAATTGACGCTTCGCGTGGACGATGCCAGAAAAATTGAAGTGGAGTGCCTCGCTGAGGCACCGTCTTATGATCATGCGCCTGTTCACGTCATTCTGGACCATCCGGGTCTGGGCGAGAGCAGCCGCTATCGCACCAAAACCGTCGGCCATTCCCTTCCTTCAGATAAAAAGCTGACATTTGCGCTGGCCGGCAATCAGAACTGCGGCAAAACCACCCTCTTCAATCACCTGACCGGCTCCAATCAGCACGTGGGCAACTTTCCCGGCGTCACCGTTGATCGCAAAGACGGCATCATCGGCGGGCATAAAAATACGCTGGTCACCGATCTCCCCGGCATTTATTCCATGTCCCCGTATACCAGCGAGGAAATCGTAACCCGCGAGTTTTTGCTCAAGGATAAGCCGCAGGGCATCATCAACATCGTAGACGCTTCCAATATTGAGCGTAATCTCTACCTCACCATGCAGCTTATGGAACTGGATATCCCGATGGTTCTTGCGCTGAACATGATGGATGAAGTCAAGGCAAACGGCGGATCTGTCCGCGTCAACGAGATGGAAGCCATGCTAGGCATTCCCGTTGTCCCGATTTCTGCCGCCAAGGACGAGGGAATTGATGAACTGGTTGACCATGCGCTGCACGTTGCTGCGTATCAGGAGCGCCCCGGCCGTCCTGATTTCTGCGATGCCAATGGCTCTGATGCTGCCGTACACCGCTGCCTCCACGGCATTATGCACCTCATCGAGGATCATGCTGCCGCCGCGGATATTCCCGTTCGCTTTGCCGCCAGCAAACTGATTGAAGGCGATCAACTGATTCTAGAACAGCTGAAACTTTCCGATAATGAAAAGGACATGGTTGAGCACATCATCACGCAGATGGAAATCGAGCGCGGTTTGGACAGGGCCGCCGCCATTGCGGACATGCGTTTCTCTTTTATTAAGAAGCTCTGCCATACAACCGTCGTCAAGCCTCGTAAAAGCAAAGAACATGACCGCAGCGAAAAGATAGACCGTTTGCTCACCGGCCGTTTCACCGCTATTCCGACGTTCATCCTCATCATGACGCTCGTGTTCTTTCTGACCTTCCATGTCATCGGAGGCACGCTGTCCGGTTGGCTGAACACGTTCATCGGCTTTGTCACCCGCCTTACCCATGCGGCGCTCGTCTCTTCCGGCGTCAATCCTGTTCTCCGCTCTCTGGTCATCGACGGTGTGTTCACCGGCGTAGGCGGTGTTCTGGGCTTTTTGCCCATCATCGTGACGCTGTTCTTCTTCCTTTCCCTTCTTGAAGACACCGGCTACATGGCACGCGTTGCGTTCATCATGGACAAGGCGCTGCGCAAAATCGGCCTGTCCGGGCGAAGCATTGTGCCGATGCTGATTAGCTTTGGCTGTACCGTTCCGGGGGTCATGGCCACCCGTACCCTGCCCTCCGAACGCGACCGCAAAATGACTGTGCTTCTGACACCGTTCATGAGCTGCTCTGCCAAACTGTCCATCTACGCCTTCTTCTGCGCCGTTTTCTTCCCGGACCATGCCGCTCTGGTCATGATTCTGCTGTATCTGTTTGGCGTTCTCATGAGCATTGTCACAGCCTTCCTGCTGCGCCGCACGCTCTTTAAGGGGGAACCCGTTCCATTCGTCATGGAACTGCCAAACTATCGGCTGCCGGGCGTCAAAAACGTGCTCCGCCTGCTCTGGGAGAAGGCAAAAGACTTTCTCCAGCGTGCCTTCACCGTCATCTTCATGGCTACAATCGTCATCTGGTTCCTTCAGACATTCGATATGCGTCTGAACATCGTAACCAATTCTCAAAACAGCCTGCTTGCCATGATTGCCGGTGTGATTGCCCCGATCTTTAAACCTCTCGGCTTTGGCGACTGGCGCTTCTCTACTGCGCTCATCGCCGGTTTCATGGCCAAGGAAAGCGTCGTATCCACTCTGACCATACTCTTTGGCAGCACCGCCGCGCTCACCGCCGTGTTGTCCCCGCTGTCTGCTGCTTCCCTGCTGGTCTTCAGCCTGCTGTATACGCCATGTGTGGCTGCTATCGCCTCCATCAAGCACGAACTTGGCGGCCGCTGGGCGATCAATGTCGTCGTCTTCCAGTGTCTGATCGCCTGGGTGGCTGCCTTCGCCATCCGCATGCTTGGTCTGCTCTTTGGCGCGATGTGATGAATTTCACCTCGCCCATCGTGCTATCGTTCTGTCTGTTTGACCGAGCAGGGAAAAGAAACTGCTGCTTTCCAATCTGTTCGTACCGTATATCCAGCTGCAAGAAGAAAATGGGACTCTCTGGAGCGCATCCCGCCGGATGCGCTCTTTTTTACGCCGCTTTCCTCTTCCATCAAAAAAAGAGCAACGACCAGAAAGTCCTTGCTCTTGTTTATTTTTACAGTCCCAACACGAAGCTGGCTATCATGAAGTAGATCACCAGCGAGCAGGCGTCCACAATGGTCGTAATCATCGGGCTGGCCATGACAGCCGGATCAAATCCAAGCCGCTTGGCCCCTATCGGCAGCAGGCAGCCTACGATCATAGCGATCACCACAGTACACAGGAGTGTAATTGAAACAGTCATGGCGATCATGGTTGACACCTTGGTAAAGATCACCATGCGCAGGAAGTTGACGATCGCCAGCGCTATGCCGGACACCAGCGCCACACGCACTTCTTTAAATAGAACCTTCACCCAGTCGCGGGTTTCCACCTCGCCCAGCGCCATGTTGCGAATAACGGTAACGGAAGTCTGGCTGCCGGAGTTGCCGGCAGAGTCCATGAGCATCGGAATAAAGGCTGTCAATACCACTGCACCGGAAAGCAACGTTTCAAAATGCGTAATGATGGTCGATGTAAAGGTTGCAGAGATCATCAGAAGCATCAGCCACGGCAGACGGTGCGCAACAAGGCTCCAGACGCTCGTCTTCATATAGTCTTCATCACTGGGAATGATGGCGGCCATCTTCTTGATGTCCTCGGTATTCTCATCCTGAATGACATCGACGATATCGTCGATGGTGATGATGCCGACCAGTCGATCCTCTTTGTCGCACACAGCAATGGATGTGAGGTCATAGCGGCGGAAATCGTCCGCCACTTCTTCCTGATCGTCCGTGGTGAGGGCAAAGACAGGGTTGGTCTCCATAATATCTCGGATACAGGCATTTTCCGGCGCAATAATCAGCTTGCGCAGGGAAACCTGGCCAACAAGATGACGCTGTTCATCAATCACGTAACAGGTATAGACCGTCTCTTTGTCAATGCCTGTGCGGCGGATATAGTCCATGGCCTTGCGGACAGTGAAATAATCGCGCAAATCGACATATTCAATCGTCATCAGGCTGCCGGCGCTGTTGTCAGGATAATTGAGAAACTGATTGATGGTCTTGCGAGTGCCCTCATCGGTGTTCTGCAAAACCTTCTTGACGACATTGGCCGGCATTTCTTCCAGGAAGTCGATCGTATCATCCATGAACATATCGTCCACCAGGTCGTGAATTTCCGCGTTGGTGGCGCTTTCAACGATGAGCTGCTGCTGATCGCTGGTCATGTATGAGAACACGTCAGATGCCATGTCCTTGGGCAGCATGCGAAATACACGCAGCACGCGCCCGTCGTCTTCCTCAATTTCCTCCAGTCCTTCTGCAATATCAACAGGCGGACATTCTGAAGCTTTCTTCTTGAACTCCTGCAGCTTGCCTTCGTCAAACAGCCTCAGCAGTTCCATAAACTCTTTGCGGATTTCTTCTTCCATCGGGAATCCCTCCTATCATTTTGTAAAATGCAGGCAATCCCCCAAAAAACGGCGCAAAAAGGCACGCACCAGCGCACCCCTTGCACTTTTACGCAGAGAACAAACGCGGCGCCCTCTGCGCCATTCGTTCTCGGGGATCGCCCGAAAGACTACTGGGATGGTCGTCCACGTCGTTCACCTCCGTCAGACACTATCAAACTCGGCCTTGATATCCCACAAAAAGGCCTTATTTACAATACCGCCAATCGTCCTTTTTGTCAACCGCAAAACAGCAATTTTATTCATTTCTTAGATGCTGTATCCGCGCCCCGCCCGCACCAAATAAAGCGTCCTGTCTGCCACAGGGATTCCGGTCAGACGCTCAAGCGCCTCGGCGTAGATTTCGAGCTGACCACGGTGGCGGCCAATCGCCCCCTGAACATCGGAATCCGTCTTGTAATCCACGAGCACCCAGCGTCCATTCTCAATGAAGCAGCAGTCCACAACGCCCTGAAGCAGCTGCACCCCGCCTTCCATTTCGCGCCGGTAGGTGAAAGCCCACTCGCGCTCAACCCGATTGGATGCAAGCATTCGAACGCCAAGCGGCTGTGCAAAAAAGTCTGTCAGCCTGTATACAGGAACCGCTTTGATCTCCTGTTGCGTAATTATGCCGTTTTGCAGCATGTCTGCCAGCTGCCTTTCGATCTCCTTTTCCAGGCTGGTCGTCTGCCGCAGCGCATTCAGATCAAGCATGCACATGATCCTGTGGAAAGCCGTGCCGATCTGTGCGCCTGTCATCATCTTTTCCATCATGAACCGCGGCATACGTTCCACTTCAACATCGTGCTGATGCAGTTCATCATCTGCCGCCCGCTTTTCATCGCGCAGAAAAGCGCTGACGCTCGTCTTTCTGACCCCCGCCCTGCCTGATGTCTCAAACGCCATCATTGTCTCCATGTCCGGGTCGTCCTTTGCCGCCGCCAGCTGTGCAAGCAGCCTCTGCGTCGTCTCGTCTGAGCGTCTTTGCAGCATGCTGCCTGCCCCGGCCGTATGCGCAAAGATGTGCCAGCAGGAGTTGTCCAGCTCAATTTTTTCTTCCCGAATCGTCAGGCTTGCGCCCGCTTCCATCATCGCCGGCGCCACCATATCCAGCCCTGTGTGCATATCGCGCAGCGCATTTTTCTGCGTGCCTCGCCGCCAGCGCTCCAGCGGCTCCGTACCGCCAACGCTGCCCACCAGAATCAGCCGTTCCCTTGCACGCGTCATGGCGACGTAAAGAATGCGCACCTCTTCTGCCAGCTGTTCCCGCCGTGTTTTAATGCGAATGGCGCGCCTTTGCAGTGTATCCCTTTCGCTTCCCAACGCCGTGTCGATACAGGGAAGACCGATGCCCAGCTCCGCATCCAGCAGCACGCGGTCGTGAAGCGACTTTTCGCTCATTTTCCTGCCCATGTTTAAAACGATGACAACCGGAAACTCAAGTCCCTTGCTTTTGTGCGTGGTCATCAGGCGCACAACATCCTCATTTTCTCCGATAGCGCTGGCGCTCATGGAATCACCGCCCGCCTTGAGCCTCTGGGCATAGCGGAGAAATGCATGCAGCGACCCGCCCTGCGCGCTCATGAACGCCCGTGCCCGCGTCGTCAGCAGATGCAGGTTTGCCTGCCGCGCCGCGCCGCCCGGCAGTGCGCCAGCCTCTGCCAGAAAGCCCGTCTCCGCATAGATGCGCTCAATCAGCCTGTCCACGCCCTGATGGCGTGCGCACAGTCGCCAGCGCAGACGCTTTTCTTCAAATACCTTGAGCTTGCCCGCCAGTTCGTCCCCTGCTTCCTCTCTGTAACGTCTGACTGCTTCGTGATACGGTATCCGTGTGTCCGGCGTAAAGATGCGGATGCGTGCCAATTCGCTGTCTTCAAGCCCCAAAGCCGGACCGCGGAGCGCTGCCAGAAGGGCTTCATCCTGTGCGCCGTTTTCAATCGCGCTCAGGAGTGCCATCATTGCGTGAACTTCCGGGATATCAAAGTACCCTTCCCCCGCGTCGCAGAATACGGGGATTCCCTCCGCTTTGAGGATCTCCGCAGCCAACGGTGCTCCGCCTTTTGCTGCTCGCATGAGGATTGCCATGTCCCGATAGCGAAGCGGCCTTTCTGCTCCAATCTTCGCATCGTAAAACGGCATGCCCGCCAGTTCCCGGATACGCTCAGCGGCAACCAGTGCCTCCTGTTCTACAGCCGCCAGATCGCTTTCCTCGTCCTCCTCCGGCTTGTAAAGCAGGTGAAGCTCTGCCGGCGGATCATCCTCCCGTTCCGGCAGTCCGGGTACAAGACGTTCCCGCTCGTCATACTCAATTTCTGTCACATCACCGCGCATGATGCGCACAAAAACGGCGTTGACCGCTTCCAACACGTTGGCGCGGGAGCGAAAGTTCTTCTGCAAATCAATGCGCCGGGCAAGCGGTTCTTCTTCCCGGTCAAAGCGCGCCGCCCTTTCCAGGAAAATCGTAGGCTCTGCCTGTCTGAAGCGGTAAATGCTCTGTTTAACATCTCCCACCAGAAACAGCCCATCCTCCCGCGCAAAGCTGCCAATGACTGCTTCCTGAATCGCGCTGGAATCCTGATATTCGTCTATAAATACATAGCGGTAGCGTGCGCGGAGCGCTTCGCGAACAGCCGGGTCTTCCAGTGCCTTCAATGCGCCGTGTTCCAGGTCGTCAAAATCCAACACCCCGCGCTGCCGTTTAGCCGCCTGATACAGCATTTCAAACGTCTTGACCAGCTCAATGATGCCCGCAAGCGGCTCACCCGTCTTTCCGGCATCCTCAACCGCCTGTTCCCAGCTCTGTCCAAACGTCTCTGCCATCCCGTTCAGCGTCTTCTTGAGCGATTCCCGGCGCGCCTTGACCCTGTCAGCTATGTTCTCGTCAAAGAGATCTGTCTTTTTCCTGCGTCCAAGCGATGCATAAGAAAGCTCTTGCAATGCGCCGGACAACGCAGCATAGCCCTTGTCTGCCGCGCTGACCAAATCTGCCAGCAAAACAACATCCTCTGCGCAAGCCGCTTCATAGTGCATCGGGCCATCCGGCATCCGGCAGAGCGACAGTGTGCCTTCTGCATCTTCTTTGAGCTGCATCAGCTGTTGGGAGACATCCTCCATCAGAAGCCGTGCCGCCGCCTGAACGCCTTCTTCCGATATCATCTTCTGCGCCTTGCTTAAAAACATCTGCGGGTCAGGGCGCGTCATCATGAACCGGTCAATGCGATCGGCCAGTTCTGCCAGTTCTTCCTGCTCATAGCAGGCATCCGCCGCAAGAAACGCCTCCGTCCCGACTTCATAGCAGCTGTACAGCGCATCCTCCATCGCCTGACGGCGCAGCACGCCGCACTCCTGTTCATCGCCGATTCGGAACGACGGATCAATCCCCAGCGCCTGAAACTGTTCGCGCAGCAGATTGCCGCAGAACCTGTGCAGCGTGGAAATACTCGCGCGGGACAGTGCCATCATCTGTGCGCCAAGCGCCGGGTCTGTTCGCGCGGCCTTGCTCAGTGCCTCCCCGATGCGCAGGCGCATTTCTCCTGCCGCAGCATTGGTGAACGTCACCACCAGCATTTTGTCAATGGGGCAGCCCTCCCGGACGAGCTGCACGATGCGCTCCACCAGAACGGCTGTTTTGCCCGATCCTGCCGCCGCGCAGACAATGAGGCTGTGCCCCCTGTCTTGGATAGCGTCCTTTTGCTGTTCTGTCCAGTTTGGCATGTGTTTATCCTCCCGCTTTCTGATATTTTGATTATACCATATCCTAGGAAGCGCCGCACGCAAAACCTGTGCCGCCCCATATGCCAGCGTTCTGAAAACAGATATAAAAAGCGGCGCGAATCCCGAAGGATTCGCGCCGCCTTGGCTTTTCAATCAGTCTTCCAGCTTGCTGAAGGAGTACTCCTGACCGTAGGTCTCCACATAGACCGTGCGCATGGCCTGATCGGTCATCGGCTTGCTGTTGGAGTTGGTGGGTGTAGACGCAATCAGATCAACCGTCTCCATGCCGCCAAGCACCATGCCGAAGCCCGCATAGCTGCCGTCCAGATAGTCGTTGTCGGCATGCATGATGAAGAACTGGCTGCCGGCAGAGTCCATTGCCTCAGAACGAGCCATGGACAGGACGCCGCGCGTGTGGGACAGGCCGTTCTCTATGCCGTTCTCCTTGAACTCGCCGCGGATGGCGTAACCCGGGCCGCCCATACCGGTTCCCTCAGGATCACCGCCCTGAATGACGAAGCCCGGCACAACGCGGTGGAAAATCAAGTTGTCATAAAAACCACTGTTTGCCAGAGAAATGAAGTTGCCGACACTCTCCGGCGCGATTTCCGGATACAGCTCTCCGTAGATCACGGAGCCATCGTTCATGACGATGCTGAAAATCGGATCAGCCGCCTCAACCGTGACCTTTTCCACGAGCGCCGCATTGTCAACCGCCAGCGCCGCTTCGGCTTCCATATCGGTCATCGCCTTGACGTCCACATAACCCTTCACATCCGTGCCCGGCACTGCGACAAAGGCATATTCTTCGCCGTCCATGCCGATCTTGCCCAGCACGTCCAGAGATGCGCCGGCTTTGAGGTTTGCCACCGTGTCGCCAGCCGGCTTGTCCGTCAGCACGGCGTCCGCTTCAACCGTCGCATACGCAATGGTCGCTTCAATCTTCTCGGCCACATACACGTGGTACAGCGGGCTCATGTCCTTGATCTCAACGCCCGCTTCATTGACCATCTGATCCAGATGTGCGGAATATGCTTCGTTCTTCTTGGTCACAAAAGCTTCTTCCATCTCAGCCTCTTTGCGGGATTCAAAATCGACAGCGCCAGCGGTCAGATCCTGCGCATAGGTCAGAATGAAGTAGCCATAATCGGTGACGATAACATCCGAAACATCGCCGATCTTTTCCAGCGCCATTGCGCCGTTTTTAAACTCTTCGCCGTAGAGATTGGTTTCCGCGTTCACCGGATATCCTCGGAGCAGCTGCTCTTCGGTGGAGCTGTCCTCGTTATAGGCCTTCATGGCTTCAACGAAATCCATTCCTCCGCGGATTTCCTCAACAATCTTCTCTGCCTTCTTCTTGCCGCTCAACGCTTCGATGGCTGCCTCGGAAGTTGTTGCTTCGTCCGCATCTGCCTCCGCAGCCGTTGCTTCAGCAGCCGTTGCCTCAGATGCCGTTGCCTCAGATGCCGTTGCTTCGTCCGGCTCCATGTCTTCCTCCAGCGCCACATAGATGCACTGCATCAGACGAATGCCCTCCGGCGTGTACACCACTTCGTTGCCGACGCTGAGGTAATCGTTGACAAACATATCGACATCCGCATATGCCTCAGTCTGTGCCTTCACCTTGGTATCAAAGTACGCACGTGCATCCTCTTCGGTCACGGTGATGTCCTTTGTTGCCAGATTGTAAATGAAGTCCAGAACGTCCTTGAGTCTGGCGCTCTCCATCAGCACTTCCTGGGTATATCCGCTGGCTTCCAGCTCGTCGTTGACGATCTTCTCCAGCTCTTCGCCTTCGTAGCCGTAGTAGCCGAGGTAGCTCTCGTAATACTCACGCATGTTATCCAGCGCGGTATTGGTCTGCGCCTCAAGCTCCTGCAGCCTTTCATCGGTCAGCTCATAGCCGTTGTCCTTCGCATGGCGCTCAGCAATGCGCTGGCTCAGCCTCATCTGAACAGTTTCCATTGCGACAGACGACTGGAACTCCTGATCGTACTCATCCATCTGGTAGCCGCGCTGCGCATAGAAAGAGAGATAAGACGCAAGCATCTCGTCATACTCTTCCTTTACTTCGGATTCCATGACCTTGATATCACCGTTGTAAGCGGAGGCCAGAACAGCATCCTCTTCTTCGACAATTTCAATTTCCGTCTGTGCATCCGCGCCGCCAATGACTTCTTCGGACAGCATCGCCGCTTCTACGGAAGGCTCTTCTTCCGCTTCAACCGCAGCAGCCTCAGTCAAATCTGTGAGCGGCTCCTCGGCGGTCTCCTCGGCCGGCGCTTCGCTCTCTTCAGCAGCCGGAGCCTCAGTCGGCTCAGCAGTCACTTCAGCAGTCGGCTCAACGCTCGGTTCTGCCTTCGGCTCTTCCTTGCCGCACGCCCCAAGAACCAGGAGCATCAGCACAAGCATAGCCGCTAAAATCTGTTTTTTCATATTGATTTGTCCCTCCATTTTGTTTCGGCGTATCAAACCATGTTTTTTATTATACTAGCCAAACGCGCAAAAGGCAACGTTTTCGGCAAAATCCCCATAACCTTCATGGGTGTTTCACATTTACGCCACATTCAAAGGTTTTCTTTTCCTTTGATGCAGCAGAACCGCTCTGCCTTTTCATTCCTGCTGCTCGCTCACTTGACTTTCCTCAAAGAAAGATTGGACAGGCGAATCTCCTCTTTTCCTCCTCGGAAGACAATCATGTTGTACTTGTCGTCCGTCTCCAGCTCAAAATGCATGGCATTTTCTCCCGCTGCAATCGGTTTTTCGGCCAGAAGTTCGAAGTCGCTGCCTGTGTATACCTGCACAACGCCATCCGGTTTCCCCTGGCAGGAGAATTCAAGCACATAAGCGCCTTTTTCTCGCCAGCTGGTCGGAACACGCATTTTTCCCCCTGCGGACAGTGTAAAAATGCCATCTTCAACTGCTGCCCCTTCCAGCTTCATTTTTCCCCAAAGCATGCTGGCATTCAGTGCCGAAGAAGACTCAAACCCATAAATCCTGTATGTATCGTTTTGATAAATTCTGGGTGCGCCGGTCATCGCAATCCATGGCATAATCGTCTTTTCTTCCTCTGCCGTCAAAAGCAGGAATGTCTTGCCCGGACAAATGTCCAGATCCGAATATTCATCCGGTTCCAGCCAGCGAATCACATCCAGAGACACCGCAGAGGCCGCCCCTTCCTCTGTTTCAACAGGCACAACGCCCGTCATCGTCAATTTTCCCTGGGTACGTTCCTGCATCACGCGGACATTCCAGAATGTGCCATATCCGTGCGTATATCCTTCGGCCTGCAAAAAATCCGCCGCATCCATCATATCCGCACCGCGCGCTTCTGCCGCGTCCTTCTGCTGCCAGGTCTCCTTCTGCATCAAGAATGTTGATCCGCCCATCTGAACGCACAAAAGCAGAAAAAAGATCATGCGCAGACGGCTGCTCTTTTCTCTCCTGAACACGACAGCCAGTGCCGGCAGCAGGAAAATCACCGCAAGCACCAGATAGCGGCTGAGATAAGTGCCCTGTACAAACAAATAACAAAACAGATTGATCAAAAACGCGTATCCAGCATAGACCAGCATGCGTCTCTGATTGCGCTGTATTTTATCCTGTCTGTTCAGGTTCCTGAACGCACGAACCGTCATCACAACGCCAAAGAACAAGACGCCCGCAATGCTCAGATTGACAATGCCCGCCAAGGAGAACAGCGGAACGCCGCCGCGCCAGCCCAGCAGTTTCAGGAAATCTGTGCAGACCGTGAGCAGCATATCCTGAATGGCGCGTCCATCCAGCGGATTAAACAGGAACGAGGAGGCCGCTCCTACGCCGCTTTGAAACAGTCTCGGCAAAATCATTTCCGATGCCGCATAGCCCAGCACGCAGCTCACAAATCCAATTGCCGTCACCAGTCCAAAGTGCATGGAATCATCCCGGAGCTCGCTGCCCTCGCCGGGTGCCAGCAAAAACTCCATCAGTGCCACCGCCGCCATCGGGCAGATGAAACACAGCACATATCGCACGGACAGGAAACCTTCCAGCAGGCAAAACGCCGCGAATATACCCGCTTTTAAAATCAGCCGCCGCTTTCTTTCTGCTTTCATCGTGCGTAGCCACAACGCCGTTCCCAGAAATCCGAAACCGACAAAAAACAGATAGTGCCCGCTGATCGATACCGCGTTCGCGTACATTGGGCTTGACGTCAAAGGAAGAAGCGACGCTGCACCAAGCGACCGCCCCCACGAGAGCCCCAGCGTGCGGCATAGATACACAAGTGCCGACATTGCCAGAACCATGCCCAGCATGTTGCCCATGATGCGCGCCATTTGAAAGCTCCCCGTAAAGAGAAAGGCAAACGCATACAGGATGTTCGTCTGTAAAAGATGAACCTCCGTGGAATACAGCCAGTCCATCTGGAACAGGCTGTGCGTATCTGCCTGACGCTTGGCCAGAATCAGTTCGGATGCCATGTCGCTGTCCAAATAGGTCAGATATCCTGCATATTGAAGTGCTGCGCAAAGCACAAGCGCCATTCCGCAAAGCGCCGCCCCCAGCACAATGGGCCACTTTTTTCTTTTGCAACTCATGGGCTTTTTTTCCATTTTTCTCTTCCCCGCTTTTCAATTTCAATCCATTATGCAGGCAGCAGCACAAAATATCTGCCTTGATTTCTCTTGTTTTTTATTATACAGGACAGGCCTTTAAAAGTAAAGAGCGGACGCCTTCGGGCATCCGCTCCATCTGTTTTCAATCAATACGCCTTGGCAAAATAGATGACCTTCTTGGCCGGCTTGCCGCAGCAGACGCAGGTTTCCCCAATGGGCGTCTGATCGAACGGCATACAGCGGGACGTCGCAGCAAAGCGCTGCTTGATCTCGTCCTCGCAGGCCTGATCGCCGCACCACATGGCCTTGGCATAGCCGCCGTTGACCTGCTTTTCCAGCTCTTCCATATTGTGGACGTCGGCGGTGTGCTCGTCACGGAACTGACGCGCCGTCTCGAACATGTTCTTCTGGATCGCCTCCAGCATCTCCTTGACCGTCTCTTCGATGCCGTCCAGCTCGATGGACGCCTTCTCGAACGTATCGCGGCGAACGCTCATCGCCTTGTTCTCGGCCAGATCGCGCGGGCCAATCTCGATGCGCAGCGGCACACCCTTCAGCTCCCACTCGTTGAACTTCCAGCCCGGGGTCACGTTGTCGCGGTCGTCAAACTCGACGCGGAAGCCCGCAGCAGTCAGACGGTCGGCCACAGCCTTCGCGCCTTCCAGCACGCCCGGCTTGTGCGCCGCAACCGGCACCACAACCACCTGAATCGGAGCCACATGCGGCGGCAGCTTGAGGCCGCGCTCGTCGCCGTGGGTCATGATCAGCGCACCAATCAGGCGGGTAGATACGCCCCAGCTCGTCTCATGCGCATATTTGAGCGTGCCGTCCTTGTCCAGGAACTGAATTTCAAACGGCTCAGAGAAGTTGGTGCCGAAGTTGTGGCTGGTGCCGCTCTGGAGTGCCTTGCCGTCCTGCATCATGGCTTCAACGGAATAGGTCGCGCGCGCGCCGGCGAACTTTTCCTTATCGCTCTTCTGGCCGCAGTAGACCGGAATTGCCAGCACATTCTCGCAGAAGTCGCGGTACACTTCCAGCATCAGCATCGTTTCTTCCTGTGCTTCCTCTGCAGTTGCGTGGACGGTGTGACCTTCCTGCCAGAGGAATTCAGCCGTGCGCAGGAACGGGCGGGTCGTCTTCTCCCAGCGCATGACGGAACACCACTGATTGTACTTGAGCGGCAGATCACGCCAGCTCTGCACCCACTTGGAATACATCGTGCAGAAGATCGTCTCGCTCGTCGGGCGGACAGCCAGTCGTTCCTGAAGCGGATCGGTGCCGCCCTGCGTCACCCATGCCACTTCCGGCGCGAAGCCTTCCACGTGGTCGGCCTCCTTGAGCAGAAGGCTCTCCGGAATGAGCATCGGCATGGACACGTTCTTATGTCCAGTGCGCTTGAATTCCGCATCCAGCTGCTGCTGGATCAGCTCCCAAATACCATATCCGTAAGGCTTGATCGCCATGCAGCCTCGAACGGGGGTGTAGTCCATCAGGTCTGCCAAACGCACGACATCGGTGTACCACTGAGAAAAGTCCTCGCTGCGCGGGGTGATGTGCTGGACAAACTCCTGCTGATTCTTTTTAGCCATGTCTTTTTCCTCTCTTTTTGTCTCAAAACTTCTTTGGGGCTGCATTCAAATAAAAAAACGCTTCGCCCCATCACTGGGACGAAGCGATATTGCTTCGCGGTACCACCCGGTTTGGCGCGGCAAAGCGCGCCCTGCTCAATCCCCTTATCGCGGGAAACGGCGGCGTTCTTAGCGCCGCAGCTGATGGGGGCCGGAGCATCGGGCATCTGTCCTGCGCAGCCTTTCAGCCATGAGCCGCACTCTCTTGAAGGTTCATTGCCCAGCTTTCCCCGTCATTGCCTGTTATCTTCGTCATTATAAGCATTTTTATCCATCCTGTCAAGGGACTTTTCCCCGACTTCTCCGGCCATCTGTTCCAATTTGCGCAGACGGTGATTGACACCGCTTTTTCCTACAGGCGGATCGCACATCTTGCCCAATTCCTCCAGCGACATTTCCGGGTATTCCAGGCGAAGCCGGGCAATTTCCAGAAGTGCCGGCGGCAAACTGGATGCTCCGCAGGCAGCCAGAAGCTTTTTGATGGCTTCAATCTGCCTGGCCGCCGCCGTAACCGCGCGCTGTACGTTGGCGCTGTCGCAGTTCACCGCGCGGTTTGCGTTGTTCCTCAGCTCCTTGCGAATATACGCATCCTCCATCTGGAAGCGGGCACTCTGCGCCCCGAATATGCTGAGCATGTCGGTGATCTCGTTCTGCCCTTTGAGATAAACAAGCGTCATCTGACGCCGCTTTCCCAAATGTGCGGACAGTGAAAACCGGGCAATCAGCCTTTGCAGCGCCTGCGCGAAGGCTTCATCGCCAAGAACAAACTCCAGGTGGTATTCCTTTTCCGGGTCTGCCACTGATCCGCAGGCTAAAAATACGCCGCGCAAAAATGCCATTCTGCAGCACTTGCGCACCGTGATCTCGCGAGGCACACTGCGTCTGTGCGTCACATGAATACCGCAGCCTTCCAGCACAAACGCCGCTTCGCTGTCGCTGATCTCAATTCGGAATGAACTTCTTCCCCCCAGCCTTGCGCGCTTAAAGGTAGACAGTTCCGGCTGCACGTCGAACACTTCACGCAGCAGCGTAAATGTCCGGCGGGCGACAGCGCTGTTTTCCGTTTCGATGGACAGGCGTTTTTCACCACCGCCCCGGTAAATGACTGAGCCTGCCGCTGATACGATGCCGCTCAATTCGGCCAGCAAACAGCATACGCTGTCCGGCTCAATCCGGCACAGTTCTTCCTTTGTCTGTGATGAGTACGACACCGCCAGTTCCTTTCAGTTAATTATCGTCGTTTCGTCTTGCAATAAGGATGAGTCTTGCCAGCTGCAAAACAGCCTGAAGCGCCGCTGCCACATAAGTGAGTGCCGCCGCCGAAAGCATGGCTTTCACTCCGCGCACCTCGTCATCCGGAAGATATCCATCTGCAAGCACGGCCACCGCGCGGCTGGATGCGTTGAACTCCACCGGAAGCGTCACCAGATAAAACAGCACCGACAATGCAAAACACAGAATGCCGATTTTCACAATCGGCTGCCACGAAAACAGCAGACCCAGAAGAAACAGCGGCATGGCCGCTCCGGAGCCGATGTTGGCAATCGGAACGAGCGTTGCACGGATGCGCATAGGGGCATAGTCCTGCGCGTCCTGAATCGCGTGACCGGCCTCATGCGCCGCCACGCCCAGCGCCGCAATGGAGCTGGAACGGTACACATCGCTGGACAGACGAAGAACACCGTTCAGCGGATCATAATGGTCAGTGAGTTTTCCCGAAATCTGCTCAATGCGCACATCGCCGCAGCCGTTCGCATCGAGGATTTTTCGTGCCATCTGTGCGCCGGTCAGCCGCGTTATGGATGGAACCTGGCTCCACTTGGAATAGTTGGAAGATACCTTAAACTCCGCATACAGAGCCAGAAACATGGCCGGGATCAGCAGAAGATACGTCGGATCATAATAGAACATCCCATCAACCTCCATTTTGTTTTGACTCTATCATACCCGTTTTTCGCTTTCTAAGCAAGACTTCCCGTTCACAAACCTGCCCGGAATGCACGAAATGTCATCCTGATCACGGCAAAAGCAAAGCGGCGGAAATTGCTTTCCGCCGCTTTTTCGGGATACCCCGTTTTACTTCTTCATGCCGTTATAGACAAATCCTCTGTCCGCGTCAACGGTGACGAGCATGCCGCTTTTGAGCATGTGAACCGCCTGATAGCTTCTGTCCATCAGAAGCGGCAGACCCAGCGCCTGGCAGGCTACAGCCGCATGGCACTCCATATCGTTGCTCTCCACGATTACGGCAGAGGCCTTGCGCAGATACGGGAGCATCTCGCTGGACGTCATCTTGGTGACAATCACATCGCCCGACTTGAAATTGCTCTCCAGATCACTCAGTGTATTGACGCTGCACACGTTGCCGCAGGCACTGCCCGTGCCCACACCGGTGCCGCGCAGCAGCACGTTGCCCACGATGTGCGCCTTGATGAGGTTTGTGGTGCCGGACACGCCGGTCGGCACGCCGGCGGAGATGATAACCACGTCGCCGGTCTTGACGTAGCCGTTCTTCTCGGCTGCATCCACAGCGGTGTTGATCATTTCATCCGTATCGGCGCTCATTTCCATTCTCGCCGGGATGACGCCGAAACACAGCCCCAGCTGATTGTAGGTGTGTTCGCTCGGCGTAGGCGCGATGACGGGGCAGCACGGATGGAAGCGGGAAACCATGCGCGCGGTGGTGCCGGAGTTGCTCGGGGTGATGATGGCGGCAGCATCCAGGTCACGCGCCATCTGGCAGCAGCCATAGGAAACTGCATTGGCCACCGTATGCACCGTCGCATTGCGCAGCGCATCCTGCTGGAGCAGCTGCGTGTTATCATACATCTGGTGAGACTCAATGTAGGACGCAATGCGCACCATTGTGTTGACCGCCTCAACCGGATACTTGCCCGCCGCCGTTTCGCCGGAAAGCATGATGGCATCGGTACCGTCAATGATGGCATTGGCCACGTCGCTGGCCTCAGCGCGGGTCGGGCGCGGATTGCGGATCATGGAGTCCAGCATCTGCGTTGCAGTGATAACAGGCTTGGCCGCCACATTGCACTTGTGGATGAACTCCTTCTGGAGCACCGGCACTTCTTCCATCTCGACTTCAACGCCCAGGTCGCCGCGGGCGACCATGATGCCGTCGGAGACCTTGAGGATCTCGTCAAAGTTGTTCACGCCCATGCGGTTCTCAATCTTGGAGAAAATCTGCACATGGCTGCCGCCGTTGTCGGCGCAGAGCTTGCGGATGGTCAAAACGTCGCTCGGACGGCAGACAAAAGACGCAGCAATCAGGTCAATTCCCTGTTCGATGCCGAAAATGATGTCGCTCCTGTCCTTTTCGCCGATGGACGGCATCTGCAAATCGACATCTGGAACAGAAATGCCCTTGCGGCTGCCCAAAACACCGCCGTTGGTCACGCTGCACACGATATCTGTGCCGTCCACAATGCGGACAACTTCCATCGCCAGCAGGCCGTCATCAATCAGGATGCGCGTGCCGGGGCGAACAAGCTCCACCATCTTCGGATAGGTGATAGAAACCTGCGTCTCATCCCCTTCGACTTCGCGGCTGGTTAGTATAAACTCGCTGCCTGCTTCCAGCGTCACCTTGTCGCCCTTGACGAGCTTGGTGCGCACTTCGGGTCCTTTGGTATCCAGCAGGATCGCCACGGGGATATTCTTTTCCTCGCGCAGGCGCTTGATGCGCTCAATGCGCGCGCCCTGCTCTTCATAGGAACCATGGGACATATTTAAGCGGCAGACATTCATGCCTGCATCCATCAGTCTGCTGATCATTTCTTCGCTGTCGCTGGCCGGGCCAAGCGTGCAGACAATTTTCGTTTTCCTAATCATCCGGTTTCCTCCTCAAAGCCGCCGCAGCGGCGCATCTTTTATCGCATTTGTCAAACAGACTGATTGTATCGTGAATTTCCTTCCATGTCAACCGGCGCAGCCACAAGTTATTTTCTTGTCAGGAAAGAACATGCCAATCAGCGCTTTTCGACGGTGAAATCAATCACACAGGTAAACGTTTTTCCCGCCGGCAGAACAAGCAGGCCGCTTTCATCAATGAGTCCCTGCGCGTGCATGTTCAGGCAGTTTGTAGCATTGGTCTGCGGCTCAATGCAGAAGCCGGGGCGGTTGTGCGGGGTGAAGACTACGGCATTGCGGAAACAGTCCGAGCCGCTGATATGCACAACGATGTCCTCATACTGAATCTTGGACTCCTTGTCCGCACTCATGCCGCGGAATACCGTATCCAGATACAGGCTCTCAACGCTGTGATAGCCGTCCCAAATGGTCTGCCCTTCGTTGGCCGGCAGGATGCGGCCAGACGGAATGAGGTTTTCGTCTGCCTCATACACGCGCTTGCACGGCACAGTCAGGAACACCTTGTTCGCATCGCCGCGCTTGGAGAAATACGGATGCACGGCAAAGCCGAACGGCATTTCCTTCTGGTCGTTATTGCTGATCGCCACGTCCATGTGCAGACCCTTTTCAGTCAGCGTGTAGCGAACAGTCAGCCTGCAGCAGAACGGATAGCCTTCATAGAGCGCATTGCCTTCCTCAAAGGCGATTTCCGCCTCACACACGGCGCAGTCCTCGCCGGCTTCCAGCTTCGTCACCGTGAACGGCTCATCCTTCACAAGGCCGTGCAAAAGCACACGCTGGCCGCGCTTATTCATGTCATAGGTCTTGCCCTGCCAGACATAGGTGCCGTCTTTGATGCGGTTGGGCGTTGGGAAGAGAATGGGGTTGCCGTACTTCGTGCCGAACTCGGTAATATCCACCGGCTCCATGAAGATCTCCTTGCCTTCAAACGTCCAGTAGTACAGATTGAAGCCCGCCTGCGGCAGAATGCGTACCTCGTGCCCCGCGCCTGCCATCGTCACCAGTTCATAGCCGTAGCCTTCCAAAATTCCTTTGCTTGCAGTAAACATCGTTCATTCTCCTTTGTCCATTATTTCAACGCATTCCATGCGTCAAATGGTTGTGCTGTTCAGACGCCGGTTTGATCAAACGCCGGAATAAAGTTCTCTCCGGCGGCTTCCAGTTCCTGCCTGTATCCCAAAAGTCCAATCGCATCCATGTGCGCCAGAACCCGGGCATATTCTTTCTTTTTGAGTTTTCTGTTCATGCCCGGCATGGTCAGCGCCTTGCCGTAAGGCGTGTACTGGCCCATCAGCGAAACGGGCACTTCCGGCCACTCGTCCTTGATGTATGTCAGAATCTTCATGCTGTCCCCTGTGAGACCGGGAAGCACAAGATGCCTGATCTGCGTGCCGCGCAGCATCATGCCTTCGCTGTCATAAACTGCCGGCTCCGTTTGGCGAATCATCTCTGCAATGGCCGCCTTGGCCACATCGGGATAGTCCCGCGCGCCGGACAAAAGCCCCGCCATTTCCGGGTCAATGTACTTGAAATCCGGAAGATAGATGTCGATATATCCTTCCAGCATGCGCAGCGTCTCCAACGACTCATACCCGCTGCTGTTGTAAACAATGGGAATATTCGGACGGTACAGGTCGAGCGCCGCGATGACCGCGGGCGCAAAATGTGCCGCCGTGACGAGATTGATATTGTGCGCCCCCTGCGCTTCCAGCTCCCGAAAGATATCGGCCAGCCGCTCAATGCTGACAATTTCGCCCTCTCCGCGCTGGCTGATCGCCTCATTCTGGCAGAATATGCAGCGCAGACCGCAGCCAGAAAAAAAGACCGCGCCGCTGCCTCTTTTGCCGCTGATGCAGGGTTCTTCCCACATGTGCAGCGCTGCCCGCGCAATTTTAGGGAGCGTTCCCATGCGGCAGACGCCGTTCCCCTCCGTCTGCCCGCGTTCCACGGCACAGTGTCTGGGACAAAGTGTGCAGCTCATAGATCAATGAACTCCTCAAAGCGCGGCAAAATGCCTATGCCGTCTGGATAATGCGCGGCAAACTGCGGGATTGCGTGGCTCGGAAAGGAATTGCCTTCAATGAAAACCGGGCCGTCCGGCGTAATCGCCACATCCCACGCGACAAAGCGCACCTGCGGCACAACCTGCATCGCAGACAGACACATCTCTTTGACCTCTTGCCAATACGGAATCTGCGTGCCGGGGATCCGTGTGCCCGTCATCGGGTGGAATTCATACACCTCGCCTGCTTTGTTGGCGCCCACGCCGCTGATCACACCCGTTTCCAAATTGATCGGCGCTGCCATGCCGCCGCAGTCCACATTGTCCATCACCTTGCCGTTGCCAATGCGGATCGATGCATAGACAATTCCCTGTTTCTTGTCGCCCAAAAGGGTCGCTACCCGGATGGTGTTGACGGATGTCGGGCAGAGTTTGGAAATGGCCTCATGCTGGATAATTTTGTCTTCAATGATGCCGATGTTCGCAGCCTTCAGCTTTTCGTAAAGCGCATGAGGATCATCATACGCATCCGGCGTGCAGGCAAATATGCCCTGTCCGCTGGAGCCGTCAATCGGCTTGCAGATGATGTCGCCGCGCCCCTTTAAAAACTCGGCAAACTGTTTTTCGTCTGCCGTGCTCAAGTTGAGCCATCCACGCCTGACCTGATCCGCAAAGAGCTGATTGAACTCGTTTTTATTATCGAAGAAGTGCCAAAACCTCTTATCGTTCATTCGTGCAACAATGTTGTTGGACATGCCGCGCGTGATCTGGGTTCTCCGCTGGGCATCATTCAGGCGGTACATCTCCGCAATTTTATAGTCGATGTATCCGGCATTATACTTGATTGCGCACTGAACCATATCCGCCATCAGCCAGAGGCGGCTTTTCCCTGTCTTCTGATGGAGCATATTAGCTGTTTCAAACATCGCGCGGTAGTTCATTTTTGCCGCACGTTTCATGACATAGGAGAGTTTTCCCATGAGGACCCGCCTTTCGTTCATCCACTGCCTGGAGTGTTTTTTCCTATCTTCTGTGAAAATGTCCAAAATGATACACTTCCATTCCTCTATTGTATTCCATTTTGTCCATTTTTTCAATATTTTGACCTGAAAAACGCGTAAGCTGCAAAGCGTCCTGTTCTGTGCCTTCCAAATCCGCATCAAAACTCAGCTTTTGGGGCGTATGATTTCGGTAAAATTTCGCTGCCAAAAGCAGAATTCTTCGTCC
>JAHHSO010000014.1 GCA_020025205.1 Christensenellaceae bacterium | reverse complement strand
AGCAAAAAAAATAAGGAGCCGAAAGGCTCCTTACTTTTTTGCTATCACTTTTTCTGAGAATACCGAATAAAGTGCAAGCATTTTGCAAGCAAAAAGCCCGAAAACCGTGCATTTGCAAGGCTTTCGGGCTTTATTATATTATTCCCACTCAATCGTTCCAATAGGCTTCGGGGTGAGGTCCAGCAGGACACGGTTGATTCCCTCAACCTCATGGGTAATGCGGTCGGTGATGTGATGCAGCAGCGGATAGGGGATCTCCTCAATGGTCGCAGTCATGGCATCGGTGGTATTCACCGCACGGATGATTGCCGGCCAGCCCTCGTAACGCTTGCCGTCGCGCACGCCGACGCTCTTCATGTCGGGGATAGCAATGAAGTACTGCCAAACCTTCTCGGCCAGGCCATTCTTGTCGAACTCTTCGCGCAAAATGGCATCCGCCTCGCGCAGTGCTTCCAGACGATCGCGAGTAATGGCACCCAGGCAGCGCACACCGAGACCCGGACCCGGGAACGGCTGACGATAGACCATGGAATGCGGCAAGCCCAATGCTTCGCCGACCACGCGTACTTCGTCCTTGAACAGAAGGCGGACAGGCTCGACCAGCTCAAAGCCGATCTCCTTTGGCAGGCCGCCGACATTGTGGTGCGCCTTGACGCCGTCACTTTCGAGGATGTCAGGATAGATGGTGCCCTGTGCCAGGAAAGAAATTCCCTCCTGCTTGGCCGCTTCCTCGTCAAACACCTTGATGAACTCATTGCCGATGATCTTGCGCTTCTTTTCAGGCTCACTGACGCCAGCCAGCAGAGAAAGGAAACGTTCGGACGCATCCACATAGATGAGGTTTGCATCCATCTGCTTGCCGAAAACTTCGACAACCTGCTCGCTCTCACCCTTGCGCATGAGACCATGATTCACATGCACACACACCAGCTGCTTGCCGATCGCTTTAATCAGAAGCGCGGCGACAACAGAGCTGTCCACGCCGCCGGACAGCGCCAGCAGCACCTTTTTGTCGCCTACCTGCGCACGAACCGCGGCGACCTGCTCATCAATAAACGCATTAGCCAGTTCGGGGGTCGTAATGCGGGCCATGTTTTCCGGACGCTTGTTGTTTTCCATCGGTTTTTTGCCTCCTGTCACTTTCCAAGGGACTGTCATACCGTTTGGGTGCGCCAGCTTTCTGCGTGCCCAAACGGCTTTCACATAAGGAAATTGGATGAATTTATTCTACACAGTTTGCCCCTTAAAATCAAGTAAAACCTGCTGAAACTTCGCATTCCTGCGCAAGTTTGGCATGATCTTCCAAAGAAAGTGCCTGAATAAAAACGGTTTTTAGAATATTTTATTTCAATTCACAAACATGCTTTCTTGATTTCATGGAAAATATTCTCATTTTATTCCTCTTTTTTATCTTCCTCTTCATCTCATTCACGTCACTTTATAGAAAGCTGAAACAAATTCATTTTATCCATCTATTTCTTGCATTCAAAAAAGTCGTATGCTATACTGTGAAAAAATCGATCAGAAAATTCGATGAACGGGAACAAGTAGTCTTCGATATGCCTTCAAGAGAGTCCGCGGCTGGTGGAAGCGGTCAGGCTGCCGAATGCATGAAATCATCCCTGAGAAGCAATCCGAACCGCCGGGTCAGGTGCGCCGAAGTCAAGCCCCGTTAGAGGTGAGCTGCATTGATGGATGCAGAAAGAGTGTCGAGCTTTGCTCGGAATTAAGGTGGTACCGCGGCTGTTGTCGTCCTTCTGTTGGGAGGGCGGTTTTTTATTTTCTGATTTTTTTCGCCCAAGAAAAAACGCCTTGTGTGCAGGATACACAGGAGATGCATTGAGGAGGAATCCCTTTATGAAACTGTCCAAGAAAAACATGGTGCTCGTCTGCTTTATGCTGTTTGCGCTGTTCTTCGGCGCAGGAAACCTGATCTTTCCCCCGTTTCTAGGTCAAAACGCAGGCACCCAGACGCTGCCCGCGCTGCTCGGTTTCCTTGTGACCGCCGTTGTGCTCCCCGTTCTTGGCGTCATCGCCGTTGCAGAATCTGACGGCCTTGAAAAGCTCTGCCGCCGCGTGGATGCACGTTTTGCAATGGTTTTCACCGTGCTGATCTATCTGTCCATCGGCCCCGGCCTCGGCATCCCCAGAGCTGCTTCCGTTCCATTTGAAATGGCCATCGCACCATATCTGCCGGAAAGCGCATCCTTTGGGCTGTTCATGCTGCTGTACTCGCTGGTGTTCTTCCTTGTCGCCGGCTGGCTGGCGCTGGCGCCCAACAAGCTGGTGGAGCGCATCGGCAAAGTGCTGACCCCAAGCCTGCTCATCCTTCTGACCTTCGTGTTTGTGAACTTCGTCTTCCGCGGTGATGCACAGGTGGCCGCTCCTCAGCCCGCCTACCAAAGCAGTGCATTTGTCACCGGCTTCCTTGAGGGCTACAACACGATGGACGCCATCGCAGCCCTGAACTTCGGCCTTGTCATTGCCACAACACTGCGCTCCCTGGGTGTCAAGGAAAAGAAGAGCGTCATGAGCTACACCGTCCGCGCCGGCATCGTCGCCGGCACCATCCTTGCTACCATCTACGCAATGTTGTCCTTCATGGGCATGAAGTCCTCCGGCGTATATTCGCTTCAGGGCAACGGCGCATGGACGCTTCGCTGCATCGTCAGCCAGCTGTTCGGCACGCCCGGTGCTGTGCTCCTTGCCGCCATCTTCACCCTCGCCTGCCTGACCACCTGTGTCGGCCTGATCACCTCCATCGCGCAGTACCTCTCCACCCTGACCAAGCATCTGTCCTACCGCGCCTGGGTGTTCGTAATCGTCGGCTTCTCCTTCGCCGTGTGCAATCAGGGTTTGAACACGATTCTGAGCATCTCCGTACCCGTTCTGAACGCCATCTACCCCACCGCCATTGTGCTGATTGTCCTGGGGCTGTGCGACAAGTGGATCGGCAAAAATCCCTACATCTACCCGTTCACTGTCGGCGCTGCCGGTGTGGTCGGTGTCCTGTACGCGCTGGATCAGCAGAAGCTGCCGCTCGGCTTTGTGAAGACGCTTTTCAGCAAACTGCCGCTTTACGAAGTCGGCATGGGCTGGGTGGCCGCTTCTGCCGCCATGGCGCTGCTCGGATGCGCGCTTCCGCACATGATGCCGTACTTCAAAAAGGCTGTGTCTGGCCTGTTCCATCGCACATCACGTGCCAGCTGATTCTGGTTTTTTTGAGCCGCTGCCCGATTGCAGCGGCTCTCTTTTTGTAAAAATGAAAAGGCGCTGTACAAAAACTCATTTTTCTGACAATTTATACAATAAATTCCAGCAGGAAATCAAGGTGTGTCCTTGGTTTTTGCTGGAATTTTTACCCTTTATGCGTCCTGAATTTTTGAGAAGTGGACTTTTTGTACAGCTCCTTAATCAAACCACCGGCTAAGCCGGTGGTCATGATTGTAGTTTACATCATCAGCTGGCATCGTGGCGCCTGCGTTTGCGCCTGAGAGTCCCGGCTGTATGAAGGGTGCGGAAGCTCTTTCTGAGTTTGAACCCCTGAATGAAGCAAAGGAGAATGAGAAGAACCGTGACCAAAAGAAGCAGATCGGTGTGGGGAAAATCTGAAAACGCACACAAAAGAGAAATGACAGCGCACAGAATCGTCAGCACAAGCAGCCCCATGGCATTGATTTTGCGGCGAAGAAGAAAAGCACGCAGTCTCTCGCGTCTTTCATGTTGACTCATAGAATGTGAACCTCCGAAGCCTTAAAAATAGCATATATTTCAATACCGTATTCGACGGTGACAGGGGATATTCCTTTTTAACCGGAGGCTGTCCACAGAAAATGGAGAATCTGTGGACAAAAAGCCAAAGGTTAATGATCCGCTTTATCACTGAAATACACAATGCAGGCAGCGGCAGCCGCAATGGCGAATACGATTCCCGTGAAGGAAACGACGCTGAATGTGTATCCGATCTGACCGAAGAAACGAGCAGAGTCCAGCGCGGAACCGATTGCCACGCCGACCAGTGCGCAGGCAAGAATAATACCGACAGTCACGGCAATTCTGAAGGCTGTGCCGGTGTTGTTTTTCATAAGAACACTCCTTTTGCAGCAAAATAATCATAAAATAAGTATATCACGAAACTGCCGAAAAAGGCAATTTTTAAAAGATTGAAGCCAATCAAAAAAGCGGGGCAGTGCCCGCCTTTTTGAAAAAATACCATGCCATTGAGTGTGGAAAAATCAACGGATGTCAAATGGGCTTTCAGACTGCTTTTTTACTGGAGTTTAACGTCCACGCTTACGCGAACAGGTGCACGGTCATAGCGATTGTCCCAGTTTGAATTTTCCCAGCTTGGAATGTCCGGAAAGCTTCGCACCGCCAGTCTGCCAAAGCCGGCGGCATCGCTGGAAGCTGCCTGCATCTTTTGAAGAACTGCCGTACATCGTCTTTCAATATCAGCCGCCATCATGCCGGCGGTTCTGTGTGCTGTTCCGGCGGCCAATGTAAGCCTAAGGGTGATGCGCACATGCAGTGTGCCGTCCGGCAGGATATCCCGCTTAACCCGCGCATTGACCACGGACTTATACTGTGCGCCATCCAGAACGGTCATCCGTGTTTTAGCCTGCCCCATCATCAGGCACAGTAGCCCCGTTTCATCGCCCGTCAGGACGTCCGTCATATGGGCACCGTCAAACAGTGCTGCGCCCATGTATTCGTTTTTTGCGGGTGCTGTGCGCGGCAGATGGCCCGGCAGACGATCGGTTTCTGAAGCGCCGGGGAGAATGAGCGGCGCTTCAAAATCGTTGCCTGCGGCATATACCGCCGCGGCATCAATTGTCCCGGATTCCATGGATGTAATGACAGCCGACAGATTCGGGCGAGGCGGTATGATGTCGATTTTCCGAAAGTGTTCGAACAGAAATTTCAGATAACTGGACAGGCGCAGGCCGAGAATCGCGTGCTGACGACGAATGAAGTCGCCTGCATTGCCCGGCGTCACCACTACGATGGCTTCGCCATTTGCGCGGAACATGGCATAGATTTCGCGCAGAATGGGAAGGGTCGCGTCTGTTTCAGCCAGCGCCCTGTTGAGTACGACCTCCCGAAGCTGGGAAAGGTTCAGCGTACGCGGCGTTGTTGCGCGCAGCAGGCCGAATGCCCGCAGGCAGCTGGGAGCCGTTGCGCTCAGAACGATATATCCAGGCTCAGTGTCTTCCAATGTTTTGTCTTCCGGCGGGCTTTCTTTCTGATCGGACTCGGGCCGCTCCTGCAGGGAGCCGGAAAGGGCTTTAATGGTCACGGTCAGGTTGCCGTCTGGGGCGGGGTCTACGGCAAGGGAAATCACAAAAAGCCCGCTTTCAATTTCCCGGCCGCCTGTACAGCCTGTGAGCAGAAGGAGGGCAAGAAGCAGAACGGGAAGAACACGCCGCACAGCAAACACCTCTTTCACAACCGGCGGGAGAAGACAAGCAGAATCAGAAACGGTATGAGCAGGAACGGTGCGGCCCACAAAACCATGCGGATGCCGTAGAGCGTGAGCGCGGACAGAGCGGCAAAAAGCACCAGCGTACACAGCAGCAGGGCTTTTTGATCCGGCAGAGAGAGCGCCTGCTTGCAGCCTGTCAGCAGGGAGGACGCGCACAGCACAAGGCTCAACAGTTGAAGAAGCGACAAAAGCGCCTGCAAAATCCCCTGACGCGGGCGCACATAGGAGAGAATAACCATTCTCTGCCCCCAAAGCAGATGACTTTGCATGACTTTATAGGCGCTTGAAAAGGACAGCGCAAACAGCAGCAGAACCCCCATCAGGCCGCCCAGCATCACGCGCCAGACAAAGAACCATGCTCCGGGCAGCGCGCGGGGCGGAAGCTCTTCCGGGGACAGCTCAACCGGCGGGAGAAACAGCAGAAGCGCCGGAATGGTTCCGGGAAGAGCACACAGGGCGGAAAGCATCAGCGGCTGAATGCCCGTCCCCAGAATCGGGAAAAGGCCAACGGGGGAATCGAAACAGAGCACCGAGAGGGTCAGCAAAAGCAGCAGCACGGGCAGAAGGAAGCGTATGGCGAAAAACAGGCGGTCTGCCCCGCCGGACGCCGCACAAAGAGAAACGGCGGCAAGCGACAAAGTCATGAGCGTGAACAGCTGGCTTTGCGGCAGCAGCGTATCCAGTGCAAGGCTGACAGCACCTGCCAGAAGGAAAGCGCAGAAAGCAAGCAGCGTCAGGGCGAGCAGCAGCCGCAGAAAGCAGGACGGGGGATTTGTCCGCCTCAGCCTTCTATGAGCCAGAAAGGCGGTCAGCCCGGCAAGCAGCAGCGATGGAAGCGTGCTCAGATATGCGGCATTGAGGCTGATTGTCATGCAGATGCCTGTGCCTATGGCGAAAATCCCTGCGCCGACAGCCGCCCCGGCGGCACAGGCGCGCGCCCGATAGGAGGCGCGGATGCGGGAATCAATGATGTCTGGCAAAGAAGGCCCTCGCTTTCTGAAACTGAACGGGAAGACGCAGCAGAATGTCCGGATTGCTGCGTCTGTGCGGCGAAACAGGCGCGGTCAGCGGCGAACCGATGGAATGCATGGACACAAGCGCACACAGAAGCACGAGCGCCACAAGCCCCATCAGGTACAGGCCGCCAACGGCGCCGGCTGTCATGAAAAGCAGCTGCACGATTTTCAGCCCTACGCTCAGCGCATAGCCCGGCACGCAGAAGCTGCCCAGTCCGCTGGCTGCAACGACAATCAGAAGAAGCGGGCTGACGATATCGGCGCTGACAGCACTTTGCCCCAGAATCAGGCCGGAAACAATGCCCAGCGCGTTGCCCATGGCACCGGGAGCGCGCAGTCCGGCTTCGTTGATGAGGTCAAAGGTGAGCGTCATCAGAAGCGCTTCAAAAAAAACCGGTACGGGAATGCGGGAGTTTGTTTCATATACGCTGGTCAGCAGAATGGGGGAAAGAAGTTCCGGGTGAAATCTTAGAATTGACAGATATAGCCCCGGCAAAAACAGGTGGATGAGCATACCCAACAGGCGTACAATCCGCAAAAACGTGCTGTATTGCCAGCGCATGGATGCATCATCCGGCGTATGCAGCTGATGCCAGAGCGTGGACGGCGCACCCAGCGCGGCAGGAGAACCGTTTGTCAGGATGATCACCTGACCTTCGGCCAGAAAGGAAGCCGCACGGTCAGGGCGTTCTGTACGCACACACTGTGGAATCAGCGCCAGAGGATGATCTTCAATCAGCTGCTCTATTTCTCCGGTGGTCAGAGCAAAGCTGGAAGAACAGGCCTGCAGCCTGGCGCGTACGCGTGCGATCATGCTCTCGTCTGCTGTGCCGCGCAGATATAAAAGCGCACACTGGGTTTTCATGCTCCCGCCGACGGAAAGAAATTCCGTTGTCAGTTCCTCGCGCTGCACGATGCGGCGAAGGAGCGTGACATTTGTTCGGATGGATTCGGTAAAGCTTTCATGCGGCCCCAGCACAACCTGCTCGACCTCGGTTCGGCTGACGGGGCGCTTTTCAAAGCCGCGCGTATCCAGAACGCAGGCTGTTGGACAGCCTTCGCACAAAAGCACACACTCACCGGACAGCACATGGGTGATGAGCTTGTCTATATTATCCTCCATCTTCGCGGGCAGGATGGACACGGCATGGGCGGTCAGAAACGCAGCGCGTTCTTCCTGGGCAACGTCTTCCCCCGCCTGCGCGGGCAGATCCATGCAGGGTTTGAGGATGTTTTCATCCACGCGGGTTGAGTTGAACATGCCGTCTATGCAGATCAGCGCCGATTCAAACGCTCCGGAACGAAAGCGGCGCAGCAGAGCATCCTGATTGCCGGGAACGCCCAGACGCGCCGAAAAGATTTCGAGATTTCTTGAGAGTACGGGACACAACGATACGGCATCTTCGATCATCTGGGGTCTCTCCTTTACCTCAAACGTTATCCGGCAGAAAAAGGCAGATGCGCCGACTGGACTGGCTGCCGGATACAGTAAACATAGTTTGGCAAAGAACGAAAAAAAAATACAGAAAAAGCAGGGGCCGGATGTTTTATCGGGGATGAAGCGCAAAGGAAGGGGCAGTGCATGAATTGATTCAAAATCTGGATTTTAGTGAAATGGTGTGATATGATGTAGATAAATGATCTCTGCGTAAAAAAAGGAGGAAATTTCCATGCAGCTGACAGTTCGCCAGCCTTCTGCGTCCCAGGATGCAAAACACTATACAACAGACCGCCTGCGTCAGGAGTACCTCATTGAGACCGTATTTGCGCCCGATGATGCGGTTTTGACGTATTCTCACTTTGACCGCATCATTGCGGGCGGCGTGATGCCCGTCAATCAGAGCGTTGAGTTGACCGGCTGCAAGGAGCTGGCTTCCGACACATTCCTTGAGCGCCGTGAGATGGGCGTCATCAATATCGGAGGCAAGGGCACAGTCCACGTGGACGGCGAGCGCTATGAACTTAAACAGTATGACGGCCTGTATGTCGGCATGGGCGCGAAGAAACTGAGCTTTGAAAGCGACGATCCGCAGAACCCTGCAAAGTTCTATATCAACACCTGTCCGGCACACAAGAATTATAAGACGGTTAAAATTGATATCGACAAGGCCAATAAGCGTGCCCTCGGTTCCGCTGAAACCTGCAATAAGCGTGTCATCAATCAGTATATCCATCCGGCTGTCATGCAGTCCTGCCAGCTGTGTATGGGCATGACCCAGCTTGCCCCCGGCAGCAACTGGAATTCCATGCCCTGCCATACACACGAGCGCCGCATGGAAGTGTATTTCTACTTCGATGTGAAAGACAACAATGTCATCTTCCACATGATGGGCGAGCCGCAGGAGACGCGCCACATCGTCATGCACAATGAGCAGGCTGTCATCTCCCCGTCCTGGTCGATTCATACCGGCGTGGGAACAAGCAGCTATACGTTCATCTGGGGCATGTGCGGCGAGAATCAGGAATTTGATGACATGGACAACATTGATCCGCTGGATCTTCGATAATTGAATTCGGCCCATTCAGGCAGCTTGCCAGCCGGTCATGCTGCATTCCAATCGACGATTATTCTTGTCAGCCTGAAGTGAAAAACTGTAACCGGTGCATGATGGCTGAGCGTTAAACATCCCAAAGAACTGAAAAGCCTTGGGCACGGTTAACAGATTCAGCTGAGCACACAGATGAAAAGCTTTATAAAAAAACAGCGGAGGAGAAATCCTTCGCTGTTTTCATATGCAGGCTTACCATGATTTAAAGATCAGTTTCTCAATGGGCGCGCCTTACTGTGTTTCGCTCTTGCGGGCGTGCGGGCAGCAGGTTAAAAACTGAAGCATCAGGCGTGTGCTGTCCGGCATGGACAGGCAGAGGATGGGCGGCGCCCCCCGCTTTCCGGCTTCTTCCAGAAGCTGCGATAGAAAGAACATCGTGCTTGATTGCCCCATCCTGTGTACATAGCCAAAATGGACATCTTCCCACGGCAGATACAGCCCCGAGGATACGCCTTCATCGCTGACCCGCGGGCAGGTGAACATGTAAAGCAGCACGCGATAGAAAAGAAACGCCCCCGCCGCAAACAACCCCAGAGCGGCCAGCGTCAAAAGAATCAGCGGAAAGAGCGACAGCGCGGACGCTTTTATCAGCATCAGCGTACCGGTGGAGAAGGCGACAAGTGCGCCGGGCAGCATCATCAGCGCATACAGCGCCGCTTGATGCCAAAGATGGCGCATGTGCCGGGGCGGCTTTCCGGCAGGAATGGGCGCAAATTGAATCTCTTCTGGACAATAGGTCATCAGTGCGGCATTCAGTTTCCGGCTTGTCGGCACGACAAATCCCCACGAACCACAGCGCGGCGCGCAGTGCAGAAGATCCAGAAAGCCCGGTGAACGGTCGTACAGGCCGTAGAGATAAGGGCGGCGGCTGTTGCAGCAGAGGATGCCCAAAGCAGAAATGCTGCTCCATGATGAGCGGCGCAGATGCAGAACAGAACCTATGCCGATGCCCTGTTCATTGAGAAAGAAACGGCAGGACATCAGCCCGCAGCACAGAAGAAGCATCACGACAACTGCTACCATCAGCACCCGCGCCCAGCCATACAGCCCGGCAGACAGGCAGTAATCCCTCGCACCTGCCAGAATGAGCACGCTGACGCAGGATGCGCCGAACAGACGCGGATAGCGAAGCACACGAACCATGGCAAGGCCTCCTTTGCAGATGATTTGAAAAAGGGGCTGCATATGCAGCCCGCTTGAGTGCGATTGAAAGGATTACGGATTGACCGGGGGAAGCGTGGCTTCGGAGACCGGGGAAGCAGAGGGAGCAGGTGTGGCTTCGGGCGCCTCAGAAGCGTCCGCGCCGAAACCATAAGCTTCATCTCTGCCGGGGAGGTTGTCAATCAACACAAGCTCTTCTTCTTCCTCTTTCAGCGCTGCTTCTTCCTCGGCCTTGCGCGCAGCCTCGGCCTCTTCTGCGGCCTTCAGCGCGGCGGCTTCGGCTTCCTCACGCATGCGCTTGGCTTCCAGAACGGCAGCGGCAGTAATCGGCTGACGGCCGGAATCCACAACGTTCAGCGCCTTCTGCATCGCGGCATAGGGGCAGTCGCTGGTGAGTTCGGTATCGCGGTAGGGGCTGGAGGAGGTGTGGCGGCCATTGCGCATTTCAACGTGGGTGTAATATGCGCCGGAATTCTTGCGGCCTTCCTCAGCGATCATGTCGCCAGCCTTGACTTCGTCGCCGCGGCGTACAGAGATCTTTTCGCAGTGCAGATAGAGGAGCGTGATGTCATGCTCCGCATTGTAGATGCCGACGGTACCGTTGCTGTCGCCCGCGCGGGTGACCACACCGTCCAGAATCGCGTGAAGGGGGGCATTCTTTTCATTCACGAAGTCGATACCCTCGTGAATGCCGGTGTATCCGGTCTTCTTGTCCTTGGCCTTCTGGCGCTCGCAGTACTGGCCGTAGAACATCGCAGTTTCTCCCACATCGGAATGATACAGGCGCTCACGCATGGCGTCGGTGATGTCCAGCACGATGGGGGCAATGGCCAGCGTACCGCTCTCGTCCATCACGAAATATTCGGGCGGAACGGATGCTGCAAACGGCGTGAGGGCGTACTCACCGTGGTTGCAGGCATATACATCGTCATAATAGGAAACGCGCACCTCGCGGCGATAGCGATATTTATTGACGAAAGAGCGGTACTTCGTGACAATCTCAAAGGGATTTTCCGATTCGACTTTTTCGGCCGGGGTTTCGTCAGGTGCGTCAGCCGGGGTTTCGTCAGGCACATCAGCCGGGGTTTCGTCAGGCGCGTCAGCCGGCGTTTCAGCAGGCGCATCGGCCGGGGTTTCGTCAGCAGGCGCGTCAGCCGCCGGAGCCTCCTGTGTCTGCTGTTCCTGCTGGACGGGCTGTTCGGCACCCGGCAGAGATGATTTGTCTTCCGCAGATGCGGATACAGTCAGAAACAGACCCGCCAGAGCGAGAACTGCAATCCAATTCTTTTTCATATTCAACCCTCCGAATGATATGCGGTCTGAGGACCGCAAGCGAGTTCTTTCTTTCATTATACCAGACGAGAATAAAAACACAAGCATTTTTTGACAATTCGCCGTCTGGATGGCAGGAGATAAGCAGGCTTTCAAAGGGAAAGCAATTGTGATATGATAATGAAAAACAGACGGGAGAGGTTTTATGAAAAAAGAGAGAGTACCGGGCAGGTGTGTGGCCTGGGCATTGTGTGTGCTGTGGATGGCGTTCATTTACATGATGTCTGCAACGCCGGGAGACGTATCCGCTGCGGAAAGCGGCCTGCTGACCACCGTTGTGCTGCGTGTTTTTTCGTTTGTATTCGGCAGCGAGTCAATTGTGGATGCGGGAAAGGTGGAGTTTTTCATCCGCAAAGCCGCGCACATGACGGAGTATGCCATTCTGTTTATTCTATGGCACAGGGCGCTTCGCCTGAGCGGAGCCCGACATCCGGCATTGTGCGCGTTTGCGGTGTGTGTGCTGTATGCAGCGGCAGACGAATTCCATCAGAGCTTTACACCGGGACGCGGGCCGAGCTTGACGGATGTAGCAATTGATTCGGCGGGAGCAGGGCTGGCGCTTCTTGGCACGCGGCTATTTCATAAAGCAGTGAGCCAAACAGCATCCACTTGAATCAGCGAGAAAAGCGTTTTTCGTTATCCTTCGAAGGTATGATGTTTCTGATAAAGGACGATGCCCAGCAGTGAGCAGACCATCATCACAGCCCAGAAGAAAAGCGGGCTTTCGTCCCCGGTTTTAGGAAGATCAATGGGTGCCGGAGAAGCCGATGGGAGGGGAGAAGCGCTCGGCAAAGCGGTCGCTGTGGGTGCTGGGGAGAAAGACGGTGCAGGTGTAGCGGTCGGTGCAGGTGTAGCGGTCGGTGCAGGCGTAGCGGTCGGCGTTGGTGTAGGCGTCGGTGTGGGCGTCGGTGTGGGCGTCGGTGTAGGCGTCGGGGTGGGAATGGCATGGGCAGCCTTGAGGGCGAGCAGACCGGTGACGGTAGTGGATGAATGAAGTTCGGCATAGGGCGGTTCGCCGTGTGCATTCCAGTGGCTGCTGCTTGAAGACGGAAAGTGATCGACATACCAGCCGTCAATCTGATCCTTGCAGCGGACAGCGTCTTTGCGATACAGGTTTTCAGAGCCGTCCAGATACCAGTTTTTTCCGACAGAGCCAAAGGTGATGGAGGCATTTTCAGTGCAGTAAATGTCATCTCCGGATTTTCCGGCATGGTTGTTGTAAATTCTGGCATCCGCAGGCAAGGATAAACCGCCGTCATTGTATACGCCGCCGCCGTTGTTTTTTTCGTTGTTGCCCATGATTTCAAGGCGGACGCCTTCCTCAAAAACAGTATGGGGACGGTAGTTTTCCAGTCCGTTTCTCAGGTTGTTGTTGATGGAGATCACAGCCCCTTTCGCGGCAAAGGCGGTGATGTCACGACTGGAAAGAAGACGAAGGCCGGCGCCCCGGCCGCTTGTTGCGTTGCCCGTGGCGATCAGCGTAGAGGTGCCGTCTATCTTGAAAACACCCATGTCCCGAATGCCGGTTGCGCCGTTGCCAGAAGCGGTCACGACGGATTTTCCTTCAATAATCAGTTCATCCAGATTCAGGCCATCGCTTTTGTTTCCAGAAGCGGTCACGGAAGAACCGTCCGTGACGAACATTTTGCCGCAGTGCATGCCGCGCACACGGTTTCCCTGGATATCCAGTTTTGAATTTGAAACTGTGACGTTCATGAATGCGGGGCCGGTAATACCGTTCCAGCGGTTGTTGTTGATGCTGACTGTAGAATCTTTGATATTCAGATAGCTGTTTCCGGAATCCTGGGTAATGCCGTTGAGTCCGTTGTTGCTGATATTGACTTCAGACGAAACGAAATTTACATAAGCGCCCGCGTGCATATAAATGCCATCGACGGATTCTTTTGAGTTTGTAATGTCAAACTTGCAGTTTTGAACAGTGAACACAGCGTTGGGATTCACGGTCACGACGATTTTATTTTTGCCGGGGTTGGGATCGGACCAGTCGCTCTTGCCGTAGGCAATGGAGTCCATGATGACCGCTGCATTCTTAAAGGTTGTCTGGGTGTCAGGCTTAATGCAGAAGCCTGCCGTGAAGTGGATGGTGTGCTGATTTCCTTCGATGGTCATGTTTTTGACAAAACGCTGGCCATACGTCCAGGACGTAGAACAATCTGCCAGAATTTCGATAGGGGCAGTTTGTGAACCGTTTTGAACGGCTTCAATAGCATCGTCCAGCGTTTCATACGGGGTTTCGGCGATTTTTGCGACCGTTTCACCCAGCGCACAGGCAGGAAAGAGAAACAGGCACAACAACAGGAACACGAGAGCCTTTTGCATAAAAATCCTCCTTCGCGTCAGCCGGAAGGCGTTTTTTTTTCACCTTCTGGACTGTGCTTGTATTTTGAAATAACGCATATCTCAAAATAACTGCAACTAATATTTTGTATAATATATACGCAAAGCAGGGGCTGGTCAAGAACACAAAACATATGTATTTTTTCTACAATATAAAGAAAAATGCATGTGCATATACATATGATGACATAACTTAAATGAAGAGGAAGGGTGTGTTATTGGAATATTATATACACGAACTGTATAGATGAGCCGTATAAAACCATACATTTTGCGTGACACACAAATACAAAAAACATATACAACAAAGAGTGTTAAAAAAATAAAAAAAAATAATAAAATAGGAAGGATAAAAGCGTTTCAACAGAAATGAGATGGAAAAGAATGTTTAAAAATTGACAAACTGAAGTGCACATGGTACAATGACCATTGTTCATTACAGAAGGAGGAGATTGAATATGAACAAGTTCATTTCAATTCTGTTGTCTTTGATGATGCTGGTCAGCATTACCGCTGGCGCATCTGCGGAGACATATGCAGCCAGTGCTCAGGGCATTGGGGAAGTGACAGTCAGCCTGACGGTTGAAGATGGAAAGATTACTGCGGCCGAGGTGAACGGAGACAGCGAAACACCGGGCTTTGGCCTGGAACCGTGCAAGGACGGCGTGTATGCCGAGCAGATTCTTGCGGCGCAGGGAGCCGAAATTGAAGGCGTATCCGGCGCGACTGTGACCAGCGATGCTGTGCGTGCGGCAACAACGGCGGCCATGGAAGCGGCTGGCCTCGTTGAGGCGGCAGACAAGACTGTGTCCGACGTTGAATGTGATGTGGTCATCGTTGGCGCGGGCGGCGCGGGCATGTCTGCGGCGCTGCAGGCGGTCGATTCCGGCGTGGAACATGTCATTGTTGTGGAAAAGGCTGGTTCCACAGGCGGCAACACCTCCCGTGCAACAGGCGGCATGAATGCCGGCAAGACCGTCTATCAGGACAAGAATGAGTGGAGCGATGCGAATGTCGAATCCATTGAGAAGAAGATTGCCACCGCTAAGGAACAGTATGGCGACACGCTTGCTGACCTGATTCAGACGGTTGAAGAGCAGCTGGAGGCCTACAAGGCGAATCCGACAGGCTACTTTGACAGTCCGGAGCTTTTTGCGCTGGACACCATTGTCGGCGGCAAGGGCATAAACAACCCGGATCTGGTCTTGACCCTGACAAAGAATTCCGCGGACGCGATCGAATGGCTTGCCACCAAGAACGCGAATATCAAGGATGTCAGCTCTCTGGGCGGCGCGAGCGTCAAGCGCGCGCATCGTGCTGTCACGGAAGACGGCAAGACTACCCCGGTTGGCGCGTATCTGGTGAAAGCCCTGACGGCTGACATCAACGCGGAAGAGAAGATTGATCTGCGCGTCAACACTGCCGCTACCGAAATCCTTATGGAAGATGGCAAGGCTGCCGGCGTGAAGGTGCAGTCTGAAAACGGCGAGTACACCATTTCTGCCAAGGCGGTCATTCTGGCTTCCGGCGGATTTGGCGCTGACCTCAAGCGCGTGGCAGAGCTCAAACCTGAGCTGGACGGATTTGTGACCACCAATGCGCCCACCATCACCGGCGATGGCCTGGACATGGCTGTGGCTGTGGGCGCGGCGCTTGTGGATATCGACCAGATTCAGATTCATCCGTCCGTCTACACGGAGACTTCTTCCCTGATTACAGAGGGCATCCGCGGTGACGGCGCGATTCTGGTGAACCAGAAGGGTGAGCGCTTCATCAACGAGCTGGAAACCCGAGACGTGGTATCCGCGGCTGAACTGGCGCAGGAGGGCGGCTATGCCTATACCATCCTTGACCAGAAGATGATGGATGCTTCCGCAACCTATAACAAATACTATGACAAGGGCTTTGCGGTGAAGGGGGAGACCTATGAAGAGCTGGCCGAGATGATCGGTGTTCCTTCTGATGCCTTCAAGGCCACCATGGAATCCTGGAATGCGTCCTGCGCGGCTCAGAAGGACGAGGCGTTTGGCCGCACGTCTTTCGCTTCTGCGCTGGACACCGCTCCGTACTATGCGATTAAGGTTGCCCCGGGCGTCCACCACACCATGGGCGGTGTCAAGATCAATTCCTCTGCCGAAGTGCTGAACGAGGCGGGCGAGGTCATTGACGGACTGTTTGCGGCGGGCGAAGTCACCGGCGGCGTGCATGGCGCGAACCGTCTGGGCGGCAACGCTGTGGCAGATATCGTGGTTTACGGCCGTATTGCGGCCCAGAGCGCGGCGGCGTATATCTCCAAATAATCGTATTGCGATAAAAGGTCAATGCAATAAAAACAAGCACAACCTCTATCCGAAAGGGCAGAGGTTGTGCTTGTATAGTTTTAAATTTTTTTTGCAGCGGGTGTCATGCTTCTTTCAGCAGAGTCTTTACGTCATTGCTGAAAAAGCAGGCATCAAAAATCTGCGGATCATGGGCTTTGAATGCGCCTGCAATTTCAAGCGCTATGCAGTGATACCCTTCTGCCTGATGGGGATTTTCATCACGCAGTCTTCTTTCTGATAGGATAAGCATGCTCAGAAGATGTTCTAAACTCACCACCATCTGCGCCCTTGCCGCATCCACAGAATCCTTTCCTTCCAGCAGTCTTGCCTTCAATTCCAGCCGGGTAAAATAGATTTCCGGAATTTTTTCAAGCGTTGATATCACAAGCTCCTGATGTCCGGCTTCGTGATGTGTTTCAGCCAGAATGCGCAGTGCATCCAAGCGGACGTCGTCCTGTTTTGCGCTTTGAGCAAGGGCTGTGCAAAGGCGGATGACTTCCTGGCTGCGCTCCGGGGTTCGGATTACATACAATAGATTATTCAGGAGAATCTCGTTGCCGGGGAATTGTTTAAGCCCCTCTCTCAGAATGGCTTCCGCTTTTTCTGGAAACTCTGTTCGAACACGAAATGCCTTTTCACAGATCTCTTCCACCTTTTTTTCCGTTTCCAGCCGGTTGTAGTCAAACAGTTCGTCCGTGGACACGTCAAAAAATGCAGCTATCGAGGGCACCAGTTCGATGTCGGGCATGGTCTGACCCTGTTCCCATTTGCTGACTGCCTGAAAACTGACGTTCAGATACTGAGCCAGAACATCCTGGGAGATATTCTGCTTTTTTCGCAGTTCTCTGATTTTCTCGCCGATTTGAATATTCATTTTCATTCCTCCTTTCGGCTGTCTTTACTATACTGCATAACCCGCGCCGATCCAATAACGCATTGATTTAGAAAATTTCAACCGACATGAGAGCCTGTTTTAAAGATTTTCCAGTTGTTTAAAACGCTTTCTTTCCGCACAGACTGGGTGAAAAGGAGCTGAGGATTGATGAAGCGTTTTTTGATTATGGCGGCAATTCTGGCGGTAATCTTCTGCCTGTTTCCCCTGCGCGTCCATGCGCCCGAAAAAAAAGTCACAACAGCCCAGCACGAAGGGGAATTGACGCAGCCAGCCGGTGCGGATCTGTCCGAACGCACAGCAGCCGGGTGCTTTCTGCACAAAACCCTTTTTTATGCGCCATGCGGTCACAGCGTACAGCGCCGCGAAGATTTGCCCGCGCAGCTTGTGGGCATGACGCGCTCTGCCCTTGAAAAGGAAATTGCGGACGTGCTGCCCGGCGCAACGGTTACGGGTTTTTCTTCAGCGGAAGTAGATGCTTCCGTCAAAGTGGACATTCCCTGTCCGCTGCACTGGGTGCTTCGCGCCGATGAGGACGGAACGCTGATTGTCCTTCAAAACCGTTCCGGAGAAAATCTGTCCATTGTCCGCCGAACGGATATTCCTTTGACCCATGCCGCAGAAGCTGAGCAGGCTGATCTGATTAACGGGCGCATCTTTGACAACGTACAGGCCCTGGAAGGCTATTTAGAGAGCCTTGTTTCCTGAAAAAACACGCGCGAAACAGACATTCACGGTGTAAGATAAGCACTCAAAATGGACATTTGAGACGAATGCGCGTATCATTGAGCGCTTATCTCTTGCTGCAATACTTCCAAAGGCATACAATACAGCCATCCAAATGAACCCTGAAATATACAAGGAGGCATACGCGATGCGCGTCGTCAAAAAACCGGAAGAACGCAAGGCAGAAATGGTGGCTGCGGCAGCCAGGCTGTTCGCACAGCAGGGATTTGTCCGCACAACGGTAGCGGAGATTGTTTCCACGGTTGACGTGGCCAAGGGTCTTTTCTACTACTATTTTACCACAAAAGACGACATGGTTAAGGCTGTCATTGAGGGCTATTGCTGCTATCTGGGCACGACGGCACAGCAGATTGCGGACGGCGAGGGCACGGCTGAAGAAAAGTTTGACCGACTGATGGTGCCCGAACTTTGGGAGAAGTGCTTCACCTCGGCGATGACCGCTGATCTTTGTCTGCCCCAGCATGCCGCACTTTATTCCGATATGTGCGATCGGGTCTATGCACATATGCGTCCGGCGCTGGAAAGCATGGCAGCTCAGGCGCTTCGTGAACAGGGAAAAGACGATAAAAATGTTCAGCAGCTTGTGGGCATCACACTCTATGGTATCCTGATGACAGCACGCCGCAGTGAAATGACGCTGGAAGATGCCTCCCGTATGATTAAAATGATTCTCTTTCCTGCCTGAACAAACGGATTCTTTCCGTTTTAACATAGATAGATAGATTCCTCTCTCAAAACGCAAAGTCACAAAAAAAACTGCTCGTGAAGGGCAGTTTTTTTGTGACTTTGCGGAAGCAATGCACACAGCGTAAAAGTTTTCAGGAAGTCGTTGTTCGTCATGTCTGGGCAGATTACATGGCGCAGGCAGAACATTACCGCTATGTGCCTGAGTACAAACCCGTTTACAAAGAACGAAAACAAACGATTGAAAGAGTTTTTGCCTGCGCAAAAGAGCATGCGATATGCTCAGCTTGGAGAATTAGCGGAGTCAGAACTCCGCTCGCCATTTTGTTTGCGTCTATGAATCTTAAAAAGTTGGTCAGCTGGAAGGAAAAAAGGCCTTCTTCCCATGTTTTTATATCGGCAGACCATCCCATCACTAAAAAAGGTGTCTTCGCAATGCGAAAACACCTTTTTTGTCTACAGTCTGCCGCCTTTCAAAAGAAAGACGGATTTTTTGTTGAGAAAATTTTCTGTTAGCGGGTATAACCCAGATCCTCGGCTGTCAAGCCATAGGCATTGAGGTTATAGTCCATGTTCAGGTTGAAGCGTTCGGCGTTCTCTGTTGTGGTCTTGCATTCGGACTTGCTGCTGCCCCACTCCATGAACGATGCGCTGTTTTCGCCTGTGCACTTGTCCCACTGCGGCAGACCTTCGCCGTTCGGATCGCCCGTCTTGACGAAGTTGGCCACGTAGCTGCTCATCTGATCAGCCAGTGCATGGTCGCCTTCCGTCCATTCGCGCTGACCTTCCACATCCCGCATGGAGTTGAACAGATACCAGAGTTCAGAAGAATGGAATGCGCCGTAGAAATCTTCGTTTCGGCCAGGCAGCTTCTGGCTGAAATAATAGGTGTACACATTGGTGTCGTTGTGCTTATTGGCATACATTGCGGAAACCAGATAGCGGCCAAGCGTCATCTCGCTGTTGCTGCGCAGCTGCATTCTGTATGCTTCCTGTTCATCGGCCGGATCATATGCGGTCTTGTAATGGTCGCCGTAAATGGACATCATCTTGGCAAATGTCTCCATGTCCATGGTTCCATCTGGATTTCCGCCCAGAGAAGTGATTTCATCTGAGGTGCCGCCAATGATGATGTCGATTCCATCCAGGGCACCGTCGCGGTTGAGATCCACGCTTTCCTCTGTGAACACATAGCCGTCAAGCACCTGACGTTCCATGCTCAGGACGGAATATACCGTGCCCTTGCCGCAGGCAGCAGGAGTCTTCATCATTTCAAACGGATCCATCGCGCGGAGTTCTTCAAGCGTCTTCATTTCGCCAAATGCGTCCAGAATGGCCTGATCGCCATCAGCCTTAGCCGTTTCCATATCCTTGAAAATCTTACTTCCTTCTTCGGCCAGGAAACCGGCAAAGCCGGACTGCACAATCGCCTTGTTGAACAGACCCTTGGCCAGCGGCGAGCGCAAAAGCGCCGTCACGTTCTGCGCGCCCGCAGACTGACCCGCGATTGTCACTTCATTCGGGTTGCCGCCAAAGCCGGCGATGTATTCATGAATCCACTCAAGCGCCTTGATCAGATCCAGCATGGCATAGTTGCCGCAAATTCCGTCATTCTCTTCGGCCAGCTGGCTGTTGACCATGAATCCGAACGTACTGACACGGTACTGCACCGTCACGACAATGATGCCTTTTGCCGCCAGCTCTGTGGCATAAAACTCCATTTCCGATGCATGGCCGTGATTGTTGCCGCCGCCGTGTACAAACATCAGAACGGGCAGATTGTCTTCGGGCGTTTTGGCAGGCGTATAGACATTTAGATTCAGACCGTTTTCGCTGATTTCAGGCGTGAACGCCGGGTCAAAATAGAACTCGTCTCCCCAGAATGTGCCAACCGGATTCAGATCCGGCTCCTGCATCACCTGATCGCCCCAGGTGTCGCACAGGCGGACGCCTTCCCACGGTTCAACAGGCTGCGGAGCCTTCCAGCGGTTTTCTCCGCTCGTATCCGCTGCAAAGGGCACACCCTTAAAGAGCTTGACACCTTCCTTTTCCGTGTCTACGCCCTGCACAAGGCCGCCTTCCACCTTCACGATGTCCACCGTTTCCGCCTGCTCTGCCGCTGCGGGCATGACACAGCTCAAAAGCATTGCACAGCTCAGGCAGATTGACAAGAATTTTCTCATGGTTTTCCTTCCTTTCGGTTTTGTCGCTCCATTTTTGTAGCATTTGGCTACAAATCTAAATCAATTATACAGCATAACGCAATCATGTCAATATGTAATATAATCTTATTCAACAGCTTGCTTTTTTCTTTTCGAAGTAAAAACGACAGGATGAGAAGGGCATATGGAAAACTGCTTTGCTGCCTGAATTTCCCTGTGGTATTCTGTACGACAGAGGAGAAAGCCTCCAACGGTTTTTTGCGGATGTATTCAATCATGCCCGCAGAGCGTGCCCTGAAAAAAGATGAATGGCCATGGAAATTCGCTCTAGGGAATGGATGAGCGGTTTATAAAAAAGGCGGAGTGCATCGATACACTCCGCCTTGGTATTTGGATGAATTCAGCCCACACCCAGCGGCTTTTTGCCGGGGGTGCCCGCCTTGCGGGGATAGGCCTTTGGGGTTTTGCCTGTCTTGTCTGTGACGAGCAGTACATGCGCCCAGTCATCCCGGCGTGGAACAGGCGCGGGCAGAATACCACGCACCGTACCGCCCAGGACGAACGCCGCGCGTTTGGCGCCGGTCATTTCTTCCTGCACGCCCGGTCCTTTCCAGGCGACGGACAAGCCGCCTTGTTTGACAAACGGGAGGGTCAGCTCCTGAAGCGTTGCTGCATTGGCGACCGCGCGGGAGACTGCCGCGTCATAGGCTTCCCGGTGTTCGGGCATGCGTGCGGCATCTTCTGCGCGCGCATGGAGCGTCACCGCGGACAGCCCAAGACGCTTGAGGGCGTCTTCCAGAAAGCTGATGCGCTTTTGCAGCGCGTCCAGAAAGGTCATTTTCAAGTCGGGCCGGAGAATGAGCAGCGGCATGCCGGGAAAGCCTGCACCGGTGCCGACATCAATGACCTTTGCGCCGGGGGCAAAAAGGCCATGGCGAAGCGGCGCGGCGCTGTCCAGGTCGTGACGGTCTACGCGCTCATCCTCGTCCAGCACGGCGGTCAGATCCATTCGTGCATTGTATTCGTCCAAAATGGCGTGGAATGCTTCAAAGCGCTCCAGAACCAGCGCATCGGCGGCAATGCCCATTTCTTCAAGACCGGTTCTTAATCTCTGTGTATTCATCGCATACTCTCCACAAAAAATTTGATCCAGCTCAGTCCTTCCCGCAGATGGTTTTTCAGAAAATATTCCGGCTTGGAGGGACTGCCCTTGCCGCAGGCTTCGATGCCGATTTGACGGCACAGCGCCAGCGCGCGCGGAACATGATAGTCGCTTGTGATCACGAGTGCGCGGGACAGCCCGCGGTCGGCCAGAATGGCCTGAGCATATTCGAGATTTTCCCTCGTATTGAAGGAAGCCGTTTCTGCAATGACGTCAGAAGGGGGAATGCCCTGATCGAGCATGAAGTCGCGCATGACATCGCCTTCTGCACGCGGCTCATTATCGCCCTGTGCGCCGCAGACGATCATCAGAGCGGGATGATTGTTGTAAGCGTCCAGCGCGGCCTGCATCCGCCGCTGAAGCGCAACGGACGGCGTACCGTCCTGTTTCACCTGTGCGCCCAGCACGATGATGGCATCATACTCGCCAACGGGGGGAAGATGGGTCTCCTGATAATAGACAAAGAGGATCAGCGAAGCGGCGCATAACACGCCAGCGAGAACAAGGGCTGTCAAGGTCAAGGCGATCCTCCTTCCAAAATGCTGCATCCATATGCCTCCTTATTTGCGGGGAAGTGTTTCAAGATCACCGCTGCGCCGCAGGGAGAACAGCTCATCCCCGGCGAAAATCAGGTGATCCAGCAGCCTGATGCCGATGACGCCCAAGGCTTCAAGAACGAGCTGTGTTGCGTCATAGTCGGCTTTTGACGGGCGGGGCGTTCCGCCGGGATGGTTGTGAATCAGAATGATTGCGTAGGCATGATGGCGAAGCGCAGCCTCCACAATGTCGCGGGGATGAAACGGCACGCGGTCGATGCTGCCTTTGTACAGGAGCACCGGACAGATCACGTGCCCCGACTGATCCAGACAGAGCATGTAGGCGCGTTCCTCGTGAACGCCCAGATACAGCGACTGCGCATATGTTCGGGCGCTTGTCAGGTCAGTCATCAGAGGACGAGGCCCCAGCGCGCTTTTTTGATATGCACCCAGCAGGGCGGGCATCAGGCACAGCAGGGATGCAGCGTTTTTGCCTACGCCGTCCACCTGCATCAGCTCGTGTTCTCCGGCATCCAGCACGCCGGAGAGAGAGCCGAAACGGTTGATCAGCGCATGAGCCAGCGGATTGACGTCCCGCTGCGGAATGGCATAGGTGAGCAGCAGTTCCAGCATTTCATGTTCAGAAAAGCCGTCAAGCCCCTCTTTCACAAAGCGGTCGCGCAGGCGCAGACGGTGTCCCGCATGGATGTTTTTGGGCATAAGCCGCCTCCGATCATCTGCTGCAAAGCAGGGCTTCCAGTTCGCCCAATGTATGGACAACGGGAAGGCCGGTTTCCAAAAGCCGCTTTAAATCATTGTGTCCCCAGCTGACCAGAATGCAGTCCGCGCCCATCGCGCGGGCTAATTCTGCATCAGCCTGCATGTCGCCCACGAAGAGCGTGTCCGCGCCGGACAGACCCAGCGCCTGAAGATGGCGGCGGGCAATCTCAGTTTTAGCGGCAGCCTGTTCATCCTGATGCCCGCTGATGGCGCGCATGTATGGTGTCAGGCCAAGCGCGCTGCACTGATGCAGAAGCGACGGTTCATAGGAAGCAGAAAGGATGGACTGCGTGAAGCCTTTTTGATCGAGTCTGCGCACGATGTCCAGCGCGCCTTCTGCAAGGCCCACGGCAACAGCACCCGCGTTGAACTCTGCCAGCCAGAGCTTTGAAATCAGCGCATAGGGGTGAACAGAAAAGTCTATGCCGAGCGCTTTGTAAAAATCGCAGACAGGCATGGTCATGTTTTTCCGGTAATCGTCCAGCGTGATGCGCGCAATGCCAAGTTGATCGAAAACAGAGTTGTCCACATCTACGGAGAACTGTGCGTCAGCCAGCAGAGTGCCGTTAAAATCCCAGATGATATGCTTCATGATACTGCCTCACAGAGGTCGAGAGGGGGTGAAAAGGGGGAAACTTATCCACAATTCAGGAAAAAATGTGGATAAGTTGGAACGAATTTTGAAAGAGAAAGCGTGCTGCCTCATTCTGCAAAACTGTCGTCAAACAGGGCGCTGATGTCTTCGGCAGTCAGCTGCGTGGGCATGGCTTCGCCCGCTGTAATCATCTGATCGAACAGCTCGCGCTTGCGTGCGCCCAGCTTGACCACCTGCTCTTCAATCGAACCGCGGGTGATGAGCCTGATGACATTGACGGTGCTCTTCTGGCCGATGCGATGCGCACGGTCGGTCGCCTGATCTTCAGCGGCCGGGTTCCACCACGGGTCAAAGTGAATGACTGTATCTGCGCCGACGAGGTTGAGGCCGGAGCCGCCCGCCTTCAGCGAGATCAGGAAGACCTGAGCCTGCCCTTCGTTAAACTGCTTCACCATTTCAATACGGCGTTTGGGCGGGGTATCGCCGTCCAAATACATGCACGTGATGCCGACAGCTTCCAGACGACGCTGGAGGATGCGCAGCATCCTTGTGAACTGGGAGAAGATCAGCGCGCGGTGACCTGCCTCCAGCGAACCGGGCAGTACATCCAGAAGCAGGTCGAGCTTGCCGCTGGACGCCGCGTAGTCGGGCAGAACAAGGGACGGATGGCCGCAGATCTGGCGCAGCTCCGTGATGGCGGCGAGAACCTCGATGTGGTTGGCTTTGACATCGGTAACCTGAGGACGCAGACGCTGGAGGCTGGCCTGATAGACGCGGCGCTGCTCCTCGGTCATGTCCGCCGTGAGCTGGATTTCCACCTTTTCCGGCAGTTCTTTGAGCACATCGCCTTTGAGGCGGCGCAGCAGGAACGGACGGATACGCCTGCGCAGAATGTCCATCTCTTCGCCGGTTCCGAACCGGTGCATAAACTGTGCAAAGGACAGCAGATAGCCCGGCAGCACAAAGTCAAAAATCGACCAGAGCTCGCCCGGATGGTTTTCCATCGGCGTGCCGGTCAGTGCGAAACGCGTCTTGGCTTTCAGCTGCTTGACGGCTCCCGCGCCGACGCTCATGGCGTTTTTGATATACTGAGCCTCATCCAGAATGGCGAAACGGAACTGCACCTGAGAGAGCAGGGCAATATCGCGGCGGATGAGCGGATAACTGGTGAGGTAGATGTCGATGTCGCGGTCTGGGCCGGACAGACGCTTGATCGTCTGGGCACGGCGGGCCTGCGAGCCTTCCGCGGCGGCTACGCGCAGTTCGGGCGCAAAGCGTTCGATTTCGGACATCCAGTTGTAGACAAGAGACGTTGGAGCAACAACGATGGATGCGCAGTCATTATCTTTTTGTCGGTTGGCCCACAAAAGCAGGGAGATCACCTGAAGCGTCTTGCCAAGGCCCATGTCGTCTGCAAGAATGCCGCCCATGTGCAGCCGATCGATGGACTGCATCCACATGAAGCCGCGCTGCTGATAGGGGCGCAGGATTTTGTCCAGCGGCGCCGGGCAGGGATCGCCGTCACTGCCGAGGCTTTCGACCATCTGGCGGACGCTGTCATCGGCTTTGATGGGGAGCGTGGAGCCTTCCAGAAGGCTTGTCATATAGGCTGCGCGGAACGCAGCAATTTCGACAGTGCCGCGCTCTGCCGGGCGTTCGGAATCCTGCTCGCCGTCTGCGCCAACGGCAGCTTCCGCCAGCTCGCGCCACTCGTCCATGTCCTCCAGAGAGAGGAATGTGCCGTCTTTCAGGCGGAAATAGCGTTTGCGGTCGCGAAGCGCACGCAGAATGGCCAGAATTTCGTCGGATGGTTCGCCGTTTTCGGTCATCTCCAGTTGGAGCGCGCCGTCCTGCATCCGCAGAGAGCCGCTGAAATGCGGCTTGCGCGGTGTCATGCGGCGGAAGTCGTCGGAACAGAAGACTTCGGCGGCCTCTTTCATCTTGAAAATACCGTCTGTGAGGAAGTGGTAGATGTTCTCCTGTCCGCCCAGAAGAACGCGCCCCTTCTGCATCCGGAAACCGAACGCGGCCAGCAGGTCAAGCACTTTGCGCTCGCCTGCGACATCGCGGAGCATGAGGATGCGGTCTTTCTCCTTGGGGGATTCCGGGGCAAACGGGTCAATTTCCTCGTCGCCGTACTGGAAGGTCGTCCGGCAGAGCACCATTTTGTCGTCGCGGTCAAAGTAGGCGCGCACGTTTAGCGGGCGGCGGATGATGCGCTCGGCCAGGGCACCATCCAGCGTGACGGTGCCGGCCTGTTCCAAAGCGGGCAGCAGGTCGGAGATGACACGCGGTGTCTGTGCTGCATCAAAACGGAAGGAGGCCGTTGTGCCGCTGCGCGCAGAAAGAAGCACGCGCACGATGTCCCGCTGCGTTTTAGGCAGGCGCAGAACATCGCCTTCGCAGTACACAAACTGGCAGTCCGAATCCAGCATACGAAGGGTCTGGGGCATCTGCGCGCGGACTTCCAGCTCGCGGCCGCTGGAAAAGACGCCGAAGAGCAGCTCGGCCTGGCCGTCAAATACGCCGGGCACGGAGATGGTCTCTTCACCGAAGGAAATCTTAAACGGCTTGGCCATCAAAAGCTGCATCAGCTTGGGAATGAAGCGGTCGGGCAAAGGCAGGAACTTGGCGTCAAGGCCCGTCTGCACGAGGTTGCCTTCCAGCTGGCAGATATAAGCCGCATCCTGAAGCAGCTGGATGATCTTGAGGTCAACGCCCGCAAAGCCCATCCATTCCGGTTCCAGCACAAAGCCCTTGCCGAAGGACATGCTGGTTTTTTCCTGAAGGCCGTGCAGAAACTGAGCCATGGATTTGACAACATACATTCTTTCCTGACCAACGCGCAGGGACACGCGAACAGGTTCCCGCTCGCCTAAAAGGCGCAGCGTGATTTCCAGTTCAATAGGCGTCTCCATCGGCAGGACGCTTTGGAGGGTGTCCATCAGTGCGCTGGCATTTTCACGCGCGCGGCGGCGGCGCATTTCCTCAATGGCACCGGTGGACAAAGCCGTCATCATGGCAGCGGCCAGATGGCGGCAGGGTTTATGCACATTGCCGAAAAAGTCGCAGGAGCAGCGGCCCGACAATTTTGAACTTGCACCCACGCGTACAATGCGCCGCGGATCACCGTCCACAGCGTAGCGCAGCATTCCGTTTTCTTCCTCAAGGGGGTGAACGCCGCCCTGACGATAAATCGCAAGGCCGGCACGAAACTCTTCTTCCGGCGTGATGCGCCGGATCAAATCAATTCCTTCTGCCACAGAATCTCTCCACATCACAAATTAAAGGGTAACCTAATCCATATTCGCCGTGCGGTATCGGCTTTCCTGCCGCGTTTCGGAGGTTATTTGATTTTATGGGAATTGCTGAAAAACAGGCGGATGAGAACGGCATGTTGCGGAAAACGGGATTATTTTCCCACGCAGAAGCGGGAAAACACCTGAGAAATGACTTCTTCGGTCATCGTTTCGCCGGTGATTTCGCCCAGCGTATCCAGCGCTGCGGACAGGTCAACAGCAGCGATGTCCAGCGGCATACCGTCTTGAAGGGCACGCACGGCGTCCTCAAGGGAAGCACACGCCCGCTGAGCAGCTTCTACATGGCGCGCCTGAGAGAGCGCGGAGGATTCCGCGCCGTCCTCCGGAACAAAGGCAGTCAGCGCCTGCGTCAGTTTATCAAGACCTTCTCTGCGCGGCGCACAGATGGACACGACGGGCGCACCGCCGAAGGCCTTGGAGGCTTCTTCTTCCGTCAAGACGGCGGGCAGGTCTCCCTTGCTGAGCACGACCAGATGCGGCGCAAGCCCAAGGAGCGCCGCACCGTCTTCTTCAGTCAGCGGACAGGAACCGTCCAGAACCAGCACGCGGACATCTGCTTCGGAGAGCGCCTTGCGCGCGCGTTCCACGCCGATGCGTTCCACGGCATCGCCTGTTTCGCGCAGCCCCGCTGTGTCTGTGAGCAGCACGCGCACACCGGCCAGCTGCACGGATTCCGTCAAAGTGTCGCGCGTTGTGCCGGGTACATCTGTGACGATGGCGCGTTCTCCGCCAAGGAGCGCATTTAACAGGCTGCTTTTTCCGGCGTTCGGCCGGCCGCAGAGCACCACGCGCAGCCCTTCATCCTCGATGCGGCCCACACGCACATCGCAGGCAGAGAGAAGGCGCTGGCGAATCGTGCGGCAGCTTTCCATCACGGCCTGTGCCGTTTCGACTTCCTCCACTTCATCCGGAAAATCCACGGCTGCCGCCAGCGAAGCCAGAAGCCCCGTGATGCCATCCCGCGCCTGACGGATGAACGCGGAAACGCCGCCTTCCATCTGGCGCACGGCGCTGCGCATGGCGCGTTCGCTTCCCGCATGAACCATGCGCATGACCGCTTCGGCCTGCGTCAGGTCGATGCGGCCGTTGAGAAAGGCGCGGCAGGTGAATTCGCCCGGTTCGGCCATTCTTGCGCCCGCGCTGAGCAGGAGCAGAAGGATGCGCCGCACGAGGGTTTGAGACCCATGGCACTGGATTTCAGCCACGTCTTCGCGCGTGTAGCTGTACGGCGCGCGCATGATGACAGCCATCGCTTCATCGACAATCTGTTCGCCGTCCATGACATAGCCGAATGTGAGCATGCGGTTTTGGAGGGGCTTTTTGTTTTTCGGCTGAAAGACGCGGGCGAGTATGGTTTCGCACATCGGCCCGCTCACGCGCACGATGGCCACGCCGCCTTCGCCCGCCGCAGAAGCCTGCGCGGCAATGGTATCCTGATTATAGGTCATGTTGTTCATCCTTCCAGGAAAATCCTGTCATTCAAAAGCGGGACATCGCTTCATTCTTTTTCGATTATAGCATAACACAGTGAAACAAAAAAGGGGGATGCCGGGAGAAGTATCTTGACAATCAAGGCGCTGCCGCGAGGTTTTCCCGCGGCAGCGCCTCTCTTTGGGTGGTGCTCATTTATCCACAGTTTCGAACTTTTCTGTGGATAAGTTTGTCTCTTTGGCCGCGCTTCGCACAGCCTCTTCCAGCAGCCCGCCGCACAGCACGCGCCGCCGCGCCTTCTGGATCGCCTTTTTCATCAACGGTCCAGGCTTTCCTCCAGCCTGAAGAATCATCGCGCCCGTAGGCAGCGGGCCTATGTTTTCATAAGCAGAGAGTCTCTGCATGATAAAGCGCTCCTCTTCATCCGCCTGAACCCTCGGTTTCCCCGTGCCGCGTGCATCACACACGGCTAAAAGAGCCAGATCGCGCGGCGCATGGCACGCATCGAACAGGAGATTGGTTCGGCTTTTGCGCGCTTTTCCGTAATAGCATGTATGCACGCGCATGTGCAGGCGGCACATCTCCTGCGCATACAGTTCATCCGCTTTGGACACACCCAGCCGCATACAAAACTGCCGCACAAGCGGAACACCCGCCGTTTCATGGCCAATGGACTGCCAGTCTCCGCGTGCATTCTGTTTTGTCGTTGCAGCCTTTCCAAGATCGTGAACAAGTGCTGCCAGCATGAAGGCTGAACCGGCCTGTCCGCGCACAGCCGCCGCCTCGCGCAAAACAAGCATCGTATGTACGAAAACATCTCCCTCGGGATGGTAGCGCGGATTCTGCGGCACACCCTCAAGCGCCGCCACTTCCTCAAAAAAAGGCACAAGCGCATTTGCTTTCCGGAGCACCTCAAAAAATACATCTGGGCATTCAGCGCCCATCAATGCCTTGTCCATCTCCATTTTGACCCGCGCACCGCTCAGGCTGGACGTGTCCATCCGGCGCATGGCCTCCAGCGTTTCCGCCTCCGGCAGAAGGTGAAAACGCGCACAGAACTGCGCCCCGCGCAGTACACGAAGGGGATCTTCCTCAAACTGTCCCCCGGGTACGGCACGCAGAATGCCGTTTTGCAGGTCTTTGCATCCATCAAAAGGATCGACAATCTCCCCGGTCAGCGCATCTTTTAAAATCGCATTGACGGTAAAATCCCGCCGCGCTGCCGCCCGTTCAAATGGGAGCGTGCCATCCAGCTGAACGTTAAAATCTCCGTGCAGGATACCCGTTCGCCGCTCAATGCGCGGCATGGCCAAATCGATTCCTTCATCCCGAAGGCTGTATATGCCGTACTTCTCGCCGCTCACATCCACACGCCCAAAGGACGCTGCCAGCAGCTTGAGCTGCTCCGGCGCAAGGCCGTACACCTCGCAGTCCACATCAGCGCAGTCTCTGCCAAGAAGCTCATCGCGCACACAGCCGCCCACGAGCATCGCACGCCCGCCAAGCAACGCCGCGCTGTCTGCAATGGCCCGCACAAACTCTGTATTCATTCCAGCTCTCCCTGATCCCCGCGCGCATACGCCGCCGTCAGAACATCGGAAAACGCAAACTGCATCTCCCTTTTTCTGCCGGACAACCGCGCCGAAAAGCCATCTTCGGACATGCCGGTCACCAGAAGATTGACCTTTTTCATGTCCTTTGCAAAAATGACCGTAATTTTCCGCTCACGCTCCAGCGAATAGCGCAGAAACCGTTTTATCATTCCTGCACCTCGTAAATCCTGACATTGTCGTTTTCGTACACAAGCGGATACAGCTGATCAATCGCCTGCACATCCACATCAAAATCCGCGCGTTCATAATCGCTGACATAGATGTACTTTACGCCGTATTTTTCAATCACATCCTGATTGTCACGCGGATTCTCATAGAACCGCCGGCAATCCGATGCCTGCACGCTGTAATCAAGGCCATGGAAAAAGACATACAGGTCACTGCCGCAGATAATCGGCCGCCCCGCCAGAGAACAGACAGGATTGAGGTGCTGCTGGCCGGTGAGGAAGAGGTCGTTGTGATCCGTGTTTTCCTCCACCCATTTGCCCGCCTTGACGGCATCGGGCGAAAACAGCTGATAGGACGAGACACACTCCCTGCCGATAGACAAAATCCCCGAGAACGTGCTCGCCCACAGGAACAGCGCACACAAAAGCGCCCTGCCGCGCAGCCCCGCCAGACGCTGCATGAGGATGGACCCATAGTCCGCGGCCAGAATCATGGCAAACATGAAAAACACATAAAACAGCTTGTTATTGTCATATTCATTGGGCTGGAACAGGATGGTCTCCGCCACGATCAATATCGCCGCCATGCCCAAGGCCACGGGCATCATGCCGCGCCTGCGCGCATTCAGGCACGCACAGACAGTCAGGATGATCGGCAGGCCTGCATTCTTCACCCAGAACCAGAAGTACCCGTCGATAAGACCGCGTCCGCCGCTGTTGTTGACCCAGTTAAACTGGAACCGCAGCGCGCCGCCTTCCACCGTCTGTTTAACGGCATTGCCCAGCACCTGCGGCAGCGCCAGAATCAGCACAATGCCCAGGTAGACGCCCGCGCGCACAAGCGTATCCTTCCGCTCATCGGGGCGTTCCATGAGGAGGCCGGCAATATAGCCGCCGGAAAACAGCCCCAGCGCGAGGAACGTATGCGTATGTACAAGCGGCAGCGCACCTGCCCACAGCGCCAGCATGACCGTCTCCTTCATGGAGCGCGTCTTGCTGGAGGACAACAGAAGATACAGCGCAGGAATGCCCATCGCCCAGCCGCCAAGAAGCGCCCGCTGAGGAATCATCAGATCCGCGATGACATTTGAAAAGCGCAGATTAAAATCCGGCTGATTGGCAGGCGTCTTGTAATATCCGGTAAAGATCTCCTGAACACGCGCGAAATTGTCCTTGAACGCCATGTCAAAGTCATACAGGAAGCCCAGGCCGCCGTTGAGGAAGAAGAGCAGTGCCGCCACAGCCACAGCCTTGTGGCGGCTGCCCAGCACCTCCCGCGCCAGCATCATGTAGCCGACATACGTCATAGCCATCAGAAGCGTACCCGGAATCACTACCGCCAGATGCAGCGGCAGGCCCAGCATCCACATGCTCGTGCTGAGCGAATCCGCCAGATAGGGATAGGACATGCTCGTTCCATAAAGAAGCGAGTACGTTGGCGGAAAGGACATGTTCTTCATCGAGGTGATGAACGACATGTGCATGCACAAATCGCCATAAGTGGACTGGCCGCCGTACAAAGAGCCGTCTGCGGCAGGCATGAGCATGTGGGTATACTGAAGATATAAAGACAGTATTGTCAGCGGCACGCACACAGCCGCCATCGCAGACAGCATCCACTTGTCCGCTTCACGCATCCGCCTGACAGGCGTTTTATCCCGGAATCGTGCGCACAGGGCGACAATCGCAAAAAGCGCAGCAGCTGCCGCCGCATGTGCCGCCAGCGTAAAATCAAACAGCCACGCAAAAAGCGCCGGAAGGTGCATCAAAAGCAGAATGCCCAGCGCTGTGCCCAGCCATATTCTGACAAGCGGATTTTTCCCGGGCAGCAGAAACTGAACGATCGCTATGCCGCAGAGCATAAAAATGAGAAGAAAACAAATTGCCGCCATGCTTACTTCACCTGCTCACTTTTTATGACGGTAAACGGACGGCGCCTTCTGTGCATTGTATCTGAACCGACAGCCGGGCGATCTTCTCGCACCTGTTCGACATTCAGCTTCTTGGCAAATGCTCCGGTCGGCGGCAGCAGGTCATCATCCTCTTCCTCAAAGGCATTCATGAGATCGGCTTTGATCTTGATCACATCGTCCATCGCCTGACGCTTTCTTTTTTCTTCTCGATTTTCGCCGCGCATGGTGCGCGCGGCTGCCTCCGTGCAGATGGCCTGCGAGACAAAGTGAAGGTATCTGCTGCGCGCAGCAGCAAACAAAGCCGCATCCAGCCCGACTGCGCCTGCCAGAATGAGCGGCACTGCAGGCAGCCATTGCATGCCCAGAATCACAGACACGACAGCCAGAATCACAGTCAGCACAATGGCTGTCCACCTGTATGCATTCTGCACCTTTTTTGCCGTGCGTCTGAGCGCAATGGCCGTCTTATTGGTCAGCCGAATGGCCTTTTTTTCCGTCTGCATATCTTTTTCCCCCGCTTATTGTTCTTCACGCTTGTCTGCATATTCAAGCCGCTGACTGATGCCCACTTCGCCTGTTTTCAGAAAGAAATGCTTCTGTTCGTGCCGCTCCGCGCATCCCCGGCCGGACATCTGATGCACATGGAAACAACACAGACAGCCAGAATTGTACATTTCCATCTGTTGTTCTCTCTTTCAGATTGTCCTTACACGACGCCGATGATCGCCAGAATCAGCCGGCTGTCAAACAACGGAGCCAGCTGCGATGCAGCAAAGAGCTCCTCCAGCTGCGCAATAGGCGCAACAGCCAGAATGATGGGCACCAGCGCAAACAGGATGAACAGAATCAGGCCGCCCCTGAACAGGCCAAACAGGCCGCCCACCAGCGCGTCCAAATGCCGCAGAACCGGCAGTTCAAACACGTATTGAATGAGGTGAATGATGAACGCCGCCGCGACATATCCGATCAGGAAGCAGATCAAAAAGCTCAGGATCGAAATAGAGACGTTGACAATCGTCTGGCTCAGGAGCGTGGAAACGGTCATGCCGGCAGGCGCCGCTTCCATGGCGCTCAAAAATGCCATTTTAAAAGCTTCCGGAAGACGCGCGCTTTCCAGAATCTGGCCGAGCGCCCCCTGTGAAACCTGATTGGCTGCGAGCATGGAAAGATCCAGATCTCGTATTCGGCTGCCTGCATCCGTGTAATACATCAATGTATCCACGAGCGTTTCGTTTCCCTGAAGCCATGCAGCCAGATTACCGCTGACCATAAACGCAGCAGCTGCCGCGGCAATGAGTGCGCCAACGCTCAAAACGCCGCTGATAAAACCGCGGTACATGCCGAAAATCACATTGGCTGCAAGCACCGTGAGGATGAGAATGTCGATGATATTCATAGTGCGCTCCTTCCTTACAGCGGCAGCTCCACAACATAAATTTCAGAGCCGGATGCAACCACCGCGCGATTTTCAGACATCATGCCCAGATAGGCCGTCACATTGATGGGCAGCGCATACGTTCCAAACGTCGTTTCCCCAAACGGGCAGGCATACACGGCATTCTGTGCGAAACCGTAAACGGCGCGCGTCCCCAATGCCACGGCCAGACACTCGCCCGGCAGATGCAGCATCCTGTCCACGCCGTCCGTCATCAGGCGGGCATTCATGATGCGGATGCCTTCTTCCTTTTCCTTCGCCGGAACAAGCAGCTGATAAAGCGCATTGCCCGCGTGCTTGATGTCTTCCATGACATAGCCGTAAATCAGCGTAGGCGCCTTCTCCTCCAGCCCGCGGTAATTGTAGTGCAGAATCTGCCGGGTGGTTACGATGTGGAGAATGCCGTTTTGATCGTAAACCTCATAGGCAATGTGGTTGCCCAGAGAGCTTTTGCCCGTGGAGAGCTTGCCGGGCTGAAAGGTCTGGAGTTCCGTGGAGATGATTGTCCCCGTTGTATCCAGGCCAAGCGTCCACATCAGCTCCGCTTCCTGCGCGTTGGAGGTTGCCGATTGAAAGAATCCCATTTCCAGAAGCGTCTGATCGCTGATCGTGATATTGTCTACGATCTGGCCGCTGCCGTTGATGACCGTGACAACGCCGTTATCGCTCTCGCCTACAAATGCCGCCACATATTCGCTGCCCGCGCGGGCAAACTGCACCACGTCGGTCATCTTGTTGTTATAAATCAGGCGTCCCCGCTCATTGAGGATATACAAATCGTTGCCGCTCCATGCAGCAATGCGGCCGCCGCAGGCATCGTAGTCGGCATTCGTTCCGATGCGGTAGCTCCATTTGTTGCCGCCGGTTGCCGCCACGCAGTGCAGCGTCGTGCCGTCATAAAAAAGCACGCCATCCCCGAAAGGCGTAATATTCTGGCTGAGCGTTGCGCCGATTCGCGTCACGCGCCCGATGCCCGTCCGCCCCGGATCGCGCATCGCATACATCACCGTCACGCCCAGAAGCGCAATCAATGCTGCCGCCGCAATCGCAATCTGCATCCGGCTTTGCAGCTTGCCTTTCTTTTTTTTCTTTTTATTCTTGTCGCCCTGGAGGCCATATGTGCCCGCCATGACGTTTGCGCCGGTCATATATGTGACCCGCCTTTTTTTGCGATCCATGCAAACTTCCTTTCAGGTGGAGACCTCTTTTGTCCGTTATGATAGGGTAGCCCGCGCCTCTTCCATTCATGCCTGCCCAAAAGTCGTCGGATGACAGGCCTTGCCCAAGCGGCTTTTGGCTTGTCCAAAAGCCACTTATCCACTTTTGGAGCTTTCCAAAAGAATTCGACCTTTTGGCTGCCCAAAATTGTCCCCCAAAATCCTGATTTCATCAATCTTTTGGGGCTTTTGGAAAACGGCTTTTCAAACGGGCTTTTTTGGGCTTTTCCACGCTTTCTCCTCAAGTTGTCAACAGTCTTTTCCACAGTTTGTTGACAACTGTGGAAAATTTGTGGATATCTGTGGATAACCCTCTGGATAACTCACACTTTACCTTGATTTGACAGTATTTTACATCCTTCACCCAAAACAGCAGACTTTTCCCAAAAGAATCACATCTTCGTCAGCACACCATTGTCCACGCGGTACACACTGCCCTGCCGCGCGCCTGCAAGGTCCAAAAGATCCGTACAGGTGACAAATGTCTGCACCCGATCAATGCGTTCAATGAGCTGCCGGCGCCTTTGGGGGTCCAGTTCGCTCATGACATCGTCCAGCATGAGAATCGGCGCTTCCCCGCGCTCTTCCTCCGCCAGTTCCAGCTGCGCCAGTTTAAGAGACAGCACTGCACTGCGCTGCTGTCCCTGCGAGCCGAATGTGCGTGCCTCCTTGTTGTCAATGGCAATGGCAATATCGTCGTGATGAATGCCGACAGTTGTCGTCATCCGGCGCAGATCCTCGCTTCTGGCGGCCTTTAAACGCGCCAGGAACGCTTCTTCAAGGTTTCCTGAGTCTTTGATCTGCGAAAGATAGCGAAGCCTCAGAACCTCCCTGCCGCCCGTTAAGGACGCATGTGCGTCCGCTGCCAGCTCGCCCAGCCTTTCCACCGCCTGGCGCCGGTTCTGCGCAATGACCGCGCCGCATTGAGCCAGCTGTTCGTCCCATGCATCCAGCGTGGACAAAAGCGCCGGCTGCCGGGCAATCTCCTTGAGCAGGGCATTGCGCTGGTTGAGGGTGCGCACAGCACGCTGGAGGGCGTAAAAATAGGTCGGACGCAGCTGTGACAGCTGCATGTCGATAAACCGCCGCCGTTCAGAGGGGCCGTTTTTGACGATTTGAAGATCTTCCGGTGAAAACAGCACGCCGCAGACATTGCCCAAAAGCTCGCCGATGCGTTCCGCCTGGCGCGAACCGATGCGGACGGTCTTCTTTTTCTTCTGTGTGCGGCTCAAAAGAATGGTCACATCATGTGTACCATCCTTTTGGGCGGTTTCAACGCACACGCGCGCCGTACTCTGCCCCCAGGCAATCAGCTCTTCATCGCGCGGTGTACGGTGGCTTCTGCCCAAACAGCACAGATGAAGCGCTTCCAGGATGTTGGTTTTTCCCTGTGCATTGGCGCCTGTGAAGACCGTCACGCCCGCGTCCGGTTCAATGACAGCCTGTTCGTAATTTCTGAAATGCGACAGGCTCAGCGTTTTCACCTGCATATCAGGCGTTGAACACGCGCACCGGCAGCACCAGATAGAGGTAATTCTCGCCCTCCGTCGGGCAGATTACACAGGGGCTGACGTTGGAGTTAAAGCGCATAATAATTTCATCGTCAGAAAGCGCCTTCAGCACATCCGTAATATAGCGGACATTAAAGGCGATGGTCAGATCCTTGCCGGCTGTGGTGACCGGCAGGCACTCTTCCATGTCGCCGATTTCAGAATTGGAAGTCACCACCAGCGTTTCGCCGTCAATTTTGAAGCATACGAGGTTGGTTTTGCCTTCCCGCGCAATGAGGCTGGCGCGGTCAATGGCGCTGCCAAGCTCAGCGCGGCTGACTGTCACGCGGGTCTGCCACTCTTCCGGCAGAATCTGGCGATAGCGAATAAATTCGCCCTCCAAAAGGCGTGCAACGACGTGTGTTGCGCCCATATCCATCTTTACATGGCTTTTGGAGAAGCACAGCTCGACCGGTTCCTCCGTATCCGTAAGGATTTTGGCGATATCCCCCAAAACCTTTCCGCCTACAACAGCGGACACGGCATTGTTCGGTCCGTCGATGTTTTCGCGGCGCAGCGCAAGGCGGAAGCCGTCCAGCGCGACAACGCGCATTTCCGTTTTTCCAATTTCCATCAGGCAGCCGGTGAGAATCGGGCGGCTTTCATCCAATGCGATGGCAAAAAGCGTCCTGCCGACCATGTCGCGCAGGGTGTTTTGGGGCATGCTGAACGAATCGCCTGTCACTTCCGGCAGTTCCGGGTATTCAACCGGGTCAAAACCGGAGATTTTTGTGCGAATGGAGGCACAGCGGATCGTGGCCTGAAGCTTGTCATCAATGGAGATGCTGCAGCAGCCGCCGGGCAGCTTGCGGATGATCTCGCAAAGAAGCTTTCCGGGAAGGACAATGCGGCCCTCTTCCTTGATTGTCGCAGGAACAATTGTTTCAATGCCTAAAGCCAGGTCGGTGCAGGTCAGGCGCAGGCTCTCATCACAGGATTCCAAAAGGATGCCTTCCAGAATCGGCTTGGGGGAGCGGGCGGAAAGGGCACGGCTGACAATGGAAAGGGCCGCGTTAAGTTCATTGGTATCGCAGGAAAAATGCATATTGATCAACCTCCATGGAGTAGTAGAAGTATATAGGAATTAGGAGCAGAAGCCGTAGGGCAGTGGAAACTGGGGATAAGTGCCAAAAAGCCAAAAGATGACAAGGTTTTGGGGTGTGGAAAACAGGTGCAAATCTGTTTAAATATCCCCAAGTTCTCCACAATCCTGTTGACAACCCAATCCATTTTCTTCAGAAATTGTCCACACCAGCCTGGAAAAGGTATAAATGGGCAAATTCATACTTATTCTTAATTCTCTTTAATCCTCGGAAATCCTTCAAGCCCGAAACAAAAGCCTCTTCAAACCGCATGGAAAACCATGGACTGCCGCCTGCTTGGGAAAGGGAGACTTTCTTTGAAAAAGACATAAAATAGAGGAGCAGAGAGGAGACGGTACAAAAAAGAGGCGCACCCTTTTGTGCGTCTCTCTTCTATAGCAATTACAGCTTTTCGCGAACGGATAGAGCGATCTTCTCCGGCGTAAGGCCGTAGAAGTCAAGCAGGTCAGCCGGCTTGCCGGACTGGCCAAAGCAGTCGTTGAGGCCGATTTTGTGCAGACGTCCGCCATGCTCGGCAACAACCGCAGCAACCGCATCGCCCAGACCGCCGATGATGGAATGTTCTTCAACCGTGATGAGCGGCATTTTGCCAGCCAGCTCGCGGACGATAGCTTCATCCAGCGGCTTGATGGTGTGCATATTGACAACGGCTGCTTCAATGCCCTGAGACTTGAGGATTTCGGCAGCGCCAAGGCATGCCTCGACCATCAGGCCGCAGGTGATCAGGGCGACATCTTTTCCCTCGCGCAGGGTATTGGCCTTGCCAACGACGAAAGGCGTGCCTTCAGAAACGGTCGGGGTAGCCAGACGCGCAAGACGCAGGTAAACCGGGCCGTCAATTTCAGCGGCAGCGCGGACAGCAAGCGCAGTTTCCGCAGCGTCACACGGGCAGAGGATTGTCATTCCCGGCAGAGCGCGCATGATGGCAATATCCTCGATGGCCTGATGGGTAGCGCCGTCTTCTCCGACAGTGATGCCGGCGTGCGTGAAGGCGAACTTCACGTTCATCTTGGGATAGCATACGCCGTTGCGGATCTGCTCATAGCAGCGGCTGGCGAACACGGCAAACGTGGAGCAGAATGGGATCAGGCCCGTGGAAGACAGGCCGGAAGCAATCGTCACCATGTTGGCTTCGGCAATGCCGCAGTTGAAGAAGCGGTCGGGGTATGCGTCGGCGAAGCCGCGCGTCATTGTGGAGCAAGACAGATCCGCATCCAGCACGACAATTTTTTCATTTTCGGCACCCAGCGCGACGAGAGCCTCGCCGTAAGCTGCGCGCGTAGCTTTCTTTTCGCTCATTCGAGCACCTCCAGTTCCTTGAGCGCCTGTGCGGCCTGCTCGGCATTGGGGGCCTTGCCGTGCCAGCCGGCCTGACCTTCCATGAAGGAGACACCCTTCCCCTTGAGGGTATGGCACAGGATGCACTTGGGCTTGCCGGGGGCATGGGGCGCATCCAGCGCGGAAATGATCTGTTCAAGGTCGTTTCCGTCCTGCACTTGGATGAGATCAAAGCCGAATGCACGCAGCTTGCCGGGGAAATCGCCCAGGCTCATGACGTCATCGTTGCGGCCGTCGATCTGAAGGCCGTTCCAGTCGATGAGAACCGTCAGATTGTCCAGGTGATAGTGTGCGGCGGCCATAAAGGCTTCCCACACCATGCCTTCCTGACATTCGCCGTCGCCAAGCAGCGTATAAACCTGCTGGCTTCCGCCCTGCTGGCGAAGGCCAAGCGCCATGCCGACGGCGACAGAAACGCCGTGACCCAGGGAGCCTGTGGAGGCTTCCACGCCGGGGCACTTCTTTCTGTCGGGGTGTCCCTGAAGCATGCGGCCAATCTGGCGCAGGCCGTCATATTCGGACTTGGGGAAGAAGCCGTTGTTGGCAAGCGTGGCATACAGGCCGGGGGCAGCGTGGCCTTTGCTCAAAACGAAGCGATCCCTCTCCGGCATGGTCGGATTCTGGGGATCAATGTTCATCTTATAGCCATAGAGCGCAGCCATGATTTCCACCGAAGAAAGCGATCCGCCCGGATGACCGGAGCCGGACTTTTCCAGCATCGTAATGATGTCACGGCGGATCTCGGTACACTGTCTCTTGAGCGCGAGAAGATCCATGATATTCCTCCTGACGTAGGTGTTGTGCCAGACGCAGATGAAGTGCGTACACAAAAAATCCATTGTTTATTATAGAATTGTGCGCTGGGAATGTCAAGACAGGGCGCGCCGGGGGATGATTTATTGTGCGTGTTGTAGAGGAAAAGGGGCAATGGAAGCAAATGAGTTGTGAAAAACGGAAAGATATGATAGAATGTGTGCAAATGACTAGGAGGAAACTTCGCCCGGATTTTTTGTCTGCGCGGAGGATTAAAGATATGGAAACGGGAAGAAAGCCGCGCAAGCTGCCCGAACAGGTTGCAGACAAGCTGCGGGAAATGATCATTGAAGAAGGCGTGAAAACAGGCTCCAAGCTGCCTGCGGAAGCGGAACTGATGGTGCGCTTTGGCGTGAGCCGCTCCACCGTGCGTGAAGCGGTCAAAATTTTGCAGACGGAGCACATTGTCGATATTCGTCAGGGGCAGGGAACGTTCCTTTGCGCAATGCCGGGGCTTGCATCTGACCCGCTGGGGCTGCGCTTTGCCGACCAGGAGGAGCTGATAGGGATGCTCCTGGAAACGCGGCTTTTGATTGAGCCGAATGTTGCCGCGCTTGCAGCGCTTCGCCGGAAGGAGGAACATCTTCAGGAGATGAAGGCTCTGCTGGATAAGATGGACAGTGCTTATCTGCACAGCGAGGATTACACCCCCTACGACAGCGAATTCCATGCGCTTATTGCCCGCTGCACCGGCAATGATGTCGTGCAGCGCCTTGTTCCGACGATTCAGGAGTCCATTCAGGCGGGATATCATCACACCCAGCGCGTGGAAGGCAGCTATCAGCGCGCCAGCCAGTGCCATCTGGAAATGTACAGAGGAATTCTGGAGCGCGATCCCGAGCGCGCCCGTCAGGCTGCGCAGCGCCACATGCAGCAGACTATGCACGATTCGGGAGTGGACGTGTCGTCCGTCCTCATTCGATGAGCGCGCTGGCTGTTGTGGCGCGGATTCACAGCGAGTTTCCGGAAAAATTCGGCATTCCGCGTCAGAGCGGCGTCGTGCCACAGACCCGCGCGCGCATTGTTTTTGAACCGGAATTCAGAATCCCGGACACCCTTCGCGGGATTGAAGGATTTTCACATGTGTGGCTGATCTGGGGATTTTCCGAAAATAAGGGCTGGTCGCCCACGGTGCGCCCTCCGCGCCTTGGCGGCAATACGCGCATGGGCGTGTTTGCCACACGTTCTCCTTTTAGACCCAATGGACTGGGACTGTCCTGCGTGACGCTGGAAGACATTCAGCTGCACAGCCCGGAAGGGCCTGTCCTTATAGTCGGGGGTGCCGACCTGATGGATGGCACGCCGATTTACGATATCAAGCCCTATCTTCCCTATGCGGACAGCAAGCCCGACGCGCGCGGCGGCTTCGCCGCCGAAAAGGAGGGCTACGCCCTGAACGTCGTGTTCCCCGAGGCTTATGAATCCCTTGTTCCCGAGGAAAACAGGGCTGCACTTCGCGGTGTTCTCGCCCATGACCCACGGCCCTCTTATCAAAACGACCCGGATCGCGTGTACGGCGTATTATATGCCGGTCTGAATATCCGTTTCACAGTGAGGGATGGAATACTGACTGTCTGCGGCGTGGAAGAAGCCTGACGGTCTGTGCTTGAAAATAAAAATTCACCTCATCCGCCTTCGTCGGATGAGGTTTTTATACGCTTTTTTTATCTGATGGGCAAGCCTTTACTTATCCTTTGTACCCTTTGGAATCTATTCAAAAAAAGCATTGTCCCTGCATCAGACACATGCAGGGACAATGCCGCTGGAACGCCGATTTATTTTCGTGCTCCGGCGAATATCGAATGTTGTTCGCCGGAGAGGAACATTTTGTCGTAATTATGAAGGATCACTTTCCAGAAATTCACGAAGCTTTCTGTCTGGCGCAGAGTCAGCCGTGTCGGGAATATGCAGGTCGATGTGGTCGCCAGGCTGCTGGAGGGCAACGATCTTTGTATGCTGCGTTTCGCCGGTGACAGAGAAGCGCAGAGCGATGTCCGGCCGTCCCTGAAAGTGCATCGGAATCAGGATTTTCGGTTTCACAGTCATTACAAAATAACCAGCACCCGCATCATACATACTGCCCTGCCGCGGGTCTACCGGGAAAAATGCCACATCAATTTCATCTTGCGGAATGGGGGCAACGCAGGCATAAAATGCCGCTTCGGCTTCTTTAATCTGGGTAATGGAATTCTCATCGCGCCAGTGCCAGAGGTTGAGATCGCCTGCGTGAAAGAGCTTAATTCCCTTGTAATCAATCAGAAAGGAGACACCTGCATCGGTGGAACCAAAGGCCTTGACCGTAATTGAACCGAAACCACGCGTTTCGCCTGGCTTCATGCGCACGCCGCGGTGTGGTTCCGGCACGTCTTCGCCCAGAATATACACGGCGTCAGGCCCGCAAAGGTCATAGATGACAGTAGAAAAATGGTCTTCATGATGATGGCTGACGAACACGTACAGCCGCTGGAAGGCGGACAGCGTTTCCTTTTCAGGCAGGCGCCGCTTGTCAGAGCCGTGCTCACTGGCATCAAAGAGCATACCGATGTCTCCCAGCGAGACGAGAAAGCCGCTTCCCCCTAAATATTCAACTGCGATATCCTTCATGGCGGATGGACGCTCCTTTCCGATCAGCAGCCCGGAGAACGGGCGTTTGGTTTTGTAAAAATGACGCAGAGCCGACCATACAGGGTGAGGGATGAATGCGAGATCATGCCTGCCCTGATTCCGCTCCATTTACATTTTAACCTTTTTTTTCCACTTGTCAATCATTTTGATTGTTTTTATGGAATAATCACTCCATATTAAGTGAAATAATCGATTAAAAAAGCGCACAACACACCACTTTTTAAATAAAATGGTCGAAACATGGCGAATAAAACGGCGAAGCATGTCGAATATTCGCGGAACGTGCGAATAAAAGAAAAAAAAGCGGGAAAAACCCGCTTCAAAAAGTCGCAGAATGGAAGAAGGCGGACAGTCAGTCCGCATAAAGGCCGGTGGACAGGTAGCGGTCGCCCTTGTCCGGAAGGAGCACAACGATGGTTTTACCGGCGTTTTCGGGGCGAAGAGCCAGCGTCTGAGCGGCAGCCAGCGCGGCACCGGAGGAAATGCCTACAAGCAGCCCCTCTTTTCGCCCCATTTTACGGGCTGCCTCAAAGGCGTCTGTGTCGGATATGGGCATCACTTCATCGTAAATCTCTGTATCCAGAATGCCGGGAACAAAGCCGGCACCTATGCCTTGAATCCCGTGCGCCCCGGCGGGGAAGCCGGACAGGACAGCGGAAGTTTCCGGTTCCACGGCGATGATCTTCACCTGCTTATGACGTGCCTTGAGATAGCGTCCGACGCCTGTCAGCGTGCCGCCTGTGCCGACGCCCGCAACAAAGAAGTCGATCTGCCCGTTGGTGTCTTCTTCGATTTCAGGACCTGTTGTCATTTCATGCGCACAGACGTTGGCGGGGTTGTCAAACTGGCCGGGAATGAACGCTCCGGGAATGTCCCTTGCCAGTTCGTCGGCTTTGCGGATGGCCCCCTTCATGCCTTCCGCGCCGGGTGTCAAAACCAGTTCGGCGCCGTAGGCGCGCATCAGCATGCGGCGCTCCTGGCTCATGCTGTCGGGCATGACGATGATGACCCGGTAGCCGCGCGAAGCGGCAACAGCACACAGCCCAATGCCTGTGTTGCCGGAGGTCGGCTCGATGATGACAGACTGTGCATTCAGCTTGCCGCGTCGTTCGGCATCGTCCAACATGGCGCGTGCGGCGCGGTCTTTGACAGAACCGGCAGGGTTCATGCCCTCCAGCTTGCAGAGAATCCGGGCGGGAAGATCCGGGGAAAAACGGTGCAGTTCCAGCATCGGCGTGCGGCCGATGAGTTGATCCAAAGATGAATACAGCATGAACCTCTCTCCTTTTGCTCGTTGAGTAATTGGATTATAGGGCGGGTTTGGGGCACTGTCAAGCATCAGATGTTTCTGCTTTTTCAGACGTTTTTTGATGAAGAAAAAATTTTTTTCAGAAAATTGTAAAAGGGGGTTGCTAAATGGGGAGAAATCTGTTAGAATACTTGATGTTGCCGATGCTGATGTAGCTCAGATGGTAGAGCGCATCCTTGGTAAGGATGAGGTCGCCGGTTCGATTCCGGCCATCAGCTCCACGATAAAAACC
>JAHHSO010000013.1 GCA_020025205.1 Christensenellaceae bacterium | reverse complement strand
CTGTTCCTGCTGGAGACAACTGTCGTACACTCGCTGAACCTGAATGCAAACCTTCTCATTCAGGCCATTGAGCACGTCGTTTCCGCTTACGCTGCACGGGCAGCGCGTTGAACTGGCATTTTTATAGGAATAAAAACTCATGGCGCACGCCTCCTTGGGGCAGGTCTTCGTGAGGGGGATTCCTCACGCTTTCAAACTATGCCCCAACCGGCTGATTGTGCAAATTCAGTTCTTCTTTTCTTCGCGGCGAATCTGACGAAGCCTCTCGATCATTCCGCTGTGGCTTCTGGACAAGGCGCTCGGGTTGGCACGCAGTACGCGCTGCGCTCTCTTGAGCCTTCGCTGATATGCATCGTTCTGGAGCTGAACACGTTCATGTATGGCTTCTTTATGATGCCTTTGTTTTCTAATCTGGCTGATTTGATTCTTTGCCGCAGCCAGGCGCTCCTTACGCCTTTGCTTTTCTTCCATAGCGTCTGCATATGCCGTTTTAAGCAGCTCCGTCAAGCGGTCGCCAATACGGTCCAATCCATCATGCAATTTTTCGATTTCTTTTGCGTGACGTTCCATGATTTCAAGCAGCTTGCGCAGATCCAGAGCGCGACGGACAGAAAACACCGTATCCGTAATCAGCAGGGCGATCAGAATAATGGATAGAATCATCGCCGGAACAGGCAAAATGCGGCAAATATACGGATGCGCCATCGGGTGCACAATCTGAACCAGTGCTACTGAAAATACCGCCCATGTCGCCGCAGACATCAGGCAGATGTAGCCATTCAGATTGAGGCGTCGTTTCGAATAATCCCAGTAACGCATGTGAAACAATTTTTCCATTGCATAACCCGTCACGTACTCGAGCAGGCTGGCTGCTGCCATGCCAACAAAAGCTACCGCCAACGTGTTTTCCTTAAACGGCACGCAGGTCAACAAAATGAACAGCGCACCAAATCCATAAATCGGTAAAATGGGGCCGAACAAAAATCCTCTGTTGACAAATCGTCGTTCCTTCACCAGATACAGGCTGACTTCCCAGCACCATCCTAGAAAGCTGCACGCGAAGAAAATCAGAATCCATTGTCCCAAACTGTACTCTTCCAGCAGCAATGCTTTAACCGCTTCCATTTCTTCATTCAGCAAGCTTTTTCCTCCTTTGCACCCGCGAAATTACGCGCTTTTTAAAAACACGCCGCCCGTAAAGGGCGGCGCCATTATCAATTCCCAGCTGTCACATCAAAAACGATCTGACGCCCAAAGACATAGAAGGTTGTTTTCAGCTTTCTTTCAGTCTTCTCTCCATTTCGGCATAACAGTGTAACGCTCAAATCCCCACGGCTTCCTGCCGGAAGCACATGTGCGCTGTTGTCCGCAAGCGTCAAAATCTCCGCACCGTCACTGGGCTGAACTTCCAGCGAAATCCATTCTGCCGGAAAGAACCCCTTATTCTGAAACCGTACGGTATAGGTCAAAAATGTACAGTCTTCCGCCCGCAAATTGGACGTGTCCTCCGTTAAGAGCACACCGGCAAACGTATTTTCTTCCAGCTGGCGAACGATTTCATCAAACACGCCCTGCTGTTCAACGGCAGGCATCTGAGTCACAGATACCTGCTCCACTTCCAGCTTCAGCGTATTGATTCCATATAGCACGGCTCCCGCTCCGATCACCGTCAAAAGCAGTACTGCAATTGCCAGTCCCTTTAATACCTTGTTCACATCATTCCCCCTGTTTCTCTTCCAGAATGGTGCTCATCTGGTCGATCATTTCAGCATCCTTCATGCGGAACTTAAAAACCACGCGGCGTGATGCATCCATATCCACCTGACCATCCGCCCCATAAACCGGATCAGCATAGGAACGGCCATTGGCAGTGAGAATATTCTGCAAAACGTCTTTTTCTTCTGGCGTCAGCGCCCACATTTCCGGGCCCAGGCAATACGTCGCTACTGCCAACGCGCGCTCCTGCGAAAGCGCAAGGTTTGTCAGATACGATCCTGAAGTGTCCGTGTGGCCTTCAATAATGATTTCTCCAATGTACCCCTTGTACTCTTCACTCATCAGTGTACGAACGTAAACCGGAATAAATGTATTCAGAAGCGCTTTGCCGCTTTCTTTCAGCTCATTTTTTCCGAAATCAAAAAGCACCGCGCCTGTAAATGCAATAGCGCCCGTTTTTTTGTCCACCACGGCATCCAGGCCGGCTCCGCGCAATTCATCGCGCAGTTCTTCAATAATCTGGCTGCGCATACCGACCAGTTTGTCAATCTGGGTTTGCTGAGCGGCAAGAAGCGCCGCCTGCTCGTCAATCTTGCTCTGCTGAAGTGCAAGACTCTGCTGTGCGCTGGTGAGTGCCGTCCTGTTTTCTTCAAGCTCAGTCTGCTGTTCCTGAAGCACCAGTGTCGTCGCTGCAAGCAGTGCCTCCTTGTCGGCCAATTCCGCTTCCTGATCGATCAAAAGACTCTGCTGCGTAGAAAGCTGTGCTTCCTTTGTTTCCAATTCCAACGTTTTCTTCTGCTGCAAATCCACAATCTGATAGACCGCAGCGAAGAGAATCAGCGCAAACGTGAAAAGCATGCCCGCCATCATGTCAGAATAGGAAATCCAGAAACTGCCGCCGCTGGAGCGCTTTCTTTTTTCCCGGCGCATGGATTACTCCTTTCTGCCCCTGGCCGCGGCTTCCGCCGCTCCGCTGAGCTGCTCCATATTCTTCTGAAGCCTCACAAGCGCCGTGACAAACTGATCCACCTGCTCAGCATAGCGCTCCCTGCTCTGGCTCATCAGCTGAGGCACAACCTGCGTGGTGTCGCGCATCGCATTCAGCGTCTCATTGAGCTGATGGATGGACGATGTAATGCTTTCATCAAACAGAGCCGTTGTATGTGCGAGACTCTCCTGCGTTTTGTGTGTAAACTGTTCATAGGCGCCTGTAAACATCTGCGCACCATTTTTCATTTCTTCTACAACACGGTCCATCTCTGCTGTTGTTTTTCTGGTCTGTTCCTGCGCATTGGCAAGGAAGCGATCCGTCCAAACCGTATACTGCTGTGCATTTTTTGTAAGTGCAGCCTGATATTCCTGAAGTTTAGACAGATACAGTGCCTGCTGTCCGCTCGTCTTGTTCATGGCATCCAGCAGGGAAATCGTCTTGAGGTTTGTATCATCCACCTGCGCGCGGGAAGCATCCATATCTGCAACATAGGCTTGAAAATGCTCCAGCACACCCTGAGAGAGCTGGTGCATATTGATAACGTCCTGCGTCATCTGGCTGATCGCCTGCGCCGCCGCACGCATTTCCTGCTGACTTTTCTGCTGCTCACGGCCGGTTTCTGCAAGAATTTGACGAAGATGTTCAAACTCGCTGCCCAGCGCAGCATTCATCTGCTGAACAAACAGATGTGCAATCCGATCAACGCCTTCCACCTGCGCCTGCGTTGCAGCCAGAATGAAATTATCCATCGAGCGCTGCACCGGCAGCATGGCGCGCATGATGCTCTGCTCCATTTGAACTGCCATTTTCTCGCTCAAATCTTCAACAGCCTGACGGATATAGGCCGTCTGCTCCTGCTGAAGCGCCAGCATGGCCGTATCTTCTGAAACAGGTTTGGGCATGGCATACAGACTAAAAACCTCACAGAAGCGATCAATTGCATTCTGACACTTTGTCTCGTAATGATTGTGAACCAGATTAAAAAGAAGCGATGCGCATACGCCCACGATCGATGTGAGGAATGCCGTGCTCATGCCTCCAATCAGCTGATCCATGGCAGAAAGCAGGGCATTTGTGTCCGCTGCGGAAATAGTAAGTCCAGACAGACCCATGACAAGCCCCAGGAATGTACCCAGAATACCCAGCGATGTCATAATGCCCGGAGCCATATCCGCCAAGTTCGGGCTGCCGACAAAGTCCGTCACCGTGCTTTCGTTGATGTATTGAGAGACATCACAGGTTTCACCGTGTGCATCGCGCATTTCGGCATTCTGCAAAAAATCTGCCCAGACACCTGATAGTTTATCTCCCAGAAAGCGAAGATCGTTCCAGGATTTTTTCTCTTTATTTTGCTTGTTCTCCGTAATGATCGTTCTGGCGGCGCGGCGAAGCCTTGAAGCCGCTCTTGCCAGCGGCAAAACACAGCGCCCCATTGCAAAAAGCGTAATGAGTACAATCGCCAAATAAATCAGCGTATCCAGAGAGAATATGCTTTTGATAAGCGTCAGCATAGATGTCTTCCTCCTATATGCAGCCTTCATTCATTTTAACCGATTTATCTGAATCTGTAAAGCGACGGGAAAACTTCTCAGTCTGCATTTTTTTCAGTCCTGACAAGCATTTTCCCATAAAGACAACAGATTTTTTATGAGTTTTGCCGAATTGCAGAAATATTATAAAAAGATTAAAATTTCTCTTGCCTAAGCAGAATAAAACATGTAAAATATCACTGATTGCATTTTATAGTTTATTTCTTATTCAAGCTTATGCATAAGAAAAATTGTTCATCAGGAGTATCCCGTTATGACTAAGAAACGTTCTGTTGACCCTGTCATGATCGATTCTGTCGCACAGAATATGCTTCATGTCCTGCCGCTGATTAAAAAGCGTCTTCTGCACATGGATATGGTGCAAAAAGAACATGGCACCTCCCTTTCCCATGTTCAAGTGCTGGCCATGCTTCAAGACGTGGGCACAATGTCCGTGTCCGAGATTTCCCGCCGTCTTGGTATTGCCAAGCCCAACATCACGCCGTTGGTAGATCGTCTGTATGCCGCTGGTTATGTAGATCGTCAGCACGATGAAAACGATCGCCGCGTAGTGAACATTGTTCTTCTTCCTGCCGGCGCAGAAAAGCTGGCTGCTATTCGTTCCACCATTTCCAATCAGATTCAGAGTCAACTGGAGAATATTTCCGTGTCCGAATTCAAGGAACTGAACGATGCTCTGTCCAGCGTGGTGCGCATTCTTTCCTCTCTGTAATTTCCCATTTTACGGCTTCTGTTTTTGAGCGGAAGCTTTCATTTTTTTACAAATACTATCATTTTCTTCCACCAGGTTAAACGATCAAACTGCCGTTATTTATCCCATATTTTGCTATTTTTTAATACGGCTCATATGAAAAGCCTATACAAAAATCCGTCTGATTTGCATCTCAGACGGATTTTTATTTTACCTGAAAGACTTGCCGCTTCAATCCCCTTCAGCTGCCCCAAAGCCGCTTCATACTTGCATCGCGAAATCGTCCCGCTCAATCCAGGTCCAATTTATTTTTCTCTCGCCGAATCAGAACAGCTGCCGGACTTTATCTTAAACAGCTGCCTCATCTTTCTTCTTCCACGGGTGATAGGTCGGCACAACGTCTGCAATGGCTTCTACTGCGCGCTCGTCGTTCTTGTCCACAACGCTCTCCAGTTCAGCCATCATGTGGTCAAACTGCGCGTCATCCACCTTGTCCACGTTTGCCACAAAGATTTTTTTATGCATTGTGCGTGTCATCTTATCGCGCTCAGAGTCCATCAAAAGCTCCTCATAGAGCTTCTCGCCCGGACGCAAACCGATAATCTTGATGGGCATATCGACATTCGGCTCATAGCCATATGCGCGAATCAGCTTCTGCGCCAGATCCATGATGCGCACCGGTTCGCCCATATCCAAGACAAAAATCGATCCGGATTTAGCAATGCCGCCAGCCTGAAGAACAAGCTGTGCCGCTTCGGGGATGGTCATGAAGTAACGCGTGATGTCCGGATGTGTCACCGTGACGGGGCCTCCCGTGCGGATCTGATTCTCCATCAGCGGAATGACGCTGCCGTGGCTGCCCAGCACGTTGCCAAAGCGCACAGCCATGCACTTCATGTTTGTCTTCTCTCCATAACGCTGAATCAGCATTTCCGTGATACGCTTCGTTGCACCCATGACGTTAGTCGGGTTAACCGCCTTGTCTGTGGACAGCTGAACCAGGCGCTCAACGCCGTGTGTGCTTGCGGATTCCAGCAGGTTGCGCGTACCGAAGACGTTGTTCTTGATTGCCTCCGCCGGGCTGCGCTCCATCAGCGGCACATGCTTGTGTGCAGCTGCATGGAAAACAACCTCCGGATGATACTCTTCAAACACTTCATCCAGGCGTTTCTTATCCCGAATAGAGCCAATCAGCGTCGTAACCGGGCAGTCCCTGCCGTAGCGCTGGCGCAGATCATATTCCAGCTCATATGCACAATTTTCGTAAATTTCAAAAATAATGAGCAGTTTCGGCTTAAAGCGCATGATCTGTCTGCACAGCTCAGATCCAATCGATCCGCCGCCGCCAGTCACCAGAACCGTTTTTCCAGACAGATAGCCCGCAATGGAATCCATATCCAGTTCCACTTCATCACGGGAAAGGAAGTCAGAGATATTCAGTTCACGAATAAACGGGATGGACTCATTGCCTGCCGTGTCCGTATCCGTAGGTTCAGAGAATATGCGGGTATGGCAATGCGACTCGTTGCAAAGTTCAAGAATCTCCTGCATTCTGCTGCCGGTGCCCAAAGATGGAATGGCTACGATGATCTCACGGATACCATAACGCGACACAAGCTTGGGGATATCTTTCGTTGTCCCTCGAACCGGAACGTTCTGAATCCGCAAGCCCTGCTTGTTGCGCGCATCATCGACCAGAAGAACCGGCTTGCCCATGCGCCGCGGGTTCTTATTGCAAATGTTGACCGCATAGGCGCCAGCTTCGCCCGCGCCGACAACCATCACCGGCATGGCATCGCCAAGGTCTCCGGAAATCCTGTCCTTAGAAAAGACGCGCCAGAGCATGCGGCTTCCGCCAATCGCAATCACGCTCAAAATTGGCACAAGCAGCAGCACGCTTCTGAACAGCCCCAGACTCATGAACTGGTTGAATGCCAGCGTCACACCGCAGCCAATTGCGCTCAGAACACAAAGTCTGGCGATGTCGCGAACGCCCGCGTAACGCCACATGATCTTGTAAATACCGCCAACCACATAGCAGGCCATATAGACCGCCACCACCATCGGCAATGCTCTGAGCATTGTCTGCATATGGTGCACTGGAATAAACATTTCAAAACGCAGTTCCATGCTCGCATATACAGAAACGATGAGCAGCATGACATCCATAACAGCCATTGCGATTCTGCGCATCCACCTGTTTTCACTCAAGAATTTCATTCGTCTGTCTCCCCAAAGCATGATCCGTATCGAATCATCTGAATTGATCATATCGGCTACCAAGCGTATATTATATCATACTTTTCTTGGTGTTTTCAAGACTTCTCCCGGAATTGCAGCAAAATGCATAAACAATTTGCAGGCCTTCCGGATTTTTAGGCCGATCGGCTCAATTCATGGGCATCATGACAGCCCCTTCAGGGCGAATCATCAGCGGTGTACAGCTTCCCTTGCCGAAAGCAGACTCAATTGTTTCCACGTAGGCATCAAGGCGTTCAAGCGGCACATAGGCCTGAATTGTGCCTGCAAATCCACCGCCATGCACGCGCTGCGCACCTTCACCCTTCAGGATTCTGCGGCTGAGTTCAATTCCCATCGCCATCTGTTCTTCCCTGGGACGCGCATACACGTTTTGAAGGAGCTTCCAGCTGCTGTCTCCGGAACGCGTCACCGCATCAAAGAATGCCGGAAGATCCCCTTCGCGGATGGCTGCCACCTGTTCCAGCACACGCTCATTCTCGTCATAAAAATGAAGTGCACGCAGCACCGCACGATCGCCGCACGTCATACGCAGGCTGGCAATGCTTGATTCAACCTCCTCTTGAGGCACTTCACGCAATACTTTTTTGCCAAATACAGCCGCAACGCTTTCCATCTCCGTCCGAATTGCAGCATAGTCGTCCGTCAGATCGCCATGATTGCCTCCGGTGTTCACCACGCACAGCGCATATCCGCCAGCTGCAAAATCGCACGCAATGGCCTCCACCTGAGCATCTTCTGTTCTAAAGTCAATGGTCACCATGCCTCCCACTGAAGACGCCATCTGATCCATTAAGCCGCACGGCTTACCAAAGTAAATGTTTTCCACCTTCTGCGCGATTACCGCACGCTCCTTGGAATCAATCACAAAGCCGTTGTACAGTCCATCCAGAATCGCCGCAATCAGCACTTCAAATGCCGCCGACGAGGATAATCCGCTGCCGCGAAGCACAGAGCTGGAAACAACTGCTTTAAACCCGCCGACCTTGTACCCCATCTCCTTCATCACGCCGGCAGTACCCCGAATGAGTGCAAGGGTCGTGCCGAAATCCGCTTTTCGCACGGTCAGATCAAACACATCCGTTTTGATCGGCGGAAAACCTTCGCTGTCCACGATGATGATGCCGTCATCCGTCTTCTGCACACAAGCTATGGTATCCAAATTGACAGCCGCCGCCAGCACACGGCCATTGTTATGATCAGTGTGGTTGCCGCCAATTTCCGTACGCCCAGGAGCAGAGAAAAAACACAGCGGCTCCTGTGTTTCACCGAAACGCTTTTCAAAGCGCTCCACCAGTTTTCCATAGCGTTCCTGCTGCAATGCAAGCTGATTGTCTCCATACAGCGTTTTGACGCGATCCGCAAAAACCGCCGACTCTTTAAACGCAGCCCACTGTTTATTCATCGCCTGATCCTCCAAATTTAAGCCCGGTTGCCCGGTTTCTCTTTGTCTTTATTATTGACGTTTTTTAGACGATTGTCAAGGGAAACTGGTAAAATCAGCCTTGCAGAATTCCCATGCATTTGCTATACTGCCCAAAGAGCATCCCACACCATTTCCCGTGTTCATCATAGATTCAATTTGTATTTTGAGGAGGACAGCTTATGCTTATTTTCTTTGTTCGCCACGGCCTGACCGACTGGAATGCCATGCGCCGCTTTCAGGGCACCTGCGATATTCCGTTAAATGAAACCGGCATCCAACAGGCGCAGGCAGCCGGTGCCCGCTGTTCCCAGCTGCATATAGAGCGTATCTATCACAGCACTCTCGTGCGCGCTGCAAAAACCGCCGAAATGATCGCTGATGCCTGCAAAGCCCCGCTCATTCCCAGCCCCGGCTTTAATGAAGTCTGTCTTGGTCGCTTTCAAGGGCTGACATTTGAAGAATCCAAAGCAAAATTTCCCGCTGAAAGTGCCAGATATTTTGCAGATCAGGAACACGTTGCTCCCCCGGATGGCGAATCCATGCTTGATCTTCAAAACCGTGCCCTGCGCACGCTGGATTCCATTGAACAGGATGCAAAAAACTGTGAGCGCATCGCTGTCGTTTCCCATGGTGCGCTGCTCAAGGTGCTTCTCAGTCAGATTGTAGGTCTGCCGCTTTCCAGTTTCGGCCGTTTTGATATCAGCAATGGCTCCATCAGCATTGTTGAAAGCTATAACGGCATAAGAAGGCTGGTTACACTGAATGACATTTCTCACTTTGGCGATCCTTACACCGCCATGACTGCCTCAAGGCTGATGATCTAAAGATATCAGTCGACTTCCTATCTCATTTAGTTGAAACAGGCGAATCTCTATGAAAACAGAATTAGGAATTGCCCGATGCGGGTTGGCATGCTGCGTATGCTCTGAAAATACGACTTGCGGCGGTTGTCATTCAGATCAATGCCCCGATAACGCCTTGTGCGAAAACAAGCGCTGCTCTTTAGAAAAAAAAGATTGATCATTGCTATGCGTGTTCCGAAGATTGCAGAAAAGGACTTCTGAGTAAAATCAAGCCCTATGCTTTCACACAATTTGTAAAGCGATATGGCCTAGAGAAATTGTTGGACTGCCTAGAGGAAAACGAAAAAAACGGCTTTGTCTATCACCGGGAAGGCATATTCGGAGATTATGATGATTTTGATGACGTTGAAAAACTCATCTCCTTCATTCTAAGTGGAAAAAAATAGGTTGATCCTTGTACATTTAAATGGATTCGCCTGTTCAGACAGATGAAAAATCTTTAAAAATTGATCCGGCACGCCTCCCCTCCTAATGCTGCATCTGCACGAGTGAGAAGGATGTGCCAGACAATTAAAAGCGTGAAAGACTCGCCTCGAAAGAAAAACGCCTTCTTTCTCCGCTTTGTCCGTCCTGCACTGTGCCTGAACAGATTCATTCTTTTTCGTTTTTTGCGCACATTATTGAAATGAAGCAAGTCAATTGCCCTTTTCATCCCCCTGTGCTATACTGTAATAAAAAAGAATGGAGAATCCTGCCATGTCAAACAGGTCAAGCAGCCGCCTGCAAAGCGGTAAAGTTGCCTTTTGCGGCCTGATTGCCGCGTTATCGGTCGCCATCATGCTGACCGGCGGCCTGATTCCCGTCGCCACATACTGCGCGCCGATGATAGCAGGCGTTTTGCTTCTTCCCCTTCTGTTGGAATTCGGAAGAAAAGCAGCCTGGACAGCTTATGGTGCTGTTGCACTGGTTACGCTGTTTCTGGGAATCGACAAGGAAGCCGCTTTCTTTTATCTGTTTCTGGGATACTACCCCATCGTCAAATGGGATATCGACCGCTTCAAATCCAAACCCATACGTGTATGTGCCAAGCTCGCCATATTCAATGTATCCGTTCTGCTGATGTATGCCTTTCTGGGGCTGATTCTGCACATGAATGTCATTGTAGAAGAATTCACGCAGATGGGTACCGTTCTGCTTGTCATGTTCGTGGTACTCATGAACCTGTGCATGCTGCTTTATGACAGGCTTCTGGAACCGCTTACCGTAATTTATGTCAAAAAACTTCGTCCAAAGCTTCGCTTTCTGCGACGCTGATTGAAGGCGAAAAAAGCTGTTCAAATCATATGTGAAAAATAGACCTTCAGATAGAAGCGGAACCGCTTCATTTGAAGGTCTATTTCTTTGTTTGACTTCTTCTATTTTGCACAGATTGCCATTGCGTTTTCATTTTGCAACAGACATTCTTCAAAATCAGCGTAAAACCTTGGGTCCATTCTTGTGCGCCGCAGAGGGAGAATCAAACTCTCAAATTTCATGATATGCAAAGTATAATCGGCAGACTGCCAACTTTCCTTCTGATTATGTTTTTCTCTCATGCTTATAAAAAGCGGATCATTCATATTTTTTGAGCAGCATTTTGAAAATGGCAGCACCTGCAACATACTGAAAGATGAAATAGATAAACAGGAAAATAATCAGAACATTGCTGACATCAACCAACTGTAATTTATTCAACACACCAAAGGCAGGAATAGAAACGCCGACAACAATCAGCCCAAGCACATAAGCATAGCGTCCTGCTTTATCCCGAAGTTTTTCCTTCAGCTCATCATGCAATTCAATTTGTTCCTTTTCCAATTTCTCGTGATACTCTTTTTTGTGTTTGGAAGATGACCAGTAAAAATATCGAAAAAGCATGACACATCCCGGGCCCATACAAGCGCCTGCAAAGCCAAACAGAAGAGCATCTACATTCGTATTTGTCAGTAGACCCGCAAGCAAAAACCCGATGCCAGCCAGTACATATACCACCCCGGCCACAAAATTACTCTTTTTCATTTTCTTTGCTCCTTTCATGGATAAAAACTTCTTCAATTTGTTTTCCAAAGAAATCTGCGATTGTGAATGCCAGATCCAACGACGGATTGTATTTTCCCGTTTCAATGGAACTGATTGTTTGTCTGGAAACCCGGATTGCCCTTGCAAATTCTTCCTGGTTCATGGACAAACTCTTTCTGAGCTCCTCGACCCTGTTTTTCATAAAATCTCCTTTACAGTATGACAAGTTTCCTTTACAATTTAATTGTACTTCAATCGTTCCGATATGTCAAGCATCCTTTACAAAACTGTTCTGTCTAAAATTGAAAACAATTTGGTTTTATAAAGTAAAATCCCCTGTTTCAGCTTGCAGAGCAAGAAACAAGGGATGAATACAAAATTATAGACGGCGCATGCCTTAACCCAAAGAATTTTGAAAGATATGAAGATTTGATCTTCTATTCTCATGGCCTTATTTTCGTTCCAATATGCTTGTCCTTTCGCCACTGGGGCACATCGCCATCGTCTCCCCAATATTCATCTATGCAGGCAATTTTATCATCAATCAGCTGAATAAAGGACGTGCAATGGCAGGAAATTTTAGAATCCGTGCTGCGAACGTGCACAGCTGCAACCAGTGTATCCTGCGCCTTTATGAGTCTTTCAATTTCACCGTTCCAATTGCCCGGATATTCACAATTGGCCCGAATATACTCTTCTAATGTAAAGTGTTCATTTGTATTGTGCCAGTTCACGCTGGCATCTGAGCGGAAAAATGTACGCATCTTCTCGGCATCCTGTCCAAGAACGGCCTTGATAAATTCATGAATATCCATCTGTTCTGATCCTCTCCATAGAATGTCGCAGTCCCTTGCAGACACCGTTTTCAGTGTATGTCACACAAAAAAAGAGCTGCTGCAAGCAACTCACTCCTGCAGCAGCATCTCATTTCAATTAATCAACAGTCGGCCCAGCTGCAACAATCTCCGGACTCATCCCTTCGTACTTGGAGAAGTTGTTTACAAACATGCGAGCCAGCTTCTTCGCCTGCTCATCATAAGCCGCTTTGTCTGCCCACATCTCGCGCGGGATCAGCACTTCAGAAGGCACATCCGGGCAAGTGGTCGGAACAGCCACGTTGAAGATCGGATCCTGAACGAACTCGCTCTTCTCCAGCTCGCCATTGAGCGCTGCGGTAACCATTGCGCGGGTGTATTTGAGCTTCATACGGTTGCCGCCCTTGCCTGCGGGACCGCCAGCCCATCCGGTATTGACCAGGTACACATTGGTGCCGTACTTTTCAATCCGCTCTCCCAGCATTTCAGCATACTTGCTTGCCGGACGCGGCAGGAACGGCTCACCAAAGCAGGTAGAGAAGGTTGCGGTCGGCTCAGTGATACCGCGCTCAGTGCCGGCCAGCTTCGCGGTATAGCCAGTTACGAAGTGGTACATGGCTGCTTCCTTGGTCAGCTTGGAGATCGGCGGAAGAACGCCGAAAGCATCCGCCGTCAGGAAAATAACCGTCTTCGGGATGCCGCCCATAGACGGATGAGCCGCATTCGGAATGTAGTCTACCGGGTAACCCACGCGGGTATTCTCGGTCACAGAACCATCATCGAAGTCAAACTCGCCCTTCTCATTGATGGACACATTCTCGACCAGGGAACCGAAACGAATCGCGTCATAAATGAACGGCTCATTCTCTCTGGAAAGGTTGATGCACTTGGCATAGCAGCCGCCCTCGATGTTGAAGACGCCATTTTCGCTCCAGCCGTGCTCGTCATCGCCGATGAGCATACGATTCGGATCGGCAGACAGCGTGGTTTTGCCGGTGCCGGACAATCCAAAGAATACAGCCGTATCATGGGTCACCGGATCCATGTTCGCGGAGCAGTGCATGGACAGAACATTGCGAGCCGGAAGCAGGAAGTTCATGACAGAGAAAACGCTCTTCTTGATCTCTCCAGCGTAGCCGGTGCCTGCGATAACGACAACTTTCTTATTGAAGTTAACCAGAATCGCAGCTTCAGAATGAACGCCATCCAGCTCAGGAATGCACTTGCAGCCCGGCGCACAGATCACAGTAAAGTCTTCCTGGAAATTCTCCAGCTCTTCTTCTGTAGGACGAATAAGCAGCTGATGGATGAACATGTTCTGGCTGGCAAGCTCGTTGATGATGCGGAAACGCTGACGATACTCCGGATCAGCACCTGCAAAGCCATCGAAAACAAACACGTCGCGTCCCTGGAAATAGGTAGCAACACGGGTCAGGATTTTATCAAATTTTTCCTCAGAGATAGGCATGTTGATGTTGCCCCAAGCCACCTCATCGTGGATATCCGGGGTATCCACCACAAAACGGTCTTTCGGAGAACGGCCGGTATACTTACCGGTCATCACAGACAATGCACCAGTTTCGGAAAGCACACCTTCGCAGCGCTCAATGGCCTCGGTGGTCAGCTGCGACGGTGTCAGGTTGTGGAACACCTCACCGTGGTTGATAATGCCCCACTTTTTCAGGTTGATCTCACTCATACTAAACCCTCCAATTGTCTCCACTCCATACCTACGAATGGATTTTCAAATAGGATTACGCCGCACGGAAAGCTAAACCGAACTTTCCGCCTTATTTCATGATTTCGACATGCCGCCTTCTTTTCCTGCCGGTCTGTGAGATTTTTGACAAATTTTTCTTTTTTATTTCTGCGGTCAGTCCTTTTTAAAAAAGGATGTCAGTTCTCGCGAAAGCTCACACAGCTGCTCTATGGTTAATGCCTCTGCCCGGACACTGGATTTCAGCCCCATCTTTTCAAGCAGGGATGCTGCATCGTCCCTTGTCATGGAAAAGACGGTAATCAGATTGTTTACAAGCGTCTTTCTGCGCATCGCAAAGGCTCCTTTAATAAGCCGCTGGAAAACAGCCTCGTTTCCTGCATCAAAAGCAGGCGCATCCCTGCGAATGAGTACCATAAAACTGGAATCTACCTTGGGCGGCGGATTAAAGCAGGCCGCCGGCACATCCATCGCGCGCCTGACCTCGCAAAAATACTGACAGAAAATCGCCAAGGGGCCATATCCGTCATCTCCCGGACCTGCCAGCAGCTTGTCGCCCACTTCCTTCTGAATCATAATCGCGATGGACTTCGCTTCCGGCAGCTCACGAAGCAGTTTGTTGATCACGTCCGTCGTGATGTAATACGGCAGATTCGCCGCCACGCGCACAGAACAATTCTCCCCGAAATGCTCTTTGACCAATTCAGACAAGTTTGTCTTCATCACATCTGCGCAGATCACCTGCGCGTTTTTATGATGTTCAAGCGTCACATTCAGAATCGGGATCAGCGTTTTGTCAATTTCCAGAGAGATTACACGCTTTGCGCGATCAGAAAGAGGCTTTGTCAGTGCACCAAATCCCGGGCCAATTTCAAGAACGCAGTCCTCCTTTGTTACAAGGGAAAGATCCGCCAGTTCTTCAAGAAGCGCTTCATCCTCGATGAAATTCTGTCCCAGACTATGTTTCTGATGAAAGGATCCATGCTTTTTCTGTTTCAAATTATTTCCTCCACAATAGACTCAGCCGACGCGATGCGCCGTGTCGTCGTTTGTTTCCGCGATGATATAATGCGGCCTTTTTTTTACTTCCATATATGTCTTTGCCAGATACTGCCCGATAATGCCCATGCACAGGAGCTGAACACCGCCAATAAACAGGATAATCGACACCGTGGATGCCCAGCCTGCAACTGGATCGCCGAAAATCAGCCGGCGCACCACAACGAACAGCACCGCAAAAAACGATACAATCGTCAGAAAGAGGCCCGTAAAGGACGCGATGGAAAGCGGCGCCTGAGAGAAGTTCACAATGCCATCCAGCGAATACTTGAACAATTTCCAAAAGCTCCACTTCGTTTCGCCCGCCACGCGCTCCACATTTTCAAAGGGCAGCCACTTTGTTCTGAAGCCAATCCATCCGAAAATTCCCTTTGAAAACCTGTTGTACTCGCCCATTTCAACGATGGTTTTAACCATCTCCTGCTTCATCAGCCGAAAATCACGCGCCCCATCCACAATATCCGCATCGGAAATTTGATTGATGATCTTGTAAAACATTCTGGCAAAAAACGAGCGAATGGGCGGTTCTCCCTCCCGTGTCACGCGCCTTGTTGCCACGCTGTCATACTCATCGTTTTCCAGTATCTTGAGCATCTCCGGCAAAAGCTCCGGCGGATCCTGCATGTCCGCATCCATAACAGCCACATAGTCACCTTTAGCATTGCAGAATCCCGCATACATGGCTGCTTCCTTGCCGAAATTGCGGGAAAAAGAAATATACGTAACCCGCTCGTCTTTTGCTGCCAGTTCTTTCATGACTTTCAGCGTCCCGTCTTTGGAACCATCGTTCACAAACAGCAGCGAAACATTATATTCCGGCAGCTTTTGTGCAACACCGCAGATGGCCTTATAAAAAATAGGCAAAGCTTCTTCTTCATTATAGCAGGGAACAATCAGCGTGACCGCCTTCATATCAGCACAACCTCTTTTTCTGTATACTGCTCCTATTGTTTCACATTCGCGTTTAAAAGTCAACAAAAAGAACCGGCTCCTATAAAAATCCTGCATCCACGCTTTTTAAAAGACCATTTTAACCAAAGAAAAAGGCCGTATTCAGTCCGAATACAGCCCCTTTGATTAATCCTCGTCGTCCTCTTCTTCAGGCAGTTCGCCGTTGTGATAGACGTCCTGCACATCGTCGAGATCATCCAGCATGTCGAGCATCTTCTGAATCTTTTCGACCGTCTCCGGATCGGTAATCGCGTTGGTGGTCTGAGGAATCATAGTCAGCTCGGCGCTCAGGAAGGAGTAGCCAGCCTTCTCCAGCTTCTCCCGCACTGCAGAGAAGTCCGAAACAGCCGTTGTGATTTCAAAGCTGTCTTCCTGAACATCCACATCCGATGCTCCGGCGTCCAGCGCCTCCATCATCACTTCATCCTCATCCATGCCCGGCTTGCGTTCCACAACGATCATTCCAACACTGTCGAACATATAGGAAACGCAGCCATTCGTGCCCAGAGAGCCGCCGTTCTTATCGAAGATGTGTCGAACGTCAGAAGCGGTGCGGTTGCGATTATCCGTCACGGTGTTGACGATCACGGCCATGCCGCCAGGTGCGTAGCCTTCGTACTGGATCTCTTCGTAATTCACGTTGCCCAGTTCGCCCGCCGCCTTGGCGATGGAACGCTTAATGTTCTCATTGGGCATGTTGTTGGCCTTCGCCTTGGCGATCACGTCACGCAGCTTGCCGTTGATTTCCGGATCTCCGCCGCCGTCACGAACCGCAATGGCAATTTCACGGCCGATCTTGGTAAAAATCTTACCGCGCTCAGCGTCAGCTTTGCCCTTCTTATGCTTGATATTTGCCCACTTGGAATGGCCTGACATAATAAAAACCTCCCGGTTGATTTTGCTACATCATTTATTATACCACGCTGTTTGACAGAAAGGCAACAGCCCCCGCTCTCTTTTTAGCCCCATTTTTTAAAATTCTTGCAAAACTTGTCCTTTCCACGCCCATTTTTTGCGTCATGCCTGCTGAATCTGTGTGCATACGCTCTTTGGGGAGGGATCTTTATGGGGGTCGTATTTTGCCTTGTCATGATTGCATTCATGCTCGTACATCCCAGCATAACGACAAGTGCCGCTCGGGATGCGCTGCGCGTATGGGGTCTGGATGTTGTGCCCAGCCTCTTTCCTTATATGGTTCTATGCAGGCTTGTTGCGTCCCGCTTGCAAAAAACAGGAATCCCTGCCGGGCCCGCTGTAGCCGTACTCGGTCTTCTTGGCGGTTCTCCGTCCGGGGCTGCTACGCTGTCAGGCTTTTCGAAGACCCTGAATACGCATCAGGTTCGCCTTCTTGCCGCGCTGACAGGGACCATCAGCCCCATGTTTTTGCTGAACACAGTCAAAATCTGGTCAGGTGACCCCCGGCTTTGCCGCCTTCTGCTTGTCTCTCATTTATACGGTGCCGCCTTCGCGCTGTTGTGCATGGACTTTTTGACGCGCGGGCAGAAAAAAAGCGCCTGTCAAGGCGCATCGGTCTCTTCCGGAAATCCAATCACCGAAAGTGTACAAAGCATTCTATCTGTTGGCGGCTGCATTGTATTTTTCAGCGTGCTTTCTGCCGGTCTTCAAGCGCTTCTGCCGGGAATGGGTCGCCTGCCCGGAGCCCTGCTTCACGCAGCGCTGGAAATATCCGGCGGTCTGCACAGCCTGTGCACCCTCCCGCTTGCACCTGTAACCCGGGCAGTCTGCATGGCTGCCGCTTCCGGATTCAGCGGGCTTTCCATTCTGATGCAGAACCACCTGTTTCTCCGTCCTCTGGGTCTTTCCTTTTCAGATCTTCTGTTTTTCGCCCTTCTCCGCGCATTCGGGGCCGGAGTCATGATGGCGTTTCTGTTTAGCTGAGTATCTGGCGAAGCTGATCAAGTGCGCGTCTCTCTGTCCTGCTGATCTGTGCCTGACTTTTTCCCAGAATCTGTGCCGTTTCTTTTTGTGTTCTGTCCCTGAAAAAACGCAGAATCACAAGCTGTTTTTCCTCTTTCTTCAGCTTGTCGAGCGCCATCCTCACGCTCAGCCTCTCCAAATCCATGCTTCCTTCGCTTTTCAGTGCTTCGCCAACCGGCGGGTTTTCTTCGTCTTCCAGCGATTGGGCCGGACGTGCTACCTCCATTGTCCGGATGATCTCTTCCTGCGTCATCTGACACTCGCGTGCCAATTCTCCAATTGTCGGCTCCCGCCCCAGCGCTGCGCAAAGCAATACCTGTCTTCTGCCAATCTGCCTTCTTTTTTCAACGGCGCCCGTGCTGTCTATAGCCTTTTTCATGGTTTTACACATTTCTCCCAGCACCCACGGCACAGCATATGTGATAAACTGCACCCCCTGCGTCACATCATAGTGATTAAGCGCCTCCATCAGCCCGATATACCCTGCCTGACAAAGATCTTCCATGCCAGCTCCCGGAAACCGCCGCGCCAGCGATATAAGCAGCGGTTTATGGGATTCAAGAACAGCCTGCACAGCGGCCTCGTTTCCTGCCTTTGCTTGTTCAATCAGCGTCATGCTCCTGCACCCGCTTTTTCATCGTCACAAGCGTCCCGCTGCCCGGCGCAGACACCACCTTCACATCATCCATAAAGGACTGCATCAGCGAGAATCCCATGCCTGTTCGCTCTTCATCCGGCTGAGACGTGTAAAATGGCTGCATTGCTTTTTCAATGTTTGCAATACCGCGTCCGAAATCCTCTACTTCTATGACGACCTTGTCCTCGTCCAGCTCGGCGCGAAGCACAACGCGTCCGCCCTGTTCCCCGTAAGCATGAACAATCGCATTGGTCACCGCTTCGCTGACCGCTGTTCGAACTTCCGAAATGATGCTGAGCGTCGGATTCACCTGTACAAGAAATGCACTGATTACCATTCGAGCAAAGGCTTCGTTTTGCGCCAGCGCCGAAAAAGTCAATTCCATCTGATTGTTCATCCCTGCCTCCCCGACGGCTCAACGTCGATAATCCTGTGCAGTCCGGCCATGTGAAAAAGCCTGTCCACCGGCGGATGCAGGCCGCAGGCTGTCACCTGACCGCCGCGCGCCGTCATTGTCTTATATCTTCCGATGATCATGCCGACCCCCGAGCTGTCCATAAATGTGACATCTGAAAAGTCGAGAACAAGCCTGTCCACCGCACGATCCTTCAGCTGCTCTTCAATTTCCTTTCGCATCTGTAAGCTCGCGTAGTGATCCACTTCCCCTGTCAGTCGAACCACCAGTATATGCCCATTTTTTTTTATTTTCAGCATCCAATCCCTCCATATGATGACAATATATGATCGCACACCCTTTCATCATGACTGAAAACACGCATACTTTTAGAACTTTGGGGAAAAAGAAGGACAAAACGCTGCAATTGGACGGAGGGTCAACCGTGAAGGATCAAAAAAAGAAAAAAATCATCATCATTGCTTCTGTGGCGGCAGGTATACTGCTTTTGCTGACCGCGGCGTTTTTTGTTGCCTTTGATGTCGTTCACTGGAAAAAGCTGGATCACGACCGCCTCACCTCTCTCGCTCAGACATCGACCCTGTATGACGCCAACGGCCAGTTGATGAGCGTTATTCAGGGTACAGAAAACAGGACCGTGGTCTCCTTTGACGACATTCCTTTGCACACCCGACAGGCGTTCATTGCTGCCGAGGATCTGCGTTTTTATGACCATTCCGGCATTGATATCTTTCGTATATTCGGCGCACTGCGCAGCAACATCAAAAGCGGTTCTCTGGCCGAAGGTGCCAGCACGATCACCCAGCAGCTCGCAAAACTCACCCACCTGAGTTCTGAAAAAACAATCCGCCGCAAGCTGGAAGAAATTCATCTGGCCTTGCAGATTGAGCGCGCCTATACCAAAGATGAAATTCTGTGCCTGTATCTCAACACTGTCTACTTTGGCCGCGGCGCATATGGCATTCAAGCCGCCGCTCGCGTCTACTTTGGCATTGATGCAAGCGAACTTTCTCTGGCACAAAGCGCAAGCCTTGCCGCCACCATTAAAGCACCAAGTGCCTATGCGCCGCACAGAAATCCCGGCAACAACCGCACCCGGCGCAACTATATTCTGCACACCATGCTTGAAAACGGTATGATCACTAAGGAGGAAGCCGAAGAAGCGCTGAACCAGAGCGTCTGGGTGCTGGCTGAGCAGGAACAGAATCAGGTGTACAGTTGGTATGTAGATGCCGTTTTACAGGAAAGTCAGGAGCTGCTCGGACTGAGCGGTGATGAAATTCTCCGCGGCGGCTTTTCCATCTACACCGCCTTTGACCCGCGTTTGCAAGAAATTGCAGACACCGTCTATCAGGACAAAAGCCTTTTCCCTTCCCCTGCTGCAGACGGCACCCCCATTCAAAGCGCACTGGCTGTTCTTGATACAAAAAACGGCGCTGTACTGGCTATGGTTGGCGGAAGAGATTATACTGTGCGCCGCGGTTTAAACCGCGCAACGCAAATGCGCCGCCAGCCTGGCTCTGCACTCAAGCCCCTTTCTGTGTATGGCCCTGCTCTTGAACTGGGCTACACCACTGCCTCCGTACTGCTGGACGAAAAGACAGACTTTAACGGCTACATGCCGCAAAACGCCGGCGACCACTATTATGGACGCGTTACCCTGCGAACAGCCCTTCGCAATTCGCTTAACACAACCGCTGTTCGCCTGCTGAATGAAATCGGACTTGATGCATCCATTCAATATCTAAACCGTATGGGCATTCCCACAGAGCCGACGGATAGAAACCTCTCGCTCGCTCTTGGCTCAATGACCTACGGTGTAACGCCCGTTGAACTGGCTGCTTCCTATATTCCTTACGCCAACGGTGGTGTCTATCACACCCCGCACTGCGTGGAGCGCATTGTTTCCTCAGACGGCCGCGATATATTCGTTCGGGAAAATGCGGGCAAGCAGGTCATCTCTGAACAAAACGCATTCCTGATGACCTCCCTCCTGCAGTCCGTGGTCACTAACGGAACAGGCACCCGAATGCGAAACGCCAATACGCCTACAGCGGGAAAAACCGGTACGGTTTCCATGCCAGGCGGCAATCGCGATATCTGGATGGCTGCCTATAATCCAGACATTTCCGTTGCCGTCTGGATGGGGTTTGATCAGACAGATGCCAACCACAAGATTCCCAATGGCACAACTGGAGGCCGCAACACGGCTTCTCTGGCCGCCGCTTTCTTTAAGAGGGCATACGAAGGCCGAGAGAAACCGCAGTTCAAAGAGCCTGATGGAATGATCTGGCTGACAATCGACCAGCGCGCATTAACAAGCCGTGGTTCCGTCATGCTTGCCAGCGAAAAGACACCAAAGGAATACAGAATCAGCGAAGTTTTCACCGTCTCCAATCGTCCTTATGCCGTTTCCGACCTCTGGCAGGCGCCTTCCGCTCCGTCCTCCTTTTATGTAGGGCACAACTCAGATGGTTTCCCGGAGCTGCACTTCAAGGCTTCATCGCCTGCACGCTACCGCATTCAGCGCGATGCAGTTGGAGAATCTGTCATCTTGACAGAAATGGTTGCGTCCAGCGGTCAATCTCTTTCGTATCTGGATTCCAGCGCTGTGCCGGGCGTTCTGTATACATACCGCGTAATTCCAATTCATGAGGAGCTTTTGCAGCAAGGCGTCTGGCTTGAAGGCACGCAAGCCGTGCAGCTCGCTCAAGTGGAAGGTGGTTTCTTCTCCGGGCTGCGCAGTTTAATTCCCGCCTTGTCCCCCACGCATGACTGACAGAAAAAAAGCTGTTGTATTTTGCATCAGCTTTTTTCTGTTTAATCTACGCTTGTCGAATGCTTTCCTGCATCCGCGCAATCCTTGCGGCAGATTGTGTAAATCAAAAAAACGGCCCTGCATCTCTGCAAAGACCGTTTAAATTATAAATTTCAGCTCTTGACCCCGATACGCACCAGCGCACGACGAAGCTTCGCTTCTGCAAGCATCAGTTCTCGCTTGTCATTCTTAGCTGCGGCAATGCGCTCCTCTGCAACAGCTTTGGCGCGCTTGGCACGCTCCAGATCAATTTGATCTGCCCACTCAAATGTGGTTGCAATGAGGTTCGCCTTGCCTTCAATCATGGCAAGCATACCGCCGATACATGCAGCGCGACGCGTCTGACCGTCTGGCGTGACAATAGCCGCTTCGCCAGCACCAATAGCCGACACATAATCCTCATGTTTAGCCAGAAGGCAGACGTCGCCGTCAATCATGCGCGCACGCACACTCTGCACTTCGCCGTCAAACAGAAGCCCGTCCGGCGTACTGACCGTCAGGTGGAACATATTCATGCCTGCTCACCCTTTTTCGCTTTGGCCACAGCCTCGTCGATTGTTCCAACGAACAGGAATGCACTCTCGGGCAGAGCGTCGTGCTTGCCCTCCAGAATCTCCTTGAAGCCGCGAATGGTTTCCTTAATCGGAACGTATTTGCCCTCCATGCCTGTGAACTGCTCAGCAACGCTGAACGGCTGGGACAGGAAGCGCTGAATCTTACGCGCACGGGAAACGATCAGCTTGTCTTCTTCAGACAATTCGTCCATGCCCATGATCGCGATGATATCCTGCAGCTCCTTATAACGCTGAAGGATGCGCTGCACGCCGCGCGCCACCTGATAGTGTTCCTCTCCAACAACATCCGGTGTCAGAATGCGGCTGGAAGATTCCAGCGGATCGACAGCCGGGTAAATGCCAAGAGAGGAAATTGCGCGGGACAGAACCGTCTGTGCATCCAGATGCGCAAACGTGGTGGCCGGGGCCGGGTCAGTCAAATCGTCTGCAGGAACATAAACTGCCTGAACAGACGTGATTGAGCCGCGTTTGGTAGAGGTGATGCGCTCCTGAAGCGCGCCCATCTCGGTAGCCAGTGTTGGCTGATAGCCAACGGCGCTGGGCATGCGGCCCAGCAGTGCAGACACCTCAGAACCCGCCTGCGTAAAGCGGAAAATGTTGTCAATGAAGAGCAGAACGTCCTGGCCTTCGCGGTCGCGGAAGTATTCTGCCATCGTCAAGCCGGACAGGCCAACGCGCATACGTGCTCCCGGCGGCTCATTCATCTGACCATAGACCAGAGCAGTCTTGTTCAGAACCCCGCTCTCCTTCATTTCGTTGTACAGGTCGTTGCCTTCACGGGTGCGCTCTCCAACGCCTGTGAACACGGACAGACCGCCGTGCTTCTTGGCGACGTTGTTGATCAGCTCCATGATGAGGACGGTCTTGCCGACGCCAGCGCCGCCGAACAGGCCAATCTTTCCGCCTTTGGCATACGGCGCAATCAGGTCAACGACCTTGATGCCCGTTTCCAGAATTTCAGCAGATGTCTCCTGTTCATCGTAGGGCGGCGGGTCACGGTGAATCGCCCAGCGCTCAACGTCCTTGGGGGCCGGCTGGTTGTCCACCGGCTCGCCCAGAAGGTTAAAAATACGGCCCAGACACTTCTCGCCCACCGGAACGGTGATCGCAGAGCCTGTATCAACCGCTTTTGCACCGCGCGTGAGTCCGTCGGTGCTGCTCATGGCGATGCAGCGCACCACATCGTCTCCGATGTGCTGTGCCACCTCCACCGTCAGCTTTTTGTCGCCATTTTCAACCTCAATAGCATTCAAAAGCTGAGGCAGTTCGCCATCGTTAAACCTGATATCCAGTACCGGACCAATCACCTGGGTCACGGTACCGATGCTTCCTTTAGCCATAGCGTTGCTCCTTTATCCTCAATGCTCCGCGCCCGCGACAATCTCCGTAATTTCCTGCGTGATTGCGCCCTGACGGGCACGATTATAATGCAGGCTCAAATCTTCGATCATCTCCGCCGCATTCTTGCTCGCCGCATCCATAGCAGTCCGGCGGGCTCCCAGCTCGCTGGCGACAGATTCGCACATGGAGCCATAGATCATGCCAGCGATATAGTTGGGCACAATGGCATTATACACGGCTGTCGGGCTCGGCTCATACAGGACAAGCGGATGCAGACCCGTTTCCCGCTTTTCAGCCCGACAGGCTTCAAGAGGAAGCAGGCATTCGCAAACCGGTGTCTGCGTCAGCATGGAGACAAACCGCGTATAAACGATGGACACTTTGTCAAACTGTCCGCTCAGATAGCCCTTGGTCACCAGATTGCTGATGCTGAAGCAGTCCGGAATAGACACATCTTCTGCCTCGGCAAACGCAGTTGTGAGCATTTCCACGCCTTTGCGGGAAAAGAAATCCACCGCGCGCCTGCCGATGGGCAGAACGCATGTAGGCGTTCCGCCTGCAAGCAGCTCTGACACAGCTTTGAAAACATTGCTGTTGTATCCACCGGCCAATCCTCTGTCGCCCGCAATCACGATGAGACACTGCTTTTTGACCTCGCGCTTTTCCTGAAACGGCGAAGAAAAATCGTTGGTTGCCGTTTCAATACGGGTAAGCGTATCTTTCAGTCCCGTAAAATACGGGCGGCAGCGCTCCTGACGCTCTTTTGCCTTTCTGAGCTTGGAGGAAGCGACGAGTTCCATCGCCTTGGTGATCTGCATGGTGCTTTCTACGCTTTTAATGCGCAGCTTGATATCCTTCATGGAAGCGCCAGCCATCGTTACCTTCCTCCTTCTTTATTGAGCGAGAAAGTCCTTCGTGTACTGCTTGAGGGCAGCAGAAAGTTTCTCTTCGGTTTCTTTTTCAAACTTGCCCGTTGTGCGGATCGTCTCCAGAATATCGGGATGCTGGGCATCCAGACGCGCATACAGACCCTTTTCATATTCGGCCACGCGCTCCACCGGCACTTCGGTCATGTAGTTGTTAATCACGGCATAGAGAATGCAAACCTGCTTTTCCACGTCGATGGGCTGATCGCGTCCCTGCTTGAGCACCTCCACCACGCGCTCTCCCTGAGAAAGGCGCGCCTTGGTGTCGGCATCCAGATCGCTGCCGAACTGTGCAAAGCTCTGCAGCTCGCGGTACTGGCTGTAAATCAGCTTCAGGGAACCGGCAACCTTCTTCATGGCCTTGATCTGTGCATTGCCGCCGACGCGGGACACAGAAATACCCGGGTTGACAGCCGGCATAATGCCCGCATGGAACAACTCGCTCTCCAGGAAGATTTGTCCATCTGTAATGGAAATGACGTTTGTCGGAATGTATGCAGACACATCGCCCGCCTGCGTCTCGATAATCGGAAGGGCAGTCAAGCTGCCGCCGCCATATTCAGGCGCCATGCGTGCCGCACGCTCCAGAAGACGGCTGTGCAGATAGAAGACATCGCCCGGATATGCCTCGCGTCCCGGCGGACGGCGGATCAGCAGCGACAGGGCGCGATACGCCACGGCGTGCTTGGACAAGTCATCATAGACAATCAGAACATCCTTGCCCTGCTTCATGAAGTATTCGCCCATGGTGCAGCCGGAATATGGCGCGATATACTGCATCGGAGCCAATTCGGAAGCTGTCGCGCTGACGATAATGGTGTAGTCCATTGCGCCTGCACGGGTCAGCTGCTCAACCAGCTGCGCCACGGTCGAGTTCTTCTGACCGATGGCAACGTAAATGCAGATAACATCCTTGCCCTTCTGGTTCATAATGGTGTCGGTGGCGATAGCGGTTTTGCCGGTCTGGCGGTCGCCAATGATCAGCTCACGCTGTCCGCGTCCAATCGGGATCATAGAGTCGATTGCCTTGATGCCCGTCTGAAGCGGAACGCTGACGCTTTTGCGTTCAATGATGCCCGGTGCCGGGCTTTCAATCGGACGCATTTCACTCGTCTTGATGACACCTTTTCCATCAACAGGCTGCCCCAGCGCATTGACCACGCGGCCAATCATCGCTTCGCCCACTGGAACGGAAACAACGCGTCCCGTGCGCTTCACGGTGCTGCCTTCATGCAGTCCCTTGTCGCTGCCCAGAATGACGATGGAGACGGAATCCTCTTCGAGGTTCAGCGCCATGCCGTATTCGCCGTTCTCAAACTCGACCAGTTCGTTAGCCATGCACTTGTCCAGTCCGCTGGCGCGGGCAATACCGTCGCCCACCAGAATGATGGAGCCGGTCTCACTGGTTTCGAGTTTATGTTCATAGTTTTTAATCTGACTGCGGATTATTTTTGTAATCTCTTCGGGTCTTAATTCCATACCTTCCCTGCTTTCTTCAATCAGAGTACGGTGTTTGCAAGAAGACTGCGGATCTCATTGAGACGATGCACAATCGTATCGTCTACCTGCTTGCCTTCATAATCTAGACGAACGCCGCCCAGACAGCGCGGGTCAATCTCATTATGAAGATCGATCTGCTTGCCCGTCATCCTGCAAAGCTTGGCGCAGAGTTTCGTGATCTGTTCGCTGCTCATGGGCACAGCCGTGACGGCTTTCACCGCCATGATGCCGTGATCCTCATTGTAGAAGCCGCGATATGCCTCGCAGCATGCCGGAAACTGGCGCATATACCCGTTTTCCGTGAGGATCTTCATGAAATTGAGCAGATACGGCGTCGTCTTGCCGCCAAAGCTGTCGTCAATGATTTTTAAGCGTTCTTCTTTGGATATGCTTGGCGTCGATAGAAGCTTCAGAAATTCCGGCTCATTTTTAAACGCTTCACAGAAGGCCTCAAGCTCTGTGCGAATGCGTTCGCAAAGCCCGTCTTCCCTGGCAAGGCTGTACAGCGCCTTAGCATATACGCTTGCGATCTGGGTCATGCTTTATCACCCAATTCATCAATGAAGTGATCCACCAACTCCGTCTGATCCTTTTCGTTCAGCTCGCGCCCGACAACTTTGCCTGCAATTGCCATAGCCATGCCGGCAATTTCGTCCTTCGCGTCGTTGATGGCCCGTTTCTTTTCCATTGCAGCATCGGCTTCCGCCCTGGATAAAATGGCAGATGCCTGTGCGTTCGCCTGACGGACAATTTCCTCTTCGCGCGCCTGGCCGCGGGTAACCGCTTCCTGCATCATGCGCTCGGAGGTGACACGCGCAGCGGAAAGCTTTTCTTCGTACTCAGCCTGAAGTGCCTGAGCATCGCTTTTTGCCTTGCCCGCCTCGTCATACATGCCGTCAATTTCCTTCTGGCGCGACTCAATCAGCTCATGTACCGGTTTAAACAGATACTTTTTCGCCACCACGAAGATGACAAGCGTATTGAGCAGAATGAACAGCGCTGTCCAAAAGTCTACACCAATAAAGCTTTCAAACTGTCCCACTATATCGCTCCTCTCGTATGGGAAACCTTACAGAGCGAAATTACAGTGCAAAGAGAATCAGGAATGCGATGAGCAGGGAGTAAATACCCGTCGTCTCAGCGATTGCGCAGCCCATGATCATCGTGGAACGCAGTGTACCAGCCATCTCCGGCTGACGAGCCATGCCCTCCAGCGCTTTGCCAACAGCATTACCTTCACCAACGCCCGGTCCGATAGCACCGATGCCCATGCACAGACCCGCACCAATTGCCTTGCCGGCAACCGCAATCGCATTCGCCAAAATTTCCATACAAGTTCCTCCTAAATATTTACTGATTGTAGTGTCGTGAAATTAAATCTGCACAGCCTCTTCCTGTTCGGGAGGCGGGCAGGAATTTCCAATATAAACCATGGTCAGCAGCGTAAAGACATATGCCTGTACAAAACCGGAGAACAGGTCAAAGTAGCAGGAAAGCACAGCTGGAATGCCCAGCGCCAGAATCGGCACGCCGGACAGCAGGCCAAGCGTCTGCAAAAGACCGAAGAAGCCCAGAACAGCTGTCAGCCCGCCGAAAATCACATGGCGCTTTTTCCCGTTCGTTTTAAACTTCCACAGGAGCGCACCGCCTACAGCAAGCAGTACCAGCGGAACAAGAATGCCATTTCCAGATACCGCGCCCAGCACTAAACTGGACAGCATCGAAAACGCCAAATACAGAATGCTCATGATGACACCGCCGCCCGCCACGTTGCCGAAATGACGGAATGCCATGGAGGCAGGCTGCGCAATTTCGCCCACAATATTCATAGGCGTCATCACGACAATCGGCTCCGTAAAACCCTTGAGCCAGCCAAGCAGGCCGTTATTCTTGATGCTCACATACCAGATGATGACAGACACCATCAGCGCCCATGTCAGCGTGCAGCTCAGATCTGCCGTCATCGAACGGAAAAATCCCGTCAGGCCGATCAAACTGCCGAAAAGACTGCTGAGGAAAATGGTGCCAATGAATGGAGTCCAATGCAGATTATGTGCGCCCATTGTCTCTTCCACCATGCCATAGAGCATGGAAACACCCTTTTCCACAAGCACCTGTGTGCCGGAAGGATTCTTCTTTTTGAGGTTCTTTCCCAGTTTCATGGACAGGACGACCAGCAAAATGGTGACAAGCAGCGAAGAAACCGTCGTCTGCGTGATGGGAATACCACCGAAAATGGGAATCGTAAAGTAAACAAATGCGCCGGTTACATTCAGATTCATGACTGTTTATCCTTTCTGAAAAATTCCGTAATCGCAAGAATCGGCCGAACAAACAGCAGCGGAATCACCGCCGCAAACACCTGACACAGCCCGCTCTTCACACACACAAATAAGATCAGGAAGAGCCCTGCAAGCCTGAAAATATAGGATGTTTGAACAAGTGCCTTTCCAGACTTGACATCCTGCTGCGTCGCCCTGTCTGCCGCCAAATTAAGGTTCACCGCCATGAGAAAGAAATTGAGTACAGCCAGGATGCCGCCAATCACGCCGCCCCAGACGACTGTCCTGTCAAACTTCCCCATGAGGACAAATGCGCCAAACATCAGCGCCACACCGACCGCCTCGCCAATGGCAATCATGCCTGTCTGGCGCAGCACAAATTTTCTTTGATCCATCCTTTACCTCCCCTGCTTTCTGCGCGGATCAGAGGATTTCTTCGCGTTATTCTTATCCATCAGCTCCATCGCTTTCAACGAATATCTGAAGCCGTCCACCGCGCAGATGAGGCCGACAATCAGCCCCACAAAAATAATCCACACGCCAAGCTGAAACCGGCCGCGCAGATAAATGGCAATCCATGTGAATCCAACAAGCGGCATGACAACGCTCATGCCCAGCTGCATCAGCCAGACAAGCATATTCAATCCCTTCATATTACGCTCCCGCAATTCACAGTTTTTTGTCCCAATTCTTATCCATTTTCTCTCAAAATTCCATTTTTATTATATCACGCCGTTCTTCAACAGTCAACGATGAAAGGGCTTGTATAAAGCAGAAAATACAACCTGACAGGTATCCTATATTGTTAATTTGCTAACAAAACACCACTGTCCGTTTTTTCTTTTTCATCGCACTCATTGTGCCGTATCCGGCTCAGCGCTTTGGCTGAAAGCTCATTTCCCTGATCTCTTTCAATTTTTCTGTAACTATACTGTTTAAACCGTCCTCACATACACCTGGCATGGATTCCACGGGTCCCACAGCGTTTCAAGCACTTCCAGTTCTATAAAACCCAGTGCCTTATAAAATGCATTGGTCTGGTCGTATTCGGGATAACATCCCTGCTTAACCGTCTTTACCTGCAAAAACAATTTGCCCTCATCCTTTGCCGCCTGATGCAGACATTCAAAAAGCTGCTTTCCGATTCCGCGGCGGTGCGCTTCCGGCAAAACGCCCATCACATAAATCTCTGCAGCATATGGACTGGTTTCCTTCATAGCCGCAAACCCTAAAGCTCGCCCATCTTCCACGTCTGCCCAGAACGGCATCATTCTGCTCTCTCTGATATACTCCTGCGTGCTTTCCTCCAGTCCAAACCAGCCTGGAAGTTCTGCCAAAATGCAGCGGCAAATGCGTTCTTTATCTTCCGTGTTTTCAATTTTTAGAATCATGAATGTTCTCTCCTTTGATGTTTCATTTAATTCTATACAAAAAAGCTGTATTCCTTCATAATTTTAAAATTATCCAGCGGGGCACAACTTTTCACACTGCATGCTCAACATACCAGACTAAAAAAGCAGAGAATCCGAAAACTCTCTGCTTAAAACAATTTTATATCTGTTTTTTTAGAAGTCTGTTATGATACTGCGCAAAACGCGGATCGTTGTTCATCCATTCCTCGCTGAGACCGAACATTTCGATTCGTTCCTGCAATTCATCCCTCAGAAAACGAAGATATGCTTCAGAATCCTCATACTCGTGAATCTGACACAGCCCGTTTTGAGCAGCTTCCAGAATACAGCCATATATGTCGCCTATGATTTCTTCCTGTTCAACATCCACCGGATTTTCATTCACCCACTCTTCATCCCAGCCGGTGACATTGGAGAGAAAACCATCCGCTTTAACCTGATAGACAGAACAGGTCTTGCCCGAATACATGCGTTTTAATGCACCGGGATAACACTCAAACAGAATCGGTTTTCCCTCTTCCGCATCAATAAGCAAATCAAAATCATCTTTAGGCGCACCGAAGAGCATCGCCATAACTTTCGAACCGATGGCATACACATATGGCTTGCCGTGCGTCGAAATAGCGGGCATCAGTCTGTTCAGCCCCGCCTTATCGGACGCATGATACAACATCATCCCTTCAGTCCTCCGCGGGCAACGCCGCGCACAATGTACTTTCTGGCAAAGAGGAACAAGACGATCACCGGCAGGACGACAACGGTAGACGCCGCCATCAGCAGCTCCGGATAAGAACCTGCCTCCGTCGTGAACACCTGCAAGCCCCACGGGAGCGTGCGGTTCTTGTCGCTGGAAATGACGTACATGGGCCACATGAACGAGTTCCAGCTTGCCAGTGCGTTAAGCAGTACAATCGTCATCAGGGACGGACGCGCCATTGGCACCATGACCTTCCAAAGGTAACGCCAGTTGCTCGAGCCATCAATTCTAGCCGACCAGTACAGGCTGTCCGACACAGAATCGAAGAAATTCTTCAAAATATAAGTATAGAAAATCGAGCTGGTGAATGGCAGAATCAGCGCCGGGATCGTATCCCAGAGTTTCAGATTGACGATGGTGGAATAATTGGTGATGATGAGCATTTCAAACGGAATCATCATCAGGGACAGCAGCAGCGAAAAAATCAACGTGCGCCCTGCAAAACGCAGGCGCGAAAACGCAAATGCCGCCAGAATCGTTGTAAACGTAGTCAGTCCTACCGAGCAGACCATAACCACAACCGAGTTGACAAAGTAGCGCGCAAACGGTGCCATCGAAAATGCACGTTTGAAGTTCGTCAGGCTCAGGGTGCTGGGCAAAAGCTGGGGCGGGAACTTGTTGATCTCCTGCGTGGTTTTAAAGGCAGACGTAAACATCCAGAAGAAGGGCATCAGCATAATCACAGCGCCTACACTCAGGAAGAGATATACGAAGAATCGGGAAATCTTTCTGCTGTTCATGTCTTTACCCCCTCTTCGTCTTCTTCTGCAGCAAAAGCTGCGCCATGGTGAACACAAAAATGAACAGGAACAAAATCAGCGCCGCTGCCGCCGCCACACCATACTTTCTGCTCTCCATCATCGCATATCGGATGTAGTAGACCACCGTGTACAGGTTGTTGAACGGGCCCGGCTTTCCGTTGAAAAGCGGATAAAGTTCCGAGAATACTTTGAAGCAGGAAATTGTATTGACGATGCACACAAGGAAAATCGTCGGCGCCAGCAGCGGCACCGTGATGCGCCCAAAGATACGCAGCCCCTTTGCACCATCCACACGTGCAGCCGTATAATACTGCGGATCAATGTTCTGCAAGCCGGAAAGCAGCAGAATGATCGTGAATGGCAGGATGTTCCACACGCCGAAAATCACCAGCGCCGGAATACTCCATGCAGCATTCTCCAGCCACGGAATTTTGTCAACGCCCAAGAACGACAAAATATAGTTGATGATGCCAAAGTTCTTGTTGTACATCAGCTTCCAGGCCAGTCCAACAGCCGTAACCGATGTGACCATCGGCAGAAAATAGGCTGTCTGGAAAAGCGCTGAAAAGCGCAGTTTCTGATTGAGCAGATACGCCACAACAACAGAAATAGCAGTTGAAATCGGCACCACCAGAAGCACATACTGCACCGTATTTTTGATGGCCTGCGCAAAACGCGGGTCATTGATAACCGTCTGATAGTTGGCCATGCCCCACTGATCGAAACTGCGCGTCAAATGGCTGTATCCCTCTTTGAAAGATATCGCCACGACGTTAATGACCGGATAAAGCGTAAAGAACAAAATGCCAAGAAAAAATGGAAGCAGATACAGATAAGGTTCAATCTTTGAAAAAAAGCTGCGATTTTCCAGCTCACGATCCGTGGGCAGCTTCTGCTTTTTCATCGAATCCTCTCCCCCGTTTCCTGATCAAAGAGGAACGCTCCGCGCTTTTTGAGCGCAAGATGCACAGTGTCTCCCACTTTCAAGCCCTCTTCCGAATCAATGTAGGCACGAAAATCGGCATCACCCAGGCGGAAGTACGCCATTTCTTCCTTGCCCATCTGATAAACATGGGTCACTTCGCAGGCAATGGGGCCATCAGCAGCCAGCACAAAGCTCTCCGCGCGCACAGACAAATTGACTTTCCTTCCGTTTTCCACGCCTTCACAAACAGCCAGTTTGGCGCTGCCCTTTCCATCGGTCGTTGTAAACACGCCGTTTGCAACAGTACCCGACAGGTTGTTAATTGGCGGATTGCCCAGGAAATCTGCAACAAACTGGTTGGCCGGCTCGTTGTAAAGGTTCTGCGGCAGATCGTTTTGCTGAAGCACGCCGGACTTCATCAGAAGAATACGGTCTGAAATGGACATTGCCTCTTCCTGATCGTGGGTAACAAAGATGGTCGTCACGCCGGTACGCTGCTGAATGCGGCGAATTTCCTCGCGCATTTCCAGGCGCAGACGCGCATCCAGATTGGACAGCGGCTCATCCAGAAGAAGCAGACGCGGATTTTTCACCAGCGCGCGCGCAATTGCGACACGCTGCTGCTGTCCGCCAGACAGCTCGGATGGCTTTCTGTTCATCAGCATATCCACATGTACCAGCTTTGCGATCTCCTGTGCCCGCTCGATGCGCTCTGCCTTCGGTATGCGCTGTGTCTCCAGCGGGAAGCAGATGTTGCCCATAACCGTCATATGCGGATAGAGCGCATAGTTCTGAAACACCAGGCCAATGCCGCGCTTTTCCGGCGGCATCATCGTAACATCCTGATCGTCAAAGTAAATCTTGCCACCGCTGACCGGCAGAATGCCGGAAAGCATATTCAGCAGGGTGCTCTTGCCGCAGCCAGAGGGGCCCAGCAGGGACACCAGTTCCCCATCTTTCAGCGTAGCGCTGAACTCACTGACCGCCGTCACATCCGCAAAACGCTTCGTGATATGATCGAGTACAACACGCATAGGTCATATCTCCCTTACTCTTTTTTTAGCAGAAGCCATCCGTTTCTGCCTATTAAATGTTTTCGTTAAGCAGTTCATCCAGACAATGGCCATCGATATCCTCCATCTCAATGCCGAGAATTTTGGCCATTGTCGGTGCTTCATCTACGAGGTTTGCCTTGTCAATCGAAGCACCCTTCTTAAACGCCGGGCCGCACCCGAAGAACGTCGTCCTGTGATCCAGCCATGGCAGACCGCCATGGGAACCGGGCGATGTCTTATAATCACCGGGGGCCGTTTTCTGGAAGAGCGGAGCGGCGGGGTCAAAACTGAATGACATCGGCGTCTCGCCCTCAATGATGAAATCGAACGGACCGGTCAGGTGGAAACGCTCTTTCGCTTCCTCCTTCGTGAACACATATCCAAGGCCGTATTTCCCACTATCCTTGGCATTCAGGAGCAGCTGATAAACACGTTCATACAGCGCTTTGTCATTCGGATCACGCAGCTCAACCCATCCGGAACCGCCTGTTGAATGGCAGTATGCATCAAATGCCGCCAGCTTTCCATTTTCATCCAATGTCTGAAGTCCAGCTTCCTGAAAAACACGGTTGAAATTCAAAACCCGAGGCACATCTGTCTGCCCATGATCGCCCATGACGACAAAGTTGGTGTGTTCAAAATCGCCATAACGGCGAATGCTCTCCATCAAAACACCCAGCTCGCAATCATGCTTCATCAACTGCTTCTTCGCGGTTTCATTGTCTACGCCGAGCTTATGGCGAACAGAATCCAGGTCGCACATCTTCACAAACATGACATCCGGCTGGCCGTAATCCCTGATGATATCCGGTGCGACAGCATTGGTGAATTCATCCAGACTGCTGCACATCATCGGGTTGATGTTGCGCACAAGATGTCCATATTTCCAGAAGTACCGATCCAGCACCTCCTGCGAAGAGACCCCTTCGAAGAACTGGCGCGGATTATCGCCGTTATACCCCATCGGAACGCACATGGGCAGGTTGATATCGACATCCGCACCGGCTGAAACCGGCCAGTTCAAAAGGCACGTCGAATATCCCTTTTCCTTCGCATATTCGGCCAGGAATTTCTTTTTAACAAGACTGCGGCTTGTGTACCATTCCACGGGATATACACCAGCCTGTACTTTCTCGTTATGCGGAATGCCGTGCTTGTCTGGATAGCAGCCCGTCATGATTGAGACATGACAAGGATAGGTAAAGGACGGATAAACCGGGAACATCTCTTTCACCAGAGCGCCATTTTCAAGCATCCATCCAAAGTTTTTAAGCGTCCGCATATAATTGATGTCAGTCTCACACAGTGCGTCAATCATAAAGACAAAGAGCTTCTGTTTTGCCATAATTCCTCCGAATTCTGCATATACCGTCATAAGAAGCGAGAAAAAGGCCGGCGGACAAAACGCCCGCCAGCCTCGGCCGTTCACTTTCGATGAGGATTACTCCTGAAGTGCTGCGTTGCAGGTTGCCACGCAGGTTGCCAGTGCTTCTTCAGCAGAAACACCGCCAGCCACAGCAATCGCCGCATCCTGCAGCGCCGTGCGGACAGCATAAGAGCCGTCGACGGTCGGCAGTGCGCCGGCAACGTCCAGATCCGCCTGAACCGCCTTCAGAGACGGAGCCAGATTCTCGGCAAATTCCTTGTAAGCGTCAGTTTCCTGAGTGCTGCCGTACGGGGACAGCGCGTTCATAGCACTGCACCATTCGACGTTGACTTCCGGCGTCAGGAAGTACTTCACGAACATGTAAGCGCCCTTGTTGGATGCCTCATCCTTGTTAAAGATGATCGGGCCACGGTTCCAGGACGGGTACCACTCGGTCTTGTCGCCGCGAACCATCGGCGCAACGCTGTATTCAAACCCATCCGGCTGAATGTACTTGTCACCCGCGCAGGAACCCAGATACGAAGCCACCATGCAGGCGTTAAAGTCATTGGACCAGTAATCGCCGGTCGGATTCAGAGCAAAGTAGCCCTTCTGCACGTTCTCGCCAAACCATGCCAGCCAGGTCTTGAACTCGTCCGTGTCAAACAGAACCTTCTTCTCGGCCACATCAATGTAGCCCAGACCGGACTGCATGACAAACGCATTCATCATGTCCGTCAGAGAGTCGCAGGCGAAACCGGGAATTCCCTTCTTCTCATAGATGATCTTGGAATTCTCAGCCAGCTCTTCCCAGGTGGTCGGAGCCTTCAGGCCCAGCTCATCATAGATGTTCTGGTTGATGAAGAAGATAGGACCGGTGGTAACAGCCGGCAGCGCATACATGCCGCCGTCTTCAAAGCCAACGGTTTCCGCCTTGATGGCTTCCGGCAGGCTGTTGTAAATGTCAGCCATGCCAATTTCTTCATCAAAGATATACTGGCTCAGATCCACAACCAGCTTATCCTTCACGTAGTCCGCTGCGGTAGAGGCGTAGTCAACAATGATGTTGGGGCCGACTCCATTGGCAACCGCCTGATAAACGCTGTCCAGGAATCCGCTGCGAGCCTGGGATTCAACGATGACTTCGTATTCGTCCTGGCTGGCATTGAAATCCGCAGCAAACTTTTCCAGTGCTTCCTGCTGTTCATCGGTGAAGGTGTGCCACACAGACACCTTGGTCGCAGCGCTGGCGCTCATGCAAAGTGCAACGAGCATCAAGGCGGCAGCCATCAGAGCAACAAACTTTTTCATGATAGGTTCCTCCTGAAGTAGTTATTATGGTTAAGCGCTCAATTGCGCTTATGCCCTTAATCGGGTTTCTTCTGAGGGGGGCTGTTGTATTGGGGGCCGAGTGCAGAATAGCGTCTGGTAATCCATCGGCAGATTCCGTCAAGCCCCGGATAAATCATGCGTTCAGAAATGTTAATATAATCGAGCTTGTCTCGAATCTCCAGTTTGGTTTCCTTGGGGATGATGATTTTTCTGCATGGAATGTTCCGGCTTTTGAGAATGTCTGAAAGCAGAACTGCCGGATCAGAAACCACGGAAAACAGCGCATACTGATTGACGATCCTGTCTATCATGGAAGAAGGTTCAAAGAAAAGCGCATACGGCTCTTCGGAAAGCTCTCCCATCTTTTCAAAATCCGGAATGACCTTTTCAAGCATGCCAACCGTAAAAATATTGCTGTCATTTTCTTCCAGCTTTTTCCGAAGCGGATCAGGCAGCAGCGGTTTAAAATCAGTTACATCCAGACACCAGATAACGCCATCCCTGTCGTAGCAGCTGGTATCCTCTGTTGCAAAATGCGCCGCAACAAGCGGTGAGTACGTCCAGTCAAGAAGACGTGTGGGAAGCCCATGATGCTGCGCCACAGGAAGAAGCTGCCAGAATCCTGAATACTCCGCCAGCTCCGCATAGCCGTACTTGCGAAAACTCCTGAAGACCTGAGATTCCAGCGCCAGATTGTGCCCGCAGACACGATTGAGCGACGGTACCAGATTCCACTGCAAGTCCGCTGTGCCGCGATACATGCGGTTGTCGCGGTAGCGCATGATTTTTTCGTCCCAAACGTCATCAAAGACAGCCTGCTGAAGCTCATCCCAATTGTGAATGACAATCTCCTGCATATTGAACCTCCAGCACGGACATTTATCCCACTGTTTATAATTCCCTTAAAAAAATTGTTTTCCTGCTTGTTTTACAACATTTTTCATTCTTTCTTCGCCACTGCTGCTTCCTCATTCGTTCAAAAATGCCGCATTCTGTAATTTTTTCGTGTCTCTTTTCCGTTCACACCTTGGATTTTCGGTTTTCTGCTTTACGTTTTGTTTTCTTCTGTCTTCCATCCGTTTTGTTGTATTGTTTCTTCAATACCGTATGCATCATATCGCTTTCCCGTCAAATTCGTTATCACCTTAATGTAAAATGTTTGTAAACTCCGCCTGTGCATCTTTTCACGCCGCCGCACAACACTTTCCCTTTTTTATTGTCCTGCTGAAACAAATGGTTTCTTTTTGTTCAAAAACAGAGTATAATGAGATTCATCCGACAGTTTTGCCTGTCCATCACAAATCGTTTCATTTTATTTTGGGAGGTTATTATGCAGCTTTCGCACGATACCAAGCGATTCTTTTTTTCCTTATCCGCCTTTACGGTGGGTCTTGTGCTGCTTGTTCGCCACTTCGATGTTGTGGGCAGATCGCTGGCCGTTGTAGTGGATTCCCTGCTGCCCTTTATCGTGGGTGCATGTCTGGCGTTTCTTCTAAGTGTCCCCATGCACCTTTTTGGCAAATTGCTTTCCAAGAAGACAAAAAAAGACAAGCCGTTTCTTTCTGAAAAGGCGCGCCGTCCGGTCAGCCTTCTTTTATCCATTTTGTTTGTTCTTCTGCTTCTTCTGATCTTCTCCGTGATTGTCCTTCCCAGAGTCGCGCAAACGGTCACTACGCTGGCCAACTCCATCATGCGTTTTGTGCCCATTGCGCAGAACTGGTGCAGCGAACTGCTTCACTGGCTGGATGGCTACCCTGAGGTGCGTGATGTCATCGCTTCCTATATTCCCGATCTGGGTCAGCTGGCTTCCACATTCTTCGCGCTTCTCCGCGAGTATGCCGGCGCAGCCATTTCGACCGTTGTTTCGCAAGCCTCATCTTTCTTCGGCAATGTGACGCATGTCATCATTTCGATTGTTTTCGCTATTTACGTGCTTTTGCGCAAAGAGACGCTTTCCCGTCAATGCCGCAAACTGCTCTATGCGTTCCTGCCCAAGACCTTCTGTGACAACACGCTGCGCATTGCAACCATGGTGCACAAGACATTCTTCTCTTACGTGACCATTCAGTGTACAGAAGCCTGCATCCTCAGCTCCCTCTGTTTTGCCGGCATGCTGATTTTCCGCTTTCCCTACGCCATGGTTATTTCGGTCATCATGCTGTTTTGCGCATTGGTTCCGATTTATGGCGCCATCATTTCCTGTGTACTGGGTGCATTCCTCGTTTTGATCGAAAGCCCGTCGCAGGTCATCTGGTTTGTACTTTTCATTCTGGTGCTTCAGCAGGTCGAAAACAACCTCATCTATCCGCGTGTTGTCTCCACCTCCATCAACCTGCCGTCCATGTGGGTTATGCTCGCCGTCACAGCGGGCGGCGGTCTGTTTGGGCTGGTCGGTATGCTGACGGCCGTTCCTGTCACCTCTATCCTGTATACGCTGCTTGGGCATATTGCCACCAAGCGGCTGGCCGACCGCGGACTGCCGACCGATGACCCGATGCCGCCCCAGTCCACTGCACAATCCAAACATAAGACCGTATAATTTTCCCCGATTAGATCCGTATATCAGGAGGTATGATCCCATGAGCCGTTTAGGTGATTTGATTTTATTGGAACGCACGCGCCAGAAAATGACCCGCAAACAGGTGGCCCGTAAGTGCGGTGTATCCGAATCATACATTAAAGAGGTTGAGGAAGGCCGCCGCATTATTCAGGACGATCAGGCCCGGCGCATTCTCAAGACACTGGGCACCAGTCAGAAAAATGAAGCTGAATTTTCTCTGGACGAAATTGCAGCCACCGTCGATCTGACGACACTCGCTCCACAGGTGCCAAAGCCCTCCCCTGCGCAGCCTGCCCCGCAGCCGGCAAAACATGTCTCTGCCGAAGAGCAGAGCGGCATCTGGCTGGATGCGCTGTCCAGCGTGCTGTGCCCTGTACCGGTCATGAATGCCGGATGGATTCAGGTGTCCCGCCGTATGGTGCCCATTCAAGACGGCAAAATCGAAGGCGCACGGCCTGAAAAGGTGGTCTACTTCCTTGCCCCGGACGATTCCATGCGTGCCATGCGCATTGAGAAAAACGATCTGGTTCTCATCGTGCCTCAGGGGCTGCCGGTAGATGGTGCCATCATGCTTGTCGAATACGGTGCGCATCGCTGCCTCCGCCGTGTCCGGCTGCTGGGCGATTCCAAGATTCTCCTGCAAAGCGGTGACCGCGAACTGGACGCTCAGGCTATGTCTGTAAGCGATGTCAAGTTTGTCGGGCGCGCCGTCCGAATTGAAATTGCGCTGTAATTCCAGCCGCTTTTCAATATTTTCTTTCGGAGGTTCCATGGTTCCTTTTCCTTTCCCGCTGAATGAAACAGACATCCAGAACAAACGTGCACAGATTCATGCTGCGCTTTGTGCTTCAGATGCAGGCTTTAGCCAAATTCCAGTTTCTTCTATACGGCGATCTACGCTTTCTGCTCTTCTGGATCTGTATGATCAGGCCTTTTTCTCAGGATTCCTTGCCCGTTCTTATGGAGAACTCACAGTGACCCTTTCTTCCCGGCTGACCAGTTCTGCCGGCAAGTTTGTGTTTTTCAAAGACCCCTCCAGGCGAATGCAGTGCGCAGAAATCCGAATGTCCAGCGATTTTCTCTTTCGTCTCAAGGATGGTCCCTTTCTGCTGAACGGTCTATCTGCTGCAACCCCTCAGGAAGCCTTTCTTCTGGTCTTTGAACATGAATTGTGCCACGCGTTGGAAACGGCGCTCTATGGCGAAAGCGGCCATTCTTCGCGCTTTCTCGCCCTTGCTCGCGGACTCTTTGGACACACGGAGACGCACCACAGTCTGCCCACCAGAAAGCAGGCTGCTGCCCAAAAGGGAATTGTCGTCGGCATGCGGGCCTCGTTTTTCTATCAAAACAGGATGCTTGAAGGTGTAATTTCCTACATCGGCAAAACAGCCACCGTCATGGTAGCCGATCCCCGCGGCCCATACACGGACAAGCGCGGCAGACGATATACTAAATATCGCGTTCCGCTCTCCCTTCTGAAAATCTAATTTTCAGTGTATATTCTCCCAACGCTTTTGCGCAGAATGAACGCAGAAGCGTTTTTTATATGCTTCCCTTTAAACCCGGAATTTCACACCTGTTATTTCTTCTGCATCGCAGTCAAACTTTTCCTTACAATCCTTTTGTCTACATTGTACATGATTGGTATGATTATTCTTCTGTTTTTACTATTTACTGACTATCTTTGACCATGGTATACTGTCAGTGTCGAAAGACAGGAAAGATCAAATTCTGTTGTCGGAAAAATCTTCCGGCTTTATTATTGAAGGAGGATGCATGCAATGGATGTGAACCGCTTCACTCAAAAATCCATGGAAGCCCTGCAAACAACTCAGCAGCTTGCCCAAAGCTATGGCAACGCTCAGGTGGAACAGCTTCATCTGCTCTCCGCCTTGCTGGGACAGGACAACGGCCTCATCGGTCAATTGCTGGAAAAGACGGGCGTCAATCTCGCACAGGCACAATCTGCGTGTGAAAGCGCGCTTTCCCGTCTGCCCAAAATTTCCGGCAGCAATCAGCAGCCCTACATTTCCCCCGCGCTCTCTTCTGTTCTCACGCAAGCCGAAGAAGAAATGAAGCAGATGCGCGATGAGTACGTCTCTGTTGAACACCTTTTCCTCGCTCTGATGGAAAAGGCAGACTCCAGCGTCCGAACGCTGCTGACTTCCTGGGGCGTTACGCGCCCAAAGCTGCTGGAAGTGCTGCAAGCTGTCCGCGGCAGTGCCCGCGTGACCAGTGATGATCCGGAAGGCACCTATGACGCGCTGAAAAAATATGGTCAGGATCTGGTTGAGCTGGCCCGTCAGAACAAGCTTGATCCCGTGATAGGGCGGGATGCGGAAATCAGAAATGCAATCCGCATTCTTTCCCGCAAAACCAAAAACAATCCGGTTCTGATTGGCGAGCCCGGTGTCGGCAAAACGGCCATCGCTGAAGGGCTTGCCCAGCGCATTGTTCGCGGCGATGTGCCGGACAGTCTCAAAAACCGTACCATTTTCTCTTTGGATATGGGTGCTCTGATTGCCGGTGCCAAGTTCCGGGGCGAGTTTGAAGAGCGACTGAAAGCCGTGCTCAGCGATATTAAAGCCAGCGAAGGCCGCATCATTCTATTTATCGATGAACTGCACACCATCGTCGGCGCAGGCAAAACCGAAGGCAGTATGGATGCGGGCAACCTGCTTAAACCGATGCTGGCCCGCGGCGAACTGCACTGCATCGGCGCAACAACCCTCAATGAATACCGCAAATATATCGAAAAGGATGCTGCGCTGGAGCGCCGTTTCCAGCCCGTCATGATCGATGAGCCAACGGTTGAGGACACCATCTCCATTCTGCGCGGCCTCAAAGAGCGGTATGAGGTATTCCACGGCGTCAAGATTGCTGATCAGGCACTGATCTCCGCCGCAACGCTCTCTAACCGCTACATTTCAGATCGTTTCCTCCCGGATAAAGCCATCGACCTCGTTGATGAAGCCTGTGCGACCATCCGCACGGAGATGGACTCCATGCCTCAGGAAATGGATGATGTGCGCCGGAGCATCATGCAGCATGAAATTGAAGAAGCTGCACTCAAAAAAGAAGAGGATTCTCTCTCTCGTGAACGTCTGTCCATGATCCAGAAGGAACTGGCTGATATGCGCGAAACATTCAACTCCATGAAAGCCCGCTGGGAAAATGAAAAGAATTCCATCGGTAAAGTACAGAAGCTTCGCGAAGAAATTGAGCACATCGGCGGCGAAATTGCAGAAGCCGAACGCAACTATGACCTTAACCGGGCTGCTGAGCTGAAATATGGAACGCTCCCCCAGCTGCAAAAAGAGCTGGAAGAACAGGAAAAACTTGCGGAAGAAGCCAAGTCTGATCATACGCTTCTGCGCGACAAGGTGACCGAAGAAGAAATTGCCCGCATCGTTGCGCGCTGGACGGGCATTCCAGTTTCCAAGCTGATGGAAGGCGAGCGCGAAAAGCTCCTCCATCTGGACGATACGCTGCATGAGCGCGTCATTGGCCAGGATGAAGCTGTTGAAAAGGTCTGCGAAGCCATTCTTCGCAGCCGTGCAGGCATTCAAAACCCCAATCGTCCGATTGGTTCCTTCCTCTTCCTTGGCCCCACCGGTGTAGGCAAGACCGAATTGGCCAAAGCGCTGGCTCAGGCGCTGTTTGACGATGAAAAGAACATGGTTCGTATCGATATGAGCGAATACATGGAGAAACACAGTGTTTCCCGTCTGATCGGAGCGCCTCCTGGATATGTCGGCTATGACGAAGGCGGCCAGCTGACCGAAGCCGTGCGCCGCCGTCCATATGCCGTCATCCTTTTCGATGAGGTCGAAAAGGCACATCCTGATGTCTTCAACGTGCTATTGCAAGTTCTGGATGACGGACGTATCACCGATTCCCAAGGCCGCACGGTGGATTTTAAAAACACCATCATCATTCTGACCAGCAACCTCGGCTCCTCCGTCATTCTGGAAGGCATTGACGAAACGGGGCATATTAGCCCGGATGCCCGCAATCAGGTCGAAAATATGCTCAAGATGCATTTCCGTCCTGAGTTCCTCAACAGGCTTGATGAGATCGTCTTCTATAAACCGCTCACCCGCAATGAGATCAATGCCATTGTCGATTTACAGGTGAATGACCTGAACAGACGCCTTAAAGATAAGCAGCTTACCATGCGCCTCACGCCAAGCGCTCGAGAATACGTCGTTGCCCAGGGCTATGATCCTGTTTACGGCGCTCGTCCGCTCAAGCGTTTCATGCAGCGCGCTGTGGAAACGCTCATTGCCCGCAAGCTGATTGCCGAAGATGTGCAGCCGCGTACAGTGCTGTCCGTTGACTATAACGGCGAAAAGCTGTTCATCGCCAGCAGTTCTGATTGTGCAGATTCATAAAAAGCATTTTCTTTGTCTGCGGCCTGAGTGCATCCAACACGGATGCACTCTTTTTATGTCCATCAGCGCGCCGTACTTTTTGCAGGCGCGGCTTTTTGATAAAACCCATTGAACATTTTGCCGGCTCAACTGTATGCTGCCTCTGTTTCAGAACTGATTCGATGAAGCAGAATCGCTCCTTGCTTTCAAATCCAACATTTTACAGAAAGATTTTCCTGCTTTTGTATACTGCCGTCAAACACCGTATAGTATGGAAGAACTTTCCGCGTTCCTTCCGCTTGACAAATTTCCTCGCCGATGTATAATAAAAATATGAGAACATATGTTTGTATATTGTGAGGTAGATCCCCTATGGAACGTGTAATTCTGCACAGCGATGCCAACTTTTTTTATGCCGCCGTTGAATGTCTGTATCACCCTGAGCTGCGCAATCAGCCCGTTGCCGTATGCGGCGATGCGTCCGCGCGCCACGGCATTGTCCTGACAAAAAACACGCTGGCCAAGAACTATGGCGTCAAAACCGGCGAAGCCATCTGGCAGGCCAAGCAGAAATGCCCCAGCCTGGTCTGTCTGCCCCCCAACTTCCCGCTGTATATGCGTTTCAGCCGTCAGCTTCGTGCGCTGTATACGGAATACTCGGATCGCGTGGAGAGTTTCGGTCTGGACGAATGCTGGTTAGATCTCACGGGCCATTCCTTTGCAGAAGGAAAGCGCATCGCAGATGAAATCAGAGGCCGTGCCCGCGAAGAATTCGGGATCACGCTATCCGTCGGTGTAGCCAATAACAAAATCTTCGCCAAACTCGGCAGCGACATGAAAAAGCCGGATGCCACGACCGTTATACTCCCCCGCGATGTGCCGCGCATGGTATTTCCTCTGCCCGTAGGAGACCTGCTTTTTGTCGGCCCAAGCACGCGCCGGCGTCTGTCCTCGCTTGGCATTCTGACCATCGGCGATCTTGCACAGTGTGAAGACAGAATTCTGCAAAAACTGCTGGGAAAAAACGGATCAACGCTCAAAGCCTATGCCGCCGGTCTGGATCGCTCCCCCGTCCTTCCTGCCAGCTATCATACGCCCGCAAAATCAATCAGCAACAGCACTACGCCGCCGCATGATCTTGAAACCATGGAGGATGCACGCTGTTTAATATATCTGCTTGCCGAATCCGTTGCCGCACGCCTGCGTTCAGACGGCTTCTGTACGCGCTGTATCAGCATCAGCGTGCGGGATACACACCTGATTACACACTCCTGCCAGGCCTCCCTTGCCCGTGCCACCCACCTGACCGATGACATCGCTAAAACGGCCCTCAGCCTGTTTGAAAGCCGGTTTGCGGCCGGTTTCCCTTACAGAAGTATTGGGATTGCCTGTACGCAGCTTTCCTCGGACGCAGAACCCGTTCAGCTCGACTTTACCGGTGATGAAGCCCGGCGCGTTTCCATGGAAAACCTGGAGCACTCCATTGACGACCTGCGCCGCCGATATGGCCATCAGATTGTTCAGCGAGGCGTTGTGCTGACAGACAGCCTGTACGCCGACATCAACCCGGCCGAAGACTTTCAGCCTTTCAGAAAGGGGGAAGCATAAATGGCCGCCTCCAAACAGCTGGTTAAGGTGCGCGCAGACCATCTTGTGAACGGTCGAATTCGTCCTTTGATGTTTCGCACGGAAGATGGCCCTGTCTGCCGCATTGATCGCATTATAGATGAACGCAAAGCTTGTTCCCTGAAATCCGGCGGACAGGGCATCCGCTACACCTGTGTCATTGGCACGCATCGGCTCTATCTTTTTCACGATGAAGACATCTGGTTTATCGAAGTCCCCATTGAATCGTGAACCACCTCCTCCCCCGGAGAATAGAATGCAGTATCAATCTGGAAGGAGGAGCGCGATATCTGAAAGATGTCGCCACATGTCATGGATGATTTTTCCAACACGCCAAACAGAGATTTAACGCCCGATGTGCCCGCAGGTTCTGACGATGAAAATTCTCAAGACATTCCGCAGGATGCACTTATTCCTGCCATTCCGCTTGAACCTGCATCTCCCAGCATTCCCGCCACGCCCACAACACCGGCTAAGCCTGTTGAACCGCCGTCTATTCCTGCCATACCGCTAACGCCCGCTATTCCTGCCGTTCCGACGACACCGGCGATTCCCATTATTCCCGTCAGACCAACTCGTCCCGTCATTCAGCCGCTGCCTAGCTATCAGCGCAGGGCCTCCGTCCGTTTTCTTCATGCGGCATACGGTTATCCTGCTTTCCGCCTGTACATAGATAATCAACGCGCCGTCAATTTTCTGAATTACAGCGCATTGTCTGCATATTCTGCCCTGCCCGTTGGTTATCAAACGATCACCGTAACCGGTATAGACGGCTACATCTATCTGCAAAAAGCACTGCCCATTGAGGCCGACAGCTTCTCGACCATTGCCATTGTCAACCGTTCCGGCGGCATTGATCTTTTAAAAATCACGGATGCCTGCTGCCCTCCAACTATCAACCGCGCCAATATTCGCGTTTCCAATCTGGCCAGAAACAGCGGTCCTCTCGATGTGCTTCTTTCAGACGGGCGCGTAATCTATTCTGATGTGCGTTTCAAGGAAACGACCGCTTACAAGCGAATCGCCCCCGGTGCTTATCAATTTCTTTTTGCAGAAACAGATCAGCTTCCAACACCTTCCTATTCAGACATCGAAAGCCTGGATTCTTCGTTCATCGGCATGAATCCGCCGCCAAGCCTCGCCGCATCTGTGTATCTTGATGTCCAGCCTGGTGTGAACTATACCATTTTTCTGCTTCAAAGCGGGCAGTCCTACAATGCAATCAGTGC
>JAHHSO010000012.1 GCA_020025205.1 Christensenellaceae bacterium | reverse complement strand
AGCACCCGCCTGATAAGCGGGAGGTCGGTGGTTCGAGTCCACTTCAATCCACCATATTCCTCAGTAGCTCAATGGCAGAGCATTCGGCTGTTAACCGAAGGGTTGTAGGTTCGAGCCCTACCTGGGGAGCCAAAAGAACTCGTTCCAAAGCGGGTTCTTTTTTTGTTTCCTATTAAAGCTCGCAAAGGCCGCAGAGTTCCTCCCCTTTTGAAAGCATCTCTCTGCCTTTTCCTCTTCATTCATGCCGTTTTACGTGTGCCTTATGCACATTCTGACCTTTTCAGAAAAACAGATAACCATACGTCATATTGTTCGTTGAGCATTGACTGTGTCATACTTGGATTTTATCCCTAAGGCTATGATTGAATGCAGATCATCAAGATCAAAAAAACGAAATACCCTCTTGTGATTTTTAGTATACGCTTCCTTTCCCTTCAACTGACAAGCTCAGCGTGATGACAAACAGCCCATGCGATCTTCTCCGCATGAGCTGTTTATTTTTTACGTCTCTGTATAATACTGTGCCTGCGCATTCCATAGCTTGGCATATTGTCCTTCTGTCTGAGCCAGAAGTGCCTCATGTGTTCCCGTCTGAATCACCTGTCCGTGATCGAACACAGCGATTTCATCACAGAATTTGCAGGAAGACAGGCGATGACTGATGTAAACAGCCGTTCTGTCCCCGGAAATTTCGTTGAATTTTGCATAAATTTCCGCCTCCGCGATGGGATCAAGCGCCGCCGTTGGTTCATCCAGAATGATGAAAGGAGCGTCCTTATAAAGTGCCCTGGCGATAGCGATTTTCTGCGCTTCGCCGCCGGAAATTTCCACACCCTCTGCCGAAAGATTCTTGTACAGCATGGTATCAAGCCCTCGGGGCATCGTCTTCAAGCGCTCTGCAAACCCGGCATCTGTCAAAGCTCTTTTAACCCGCTCCTCATCATATTTCAAACTGCCCGCCACATTGCTGCCAATCGGCTGGGCAATGAGCTTAAAATCCTGAAAAACAACCGAGAAAATACCAATGTAGTCGTCGTAGTTGTATTTGCGAATGTCGATTCCGTTGAGCAAAATCTGCCCTTCCTGCGGATCATACAACCTGCAAAGCAGCTTGATGAATGTGGATTTTCCGCTGCCGTTTTCCCCCACAACCGCCAGGCGGCTGCCTACGTTAAATTTCATGTTCACGTGACGAAGCGCCCACGTTTCTGTGCCCGGATATTTGAAGGAAACGTCTTTAAACTCCACCTGATACTGACGGTCAGACCGCTTTTCTGTGGTCAGGCTGCCCTGATACATCTTGTTGGGAATGTCCAGAAATGTGTAAATGTCCTCCATAAAAGGCACGTTGCTGCGCAGCTGTCCAATCCCTTTCATCCATTCAGAAATATTCCTGGACATCGCCGTCACCGCTCCGACATACTGCGTGATAGAACCCACTCCGAAAGCTCCCGCCCACGATTTGAGGCACACAAATACGTAGACAATGCCCATCAGAACCGCTTCTGTGCAGCTGCCCAATGCTGCCCATATGCCGATCGGCCCCGCCGTATGCCTGGCCAATATGCCGCCCGGAACAAATGTCTTGTCCTGATCCATGTACCACCGGGCAATTTTTTGCTGATTGTACAGGCGAATATCTGCCCCGGCATTCGGGCGCTCAGCCAGACACATTAAATTGCACATTCGATTGCCGAAAGTCGCTTCTTCTGAAAGCGCCGCATAGCTGGAACTGCTCTTGTTGTGGCAGAAAGAGCTGAGCATCGTGGTCAGAACCAAAATGCCGATAATCAAAACCACAAATACGGGGTGATTGAGAAACGCCAGCTGTCCGCCCGGCACAGCGCTGGTAAACAGGCTGACCGTCAGCGCCACGGCGCCCAGAATACCGGCAAAGCCGGTCACCGTATTTTCCAGCACCTCTTCCAGCTTAAAAAAACCCCAAGCATTCCAATTGTCGTTTCCCCGAATTTTTCCTAACAGCCCCCGCACTTCGGCTTTGTCTACATCCTCATAGTCCATGGAAAGGAGCTTATCTGTATAGACATTCTGACGGCTGATGTTAAAACGATTCTGCATCCGCACATTCCATCTTTCCAAAATCTCGCGGATCACCCCCAGCACCAGCGCACTGCCAAGTGCCCACAGCACCAGCGGCCGCAAAACATCCACCCGGCGCATTCCCGCCAGTTCATTGATGATCTGCGCAGAAAACCAGATTGACACATACGGCAGCAGCGCAGAGAATGCCCGGGAAGCCGCAACAACGCCAATTAAACCGGGGAACTCCTTGTGCATGATTCCATACGCCCTGCGGGCGCTGATGAACGTTTCCTTTAAGGTAGCTTTTTTCTGCTGACTCATGCAAATGCCCTCCCTTCCTGATAATACCTGGCCTGCACGTCAAAAAGTTTGGCATAGCCGCCGCCCCTTGCAAGCAGCTGTTCATGCGTGCCCTCTTCCTTGATACAGCCGTTTTCCAGAAAGAGAATGCGGTCGCAGAACCGAGTGGAAGCCAGTCGATGGCTGATAAAAACAGAGGTTTTTCCATCCGTCATCTGGCTGTACTTCTGATAAATGTCATTTTCAGCCAGCGGGTCCAGCGCCGCAGTCGGTTCATCCAGCACGAGGAACGGCCCATCTTTGTAAAGCGCGCGAGCTAGCATCATGCGCTGCGTCTGCCCGCCAGACAGCCGCACGCCATCCAGAAAAATCTCCTTGCCCAAATGCGTATCCAGTCCCTTCGGCAGATTCTGAACCATTTGCGTCAGCCCGGCCTTTTCAAGGCATTCATTCACCCTGTTCACGTCGATATTTTCATAATCCTGAGCAACCGTCTCTGCAACCGTCAGATCCGGCATGGAAAAATCCTGAAACACCGCAGAAAATAACTTGTAATATGACCGCCTGTCAAACTCGCGAATGTCCTGCCCATTGAGGGTGATTCGTCCCTCGCTGGGATCATACAGTCCGCAGAGCAGCTTGACCAGTGTGGTTTTTCCTGCACCATTCAAACCGACAATGGCCAGCTTTTCCCCGGAATGCAGGGTCAGATCCATGTTGTGAATGATCTCTTTTTCGGAACCCGGATAGCGAAAAGATACGTGTTCCATCCGCAGTTCCCAGCGGTCGGCCTTCGGAACCGCCTTGCCCTCTTCAAACCGGAAAGGCTCCGGCAGATTCAGATATTCCATCACAGAAGAAAGGTCCAGGGTTTCCTTGTGCAGGTCGCTGCAAGTCGTGAGGATTCCTGTCACCCATGCAGAAAAGCCGCTGAATGCGCTGAAGTAAAGAAGAAACTCCGACACGGGCATCCCCGTAGTCAGCAGCAGATGAATCAGATACACATAGGCAATGCCGCTGCGCATAAAGGCCATCACAAGTTCCACCGCCGCTGCAAAAAATGCGCTTTTGTCCCGCCTGGCAAGCAGGGCATCAAAGGCATCAAAAGACTTTTTCCGCAGCGCTTTCAGCCATGACCCCAGCCCGAAAATTCTGATATCTTTGGAAATTTCAGGCAATTCCATAGTCCTGCGCAGATATGCAAGATGCGTGAGCTGCTCATCTACTTCATGCCGATGTTCGTATTTCCATCGGTCGCACCTGCGATTTACAAAAAAACTGATCGCTGATGTCAGGACAACGACAATCAGCAAAACAGGATTCAGCCCCGACAGCAGGAGCAGATACAGCGCAAAGCCCGCAGCATTCAAAAGAAGCTCCTGCAAGGTGATAAAAATATGTTCCTGTGCCTCATCGTTGTTGAACCCCGTCTGAGACGCCCTGTCATAGAGCTTCTTGATTTCCGGATTTTGAAAATTGGGATAGGACGTCGTGCAGGCCTTGTCGTTCATGTCCAGCCCAATGTCAAAACGAACTTTTATCCTGCCGTACATCATGTTGCGATCTGCATATTCCCGCAGACCGCTCAAAATCACGAGCATTATCGTAAAACAGCCAATTGTCCCCAGCAGCAGGGAAATGGAGCCGCGATTTTCTACAATTCGAAGAATCGACGGAGCTAAAAGCAGCTGAACGACATTTTGCGTAACAAGAAGCGCCGCAAACGCCGCGCCCAAAAAGAGCACGCTCTTCTGGCTGTGCCATGCCCGCTTGAGCATAAAGCCTAACACCTGCCGCATCTTGTACTTGGGTTTTTCTTTGTTGTTCATGTTCTTCACCTCTTGGGGCTACTGTATCATAAAAAGAAGTCCCCGGCTCATTCCGGGGACGAATCGTTCATATGCGGGGATGAATTGCCCCTTACACCTGCGGAATCAGGATTTCCGTTGTAAACGCTCCATCCTCGCTGTTGCGGCTCAGGTAACCGTCCAGACGCGCTATGATGTTGTCTATTCTGACAAGGCCGAAACCGTGCCCCTCCCCTTTTGAGGATTTGAATAGTCCTCCTGTCTTTTTCATTTTCCTGGCTGCCGTAAAATTGGTAAAGGAAATGTATAACTGTGTCCCCTTCATGTCCATGTATACGCGAATCAGGCGTTCTTCTTTCGGAAGCGCAAGGCTGGCCTCAATGGCATTGTCAAAAAGGTTGCCGATGATGCAGCACAGATCCAGTTCTGACATTCTGAGCCGAACCGGTATATGCGCATCCACCTGCGTTTTAATGTCTTTGGCATTGGCCAATGAAACTTTGCTGTTTAATATTGCATCTGCCATCTGATTGCCGGTTTTAATCACCGTATCCACCGTGTTGAGGTCAGTATCCAGTTCGTCCAGATAGGCACATAAGCTCTCCAACTCTCCATTGGATGCAAGAACTTTCATCGTCTGTATGTGGTTCCTGTAGTCATGGCGCCAGCCTCTGATCTGGCGGTACATATTTTCAACTTCCTGATAGTGCGTTTCAATCAGTTCCCGCTGGTAGGCAGCAATGCGCCTATCAATTTGCTTTGAAAAAAAATTCATGATTTACCCCATTTGAATGATCGCGCGGTTGATGCCTTCATAGCTGCCCCTCGGGAGCGGAATACTGGTTCCATCGCGCAGCACAACTGCCGTTTTGGTCACGCGGCTGATCATCGTAAGATTGACAATGCAGGATCTGCCCGCCCTGTAAAACCGCTTATCAAGAGACTCTTCCAGCTTGCCCAGCGTCATTTTTGCGGTATACGATTTTCCCGCATGGATGGTCACATAGTTGCCATTTACATCGGCAAAAGCGATTTCGTAAATCGGAATCCGCACCATTTCCCCGCCGAGATTCAATGTGAGCATCTGCTCATTGCTTTTGATTTTTTCCGCCGCCCTGTCCAGCACCTCAAACAGCTTTTCCTTTTTCACCGGCTTCATCAAATAATGAAGTGCCTCCACCTCGTACCCCTCTGCAATGTAATCTGAATATCCGGTGATAAATACAATCTGGACTGTTTTATTTTGATTTCTCAGCTGCTTAGCCATGGTCACGCCGTCCATGCCGCGCATTTCAATATCCAGCAGCAGAATATCAAACGTTTTTTCCTCTGCATAGCGAAACAAAAAGCTTTCAGCCGAAGAAAAAACCTCCTCCTGCACAAACGCCTGACGCGAAATCATCCATTCATGTGTAAGCTCTCTTATAAAATCTGCGTCAGCCTTTCTATCGTCACAAATTGCAATTCGCATATTCTGTCTCTCTTTTCCTGATTTCTCAATTCATTGTAACACAGCAAGCGATTTTCGGAAAGTGGCACATTCGATCTCGCGCCCCAAATAGTCAATTGAAAAAATTTCCAGTCTGTGAGATATAATGAATAGAAGATCCATCCGGCCTCTTCAAAATTTTTTATTTGAAACAGGCGAACCGCTATGATTCTGCATCATTGGGCGGTTTTTGTCTCCGTATATCAGGAAAAAACCATGCACGCCGCTGCCGAAAGGCTCAATCAATCCCAGCCTTCCATTTCAAAAATCATCGCTGATTTAGAAAAATACGATCCGATCAAACTGTTTGAACGCATGAATCATCGTCTTCACTCCTGTCGGAAAAACCATGCTCAGCCACGCTCAAGACATGCTTGAATCCTTCCGTCACATGGAAGACGATATCAACATCCACAGGCAGACGGATCATATTCGAATCGACGATTCTGTCAGCGCGGGAACCTGTCTGACTCCGCCTCTTATTCAGCGTCGAAGCTATTCAACAGGCTCTTGTGTACACAGACAGCATTTCAGTCCTTTTCCGCATGATGATTGCCGAAGAAATATAAAAAAATCAGCCGGAATAATCCGACTGATCTGCTTGGTAGCGGCAATGTGATTCGAACACATGACACTCCGGGTATGAACCGAATGCTCTGGCCAGCTGAGCTATGCCGCCATATGGTTGCGGGAGCAGGATTTGAACCTGCGACCTTCGGGTTATGAGCCCGACGAGCTGCCAGACTGCTCCATCCCGCGATGTGAAGCGCCGTCGCCTGACGACGTAGATTATTATAACTCACCTTCCTGAATATGTCAACACCTTTTTTCAATTTTTTTAAATTTCTTTTTCAAGTATCCATCCATGTTGCCGTGCGCTGACAGCTGAATCGTTTCGATGCCTAAAACACGCATGGAAGCTTCCAGAATCGCCAGTCCGCAAGGCATGATATCTGCGCGATGCGGCATCATGCCGGGTACTTGTCCGCGTGCTTGCAGCGTCAGCGCCGACAGCCTGCGCCCCCAGCCGGCCACGTCTTCCAGTGAAACGCACATGCCTTCGCACTCCCCCGCCGCAAAGAGCGGAATGCCGCGCTGCATGGCACCCAGCATGGTCATTGTACCTCCTACGCCGATCCACTTTTCCCGCTTTTCAAACGCAAGAAGTTCCTTCGTCCCCTTTTGAACATGCCTTTGGCACAGTTCCATTGCCTCTTGATAGTCCCCTTCTGTCATAATGGGTTTGAGTGCATTGAGCCGCACGGCGCCCATCTGCAAACTGACCGCTTTTAAAATCCGCTCATCGTCTCCCAAGATATATTCCGTAGAGCCGCCGCCGATGTCAATCACGCCGCACAGCCCGCCTTCACTCGCGCCCATATAAGAAAGTGCCGCTTCTTCTTCTCCGGAAGCGATTTCAACCTTTACGCCGCACGCCGCTTCACAGCGCGCCTGAAACTCTGCCCCATTGACGGCATCCCGCACGGCACTTGTCGCAAAAACAAAGATCTCCTGTGTTCCGTCGCGGCGAGCAATTTCCACAAGCTCCCGCACAGCGGACACAGAAGACCTGATGCTGTCCTCCGTCAGCCTTCCGTTTACAAGACCCGCAAACAGACGTGTACCGCGGCGCTCCCTGCGCTCGGCACACAGACGACCATCTGCCCACTGGGCTGTCAACAGCCGGATGGCGTTTGAACCGATTCCTACGCAGCCAAGACGCATCGCGTTACCCCCCTGCTCAATCCTGTCCGTATATTTCCATGTCAGATTCAGGCTCAATCTGCTCCAGATTGCCCACTTCGTAAATCACTTCTCCGTACCAGCAATATCCATATTCACGTCGGGCGGTGCGCTCAATAAAATCCGCCGTATTGATTTCGGACAATTCCATCCGGAGTGCATTGTTGCGGGACTGCGCATCATAATAAGCATCTGCAGCAGCCTCAAGCTGCTCCTGCTGATGCTCTGCACTGATGGCCTTGTTCGGCAATTGAATCGCCATCTGCACGGCCATCACCGTCAGCCCTACGGCCAACACGCGAAACGGCCTTATCCGCATTTTCTTTCTGCTCAACTGCCTTTTCCCCCGCATCTATATACTCAATCTTTTAACAAAATTCGTCTTATTTTTCTTTTTTCCTGCATCAATTTGGAATTTTTCATTTATTTTTTTACTTTTTTTACACTTTTTTGTATCTTTCTGTAAATTTTACGAACATTTGCTCCTATTGCCGCAGCATATACAAGAATTCCGAATGCAACGCCCGCCAGAATGAAAAATCTGAACGGTGATATCCGAAGCAAAAGCGATGCTTCCGTCACCAAAAAAGCGCCAACTGCACCAAATAAAATATTGAGCACACCCTGTGCCGCACGTCCCAGCCCCAGCGCATGGCGGGCAAGCAGTGCTGCATCATAAACAGCTCCCAGCACTGCCCCGCACAGCGCCATGGCCAGAAAAACGCGTGCCTGTTCTCCTGCCGTCATTTCCTGACGCGTGAAAACAGGCCGTGTTTTTCCTTGCGCCGCGTTGGTTCGTTGTATTCGATTCCGACAATCTCGCCAATCACGTCCAGGCGTCCATCTTCCAGATTGAGCTGTTCAATATGCAGATTGTCTCCCAGCAGCGCAACTTCTCCCTCTGCCGTCTCCAGAACCACTTCCTGATCGTTGAAGCAGCTGACCGCCGTCACGCCTTCCAGCTTTGCACGGTTTCGCCCTTCCAAAGTCAGCGTGTGATGCATTACCTTCATCTCTGTCTGATCCATTTAATCGCCTCCAGATAAAACTTATGCACCAGAGTCCTGCAAAACCTGTCAATCGTCTGACAGGATTATGCCCTGTTTTCTAAATAACGCCGCACCTGGTCTTGCTGTGTCTCTCCCGCCAGTGCCGCTTTCCTGAAATCCAATGCTTCCTGTGTGGAAAGTGCTGGCAGGCAAAGCGCCGGTGCTTCGTCCATTATCTCTGGAATTTTTCCTCTCTCTCCATCTTCACAGAAAAAACAGCGTCTGCCATATCTCTGTGCAAATACAAGTGCCGCATCCCTGTTTGTGCAAACATTATTCGTGCCAATGTCAAATATACCGACTTTCTCCATCTCGCCCGACAAATATCGCGCCCCCAGCGCAATAACGGCAGCCGCTGCATCCAATGGATGCTGAAAAACATTCCACTCCTGCGGATGAAGCACATGAATCGCTCTTCCCTCTAAAACTGCTTCACACCATGCGTCCACCGTTTTTTCCTTCATGCAGGGCATCCGGCGAACAATCATCACCTGAACCGGATCGCCTTCCGCTCCCCTTGTCACGCCGTCCGCATACAGCTGCAAAATAGCCTGAATCAATTCCTCGCGCGTTCCTTTTCCCTCTTTCCCCAGCGCAGCACCTTTTCGGAACCGATATACAGGCTCATCCGAATACATCATTGTCAGCGGAACGCCCGCTTCTCTGGCTTCTGCCAAATGCCTTTCCAGCATGGACAAACGCTTCCCTGCCGATCCATTTTCTTTTGTACACGGCAGAATCAGCGCATGAACCCGTTCTTCCTGCATGATTCTGCACATCGTCTGTACATCCGCATCCGGTGTCAGCAGCTTCACCTGTACGCCAAGTTCTTCAAGCATTATTTTTATCCACGAGTCCTTTCCCGCCATCACAACACGCCGTCCGCGCCACACCTCCGCCAGCCTCATCCATCAATCCCTCCTGTCCACCCCATCCTATGGCATATTCGGCAAAAATAGTCTGTCCAATGAAACGCTCTTTCATCGTCTGTTCAAGTGTGCTATAATAAATGGAAGAATTTGTCTGACGGAGGACCACATGAAAAAGATTGCTTCGCTCCTTTTGAGCGCATCCCTCTGCCTGTCTGCCGTTTCGGCACAAGCATTCACCCTCACCGGATTTGAATCCGAGCGTCTCGGCAGAGACTGGTCTCAAAGCCGTTTCTTCTCCCGCATGGAAGCCTTGACCGGCATTTCCGTGATACCCGCTGCCGTAAGTGACCGCGCCGAATATACAGAACTTCTGAACAATCTGAAAAAGGGAACCATCCCTGCCGATGTTCTTTTCAAGGCCAATCTGAACCGTTCCCAGGAACGTCAGCTGCTGGATGCCGGCATGATCATTGACCTGGCTCCTCTTATTGAAGAAAACATGCCTAACCTCTGCGCGCTTCTTGCGGCGCATCCGGATTGGCGGGCTGCCATTACCCTGGAAGACGGTCGCATTCCCACGCTTCCTCTGCTCAATGAACATGAACGTCAAGTCTGCATATGGATCAACCGCGCATGGCTCAATCAGCTCGGCCTTGATATGCCCGCAACGCTTGACGAGCTGACCCATGCACTCACCCTGATGCAGTCTGCGGATCTCAATGCCAACCATAAGCAGGACGAAATTCCTGCCGCTTTCACCGGCGTATTTGAAATGCGTTTTCTGCTGCCTTACTTCGGCATCGTTGCCGACGACTACAACATCGCCCGCCAGCCAGATGGTTCTCTCGTCTTTGCGCCGGATCTTCCCGCCTATCGAGACTTTATCACGCTCCTGCACGACTGGTACGAAAAGGGCATTCTCCCGCCTGATGCTTTCACCAATTTACACAGCGCACAGGCTATGAACACCGCCAAGCCCAAAACCGCGATCGGCCTCTTGGTTTCCCCTACTCCCTACACACATGTGCCCGCTGAGAATGTAGAACAGTATGAAGCGCTTCTCATCCCCGGTCCGGACGGCTCCGTCCGCTGGCGCGATTTTCTGGGCAGCGTCTGGACGGGCTGCTTTGCTGTCACCCGTTCCTGTGAAGATCCTGCCCAGGCGCTTCGCTGGGCCGATGCTCTCTATGGCGAAGAAGGTGCCCTTCTAGCCTTTGCCGGAAAAGAAGGGGAAGATTTCGTCTTCAAGGATGACGGCAAGTGGATTTTTGCCGCCGATACCGCGCAGGGAATCAACGATATCCGAATTTCTTCCATCATCTACACTGGCGTTCCTGTTCCCGGTCTCTACCCCGGCGAGTTTATCGAACATGTTGACAGCGCCGCCGATCAGCATGTTTTCTCCGAATACCGCCGCGTACGTCCCATCAGCGAACGGATCACGGAACCGTACACTTTGTCGGCCGCCGATCAGGCTCGCGCAGCGCAGCTGTCCATGACGCTCGTTGAGCTGGTAGACAGTGGAATTGCCCGCTTTGCAACCGGTGAGGTCGAATTGACAGATGGTCATTATGCAGCCTGGCTGGATTCTCTTCATGCTGCGGGCAGCGATGAACTCGTCTCTCTCTTCCAAAAATAATTCAGCACAAAAAATGGGCTGTATCAAAAGTCCGCTTTTCAAAATTCAGGACGCATAAACATTAAAATTCCAGCAAAAACGAAGGGCAAATCTTCATTTTCTGCTGGAATTTATTGTATGAGTTCTCAGAAAAACGAGTTTTTGTACAGTCCTTTTTGTCTCTGATCGTGCATCCTGCAATACATAAAAAAGACGCGTTCCACCATCCAAACGCGTCTTTTTATCTTACACCATGCGCAGCAGGTTGCTCTCGTGCACATCCATGAGCATCTTCTCGGCCTCTTCCAGCGTAAATGCAGAACGCTTGGATGCCTGAATCAACGCCAGACCATGTGCAAAAATCAGCGTATTTACGCAGACCACGCGCGCCTGTTCCACTGTCAGGCCATTTTGCCTGCTCTCTGCCTCCCACAACGGTTCGCGAAGCATTTCTTCCACGGAAAAACCCGCTGCTGTCTTCTGCACATCAAGAAACATATGAGCAAACAAGTTCGGCTCCTGGGTTGCAAACCTCACATATGCCTTCGTATACTGATTAAGCGTGTCGTTCTCACTAGCAGCATCCTTCAGCATCGTCTCAAACGTTTCACGTGCCTTCTGATCAAGCGCATTTTTCAGATCATCCATGCCGGAAAAATAGCTGAAAATCGGCTGGGTAGAACAGTTAAGTGCTTTGGCAACAGAACGGGCGTTCACCGCGCCCATACCTTCTTGACAAAACATGGCAAATGATCTTTCGAGAATCATTTCCCTTGTAATTCTCTGTTTCGGCGGCATAATTTCACTTCCTAATCTAATAAATTCAAGAACTTTTTGTATGTTAACACATTTCCTGACCCTCGTCAACCAATGCTGTTTCTGGACTTTTTGACATCTTTCGCCCGCCCGCAGAAGACCTGTACACAGAATCGTGTGTACAAGCCTTATTTTATATAGCTTTTTTATGACTTTTCCCCGTGTCGTTACTTCGTTATTTTAAGCACTTTTAATAAAAAAGTCGATATATTTTTTCAATTTTTTGTTTATGATTTTTCCGAATTTGCATCATATAATTTTCTTTAATTCTTTCGAAGCCTCTGCTGTTGACACAAGGGTGAAAACAGGAGATAATGTTGCTGTTCCTCTGATTCGTCAGAAACGTCTGTATCCTATTGCATATATGCAGCGTATCCTCTTATTAAAAAACCATGCGCTTTTTGCATACATGCCGTGCTTTCATCCTTTAACAATTGAGGTATCATTATGAAAAAATGGGTTATTACGCTTTGTCTCTGCCTTGTACCGTTTGCCGCCCGTGCTGAAATGCTGTCTCTTGAGGACATCAGCCATGCGAAAGATGCTCTGCAATTTGAAGAACCCGCTCAGCACGCCGAGCCGTTGTCCTCTTCAGACATCTCTCCTGCGCGGGAAGAGATGATTGACCGCATCATTTCCCTCGCTTCCGATCTGTATGATCAAGCTGGCGGCCGGCCGCAGCGCGCTCAATACAGCGGCGATATTTACGTTTGCAAAAACTTCACCGTCCATCTCTTCCGCGAAACGTGTGATGATTTCCGCATGGCTGAATATCCCGATGTGCCGCTTATCATCCCCAACAATCAAAAAAAGGCCGACTGTGCGCCTTATGTGTACGGCATCCAGTGGCAGAATGTTCCTGCGCAAGAGGGCAACCCGTTCTATGAAGCCGCATCCTTTCGCTATAACAATGATCTGAGCATGGAAGAAAATCGTGAAAATGCACGTGAGTTTTTAAAACAGGTGCAGCGCGGCGACTATTTCCAGATGGCCGCAGATTATTACTACGGTGTCGGCGCACACAGCCTTGTCTTTATCGACGACTATAACCCTGATACGGACAGCGTCCGCTGGACGGATTCCAACATGAAGGGAAAATCTGTCAACGGCGAACGCTATGCCTACGTTCAGTATGACGCAGAAAAAGAGATCGACTGGTTCGTAGATGCTTTCTGCCATAAAAAATACGGCGCCACGCTCTACCGTCTGCGCGACGATATCGTGTATGCCAATGAATCATGAAGAATCCTGCGAACATCTCCATCGACATCAGTCTCACATCGTTGAACCCTGCCCATTTATTCTGCACAATTGAAAAAACTGATCTGAACGATTTTTTATATCTGCCCGTCTAAACGGCGCAGTCGAAAGGATTGTCAGGTTTCTAAAACCAGACTTTGGTTTTTTCATCCGCTTTAAGCAGAATATTCAGCCCAGGCGCATCATCAAAACGTGCAATTCCCGATATCTTTGCGATGCGCAAACTGAAAGGCACACTGACAATGCTTTGTGTCTGCATTCCGCCCGAAATTCCATATTCGTTCCACACGAAAACAGACTTTGTTCAAATTCCAGTTTTTCGCACAAAAAAAGTGAGACGTTTTTTCTCGTCTCACTTTTTTTATTTATCCTTTGTTTTCCGTCTGCTTGAGTGCCAAGGCATAAGCCTGTTCATACAGGACATCCTGGCTGGAAATCGGTTCATCTTCGCCAGGCTGCAAACGGCGATAGTTTCCATCCGGCTGTTGTTCACGAGCCTGCACGTTGTCATGAAGCATAAGGTCAAACATTTCCATCACACGCGCCTTGATTTTCGGATCATCAATCGGCGCAGCCACTTCCACGCGGCGCAGCGTGTTGCGCGTCATATAGTCTGCCGAAGCAATGTATACCTTGGCGCGTTCCTCGGTTCCGAAAATATAGATGCGCGAATGTTCCAGAAACCTTCCTACAATGCTGACCACGCGAATATTCTCCGTTGCCCCTTTTACACCGGCTATCAGGCAGCAGATTCCCCGCACAACCAGATCTACCTTGACACCTGCTTTTGATGCCTCAATCAGCTTATTGATGATTGCCTTATCTGTCAGCGAGTTGATCTTGATGCCGATGTACGCTTTCTCACCGCGCAGCGCGTGGACAATTTCTTCGTCCATTCTGTCCAGCACTTTGTTTTGCAGGCAGTTTGGCGCAACCAGCAGGCACCGCGTTTCTTCAACAGTCTCTCCCTTGGCCAGCGCATTGAATACATTGGCGGCCTCTTCGCCAATCTGCTGGTTTGCCGTAATCAGACTCAGGTCGGTATACAATCTGGCTGTCTTTTCGTTATAATTGCCGGTTCCTATCTGCGTATAATAACGAATGCCGCCTTCCTCGCGCCTTGTAATCAGGCACAGTTTGGAATGCACCTTATATCCGTCCAGACCATAGATAACATGGCAGCCGGCCTGTTCCAGCTGGCGGGACCACTCGATATTGTTTTCCTCATCAAACCGTGCTTTAAGCTCCACCAGCACCAATACATTTTTCCCATTTTCCGCCGCTTCAATGAGCGCTTCCACAACCTTGCTCTGTTTGGCAACACGGTATAGCGTCATCTTGATGGAAACCACTTGATCATCGTTTGCAGCTTCTGAAAGCATGTCCAAAAACGGCTTCATGCTTTCATATGGATAAGACAGAAGCTTGTCTTCCTGCGCCACCTGAGCCAGAATCGACCGGCCGCTCACAAACGCCGGGGACTTCTGAGGAATGCGCCGCTGATAGAACAATTCACTCTTTTGGCGCAGAAAATCCTGAATTTCAAACAGGAACGACAGATCAAGCGGCGCATTATTCTTAAACACATGACGCTTGTCCACGTCCATATAGCCGCAAAGCGTCTTTACAATGTCATCGTCCAACGCTCTTGAAAACTCCAGACGAACGGGAGCCAGCCGCTTGCGCTTTTTAATCAGCTGTATCATGAATTCCCGATAATCAATATCTTCTTCATACAGCGCATCAGCATCAATATCCGCATTTCGCGTCACACGAATGAGCGACTTGGCCTTGATGTCATATCCTTCAAATACTTTCGGGATGAAATGCAGGATCAGCTCCTCGGCCAGCATATACGTATTTTCGCTGAATGGCACCTTGATCAGGCGCGGAAATACACCGGACGCGCAAGGAATCAGCCCCAGTTTCTGCTTGCCGTTCTTGCGTCCAAGCACAACCACTGCGTAAATATCCTTGTTTCGCAGGAAAGGAAATGGCTGACGCCTGCCGACAATCGACGGCGAAATAAGCGGTGCGATTTCAGAATCGAAATACTTTTCCAAAATCTCACTCTGCCGTCTTCCAATCTTTCTGAAATCGACAAGCCGAATGCCCTGCTCCTCCAGCTTTTCCATGAGCACAGCATACACCGCATCCCGCCGCGCATTCAGCATGTGCACGCGTTCCAGAATTGCGCTGAGCTGTTCCTCCGGAGTCATATTGGTTTTGCTGTCACGCAGCTGAGGCGTCAGCGTCTTTTGATCGACGATCGACCCCACACGCACCATGAAGAATTCATCCAGATTACTCTGATAAATAGACGCAAAAGCCAGCCTTTCGCACAGCGGCGTCTGGCTGCTCTCCGCTTCTTCCAGCACGCGTTCATTAAACTTAAGCCAGGACAATTCCCTGTTCATATAAATCTGCTGATCACTCACCATGGGGGTTCCTCTCCTCTTTCAGGACACATCTCACTTCTGATATTTCTCTTATTATAACACAGTGTTCTTCATATTTCATCCAATTTCGACAATTTTACACATTATTTACAATATTATGCTCTGCGCCATTTCTTCCATTTTTCCGTATTTTATATCAGAAAATATCCAAACGGATACCATCCGTCCAGATGAAAGAAGGAGATCACCCATCATATACTTACAGGATACAGCGCATATTATGGCCGAATTTTTTGTGATTGAACAGCTTTCTTCTCATATATCTTTCTCTGTATAAATCACGATCACCGGCTGACTGCGCCCTGTAAGGAACCTGTCTCGCCGCCATTAAAGCACACTTTAGATCCCGCGCCGATTTCTCATGCTGGTACATTTTCTAATCAGGCAATTCTTTCCTGCCCGTTCTTTCACGCTGCCGGCATGCGCATTTTCCGGTGATTTCAATTCAGCTTTCTGTGCATATACAATCCTTCGACAACATGATATCCGTCATATTTTCAGGCGAATTGTGTGTTGTCGGCAGGATGCAAACAGCCGCCGCAAGCGTTTCAACTTGCAGCGGCTGTTGTTTTAAGTTCTGTCTGCGCGTTTTTTCCTATACATGATCCACCTGTTTTGAAGCATCCTGCCCACCGGCCGCTCAAATCCATAGGTTAAAAGCGCCGCAAGAGCAAACGATGCAAAGAAGCAGACAAATGTATATCGCTGCTGCCAGAGGTGGTCGCCGGAATAATTTGGGTTTTCAAATTCGCTGGGTACAATTCTGTATTGCAGGATGTAGACTGCCAGCGTCTGATGCCAGATGTAGAACTGCATGGAAACGGCTGACACAAAGCGCGTAATCGGGTTGCTGAAAATCTTTCTGAAAACCAGCCCTGCATTGGCGCTCAGAATAAGCAGAAGTGCCCCCAGAACGCCCATCGCAAGCCGCCTGTTCATTTGCCCCATGCGGATAGCCTCTGTATCCAGGCAGCCGGATTGTGCCGATGCAATGGACAAAAGCATCCCCACAACGGCAATGCTGCCCGCTGTACACAGGACGCGTGTGAACGCATTATGTTTCGTCTTAGACAGCCGCACATGAATAGCCGCCGCAGCCATGCCGCAGGCAAATGTATCCAAATACGCTGGAAGCTGATTAAAGTACAGGCTGATGTCCGCAAAAGAAGCACCCACATACGCGCGAAATATCAGTGCAGTACTCACCATTGCCGCAAACATCAGCATGGGCAGGCGGATGAACAGACGCGCCAGCAGCGGAAAAAGCAGATAAAACTGCATTTCAATGGCCATCGTCCAGAGCGTCCCGCCAAGATTGCTGGCATAGTACGAATTGTAAAAAAATGTATGGGTATAGGTCAGATGGGTCACTGCATCCTGAAATGCAAACGCCTGGCTGGAATACACATGCAGCGCCTGTGTGACGACGATCATCACGCCTACTGCCAGCAGATACGACGGATGAATGCGCGTCAGGCGCCTAACATAAAAGTCAAGCGCATTGGGCGCCTTTCCGCCTGTCTCCCGAAGGCGCGCCCATGGCAGGTACAAACAAAAGCCGCTGACAAGGATCATGAGATCCACCCAGATATATCCCGAGCGGACAATGGGATCGAAGCTGATCTCCCTTCCAAAGAGATTCAGCCCCGGAAACAGCCATGACTGCTGCCAGATGTGAAACCAGCCCACCAGCAAAATTGCAAATGCACGAATTCCATCGCAGGTATCCACATACCGGGTGTCCGGCGCCGAATTTGCATCTTCCAGCCAAATTTTGATGGGGTTCCTCATTGCACAATCACATCCAGATCTTCATCCTGCGCCGCTTCGCCTTCCAGCTGAACCACCAGCTTGTGGGGCAGGCAGACGATGGTCTTCGCTGCATTCCTCATCTTTCCCTGATGGAGACAAAGTCCATCCCGGCAGTTTGCTTCCGACATATAGACAGCGCCATCCTCCACCGTGATGACATTGACAGAGCCATCTTCCTGATTGATTTCGTAACTGTCCTCAACAGCCAAAGGCCGGCGCAGCACTTCTTTTCCATCCACCGTGACCACAACAGCAGATGCCTCTGCGTTTCCGGCAGCCTGTGAAATCAGGTACAACGCTCCGGCCAGCACAAGCGCCGCAGCGATAATGATGATGTCCTTCTTTTTCATTCTTCCTGCTCTTCCTGCTCTGCCTTGCCCACATATGACAAGTGAATAGCCTTATCCGTTTCGAGACTGCGCAGCGTCAGCGTCTTGTTGCGCAGGCTGATGACCGAATATGCGCCCTGCGTAGGATATGGTTCATCGCCCACCCGGATCTCATAGCCGCTGCCTCCAAAATATCCATCTTTTCCCGCAATGGTGCATGTACCGTCCGGGCGGAAGATGTACTCAACGCCGCGCTTATCCTTCCAGCGGCCAATGATCTGATAGACGTATGCCTCAAGGCGCTTCTTGGCCGTCTTATTGTCTGAGATGCGCTGCAAAATGGGCAGAGCATCCAGCGGCCGATTGGTGCCCGTCAGCTCCTGTGCACGGTTCAAGCATGCCTCGACATACATGTCCGGGATGTCCTCATACCGTTCGGGCAGATCTTCGTGGGCATAGGCTTCCAGTCCATCAATCACACTCTGATAGTCGCCAAGCTCCATGTCCATGTGTGCTGCAATATAAACGTCATTCAGCCAGGCATCCTCGCTGTCTATGACGCGCTGCTTGGCATCCTCATAGCTGCCCAGGCTGTCAAATGCCTTCGCCGCCTCCTTGTACTGAGCCGCATCATACAAGGCCTGACCATGTGCATAGCGCGCTTTAAAAACACTGTCTTCTGAATCCCTGTATGTGCCGCACTTTTCAAATAGTTCCGCAGCCTTTTCATATTCTGCGTTTTCCATTGCCTGCTGTGCCAATGCATACCGGCAGCGGATCGCCTGCTCGCGCGCATCGCGTTCGTCCCCCAGCGCCTCAAACCGCTCAAGTGCCTGCTGATAGTCGCCCGCTTCCATGGCCGTCTGCGCCATCAGGAATCGGCAGGTGATCGCCTGCTCATGCGCATCGGAATAATCGCCCAATGATTCAAAACGCACAAGCGCCTCTTCCGGATTATTCTCCATGTATTCAACCGCCAGCTCATATTCAAGCTGATTGGCTTTCGTTCTGGCATCGCTGTATTCGCCAAGAGAAGCAAACTCCGTCACAGCCAGTTCCTTCTGGCCTTCTCTCTCCAGATCCTGTGCGTAGCCATAAACAGCCCGGTTGAGCATCTGGGCGATATCCTCCGTATAAGGAAGCTGTTCCAGCCAGCCAACTGCTTCTTGGTGATGTCCCGCTTCAAGCGCTGCATTGCCCAGCGTGAGCGCCACATCCGCAAAGCGTTCTGCGGCATCTTCATAGTCTTCCGCCATCTTGAACTGCTCCGCCGCTTCCTCTAAGTTGCCCGCTTCAAGCGCCGCGCTGCCCGCCGTATAGCGGCAGAATTTGCCGCGCGTCTCGGCCTCTTCGTAGACGCCCAGGCTCTCATACAGGGGAGCTGCCTCAAGATAATTGCCGTCCTTCTGATGCTGTTGTGCCATCGCATAGCGGCACTGGCGAATGTGCGCAATGGCATCCGGCTGTCCCGTCACCTGCATGAACTGGTCGCATGCCTTTTCATATTCTCCGGCGCGCATCAAATGACGGCCGTAAAGATAGATCGTCTCATCTTTCTGCGCCGCCGCATCTTCATACTCGCCCAGCTCGTCATAATACGCAATCGCCGTTTCAAAATTCAGCTGCTCACGCGCCGCTTCTGCCATGTCATAAACAATCGAATGTTTAAGCGCCTGCGCCGCTTCGTCTTCCGTCAGCTCTGCCAGCAGTTTTACAGCTTCCTCAGGCTGTTCGGTCTGTATGTACAGCTGTGCGCGGGCGATCACTGCCTGACTCCTGCGCTGCTCATCGCCCAGCGTTTCGGCACGCTGAGCGGCCTGGAAAAGCGAATTTTCCGTGTTCACCGAAATCAAGCCATCAATAATCCGGCGTTCCGCCTCTTCCATGCCTTCGCGGCAGCCAAACTCACCCGGCCAGTATGTGTCCACAAACACATAGATCTTTTTCGCATCTGCAGAAAGGCCTTCATTCATTCGTTTTTTTGCAATCTGGCTCGCCATATACGGCACACCCCAGCGCAAACCGGCCAGCACGCCAGCCGCCGCCACCAGCACCAGAATGATCCGCTTCACGCGGCGCTTGCGCTTTTTCTGGCGCTTCTGTTCCGTTTTCATTTCTTCGACTGTCTGCTCGCTGGAACGGATGAGCGTATTGCGCGTCTTTTCCTCCAGCATCCGCTCCTTGCGTCCAAGCGTCGCATCAATGGCCGCAAACGAATAGTTTTTGACCGTATACGCTCGTTCCCTGTGGCAGCGAAGACAATTTTCATCATCCATGCCGTTTGCGCGTCCACAGACACACAGCCACAATTCCCTTTCCTCTCGTGCGTATCCGGCTGCATCCGGCCCGGCAACGGAGCGGAGTCTGTCCAGCTCGCGCCCTTCCGGCAGGATGTTGGAAATGTACTCGCGAACATTGCCTTCTTCCCGCCGCCAGATCACGCCATCCTGAAACCAGACCTTTTCCACGGACGCTTCCACGCGCACGGTATCGTCCACATGTTCCAGCATAAAGGCGCCTGTAAAGCGTGATCGGCTCTCTCCGTGTGCCGAGGCACGTACAAGCCGCCCGCCCAAACGCACATCCTCTGCATTGTAACAGATGAGGTTCATCTGAATGCTGTCGATGATCTTCTCCGACAGGTTGTAAAAATCAATCAGGCAGACGATCAGCCCATTTTCTTTCGTGTCGCCATTTTCCCGCTGAACCTCAACCGAGACCACGTCCACCGGGCAGGTTAAATCGCTCTTCATGTTGTCACCCTCTGTCGTTTTTCTGTGTTCAAATAGATTGAAGTGCTTTCACTTCTGCTTCTGTCAGTTCGCGCCACTCGCCGCGTTTCAAATCGCCCAAATCCAAAGAACCAAAGCGCACGCGGCGCAGCAGGATCACCTTGTGTCCCACTGCTTCAAACATGCGGCGCACCTGACGATTGCGTCCCTCGTGAATGGTGACGAGGACATCGGAAAATAAGCTCTCATCGCGCACAACGCGTACGTTGGCGGGATACGTTCTGCGTTCATCCCCTTCCATGTAGACGCCGCGGCGAAGCTTATCCAGCGTTTCGTTGCTGGGGTTATTGGATACGCGTGCCAAATATACCTTATCCACCTCACAGGAAGGATGCGTCAAATGCTGCGCCAATTCTCCGTCATTTGTGAGCAGCAGCAGCCCCTCTGTGTCATAATCCAGCCTTCCGACCGGATACAGGCGTACAGGGAAATCTCTGAAGTGATCCATAACGGTGTCGCGATCCTTCTCGTCGCTGACCGTTGTCACTTCTCCCATCGGCTTGTGATAGAGGATATAGTGCTTTTCCGCTTCCTGATGGATGACAACACCGTCCACCATGACCTCATCGCCCTCTTCCACCTGCGTGCCCATCTGTGTGATGATCTCGCCGTTGACCATAACACGGCCTGCCGCAATCATCTCTTCGCACTTGCGTCTTGCGGCCACTCCGCACATCGCCATGTATTTTTGAAGTCTCATCTGAATCCCTCGTTTCTCTATTTTAAGCTGCTTCTTTCATAAAACCCACCTGGACACCACCCGGCGCACATCCAGCGTCAGATGGCGGCTGTCAACGCGCTGGCTGGAAACCAGCTCCACGCTTTTGTAGGTTTCTCCTCCAACAGTCAAATATGCCGTACCCACGTGCATCCCCGGGTAAACGGGCGCAGAAATTGTTTCCGGTATATCCAGAACAATCTGCGCGGCTTCGCCCTCCCTTAAAGGTACAATCAATTCTTCCATCACGCACATCTGCGCCAAGTCACTCTTTCCGTCCAAAACGGCCACCTGTCCTGCTGACTGGCCGGGCCCAAGCACGCGAACGTTGGTATATGTGGAAAAACAACCGTCCAAAAGACGTTCCGCCTCGTCAAACCAATTTGAGCATCCCAGCACAACGCCGACCAGCTCCATGCCATCCCGGCGTGCGCCAAAGACCAGACAGCGGCCCGCCCGGCTTGTGAACCCTGTTTTCACACCTGTTGCGCCCGGATAAGAGGACAACAGACGGTTTTTATTGTGGAGCAGGCGGGGATGGCTGCGCCCTGCCCAGGAAATTGTCGCTTCCTGCGTGGACACCAGCTGCCTGAACGTCTGGTTGTGCATCGCCTCGCGGGCAATCAGTGCCAGATCATAAGCTGTTGTGACATGGGTATCATCCGGCAGCCCGTGCGGATTGGAAAAGTGCGTGTTAACTGCGCCAATCTGTGCAGCACGTGCGTTCATCTTTTCCACAAACTGCGGCACATCTCCGCCAATATGCTCTGCAATGGCGATAGCCGCATCGTTGCCGCTGGAAAGCATCAGGCCCAGCAGCATTTCTTCCAGCGTGAGCGTCTCCCCCTCCGCCAGATAGATGGACGTGCCCGGCACACCAAACGCCCGCTCAGAGCAGGTCACATTATCCTGAAGCCGTCCTTCTTCAATGGCCAGCAGGGCTGTCATCACCTTCGTGGTGGATGCCATCGGCAGCCTCTGGTGCATGTTGCTTTCAAAAAGAACGCGTCCCGTTTCCAGCTCCATAACGCAGGCTGCTTTGGCGCTGGTCTCATCCTGCGCTAAAGCCCCAACATGATTATACATAAAAATCAGGGCAATGAAAAGCCCTGTTGCCCATCTTTTCGTCTTTCTCCCCTCCATAATACCCTTTTATTGGCTCAAACGCTCTGCCTGCTGAGTCAGTTTGTGTTCAAAATACGCTCTGTTTTGAAGTGCCGCCGGGTCCCCGGGGTGAGCAAGAAGTGCCTGTTCGTTCATCTGAGATGCCAGGCGTGTATTGCCCAGATGGTCATAGCACACACACAGCTGTATGGCCGGAATATAGCGATATGCATCCAGAAAAACGAATGCACCGGTGTTCTCCGGCGGTCTGGCGATCATGGCTGCCCTGAACCAAAACACGGCATTTTCCCACTCCTGCGCACTCATGGCCAGATTACCCATTGCACAAAGCGCTTCCGCACGCGGCGCAGACAGAGCCAGCGCCGATAGAATCGACTGTTTGGCTTCCAGCGGCCTGTTGAGTTTTTGCAGGCAGATGCCGCGCTGTACATAGGCATCTATGCGGTTTTCAATCCACCCATCCTCCATGAGGAACACGGCAAACGCCTGCTCTGCCCTTCCCAGTTCTCCGCAGTCCATCAGCTCCCTGGCATAATAGTACTGATCTCTTGGACTCATGCGCCGACCGCGCGCCTGCCACTTTTCGTATATTTCAAGATTGCGTCTGCCGCCGGGTTTCTTGTTTCCCCGCTCATGGCGCACAACAATGTCTTCGTAAATCACGTTTCCAGAAACTTCCATCGCTTCATGCACAACGCCCATAAACACAAACCCTGCTGCACGCCTTACGATGCGCTCCCGTTCAAAAACCAACCCGGCTCCTGTGCTGTAGGGCATCATCACCACATCCACACGATCGTCAAGCCGTGATTTCAGCGCGATGAGCTTCTCCCGCTCGCTCCTGTCCATGACATCATCCGCATCCAGCCAAAGAATAAACGGCTTGGTTGCATAGGATAAGGAGACGTTTCTGGCATCGGCAAAATCGTCCTGCCATTGATAGTCGTAGACGTTTTCCGTAAACCGGCGTGCAATCTCCTTGGTTCGATCTTTTGAGCCTGTATCCACAATGATGATCTCATCGACAGCCCCTTTGACGCTTTCAAGACAGCGCGGAAGGCTGGCTTCTTCATCCCTGACAATCATGCAAAGAGAAATTTCCATCGCACTCTTTCCTCTCTTCCGGGCCACTTTTTTGGACACAATGAATTCCCGGCACTCATAGAATATGCCAGGGAGCAAAAAACAAGTTCCCTTTTCAATCTGTTGAAAGTAGGTGACCTTCTTGCCTTACTATGTTGCTGGTCATTCCTGTTGTTCATATGCTTCCAATATCTGCCATCCGTCATCAGGATGCGGCATGAATGGCTGCGGCTTCTGTCCTACCGGATGCAGCGGCCAGGGGCCGATTGGTCCGCAGGGTCCGCAGGGTGTTCAGGGGCCAACCGGTCCGCAGGGCCCGCAGGGACCTCAAGGCGCACAAGGACCCATCGGTGCTACAGGTGCCACGGGGCCGCAGGGCATTCCCGGTGCTACAGGTGCTACGGGTCCCACGGGGCCCACGGGGCCGCAGGGCATCCCCGGTGCTACGGGCGCTACGGGTCCCACGGGGCCCACGGGGCCGCAGGGTATCCCCGGCGCTACGGGTGCCACGGGTGCTACAGGTGCTACAGGTGCCACGGGCGCTACAGGTGCTACAGGCGCTACGGGTCCCACGGGGCCGCAGGGCATCCCGGGCACAGCTGTCCAGGCGCTGTCCGCTTATGCAGTTGGCCAAACGGCCGGTGCTCTCCGTTCCAACGCCGGAGAACCTGTCAACTTCAATGAATTCACTTCCTTCCCGAATGACGCTGTCGCCATGGATAACGGCACATTCTCCCTGCGCAAACCCGGAACGTATCATGTCAGAGTACTCTTTAATCAGCCCATGTGCAACAATGTCAACTCTACCATTCAGCTGACCCAAAACGGTATTGCACTTCCTTCGGCCAGCGTTACGCTGTCCGGCCCATCCACAACAGGTTCCCATTTGCTTCAGACTTTTGTTCACTCCGATGGAAATAACGCCCAGATCGAACTCACGACAAATAACGGGCTGGACATTCAGGCCCCTGCCCCCGATCATGTGATTGCTTCCATTTCTTTCCTGAAAGTCGATTAACCTGTAGTCTGAAACGTCTCTCCTTTATCTGCCACACACGCAAAAATCTGCCGTCCAATTCCGGACGGCAGATTCTCGTTTTTTTAATTACTCAGTTTGCATCAGGTCGGAAGCGCCACGGCGTTGACATCAACTTCCTTCTCTTCATACCCCAGACGCGTGTCCAGGAACTTGAGCGCCAGCTCAGGCCATTCCTGCGCCATGGAGAACGCATTGACGTAATTCGGGGTTCCGTTGCCAAGTCCGAAGCCATGTCCGGCATCCGGCGCAACGATGTAGCAGACATCGGTATCAAGCGACATCAGCCACGTCAGGCTCTGCCCCACAGAATTCTTGAAAAGCGGATCCTTCTGACCCACCACCGTAAAGATCGGCGGAAGATTCGGGTTCGCGTTCATGTCGTATCCCATGTCCAGACAGCCGTAAATCGGCAGTGCTGCGCTCAGGTCTGCGCTTTCCTGATCCACTTCATCGCATACATAATCAGAATAAATTGCATCCGGCGTTACATGGCCATACTGCAGCGCCATGGCACCAATGATATTCATGCCGCCGGCAGAGAAGCCGCAGCCGATAACCACTTCCGGGTTGCCGATACCCTTTTCGTCCGCATAGTGACGGATGTAGCGCACAGCGCGTGCCACGTCCAGAATCGCGTCTTCACCGGCGTACGGCAGAACACGGCGCTGGAGTACAAACGCATTGTATCCGTTCTTATTGAAGAATTCTGCAACAGGATATCCTTCGACAACGTTGTTGCGGTGCGTACTTCCGCCGCCGCCAATGACGATCACATTGCCCTTGACGTTCTGCTGATCTTCAATCAGATACGGGCAGAGATTCGGAGCAAAGTCTTCGTTGTCATATGACACTTCCCAGCCTTCTGTGGGCTTGGGTTCGCTGGCCATGTTTTCGCCCCAAATTTCCCAAACGGTGCTCTTGGGATCGTCTACAATCTGCGTGAGCGCTTCGCGCTTGCGAGTAAGCTCTGCAACTTTGTCATAATCTTCAGCCTTGAAGCCCGAGCTGCGCAGCTGGCGGGAAAGCGTGTGGAAATCTACATAAAACTGTTGGAAATCGCCCTCAAAGGCATGCGGATAAAATGCCACTTCGCGGCAGAGTTTCAGTTCTTCTTCCGCCATTTTCTGCACATCTTCATCGGTGTGCTCTGCATATACGCTGCACGCGCCAAGCGCCAGCAGAGCCGCCAAAATCAGTGTTGCCCATTTTTTCATACTTTTTCTCCTCTTCTTGTTGTTTGTCAATATTTTTCGCTCCATTTTATGCAGGCTTGCCATTCGGCCTCCCTTCTGTCCGAAACCGCCCTTTGCATTTGTGTCTATCATACCAATTTTTTGAAATAAATGTCAATACTTTTATTATATTTATCCAATTTTTAACTCACTCTATTTGGAAACGGCTGATTTTTGCACAGAGCACCGCCATATCATCCCCCGCTTTGCCTTTTTCAAGCGATTGAGCTATCAGTTTTTCACCTACAGCCTGCGGATGCAGCCATGCTAATTTGGCAATTGCTTCACGCATAGCCGTTTCTCCTCCCGGATATGCATCAATAACCCCGTCCGTCAGCAATACAACGACATCTCCCGGACATAGGGTCATCCTGAATGAGCGGGATTCCACCTCCGGCAAAACGCCCACAGGAAGCGTATCTGCACCAATTGCCCGAACTTCTCCGTCCCGGACCACATACGACGGACAAGCTCCAAGCTTTTCAAACGCCGCCTCCCCTGTATGCAGATCGCAGACGCATAGATCCATCGTCGCATACATCTCGCGTCCCGTACACATCAGCATCAGCGCGTTCACGACATCCAGCGCCTGCGCCCTTGTATATCCTGCCCGCAGACTTTCCAGCATCAGAGAGAGTGCTGCGTTGCTCTCCTGGCGTGCACTCACCCCGCTGCCCATGCCGTCCGAAAGCGCCAGCACATGGCGTCCGCCGGAAAGTGTCCGCGATACGTAACTGTCCCCTGCCACCTCTTCGCCGGATCGGCTGCGCGTTGCTGCGCCAACCTCCATCAGCAGCGCCGGTGCCTGTTCAAAAACCGCCTGTGTGCTCAATATGCCGCTCCTCGACCCCACGCGCATCGGTACGCCGCAGGCCGTCGTAACCAGCTTCAAAAGCGAGGCCGGCGCAACATATTCCGGCTTGAGAAGCATCACTTCCATGTGTCCGCCGATTTTCAGCGCATAACTTGCCCTTACCTCGTCCAGCCCCGCCTTAACCAGCGCATAGCGAAGCCTTCTGAACGCCTCATCGTCCGGATGAATCTCTCCCAGTGTCCTTTCACAGACCTGATGTGCCGCCGCGCTCGTCTTTTGGAGCAGCTGTACACACTGAGAAATTATAGGATTTTTTTCTTCCTGTACGCCCAGCCCCTCCATCATCCGGGCTGTGTCCTCATAAAGTTTCGCCCACGCATGAATCATCGAGGCACTGCGGACCGCAACAGCCTCGGACTGTGTCATTTCATCCGGCTCCGAGTGCTCCACGAGCATTGTCACCACAGAACGCTGAACGCTGGACAAAACGAGAAACGGCACCGTGCCCGGCAGTGCAAACAAGAACATTTTAACCGCCCTTGCATCTCCGCCAAGCACAGCCCCCGCCGCCGCCATGCCGCAAAGCATCAGCGCCGCCGACACAATCCGCCTTCTCGTCTTGATTTCACCTGCTAAAAATCCGCCGCACACAAGCATCGCCAGCGTATGCGGGCTGGACTGTCCCAAAGATACCACCGTTCCCAGCACGCCCGCACAGAAAAGAGCCTGCTGCACGCCGCCGACATACGCATGTTCCAAGGTGAGATACAGAGCCAGCGCCGATGCAATCACCCGACCGCCCGGCAGAGTTTGAATGCCTGCTGTCACAGATGCACACAGTGCCATCACGCACAGGGGACGCGTTTCCCCGTCGAGTTCTTCCCTGTGGCTGAAGCTCAAAATAATGCCATCATACAAAACACTGAGCCCCGCCCCCACGGCTGCTGTCAGAATGAGGACAGATACCGACAGCACACTGCTAACCCCTATGACAAGCGCTCCCGTGAGCTGTGCCGTGAACACCGCTGCTGCCATTGTCATTCTGTTGTCGCGCTGCGCCCAAAAACCGGACGTCAGCCACAGCAGCGTACACACCGGCAGCTGCCAGCAGCCCGCCAGCTCTCCTGCCGCATACTGTATGCCAAAGCCGACAGAAACACCCAGAAATGCCGCAGGCACGCAGAATCCCTGACGCAGAAGCACCGCAAACATCGCCGCCTGACAGCAGTATCCGCCGCCCGGAAGCGCCGCGCCTGACAACACAACCATCATCAGCGTACACAGCATCCTCTGTATAAGCGTTCCCCGCACATCGAGCGTGCGCTCAATTCCCACCAGAAACCCATCTCTGTGAGTCACATTCTGTATCATCCGCTGTCCCCGCTTTCCTGCAATTTACAAGTTTCATTGTATGGGGTCACGGTTCAAACAGCTGTCGTTTTTGTGCGCAAAAAAAAGCAAACGTCCGACAGCGTTTGCTTTTTTCTTCTTAAATTATATCGGCTGTTTCAATCCCAATTGTCCCCGTCATCGTCAAAAAACGAATCGCGTTCCATCAGGCTGCCCGCCTGATTCTGTGGAAGTTCGCTCACGTCAGATAGATGCCGTGCAATGGTTTGCGTATGTTTCTGAGCGCTTTCAATCTCTTCTGTCGCCTGCCGCAGTTTCTTCTGCGTGCGGTCCAGCACAGAAGCAAATTTTGAAAAATCTGTGCGCACTGCGCCAAGCAGCTGTACAACTTCCTGCGTGCGCTGTTCTATAGCCAGGGACTTAAAGCCCATCTGCAAACTGGTAAGCAGCGCTGCAAATGTCGTCGGTCCCGCCAGCACCATGCGGCTTTCATTCCGAATCCGTTCCGTCAGCCCGCTGATGTGCAGGATTTCCGCAAACAGTCCTTCGCTGGGCAGGAAAAGCACCGCATAATCCGTTGTATAAGGCGGTGCAATCAGCTTTTCACTCATCCTTCTGGCATGCATCCTTACCGCCGATTCAAGCAGTCCGCGCGCACTGTCCACCTCTTCGCGCGTGCCAGAGTCCATCGCTGCGCACAACTCCTGATACTCCCGCATGGGCAGGCTGCAATCAATGGGCAGATAGACCGTTCCGCCGTCTGACTGCCCCGGCATGACGACCACATAGTCTGCCACGCACTCGCCGCCGGGACGAACGCAGGCATGCTGCGCATACTGCTGCGGTGCAAGCATCTGGGCAAGCATTGTCCCCAGCTGTACCTCTCCGATTGCCCCAAGCGGCCTTGTGCCGCCGACAATTCTTCCCAGCTCATCCACGCTGCCGGCCAGCGTCTGTATGGCATTCAGGCTGTCCGTCACCTGTTCAAGGCGCCTTGTTACCGCAGAAAATGAAACTTCCAGACGCGTATCCACCGCCGTATTGAGTTTTTCATCCACCGTCTGGCACATCTGTTCCAGATGTTCTCTGTTTTCCTCGCCGATCTTTTTTAAGCCAGCCTCCAGCGTGCGCTGCATGTGCTCCATTTGCTCTTCGCGTCCGGACAGTTTGGTGTTGAGGGTATGATTGACACCATCTATCTGCTCTTCATAAGAGGAAAGCCGCCGTTCAACCGTCTGGCGCATTCTCTCCATGCGTTCCTCTTCCTGATGCCCCGCCGCGCGAAGCTGCCCGCTCAAAGCATCCATTTGTCCCTGCTGCGTGCGCGTCATGTCTCCCATCATACGCGCAACCGTCTCATTGACAGCCTGCATCGCATCACTGATTTCCTGTCGGGCGATTTCATTGTTTGCCTTGGCACGTTCATCTGCCGCCAACAGCCGATCTGCCACCGCAGCAGATAATTCTTTGGACTGTTTTTCTGCCTTTCCAGAGCGCTTATGCAGCATCAAAAGCGCTATCAGCATGATGACCACAAGCGCCAAACACAAAACCACAAGCACCATCAGCACCTGTTCCACTGACACAGACGACAAGAACCCCATGATTTCAACTCCATTCCAAGTAGCGCACTGAACGCAAATGTGTTATAATAACCCCCGCAGCGGCATCCCCGCTGATCGACATAGGAGGTATCCGTCTATGGCTCAAAAACGGAGAAAAGAATTACTCTCGAAACGCAAACAGCAGAAAACCACTTTGCTGTGCATAGCGGGCGGCATTGGCGCTGTTGCGCTAAGCCTTGTTTTCTGTCTGCTGTTTTTTGACATCGGTTCCAAGGACGTTCCGGTTTCTGCGCCGCAGGAAACCGCGCTTCCGTATGATGTCGATGAACCTTTTACCATTCGCGACCTGACCGCGTCTCAAATCAGCAAGCTGCGCGAAAGCGGACAGATGCGCGTGAGCGATGGACCGCGCGGACTCAGCGTTGGAGATTCTCTGGACAAACTCTTAACCCATTTTCCCAACGCACTGACCGAAAAACAGGATCTGTCCGATCAGACAGGTGAGCAGTCTGACGAAGAGATGATCCTGTACTGTGCCGAATATTTTACCAATCAGAACGGCCTGATGGTTGCTCTGCCTCCGCGCGGCCTTCTGTCCGTAGACGCAGGCTCTATCCGCGTAACGCTTCTGGCACCAACGTCTGCTTATCCCGCAGGCACAAAAGACAACTATCGTCAATATGAACACGTTTACTGTGTATTCAACATCTCACCTGAAACCATGACGGTGCAATCCATCCTTCTTGGACTCCATCAGTGATCTTCCTTTCCTTATCAATTATATAAAACGGCGTATGGATTGTCAATTCAACTCTCAGCCCATTTTAAAAAAGTTCTTGACAAATCCTGCCGTTGTGATATAATAAGCCTTGCTTGATGGTTTTACCGTCAATCGGGGTGTAGCGCAGCTTGGTAGCGTGCTTGAATGGGGTTCAAGAGGCCGCGAGTTCGAATCTCGCCACTCCGACCACAAAAAGTCCTGATTTCATTAGGAAATCAGGGCTTTTTCTTTTTATCTAAACAGCAACTGAACATAAACTGAGCACTTAGAGTTTTCTGTTCTTCGAGCTGTTCATTTTACACGCGACTCTGCAAACGACAAGGAGAGATAAAGTTGAGCGGTTACGGTTGATCAACTTTGGATTGGGCATTATTCAGTTATAAATTTTATGAACTCTTCTCCGATTTGGCTAATTCTCGAAGCAACCATGCCTGACGATGTCATTGTACAATTCAGATTTTCCGTGTTCATCAAACCATCAGCATATAACTCTTTTTCAATTCTATCCACATATGCTTCCTTGGCTTGTAATTCAGGGTATACCTCAAATAATATCGTTTTAGGGCTTCCCATACTATATTTTGATTCACTTACTCCATCAAATTTCTTTGGATTTTGAAAAAAATCAAGAATTTTCAAATGCCATAATGTGTATTTACCTAACATGCTGAAAAACATCATTCCTACACTTTCTTCAAATGGGCAGGTTAAAGAATGGAGTACCGCATTTGCCAGATATTCTCTTTTTGCACTCTCCGATGTTTTGATTGCAAGTTCTGTCGCCCGAAACATTGCTGATGTAAAGTTTTCGTTTGCCCCCACATCTTCAAGTGTATTATCAAGTTTAGACAACCGCTCCTCTATGAGATTTTGCCAATCCTGCAGACGTTTTTGTGCACAATGAGATTTTATAGAATCCCACACTCCTGTAAGCAAGGCTCCACCAACAGGAATAACGCTAAGTGCTGTCATTGCTGAAATTTCAACTGCTTCATGTACAAATGAAACCAAATTTTCATTCATAAGCATCTTCCAATATTCCGTGTATTATTTTTTCGCCACGGGATTAGACCTTCACACAGCTTGATAAAAACGGTATAATAAAATGCAGATTTTATAAAGAAGGGTAACTATGCCTCAATCCGGACGCCAATCCATACTTAGTAGTGCAAAGCCATTCTTTCGAACTCATATTGCAGAAAATCATCAAGCCAATACTGAAAAACTTACCAATTTGAGACATGATACCTATCATACCATGTTCCGTAGGTAATTCTTCATTTCGTCGACAGGCAGGCGGCCTTCTGAACTTCCAGAAGACCGCTTTTTTTCTTCTATTCTTCGCACTCAGTTATCATTTTCTTCCACCAGCATCTGATTGCCGTCACCAATTGCACAGAAATAAACATCTGACTGTCAAGTGCCTCTTTGGGCAGATCTGCTTCATTCCCTCGTTTTCTGCATTTCGTTCTCTCTCGGTCAAGTTCATCACACAAGACCGACCAGCTCGTTCGTCCATATCCAGATTTTACACACTTATCTATCGCGCCGACAAATTTTACCGCGCCGCCGGCCAGCTTGAGCATGGAATTTTTGAACTTTCACAGTCTTTTCCCTGTCTGCCAAAAAATCCATCAAGACACTGTGGTTTCTCCGCCGTGCATCTTATTCCTGTATTCCTGCGGCGTATACCCCGTTGCCTCTTTGAAAAGCCGGGAGAAGTATCGCGGATTCTCATACCCCACCATTTCGGAAATATTGTAAATCATCAAGTTCGGATCATTCAAAAACTCTTTTGCTTTCTCCATTCGCAGCTCGGTCAGGTAATCAACAAAATTGCCCCCGGTTTTCTTCTTAAACAGACGCGAAAGATACGTTGGGCACACGTAAAAAACCTCCGAAAGTACCGCAAGCGTCAAATTTTCAGCACAATGTTTCTGAATGTACGCCTTCACGCGGTTAATCAGCTCCCCTGTCTGCTGCGCTTCATCCACCTGACGGAGTTCCTTCAAAATGCGCTTCAGGTAATTGACCATATAGCTTTTCACTTCCTGAAGGCTTCCGGCGCACATCACATCCATCAATGTCTCGCTAAGCAATGCATGTCTGGGATAATCAGGCAGGGAAAGCGTTTGAATCGGCGTATCCAGTTCCAACAGAAACTCCGCGCAAAACCGCTGCACGCGGGTCAAAGAAAAATCTTTGCGGGTTTCCATTGCCGTAAACGTGGTTAACAAACGCTCCACCAGCTGCGGCCGATCCTCCGGAGAAGAAAACAACTCTACCAGCGGGCGAACGCCAAATTCGCTTTCGTCTTCCTCATTCAGGAACATCTCCTGAACCTGCTCATAGCGCATCACCCCCGCACTGCTTCGCGCCTTCTGGTAACGCATGGCTTTTCCTGCCTGCAAAAAAGCCATGCGCAGTTCGCTGTATCCAACCTGTTCATCCGAAACACCAATGCACAAAGAACCTTTTTGTTCTGTTAAGACCGTCAGCTGACGATTCAGTTCGATCAGATTTCTTCTGCCTTCCAGCACGCACAGCAGCTCGCCTTCCGCCGGAGAAACGACCTGACATGGCGCAAACCCTATCAAAAGCGTCTGCGCCAGATCTTCCGGCAGTGAAGTCTGATTTCTTTCGGACAACCGCACTGCCTGAATAGAGCAATGTGTATTCAAACAGGTTGCTGCACGCTTTTCGTCATAAGGCAGACCATTAGCAATATTCAGAATGAGGATATGCGCAGCAAAAGTCTGCGTCTCTTTCTCCTTTTCTTCGTCCAGCTTGTCTCGAATGCGCTTGAGCAGCGTCATCATGGCGCTGAAATTAACCGGCTTAGTCAAATAGTCGATCACCCCCAGACGAATGGCCTGCTGGGCATAGGAAAACTCGCTGTATCCAGACAAAATGACCGTTTTGACGCCTGGATATTTTTCCCGAAGCACCTCAATCAGGCTCAGCCCATTCTGGCCGGGCATATGTACATCCGTGATGACCAGATCCACTGTCTCCCTATCCAGAACCATCAGCGCCTGCGATGCACTTGAAGCCGTTGCTGCAACCTGAAACCCCGCTTCTTCCCACTTTACAAACCGTGATAATCCCTGCGTGACCATTTCTTCATCGTCAACCAGCAAAACCTTATACAATACGCGCTTCCTCCATTTCCACATTCTTTTCAGCAGGAATCATAAGCCTCACAGACGTGCCCACGTCTTCCTGACTTTCAATTTGAATACCATACTTTTCGCCATAGCAGAGTTTGCACCGCTGATCGACATTTCGCAAACCGATGCTCGTTGTTCCCATTTCCGCGCTCTTTAATTTCTCCCGCAACATATTGAGCTGCTCTTTGCTCATGCCATAACCATTGTCCGAAACGCACAGCACCAGGTTTCCTTCCGGCGTATATCTGCCCTGAATACAAATCACACGATTTTCCAGATTTTCCCCCTGGAAACCATGGCGCACTGCATTTTCCAAAATAGGCTGAAGTGATAAGCATGGAATTTGATATTCCTTCGGGTCAAACTCCATCTGCGTGTGAAGCTCAATTTTATGCGTGTGACGGAAGTTGACAACATCCAGATAGGTCGTTGCATGCAGCAGGCTTTCAGCAATGGTTTCCTTCTTTTTGTCGCCCTTGATGGTCATTCTCAGCAAATCGCAGAATTTTTCAATCATATCCGATGCAGGGCTTTCACCGCTGTTTTCATAAATGCACTCCCAGCGGATCATGTCCAGCGTATTGTATAAAAAGTGCGGATTGACCTGCATTTGAAGTGCATTCAGCTGAGCACTTTTTTCGGCAAGCTCAAGTTCCTTTTCCCTCGTCTCCGAGACATACACACGGTCAATCAGCTCTTTCATATTCGAAACCATGTGATCAAACTCTTGGCAGAGTATGCCAACCTCGTCCCGGCTTTCCGCTTTATACATTGCATTAAAATCTCCGGCACCGACCTGTTTCATGGTGCCAATCAGCTTTTGAAGCGGATACGCCACGCTCACCGCAGTGATATACAAAACGCAGGCTCCAATCAGGATGATAGCCGCAGAAAATTGAAGATTGATCCACCCCATCCGCACAGCAGGACGCAGGAACTCATCCCGATAGGTAAGATTGGCCATTCGAATGGGGAAATCCGGCTCGCCGCAAAAGCTCACCAGCAGTTCACGTCCATCACTTTCAATGATGAAATGACCTTCATTCTCCGAAAAAATCCTGTCTCTCATTTCCGATTTGTTTTTCGGGAAAGGCGGCGCAGAAAATCCCGCGCCAATGCCCTCCAGCAGATGCGCCTGTCCAAGTATGAATGTGTTGCTTCCATCCTTTGTTGAATACTCGCTGAGCTTTTCCACAAAACGCTGCGGTTCTATGCAGCAAACCAGCACCCCCAGCGGTTCCCTCGTCTTTGGACTATAGAGCTGATAGGCAAGCGTCATACAGCCCACAATGCCAAACCGGCTCTGCTCATTTTCATAAAACAACTGCGGTGTTTCTTGGACGGAATCCAACCAGGATGGATATCCACCTGCCGCTGCTGCATTTTTGTAAATTGCGCTGTCATAAAATGTATCCAAATTCCGAACTACCGGCCGCCCAAATTCATTTGCATTATTGGAAACACTGTACTGTTCTTGGCCGGATATAAGGATCATCGCGCGAACATTTCGCATCTTGCCGCGTGCAGAAAGCATGACCTGCTCAATGATCCTTCTATTTTCCTTCATCTTCTGTGCCGCGGCCTGATCCTGCTGCTTTGCCTGAAGCTGACCATTCTCTTTTACCGCCTTCAAAAGCGATTCATTCTGCGTGACCGAAAAGACTCCCAGCTCAACAGCTTCCTTTTCCTGCAAAAGTTTATACATCGCATTTTTCATCAGCACCGCCTGATACTGTATGGTGTTTCTTTCCAGCTCTCTTGAATATGTGGTCTGATTGAACAGGATGATAAACGCCGTGGATACAATCAGAATGCAGCTGAAAATCAAAAACAGCCTCGGATAAATGCGGAGTTTCCTCATCCAGCTGACAATTCGGCGCACGATGCGATTCGGTTTATGCTGATTCTTCATGGGAAGCCCTCTCCCTTTTTCAGAGATTTTCTATCAAAGTTTGTCTTCTTTATTGTACCACCTAAACGAACGGACAGCAACAAAAAGCCGGGCACAAAATGCGCCCGGCTTTTCTAAAACAGATTAAATTACTTCTTATTGGCGTTATTGAAGTTTTCCAGAGCTTCCTTCTCAGCCAATGCCTGCGCATCACCAAACTCCTTGGCGGGATCAGCATTCGGATCGGAGAGGATCTTCTGAACAGCGCGATCCACATAAGAACCAAAGTCAGCTTTGCCGTAGAATTCCATGCGGCCAATTTCGCCAACGCTGGAGAGGATCGGGGACCATTCTTCCGGCATCTCGCTGAAATCGGTGATGGTCATATCGGTGCGCGGGATGGTCACAGGCGCGATGGCACCCTTGCTGGCCAAATTCTCATAGAAAGCAGCACGGTTTTCCTTGCTGTGCATGAAGCTGATGTACTCCCATGCAGCATCCTGTTTGGCCTGATCTGCCTTCGCATTGATGACCCAGCAGTCACCCGCGATCGCAGTCGCGGACTTTCCGGAAGGACCAGCCGGCGGCAGGCACAGACCCAGTTCGTCCAAGTCCATCCCCTTGTTGGCCACGTCAATGACCCAGTCCACAGCAAACGGCATCATGCCGATCTTGCCCTGTGCAAACTTATCCAGCAGGTCTCCAAACTTGAGCGTACGGTCGCTGGGCAGAACCTTCTCGGAAGACAGCGTCTGATAATACTTAGCGGCCTCGATCACAGCGGGATCCGTAAAGGTCAGCTCAATCGTTCCATCGGCGTTCTCCTTGGTCAGATCGCCGCCGGCCTGCCAGACATAATACTGGAAGAACCACTCCGTCCACTCTGCGGCCAGCGTCGCATAGCCGGCAACGTTCGCATCAGGATTATTGATCTTCTTGGCAAACTCAAGCGCCTCGTCCCAAGTCGTCGGGGCATGATCCAGACCGGCTTCTGCGAAGAGGGTCTTGTTATAGGCAAACAGCATCGGATTGACCTGATTCGGCAAGCCATACACATTGCCATCACGGGTAAACATATCCAGATACGCCTTGTCCAGATACTGCGTCTCTTCCCAAGCGTCCAGATAGCTGTTCAGCGGCGTCACAATGCCGGCAGAAATGTACTTATCCATCATGGTGAAGGAGCCCTGAATGCAGTCAGGTGCGGTGCCGGCAGCAACAGCCTGATAGAACTCGTTGCCCGGATCTCCTTCCTTAACCACTTCATTGATTGTAATCCATGGATGCTCTTCTTTAAAAGCCTGTTTAAGTTCTTCCGCAAACTCGTCCATATTGCGGCTGGTGACCCACAGTGTCAGCTCCACAGGTTCATGCTCCTGTGCGATGCCAATCACAGCCATCGACAGAACCATCGCAGCCGCCAACAGCAGCGCAACAAAACCCTTGCTTCTCTTCATGCCAATTTCCTCCTTGTTTTCTATGCAGGCTTCTTGTCTGCAGCCCGCTTTCGTTACAAACAGTTTAGCAAAACTGCCCTGTTATGTAAATGTAAAAATATTTACCTCTATGGGATAAAAAATAGACCTTTTGGATGAAGTGGATAAAAATTTTGCTCTTCTTTTTCAAAAAGGTAAAAAATAATGCGCTATAAAGTCACTTCTGTGTCTCCCTCTATTCGATTTTCATTTGCTATAATGTGAAATAACATCAGAAAGAAGGAGCGTCCTTTATCATGCGCAAACAAGCAAAGAAAGCAGATTCCGGCTATTTCTTCCGGCAAAAACTCGCCCCATGGCTTCTGCTGGCCATTCCCATGTTCTTTACCCTCTGGCTCAAGTACTATCCGATTCTCAAGGCTATTTTCATCTCTTTCTTTAATTATGATCCCATCAATCAGCCCGGCGTGTTCGTCGGCCTGAAAAATTATATCACCATGTTCCAAACGAGCTATTACTGGGAAGCATGGAAAAACAGCTTTATTTTTCTCTTCCTGCAGCTGATCATGACATTCTTCATTCCTATTCTTCAGGCGCTCTTCCTTAACGAGCTGCGCCGAATGAAAAGCATCGTTTCCACCATGTATCTTCTCCCTGCTCTGGTTCCCACCACCATCAACGTCATCGTCTGGCGCTGGGTGTGGCATCCGGACTACGGCGTTGCCAACCAGATTGTCAAATTCTTCGGCGGTACACCGCAGACATGGCTGAGCGATCCCAACCTGGTCAAGTTCTGCATCATCTTCCCCGGCATCATTGGCGGCGGCATCAGCGTGCTTTTGTATCTGGCTGCCATCCAAAATGTTTCCCCTGACATCATGGAGTCCGCCTCGCTGGACGGCTGCACCGGCTGGAAGAGAATCTTCTACATCACCCTGCCCAACATCCGCTACATCATTTTCATTCAGCTGGTCATTGCTGTTTCGACCGCCATGCAGATGCTGGATGCTCCATACATGTTCGCAGCCGGAGGCCCCAGCGGCGCTTCTACAACACAGGGCATTTTCATCTACAACAGCTTCAATAAGGATTTTAACTATGGACGCGGTTCGGCTGCCTCTGTCATCCTGATGTTTGTTGTCATGGTGATGACCATGATCCAAATGCACTTTGAAAACGCAGAAAAGGAGTGATCATCATGAAGAATAACAAAGCCCCTTCTATCCGCCTTTCTTCCGGCGATCGTTCTCTCCGGTTTGTCGCAATTCTGATGACCGTCATTTCCCTTCTGCTCATTCTTTTTCCGTTCGTTTTGACCATCAGCAACTCCATGAAAGACAACATGAAGATCTACGACGTCCCGCCCAAGCTGCTGCCCGATCCAGCCAACTCCCTGCAAGTTACCGTGGATTACAGCGGTTTTTCCGGAACTCCGGAAGAGCTTGAAGCCCAGATACGGGATGACATGATCAGTACCATGTTTGGCGTCTATACCAAGATGAACCGGGATTCTGTCTTTGAAACAAAATTCTACGGCACCAAAGACGGCAAAACAATTTTCTACAGCCGCGCCCATCAGACTGAGCTTCAGCTTGAAAAGGATTACGGCATCTACGAAGGCACTGTCCTCAACAAAAAGACACTGCTTTACAAAGACCGTGCTGAGCGCGTTTCCAAGATAATCGGCTATGACTTTGATCTGAACGGTCTTGACGATAAGTCTGCGCCTTCAGCGCTTCAGCCCGAAACCAAGTCCAAATTGGACACCGTTTTCGAAAAGAAATTCTCTCTGAACGGCACGCTTGCCGCCTGCACGCTGTCCACCAAAAACATCCTGCTCCTGGAAAGCTTCGTTCACTACATGAAGCTGCCCAACTACATGTACAGCGCTAATCCAACTATTGCGCGCTTCGGCTTTCTCTCCTTTGTGGGCAACACCATCATCGTCATCGGCTGGGCTATTGTGTGTCAGGTATTCCTATGCTCGCTGTGCGGCTTTGTCATCAGCCGTCTGCTCAGCCCGAAAGCCAGCCGTTTCGTGCTTTTGTTCTTCCTGGGCGCTCAGATGATCCCGTTTGCCAGCATCATGCTGCCTCAGCTTATCATGTACAAGGACATGGGCGCCTACAACAACCACGCTGCGCTGCTTCTCCCCTTCCTCTATCCATTCGGCTTCTACGTCTACCTGTTCAAGGGCTTCTTCGATCACATTCCCGGCTCCTACTTTGAAGCCGCCCGCCTGGATGGTGCATCCAACTTCTATCTGTACACCAACATCTGCATGCCCCTTTCAAAAGCCACCATCGCGCTGATTGCGCTGCAAACGTTTCTGGGCAACTGGAACGACTTCTTCTGGGCATGGCTGGTCACGGAACGTCAGGATCTGTGGACGCTCAACGTTGCTCTGTACAATATCTCCAACAACGTAAGCACCAAACAAAACGCGCTGATGGGCATTTCTCTTGTTACCATCCTGCCCGTCATCGTGATTGCGCTGATTTTCTCCAAACAAATCAAAGCCAGCATTATGTCCTCTGGCGTGAAAGGATAATCTATGGAACACTTCAACCCGGAAATCACCATCGACCTGCCCCATCAAAGCGGAACTGTATGCAGCCTCATTGATTTCGGCGGCAAAGTCGAAAAAGATTTCTGCAACACCGCCCCTTTCCGTAAAGCATTGGACTTTTGCCGGGTGCATCCCGGCACCGTGCTGACCATCCCCAAGGGCATCTACCATTTTTATGCTGCCCCTGACGACATCCATATGCCCATTTACAATATCTCCGACCTGACCATTGAAGGCGAAGGCAGCGAGCTGATCTTCCACCTGCCCGTAGCCTATTTCGACATTCTGTACGCTGAACGCATCCATATCAAAAATCTGGTGATGGACTGGGCATGGGACGAAGCACCGCTGGCCAGTGTGGGGGTTGTGCAAGCCGTGGCTGACGATGGTACCTATATGGATGTGCGCTTTCCTTCTGTTGAAAACGTCCCGGAAAATATGGAAATCCGCATTGTCGGCCCATTTGACCCCCATCGCTATACACCCGGATGTCCCGGCGGCATTGAATTTCGTCCCTACGTCAACAAGCACATTCTGCTCTCTGGAGACGAAAAATCGGATGAAGAGATGCAGCATCTTGTCCGCGAACTGAGCAACATCCTTTTGCCTAATATGCAAAAGCTTGACAGTAACCTTTTGCGTATGTACTTCAGCCGTCCTCAGTGGGCCGCTGCACACTTCAAAGCCGGACAATGCTACAACTTCCGCCACTTTGAATACGACGGTGTCGCTGTTCGCACCTCACGAAGCAGTCACATCACGCTGGAACGGCTGACCATCTACGGCTGCCCGGGTGACGGGTTTTTAAACAACGGCGGCGTACACCATCTGCACTTTGATCATTGCCGCATTCAGCCCCGTCCCGGCACATCGCGCAGCATCTCCGTCTCCGTAGACTGCCTGCACGTAGGCAATTCTCAAGGACATTTTATCATTGAAGACTGCGATTTTTCCGCCGCGGGGGATGACTGCATCAACCTGCACGACAATTCAAGCATGGGTGTGCGCCGCCTTGATGATTACACGCTCAAGGCCCTTCGCGTTGCAGAGCGCTCTCTCCAATTTGAAGTGGGCAGCAGAATTGAACTGCGCAATCCAGACCTCTCTCCCGTGGGTTACACATCCACCATTGAGGCGCTTACCTATCAGCCAGAGGCGCGCACCTGCATCATGCGGCTTTCAGATCCTCTCCCGGAAAATCTGGATGACGAGACGGTCATCTTCAACCGCAGTTTCTACACCGATTATTACATCATCCGCAACTGCCGTTTCACCAACAACAGGGCGCGCGGTGCGCTGCTTCAGGGAAGTCACGGTCTTGTTGAAAACAATCTGTTTGAAAACATTCAGGGGGCCGCCATTCAAATCGAAACCGGGTGCGAAAGCCGCTGGAGCGAGGGGCAGGGCGTCACAGATCTGCTCATCCAAAACAACGTCATCCGTCACTGTGACCTGAACGCATGGCAAATGGCCGTCATTTACATGGGTGTCTATCTGCCGGCCGGCCGCACCAGCTACCCTGTTTTTCAGAATATCGAAATTGGCCACAACACCATCATCGACTGCCCGCGCCTTGCCGGATTCTTCTCTTCCTGCAAGCATGTAGACGTACACCACAACACCATCATCAACGCGGGGCAGCTGGACTACTCCCTTGCCTGCTACGGTTCCAGCACCATGGAATCCCCCATTTATGACGAACATTACGAAGGCATCATCCAGTTTGCTCTCAGCCAAGACTGTTCTGAACACGACAACCAGATTTTCTCAACCATTCTTTAAATCCGCATAGGAGATTGTATGAACAAAAATTCCAGATTTTTCGGCGCCCTCAGTGCTTATGAAGAATTCTTCTATCCAGACACCGATTTATACGAACTGCCGGATCATCTGCGCGTGGTGCTTGCCAAAAACGGCCGTCCCGGTATACAGCTTCTGTTAAAAACCGATGCCCTTTCGCTTCCGCTGTCTTTTGAAAGCGACGCCTTCAGCGTCGAGTGGTATCGCATGAAAGCCATTCCTGTGGAATACAACACCGGTGATGGTCAGGATCAGGGCGGCGCCATGGTGCTTGAAAACAGGCCGGCGCAAAAGCCTGCATATGCCACTCACCTTGCCCCGTTTACTGTTTATGACTGTCTGGAGCCGATCGGCGATGTGCTCGAACCGGAAAACGGCCTTGCCGCGCTGTATTTCCGCCTCGTTCCGAAGGCTGGCCTGTCTGCCGGAACACATGCTGCCGTCCTGCATATAGGCGAATATGTCTGCGACATGACGGCGCAGGTCTATGGCGTTGCGATTCCCGAAAACACGTTCCCCGTGACCAACTGGTTCAGCCTGAAAGCCATCGCACATTTCCATCATCTTCAGGAGGGGACGCCCGAATTTTACGACATGGTTCGTCAATATGCCCGTCTCATGCACAGCATCCACCAAACACAGTTCTATCTGGAGCTGAATGATCAGTGCATCGTCTCCCGCGATCCTTATATGTTCAACTTTGACTATCTTGAGCCGCTGATCCGCTGCTTCCTTGAAGAAGGTCTGACCACAATCGAAACCGGACCGCTGCTCAGCCGCGGTTTCCTGCCAAACGGTATGCCTGACATGTACACAAGCCGCTTCTCCTGTGCCATGGTTCCAGATGTATACCTTGACACGCCGGAAGGCTATGACATTACAGTCAGATATGTTCAGTCATTAGCAGCGTTCTTTAAGGCTCACGGCTGGGAAAATAACGTCGTTTTCCACATTCATGATGAACCGGATATCCACTGTCCGCCAGAAGCGCTGGAGCCCCGGAAGCAGCAGTATTATCTGGCAGCTTCCATTTTGCGCAAGTACCTGCCCGGCGTCAAAATCATAGAGGCAGTTTCTTCTGCGGAATTCCGGGGCGGTGTTGATATTTGGGTGCCCGGCACGCCAGGATATGAGCAGCATAAAGATGCCTTTGACCATCTGATCGGTTTAGGTGAAGAAGTCTGGACTTATGTTTGCTGCAGTCCCGAGGGGCATTGGCTCAACCGTTTCCTCGACTTTGCCGTTCTCAAAGGACGTCTCCTCTTCTGGGGCTGTGCAAAAAATCGGATTTCCGGCTTTCTCCACTGGGGATTCAACCAGTTCGAAAATAACATGAATCCATTTCTGGGCACAAGCTGCCCCAATCGCACGGGCATTGGCACCAATTTCCCCTGCGGCGATTCTTTCATCGTCTATCCTGGTACAGATGGTCCATGGCCTGGCATGCGCCTGGAAGCTTCCAGACGCGGCGCAGAAGACGCCGCACTCCTTCGCCTGCTCCGCGAAAAAGACGAAGCTGCTCACGATGCACTGATTGCCCGCGTATTCCGCAATAATTCGGATTACAATGATCATCCAGCCCTTTTTGCCGATGTTTACGAATCCCTTTTAAAACAGCTTTCAGATTGAATCAAACTCAGCAGAGATTTCTTCGAGCAAAATTACGATATGCCGATCGTTCTGTGAACATTTTCGTGAATCGTATATGATTGCATCACTCGCGTCGTTACACATCTGAGCACACAAAGCCGGTATCCGTCCAGTTTATAAGTTCACAAAAAACCTGCTCCATGTGCCGCGTGTTTTACCCGAATCATGCTTCATATCGAAATGATCATTGCTCTTTCCCATCTCCCCTCAAAGCACAACCTCCATCCCATCAGGTAGAGATTGTGCTTGTTTTTTATAATCACGAACTGTCTGACCAAGTAGATTTAAGAATTTTAGATCAGAGTTTTCCAGTACCTTCAGCAATACAAAAAATACGGCGCAGTCTTGATGTGCTGCACCGTATTTAATTTATTCTTTTTCAGCATCGCCCGCCGAAATTAAATATCCGACTCACAATCAGCCGTCGTAACGAAGCGCTTCAATCGGATGTTTTTTGGCCGCCTTGTTGGCGGGATAGAGACCAAAGATCAGGCCAATAGCCGAGGAGAAACAAACCGACAGCATCACAACGCTTCCAGACATTGTGAAGGTAATCGTTCCTGCGATTTTGGAAACCACAGCAAGAATTCCAGACGAAAGAGCCAGACCAACAGCACAGCCCATCAGGCTGAGCATCAGCGCTTCAATCAAGAACTGCATCATGATGCTCAGATGCCCTGCGCCAATTGCTTTTCGAATGCCGATTTCGCGCGTGCGTTCCGTCACAGAAACCAGCATGATATTCATGATGCCGATGCCGCCAACCACAAGGGAAATCGCCGCAATGCTCCCCAGAAGCAGCGACAGCGTATCCGTAATAGTGGCCATGGCAGACGAGATACTGGACATATTGATCACAGAGAAAGCGTCTTCATCATTCTGGAACCGCTTCAAAAGCGCCTCTTTCATCACTTTCTCAGCGTCATCTGTCTTCCCCGTCGCAGAAACGCACATCGACTGAATATAAGGCTGTCCGGCCATTCGGCTTTCTACGCTGAATGGCACATAAACGGCGAATCCGCTCATCATCGAAGCCATCATGGACTCTTCCTGCGACAGCATGCCCACAACCTCAAAGGAACGCCCATCCACGGTAAAATGCCGGCCAATGACCTGATTGGTCGTGCCAAACAGTTCATCCGCGGCATCATAGGAAAGCACCGCCACATATGAGCGGTTTTCTATGTCCGCCCTTTTCAAAAAACGGCCTTCTTCAATCTCAAGCCCCTGAATGTCGTAATAAGCAGGTGTCACCCCATAAACCGATACAGTCGTATCTGTGGTCTGGTACTTGGCAGCCGCCGTCATGGAGCTGGACGGAGAAATCTGATCCACATATTTTTCCGAAGCCAGTTCCGGCAGGTCCTCCAGGCGCAGCGGTGCCCCCTTGTCGTCCAAAACATTGACCATCAGCATATCATTGCCAAGTGCTGCCACCTCGCCGGTAATGGAATTCGTTGCACCGCTGATCAGCGAAACCAGAACTACCAGCGCAGTCACACCGATGATAATGCCCAGCATGGTCAAAAAAGAGCGCATCTTGTTGGACGTCACTGCCTCCCAAGCCATTTTGACAGATTGAATAATCATGCCTTCTCACCTTCCTTGGGCGCTGCATACGGGGCTGTATCCTCGCATTCCTCCAAATGACCGTCCATAATGCGAATGCGGCGCTGCGCCTGAGCAGCCACTTTTTCTGAATGTGTAATCAATACAATGGTATTGCCTGCTTCGTTTAGTTCACAAAACAGCCTCATGATGTCATTGCCTGTGCGGGAATCCAAATTACCCGTTGGTTCGTCTGCAAGAATCAGAGAGGGCTTAGTAGCCAGCGCACGGGCAACTGCAACGCGCTGCTGCTGACCTCCGGAAAGTTCCGTAGGCTTATGCTTTGCGCGGTCAGATAGTCCCACCCTTTCGATGGCAGCCTGTGCTCTGGCGCGGCGCTCATTGGCGCTCACGCCCTGATAAATCAGCGGAAGTTCAATATTTTCCTGTGCAGTCATGCGGGAAAGCAGATTAAAATTCTGAAAAACAAACCCGATTTTTCGATTTCTGATCTTTGCCAGCTCGTCATCGGAATACTTCTCAATGGCCTGACCATCCAGCAGATACTCGCCGCTGTCCGCTACATCCAGACAGCCCATGATGTTCATCAGCGTGGATTTTCCGCTTCCGCTCGGGCCAATGATGGCCACAAATTCACCTTCCCTTATCGTCAGGGTTGCATGATCAAGCGCATGGACTTCTTCCCCGCCGATGTGATAGGTTTTGGTGATGTCCTTCATCTCAATAATGGGCTTTCCTTCCGCCATTACTGACCACTCCTCCCATTGTACATGCTGCCGCCCATATAGCCGCCCATCATGTGCAAGCCAGAAGAAGCCGATTCATACGCAATGCGGTCGCCTTCGTTCAGCCCTCCCGTCACCTCTGCATGGCTGCTGTTGGACAGCCCCGTGGTGATGTATGTCTTCTTCTGTTCGTTGGCGCTGTCAAGTACATATACATAAGAGCCATCTGCATCTTCATAAATGGCCCCCAACGGAACCACCAGCACATTCTGAACGCTGTCCGAAAGAATCACCGCACTGCCGTTCATGCCAGCCAGCAGACGCTCATCATACGGAAGTTTCAAATCGGCTGCATAAGTAGTGATGCTGCCCGAAGCTGTACCGACGTGCGAAATGCGCTCCACTTCAGCTGTAAATTTTTCTGAAGAGAAAGCATCCAGCGTGAGTTCAGCTTTCTGTCCGGGGACAACCTTGGGAATATCCAGCTCATCCACAGACACTGTCATCTTTGTCGCTCCGCCGGTGCCCAGTGTGAAGGCATTCACTTCTCCCGACTGATCCTCAGACTGGAGCTTTTTCCCCTCAACAGCGGAAATCACATTGACTGTTCCGCTGACAGGGCTTACAACATGCGGATTCTTCTGATAGACAAGAATTCTCTGCAGCTGCTCGGCCTTCTCGTTACGGTCGGCAAGTGCCTGACGGTAATGGTCTGTAGCCGGCTCATTTTCAAGCGTAAACAGTGTTGCATCGGCCTGCACCTTTGCGCCCACTTTATAATGAAGCTGCTTAATGGTTCCTCCGTTTCCAAAAACCGCAAGTGGTGCATGAATTTCCAGCATTCCGGAACCAATCGTCTCTCCGTCATAGAAGACTTCTGCCTGTCCCTGATAAGGCGCTTTATCGTCATCCAGCGTAATAAGATACCCTCCGTCCATTCGGCTGGCTACCTTTCCTGCTGCGCTGCCGTCATTCCATTTTACCGTGACTTCGGTATTCACAGAAAGCCCTTTATCCGTCTGCAGGGCAACCTGCATCATGCCGTCCGTTGACAGGATGGCCAGTGCGCCATAACGATTAACCACCTCTACAACATCATCGTCTTCGCCAGCAGGCTGATACTTGATGCGTCCCTTAACCGGAGTTTTAATGGTTCCGTTCAACCTGCGGCTGCCCAGCTCTCTATCCAGCGAGGACAATTCCGCCGACAATTCAGCTACACGATACTCCAAAGAGTTTCTGTCAAGTACAGCCAGCGCATCCCCCGCCTGAACCACATCTCCCTCTTTGACAAAGATTGTGTCCATTTTCACGCCTTCCGGCAAATTGATCTCCATTGTATCCGCAGATTCAAGCATTCCGCTGCCGGTGATGGTGACTTCCACATCCCCACGTCCAACCGTATAACCGCTAACTGGCACAGCTGCTTCCTGCTTTTTTGAATTTTCAAAAAATCTTGGAATAAATAATACTGCCAGCAGGACAATAATGAGGACAATGGGCCATACCTTTCTCCTCTTTTTCATCTTTAGAATCTCCTCTCGCTGCTTCTGTTTTTCTTTGTTTGTGCCACAACACGGACGCGACTATAAAACAAGGGTTCTAACCCGAGGGCTGTCAGCAATCTATTGATTCGTTCCTGCCAGGGCTTCAGTCGTTCTACCATAAAAACAACTCCTTTCTTTCTGACACAGCTCTATCATATAGAAAAAAACTCAACGCAATATCAAGGAATTGTGATTTCTTTGTGACATTTTCAATTGCAACCGCATTTTTTCTGCCTGTGAAGAAAGTATTCAGCATACAAAAAAGGACGACGCCTTTTAAAGCATCATCCTTTCATCGCTGCAATCAG
>JAHHSO010000011.1 GCA_020025205.1 Christensenellaceae bacterium | reverse complement strand
ATTTATGGGATATCTGAAAGGAAAAAGCGCCTTAATGATATTTGATAAGTTTGCGAATATGAAATACAGATACGGGAACAGGCAATTTTGGTGCAGAGGTGGATACAGTGGGAAGAAACAAAAAAGCAATAGAGGAATACATCAGAAATCAGTTGGAAGAAGATAAGCAGTATGAGCAGCTGACGATGAAAGAGATGATCGACCCGTTTACGGGTGAGCAGGTAGAAAAGGGCAAGTAAAAGCAGCCCCTTTAGGGGCCGCCATGTGATCGTGGTGCGGTTGTCAGATTTTCAGAGCGCTTTAGCGCTGCCGGTAAAAGGCCCTTACAGGGCTTAGTCAAACCACCGGCTTAGCCGGTTTTCATGATTAGAGAATAATTGAAATTTGAAGCGTACATTCTATGCCTGAAAGGATGTGAACCATTCATGATTGAACCGGATACCGTTCGCCTGCTTCGGGAATGCGATGCAGGCATTCAAATGGGCACACAGGCCATTGAAGGCGTGATGGAAAGGGTAAAGGATGCGCAGATGAGGCGCTGTCTGGCTGACTGCCGGAAAAAGCACGAAAAGCTTGCAGCGGAAATCGAGAATGAATTGAAACACTTTCATGATGAAGGCAAGGACGCACATCCAGTGCTGAGGGGAATGTCATTTATGAAAACCAGCGTGCGCCTGGCGATGGATGCAACGGATGAAAACATTGCAGATTTGCTGACGGATGGGTGTAACATGGGCGTAAAGTGTCTGAACAGGTATCTCAATCAGTATAAAGCGGCAGATGAAAAGGCCAAGGATATCACGAAAAAGCTGATTCAGCAGGAAGAGGAGCTTAAAAAGGAAATCAGCCGCTTTTTGTAACGATTATTCGTATTTTTTTCCGACAACAATCATGGGGATGAATAACCCGCCCAGAAACATAAGCAACGGGATCAAATAGCCGAAGGCAGAAAAGAAGGCAAATCGGGAAAAAAGTGCCATGCAAAGAGGGATAAGAACCAAAGACAGGCAGCACCAGATCTGCCCAACACGCACAATGTGGGGCCAGTTGGAGTTATTAAATGTCACTCCAGGCACATTCATTCTGAAAAAGCCGTCACTGACACAACTGATGCGGTTTTTATCATAATAATCAGGCAGACGGTCATGAACGAAGAAGAAAAAATACGCACCGAATACGATGGAAAGAACAATAAATATGATGAACGGCTCAATAAGCGTATCGGTTTTATAATTGATCCATAGACCTAAAAGACTGACAAGCACACACAGCAGATAGCAGAAACTGAACTTCTTTTTTTGTCTTTCAGGATGGTTTTCAGGATAGGATAGTGCCGTTTTTACAACATTCTCGACTTGTTCGGGCGGCAAGTTTTCCTTCGTGCGCTCACCCATAAGAAGTTCCGTTACGGATACCCCCAGCAGTTCAGACAACGGAATCAAAAGAGACGTATCTGGAATGCTGGCTCCCGTTTCCCATTTGCTGACAGCCTTATCGGAAATGTACAGAGCCTGAGCCAGTTCTTTCTGGGTGAAGCCCTTTTCTTTGCGAAGGACGGAGAGAAAGGCACCGAATTTTTTCTTGTCGATTTCAAACATAAAATCACCTCTGCAGTCATTGTACAGGAGCGCAGGCTATTTTTCAACCGAAAGCAGGTAGAACATGGGAAAATAGAGGTAGAATGTGAGTAGAACAGCAGAAAGTGCCCCCAAAAAGATTGAAAAAAGGCTTTTCTTTCTTTTTGCTCTGGTTTGCGCTATAATAATGAAGAAAGTGCGGCAGAAGGAGGAAAGCAGGTCATGACCATCCAGCGATATACTGTGTGCGAGGTGGATCTTTCAGCCATTCGCCACAATGTAAGCGTCATGAAGCGCTGTACAGCCGCCAAGTTGATGGCGGTTGTTAAAGCGGATGCCTATGGACACGGGGCGGTTCCTGTGGCACGGGCAGCAATTGAAGCGGGAGCCGATATGCTGGCAGTGGCTATTCCCGAAGAGGGAATTGAATTGCGGGAAGGCGGTGTGAATGCGCCGATTCTTGTTCTGGGCGGCATCGAAACGCAAGCAGCATACGCTGTTGCGCAGTATGATCTTGTACAAACGGTTTTTGAAGAAGCGGGTATATATGCGCTTTCAGAAGCGGGCGTAACGCTTGGCAAAACTGTGCATGTTCATTTAAAACTGGATACGGGTATGAACCGCATTGGCGTGCGTACTGTTGAAGATGTGCAGAGGCTCACACGGTTGATTGACAGCTTGCCGGGTATTGAATTGACGGGCTGCTTCACGCATATGGCCTGTGCAGATGAAGAAAAGGACAGCGAGACGGCAGAACAGTGGGAAAAGTTTAAACGGCTTTCGGATGCGATAACCTGCGTGCATCCTGGAAAAATTTTGCATCATGCGGCGAATACAGCGGCGATTTTTCGTTATCCAGAGATTCATGCGGATATGGTGCGCGGGGGGCTGGCGCTGTATGGCTATCCGCCTGTGCCGGAGGCGAAAGGGCTGATTCCTGCCATGCGCTGGGTGACGCATGGCGTCTATGTAAAAACGATTGAACCGGGCGAGCGAGTGAGCTATGGCGGCACATTTAAGGCTGAACGGCAGACACGCGTCATGACGGTTCCGGTCGGCTATGCAGATGGATACAGGCGCGGGCTTGGTGAGTGCGGCTGCGTGCTTGTGCGCGGAAAACGGGCGCGGATTCTTGGACGGGTGTGTATGGATCAGATGATGGTGGATGTGACGGATATTCCAGATGCGCAGACTGGCGACGAAGTTGTCCTTCTTGGCAGACAAGGAGAGGAGTACATTTCTGCCGAGGATATGGCGCGATGGCTTTCAACGATCAGCTATGAGGTGCTCTGTTCCCCCGGTAAGCGTGTGCCGCGGCTCTATTTTAATGTATGACGGCGCAGGAAATTCGGCGCTTGATGCGTAAAAAGCGCAAAGAAGCGGGTGTGCAGGATGGCGCAGCAGTCTGTGCGCAGATTCTGGAGCTTTCAGTGTATCAAATGGCACACACAGTGATGGCATATGCTGCGATTGATGGAGAGGTTCCTCTGACTGCCGTGATGGAAGATGTGCTGAAAACAGGCCGGACATTGCTCCTTCCGCGATGTGAGGGACTGGGAATCATGTATGCCAGAAGGATCAAGACGCTTGATGAACTGGTTCCAGGCGCATATGGCATTATGGAACCGGGGGAAGACTGCGCGATAGAAGAGAATGTGGATTTTGTGCTCGTGCCCGGGCTGGCATTCGACAGAAGAGGCGGACGGATTGGATATGGCGGCGGCTATTACGACCGTTTTTTAAGCGGGAAAAAGGCTGTTCGCGTCGGTATCTGTGCGGATTTTGCGCTTTTTGAGCGCATACCACAGACACAGGAAGACAGACGGATGGACTGCGTGGTGACACCGTCCGAAACCGTGCATGTACAGGAGGAAGAAAGATGAAACAGATGGAGAAAAAGTCTGTGCTTCACGCACAGCACTGGGGAAAACAGGTCCTGCCAATGGCAAGCAAGCTTCTGCTGTTTGTAATGGTCATCACGGTGTTGGGCCTTGTATTCGGCATGCTTCAAGCCATTCAGAACATGATAATCCGTACCGTTTTGACGCTGGGCATTGTGGGCATGATCCTGTTAATGTTCTGGAATGAAGGGGCATCCATCGGATTTAAGAATGTAGAAGCCAGTCGGCGTGCGGAGCATCTGGGAAAGGGCAGCGTCGATGAACATGGCTATCATCCGCTCAAAGCGCTGTGCGCAGCGCTTGTTGTGTTTGGCATTCCGCTTCTGCTGTCTGTTGTGCTTGCAGCAACGGTAAAGCCCTACACTTATACCATGCAGGATCTTCCGGCTTGGCTGCTGGGCACGTATGGCGCACGTACAGATGTGATGGCTCCACTTATGACTTATGTGCAGGAGACGGGGATAGCAGCTATGGACGTTCTGCGCATGATTGTACGTCTGCCAGTACTTGTATACGTGAATCTTTTTTCTGATCCGCAGAAGATGGTCTTGATAATTGACAGGCTTTCTCCGCTGATGCTGTTGAGCTACCCGGCAGCCTATCTGGCGGGATATCTGAGCGCCCCTTCTGTTTATGAAAAACGACAGGAGATGCAGAACAAGGCTAAACGACTGGCTGCAAAAAAAGCAAAAAAGAACAAGATGGCCAAAACGCTGCTTGAAGGCGGAGGAGAAGTGCATTACGGCCAGAATGCTGAAAAGCATGAGAAGAAGAAGCTTGTTTAAGCAAAAACAGGAAGACGGGGCACCCGAAATGCGGCTTTCCCCGTTTTTTTGATTCGTGGGGAAGCGGCTGAAAGCGTGTACAGATCGTCTAAATGTGCTTTTTATGCTGTCAAGGTTGAAAAAAATGAGGGTGTCTGATATAATAAAAAGACTGGAAACCAGCTGGAAAATGGCTGCTTTTGCCGGTATGCCTTGAAAACAGAGGGGGACGACACGCCATGAGAATCATAGGCGGTCAGGCGCGCGGGCGAATGCTTGTTGCGCCGCCGGGCGCGAATACGCGCCCAACACAGGACTATGTGCGCGAATCGCTGTTCAATATTCTGCGCTGGGACGTGGAAGATGCGCGCATTTTGGATTTATTTGCTGGAACAGGGGCCCTGTCGTTGGAGGCTTTGAGCCGCGGCGCGCAGTTCGCTGTGATGGTAGATACGGATCGCGCAGCCTGCGATGCCATTCGCAAGAACATTGAAACAGCGAAAATGCAGGATAAGTGCCGCTTGCTTTCCCGTGATTATCACGCGGCAATGCAGCAGCTTGTACAGGAAGGCTGTGTGTTTGATATGGTGTTTCTTGATCCACCGTACAAAATGGAGAATACCGGGGAAATGTGCGCGGCACTCTATGAGAAGGGGTTGTTGTCAACATCGTTTCTTCTGGTTATTGAGCACAGGCGCGGTCATGCGCCGCTTCTGGACGCACGGTTTGACGCGTTCGATCAGCGCCGATACGGCGATACAGAAATTACGTTCGTCAGACGCAGGGAGGGTACAAGATGAATAGACTTTTGTATGCAGGAAGCTTTGACCCCGTGACCAAAGGGCACTTGGACATCATCGAGCGCGCTTCCGCGCTCTGCGGCGAATTGATTGTCGCCGTGATGCACAATCCTGAAAAGCTTGGTTTTCTTGATGTGCCGCTTCGCATTCAGCTTATTGAGAAGGCATGCAGGAATCTGCCAAACGTGAAAGTAATCGCTCACGGAGGCCTGCTTGCGTTCTGCGCAGAGGAAATGGAAGTAGATGCTGTTGTGCGCGGACTTCGCCCGTTAGGGGATTTTGAGACGGAATACCAGATGGCACAGGTCAACAAGATGCTTGGCGGCGTGGAAACGCTGTTTCTGACAACGTCTGCCAATTGCGCCAACATATCTTCCAGCATTGTGCGTCAGGTGGCCGCGTTCGGCGGAGACATCAGCGCTATGGTGCCGGAGGGAACGGACAAAGAAATCTGCGAGGCGCTTGCCCGCAGCAACCGTTAAGGAGGATAAGGATGGATCACAGAGAGCATCAGGCGGAGCGTACGATGCGCCGTGAGCAGCAGACGACAGACAGCATCGGTCAAATCAGGCGTGTGATCGATCAGTTGGAAATTCGCGTCAACGATGCCCGCAGGGTGCCGATGAAGCGCGATCTGTGCATTGTTGATGCCAGCGCGCTGATTGATCTGATTGGTCAGCTGCGCATTGCGATGCCCCACGCTGTTGTGCAAGCGCAGGCGATATTGACCAATAAGGATCAGATGCTGGAGGAGGCACGGGCTGAGGCAGATAAAACAGCAGATACAGCAGATAAAATTTATTCTGAAACTGTCAATAAAGCCAAGGCATTTAAACAGCAGATTCAGGACGAGGCAGATGAATATGATAAAAAGACTCGCCAGAAAGCGCAGGATGATGCGGAAGCGATCATCGCGGACGCAGAAACGCGCGCAGAGCAGATCATATTCAGTGCGCAGCAGCAGTCTCAGAAGCTGGTGGAAGAAAACGAAATCACGCGCCGCGCCCAGGCTTATGCCATGGAAACGCGAGAGCGCGCCGAAAAGGATGCAGACAGCATCTATAATCAGGCCTGCGTTCACGCAGACAAAATGCTTTCAGGAGCGGCCGCTGCGCTGTCCCGCAGCGCGGGTGAACTGGCGGCTCTTCGGGACAGCCTGCTTGGACAAGGCGGCAGTGTCCCGCCGGAAAGGTAATTTCAGGCTGAACAGGCGATGCCGATGTGCGGAAAGGATTACCCATGAACGATAAAAATACGCTTTACATTGTTGTTCCCTGTTATAAAGAAGAGGCAGTTCTGCCGGAGACGAGCAAGCGTCTTGAAGCAAAGATGACGAGTCTGATGGAACAGGGAAAAATCAGCGAAAAGAGCCGCATTATGTTTGTTAACGATGGCTCCAGCGACAATACCTGGCCCATCATTCAGTCCCTGCACGAGAAAAAACCAGAGCTATTCTCCGGTGTCAATCTCTCCCGCAACCGCGGCCATCAGAATGCATTGCTGGCGGGACTTTTGACAGCGATGAATTATGCGGACATGATTATATCCATGGATGCAGATCTTCAGGATGATATCAACGCCGTAGATGCAATGATCGATGCTTATCATAAGGGCTATGAAGTTGTTTACGGCGTGCGCAGCAAGCGGGATACCGATACCTTCTTTAAACGCTTTACCGCTGAGGGATTTTACAAGGTCATGAAAGCGCTGGGCGTAGATATCGTTTTCAACCATGCAGACTATCGTCTGATGAGCCGCCGAGCAGTGGAAGGGCTTTCCCAGTTTTCTGAAGTCAACCTGTTCCTTCGCGGCATTGTGCCTCAGATTGGCTACAAATGGACAACAGTGACGTATGAACGCGCGGAACGCTTTGCGGGCGAGAGTAAATATCCGCTCAAAAAGATGCTGGCGTTTGCCGCTGACGGCATTACGTCCTTCTCAGTAAAGCCGATTCGGCTTGTCTTTACGGCAGGTGTGATTGTGTTCATTGTGAGCGTCATCATGCTCTTGTACGCACTGATTGCAAAGATTGCGGGTCATACATCCGTGGGCTGGACTTCTCTGATGGGCTCCATCTGGCTCCTTGGCGGCATTCAGCTGCTTGGCTTGGGCGTTGTGGGGGAGTACATTGGCAAGATTTACAATGAAACCAAACATCGCCCGCGTTTCATCATCGAGAGCGTCCTCAATAAGCAGGACAACGAATAAAAAACATGGATCAGCATATCATAACTCTGGCAGCTTTGGGGCCGGACAATAAGGAGATGCTCACTCTGGGTGCATTTTCTGCGCTTAAAGAGGCAGAGCATCTTGTCCTGCGCACGGGCAGGCATGGCGTGGCAAAAATGCTTAGGCAGGAAGGCGTGCCCTTCGAAACGCTTGATGCGCTGTATGAACAGTGCGAGGACTTTGATGAGCTTTGCGAAATGGCGGCGGATAAGCTGATTGCACTGGCGCGGCAGTGCGGCAGCCTGTGTTATGGCGTCAGCGAGCCGCAAAACGATGCGACAGTACGCTTTTTAGCACGCATACTGCCCGATGACATGAAATTGTGTGCTGCACCTGGCGTATCTTTGATGGATACGGCGGCATGCGCTGTGTTGCCTTATGGCATCAATACGGAAAATCTGCGCGTTGTGACGGCGCTGTCCACACAGGAGATGCGTGTACAGGCAGATGCGCCGCAAGTCATTACGGAGATTGACAATCGCTATTTGGCATCCGATGTGAAGCTCTGGCTTTCAGATCTTTTTGACGATGAAATGACCGTGTATTTTATTGAAAATGCGGCTTCTGCACGGCCTATTCTGCTGTGTGAGCTGGACAGACAGGAACACTATGACCATTGCACAGCGGTCTTTGTACCTTTTGTCAGCGTGTATGATCGTACCCGTGCATCCTATGAGGATTTTGTGGATGTTGTTGGCCGTCTGCGCGGTCCGGGCGGATGTCCATGGGACAGGGCACAGACGCATCATACGCTTCGCCAGTATATGATAGAAGAGGCCTGCGAGGCAGCAGAGGCCATGGAGCAGGAAGAGCCGGAGAAGATCGCTGATGAGCTGGGAGACGTGCTTTTACAGGTGGTGCTCAACAGTGCTATCGGGGCAGAACATCGGGATTTTACAGACCGTGATGTGACGAGCATGGCTGCCCATAAGATGATAACACGCCATGCCCATGTATTCGGTCATGAAAGAGCGGAAAATGCGCAGGCAGTTGTTCCCATCTGGGAAGAAGCCAAACGCAAAGAGCGCGGCGAACAGAACGCCTTAGAGCGCGTTCTGGATGTTGCAAAGTCACTGCCTGGGCTGATGCGTGCGCAAAAGGTCATCCGCCGGGAAGCGGGCGCCAAGGGAGAAACGCTTTGTGTTGAGGCAGCGCTTGAAAAGCTCCATGCCGCCGAGCAGGGCGTGCAGTCTGCGGACAAAGTCTGCCGGGAAGAAGCACTGGGCGTCATGCTGGAAAGCTTGTGTACTCTGGCAGAAGCAAGCGGCCTGGATGCAGAAACAGCGCTGCGTGCAGCTACGGGCAAACGAATCGATGCGCTGCAGAAAGAGTTTGGAAAAACAAGGCCGACAAATGAAATTTAAAAAAATTGCGGTTTTCTCTTGCAGAAAAGAGGAAAAGCATGTAGAATATGTTATAGTCGCCGGAATGTGCGATTGATGATAAAAAACACATCAGCAATACGGTGATGTTGTTTAAGGAGGATTTTTTTACACCATGAATAAGAATGAATTGAGCGCGGCAATTGCCGCGAAGGCGGGCCTGACCCGCAAGGATGCCGAGGCGGCTTTGTGCGCAATGAGCGACATTGTTGCTGAGAGTCTCAAAAATGGCGAAAAGGTTCAGATTGTTGGCTTCGGTGCTTTCGAAGTCAAAGAGCGCCCAGCTCGCAAGGCTCGCAACCCTAAGACCGGTGAAGAAATCCAGATCGGCGCACGACGTTCTCCGATGTTCAAGCCGGGCAAGGCACTCAAGGAAGCTGTTGAAGGCTAATTAACATCCCGGGAGTTTTCTCTCTCGGGATTCTTTTTTAAAATACAGAGCGGCTTTTTAAAACGCAGATAGAGGAAGAAAATGTCTTATTTAATGAAGCCCATGTCTTTCGTTCTGGTCATTCTTCTGGGACATATGCTCAAGAGATTCGGTTTTTTCGAAAAAAATGAGTATAAGTTACTTTCCAAAATCATGATGAATATTACGCTGCCCTGCGCCGTCATTCATGCTTTTGACGGCTTCGAGCGACAGGGGCGTATGTTCTGGCTGGTGGGTATAGGTCTGCTTTTTGCATTTCTTCCTGCCCTTCTGGTGTATTTGGGTACGCGTGGTATGGATGCACGCACACGGGCATTTAGAATGCTCAATGTCAGCGGGTATAATGTTGGATGCTTTTCCATGCCTTTGATACAGGCTTTTTTCGGCAGCAGAGGCATGGTAGCAGCATGTATGTTCGATACTGGAAACGCGGTTATGATGACGGGCGGACTGTATGCGATGACCTCTACGCTTCTGCATACTGGCGGGAAAGAGCAGGAGAGTGTGGGACAGATTATCCTGAAATTCCTCAAATCCGTGCCTTTTGATACATATATGGTTATGATTCTGATTGCAGCAGCAGGTATAAAGATTCCGCAAGCTGTATTTGAGCTGACCCGCCCAGCCGCGCAGGCCAATGCATTTATTGCCATGCTGATGATCGGCATGATGTTTGAGCCAACGGGCGACAAACAACTGCTTGTGGAGACAGCCCGCCTCATTGTTTTCAGGCTGATGTTTGCGTCTGTAACAGCCTGTGTGGTTTATTTCTTGACACCATTTGATCTTCTTGTGCGCCAGGTGATTGCGGTGATTTGTTTTGCACCGCTGTCCGGCTTGTCCCCGGTCTATACCGATCGCTGCCACGGCGATACGGCGATGTCCAGCTTTATGAACTCCGTTTCCATCGCGGTCAGCTTGATTGTGATGGTGGCGTTGAGCTTATATTTTGTCACTTAAAATAAAAGAAGGGGAAATGTACCATGGAAAAAGCGAAGGTCTATTTTACGGATTTCAGAACACCTGCCTTCGGGGACAGTATGCCCACAAAGCTCAAAAAGTTAATTCAAAAAGCTGGGATTGGCCAAATTGACATGGAGGGTAAATTCGTAGCTATCAAGATGCACTTTGGCGAAATGGGCAACATCAGCTATCTTCGGCCAAACTATGCGCGGGCGGTTGCGGATGTAGTCAAGGCGCTGGGCGGCAAGCCATTTTTGACGGACTGCAACACCATGTATCCTGGCAGCAGAAAGAACGCGCTGGAGCATCTTGAATGTGCATGGGAGAACGGTTTTACACCGCTGACAGTCGGATGCCCGATTCTCATTGGTGATGGTCTGAAAGGCACAGATGACGTGCTGGTGCCCGTTGCGGGCGGCGAATATGTGAAAGAGGCGCGCATTGGCCGCGCAGTTATGGACGCGGATGTGTTCATCAGCTTAACACATTTTAAGGGCCATGAGATGACAGGCTTTGGCGGAACCATCAAGAATATTGGTATGGGCTGTGGTTCGCGTGCGGGAAAGAAAGATCAGCATTCCAGCGGAAAGCCGCAGATCAATGCAGAAGCTTGCCGCGGATGCCGCAAATGCCAAAAGGAATGCGCGAATGGTGGTCTTGTCTTTGATGAGCAGGCGCGCAAAATGCACGTTGATCAGGCAAACTGCGTTGGCTGCGGCCGCTGCCTTGGCGCGTGCAACTTTGATGCAATTGAATTCAAAAATGATAATGCCAATGAAATGCTCAATAGACGCATGGCCGAGTACACAAAAGCTGTTGTAGACGGGCGTCCCTGCTTCCATATTTCCCTGATTGTGGACGTTTCTCCCAATTGCGACTGCCATGGTGAAAATGATGCGCCCATCTTGCCGAACATTGGTATGTTTGCTTCGTTCGATCCGCTGGCGCTCGATCAGGCTTGTGTAGATGCCTGTATGAAGGCGTCTCCGCTGCCCAACAGCCAGCTGAGCGATCACATCCATCATTCCGGCTTCAAGGACTGCGGTGATCATTTCCGAAACTCAACGCCGGAATCTGAGTGGAGGAGCTGTTTGGAACATGCAGAGAAGATCGGACTGGGCACAAGGGAATATGAACTGATTAAAATGTAAAAAAGAGCCCCAAAGCGATGACAGGTGCTCAAAATTCTGAACGTATCGGAAATTAAATTATGCTGCGCAGATGGATGCCTTTCTGTTTTTTACAGAGGCATCCATTTTTTGCACGCTTGTTGACGGAGCATCCCTTTAAATTTCTTTTGCTGAACATCGTCTGCCGATTCTAAATACTGGATGCATCTCAACGCATTTTACTTTGTGTGCATAACACAATCTACTTAATATATCTGAGCTGATCTCTTTTTTTACAGTTCTTAGAATGGAACGAAAAGGGGATAAGGCATACTCAAAACACGTAAAAGTTAATTTCTGCATGTTCCCAAATCTTTTTCAAGCGATCAAAAGACATGGAAAGTCTATTCAAACAGAAATAATAAAAATAAATTTAAATATTGAAATAAATTGGAATTTCAGATATAATCAGCCTTGCTAAGAATTTTTAGGGTGAGGAATGGAGGACGTACGCATGCTTGAAAGCATCAGTGCATTGACACCACAGCAGATTGTCATGTGGGCCATTGGCGCAGGTATGATCGCGCTGGCGATTCGCAAAAAGATGGAGCCGACATTGCTTCTGCCAATGGGCTTTGGCTGCATCCTGTGCAATCTGCCGAACTCCGGCGCGGTTGAAGTGCTGGAAACCTTATTTCAGGCGGGCATTGCCAATGAACTTTTTCCGCTGCTTTTGTTTATCGGCATCGGTGCCATGATCGACTTCGGTCCGCTGCTGGCGGATCCAAAGCTTCTGCTGTTCGGCGCAGCAGCGCAGTTCGGTATTTTCTTTACACTGTCAGCAGCAAGTCTTTTCGGGTTTGAACTGCGCGATGCGGCGTCTATTGCTATCATCGGTGCAGCGGACGGTCCGACCTCTATCTTTGTTGCCAACATGCTTCAGAGCAACTATACGGCGGCCATCATCGTGGCAGCTTATTCTTATATGGCTCTGGTGCCGATTGTACAGCCGTTCTGTATTCGTCTGATTACCACGAAGAAGGAACGAAAAATCCGCATGGCGTATACCCCGGGAAAGATTTCTCAGACAACGCGGATTCTGTTCCCGATTGTCGTGACGATGATTGCGGGGCTGGCGGCTCCCCAGTCAGCGGCGCTGGTTGGATTTCTGATGTTTGGCAATCTCTTGCGCGAATGCGGCGTTCTGCGCGCTTTGTCTGAGACGGCGCAGAATGTGCTGGCCAACCTCATCAGTCTGCTTCTGGGGTTGACGGTGGCGGTCAGGATGCAGGCAGAAACATTCCTTGTGCCTCAGACACTTTTGATTCTGGCACTTGGACTTGTAGCATTTGTGTTTGATACATTCGGTGGTGTGATTTTTGCAAAGATCATCAACCTGTTTGCGAAAAAGAAGATCAATCCAATGATTGGTGCAGCGGGTATTTCGGCGTTCCCGATGTCCTCTCGCGTTATTGCACAGATGGCTAAGGGGGAAGACCCCTACAACTTTATTTTGATGCAGGCTGCGGGGGCAAATGTTGCTGGACAGGTCGCGTCTGTTGTAGCGGGAGGACTGATTTTAGCGCTCGTCGGACCGTTGGTGTAAAGGAGGCAGTGAAATGAATATGGATGCATTTTTATGGTCGCTTCGCCTGATGGCGGAAGGAATGGCCGGAATTTTCGGTGTGATGCTGCTCCTGTGGGGCGTGATTGCTGTATTAAATGCCGTCACTTCTCACAAAAATCAGAAGCCGTCTGAAGAACAATGAACGATTTCAAGAGAATAATTCAATAATTTTGAATGATAAAGGCGGAGCGTACAAGAGTTGTGCGCTCCGCCTTTACAGATATGCTGCATACGGGTATAATGAATAAAAAAGATGGCGAAAGGTGCCAAAGAGAAGAGGTTTAACGATGAACAGATATCAGGGCGTGATATTCGACCTGGATGGGGTGCTCTGCTTCACGGATCAATATCATTATCAGGCTTGGAAGGCAGTTGCGGATAAGTTGGGGATTTATTTCGACAAGACGATCAATAACCGCTTGCGTGGAGTGTCACGCATGGACAGCCTTGAGATTATTCTGGAACGGAGCGACAGAAAGTTTACAACGGAGGAGAAGGAGGCAATTGCGACGGAAAAGAACGATATATACCGCCAGCTGCTTCATAATATGTCGTCCGCAGATCTGTCTGATGAGGTCAGAAATACACTTCTGGCGCTTCGAAATGCGGGGATGAAGCTGGCAATTGGTTCGTCCAGCAAGAATACAAAGTTTATTCTGGAACGACTTGGATTGGAAGATTTTTTCGATGCGATTTCTGATGGTACAAATATCACCCGTTCTAAACCCGATCCGCAGGTGTTTACCATGGCGGCGGAATTTATCGGACTTGCCCCGGAAGAATGCCTTGTTGTTGAGGACGCACAGGCAGGCGTTGAGGCGGCTAAAGCGGGCGGCTTTGACAGCGCCGGCCTTGGAGAAGCAGCTGATTTTGCAACATATGCAATGAAGACTTTTGCGGAGCTGAAAGGGATCTGCATCGGTTAACCCAAATCATAAAACGGATAGGTTTTCCCTATCCGTTTTATGATTATCAATATGCAATAACGATGCCGCCGTCATAGGCGTACATTGAGGAAAGCGCACCGGTTGGTGTCATGACGATTTCGCCAATTGCCGGACACTTTTCGCGAATCATACGAGCAACCTGCTCAGCACGCTCCGGGCAGTTGCAGTAGGAAAGCACGAGGCGCTGAGAGCTTTGCGGCAAGCCGTCCGTGTGCTTGCGGCAGTTTTCAACCATCTGGGTCAGTGCTGCCTTGGTGCCGCGAGCTTTGCTGATGTTTTTGATATTGCCGTGACCATCGTCGCTCATTACCAAACGAATGGAGAGAACACCCGCAACCAGTCCCACGGCTCTGCTGACACGTCCGTTTTTGACAAGGTTCTCGAGGGAGTCCAGGACAAACAGCGTATGCATGGTGCGGATTTTCTCATCGACAGCTTTAATAATTTCCTCAAAGGAAAGTCCTTCGTTAATCAGGTCGCGGATCATCAGCGCAATATAAGTTTCTCCGGCGCTGGCACTTTCACTGTCAAAGACGTGAATGCGTCTTTCAGGCACTTCTTCCAAAGCAAGATCCTTGCCAAGCATGGCGGCATTGTGAGATCCGGAGAGCTTGCTGGACAGCGTAATGACGAAACAGTCATCGTCTTTCATTTCCATCGCATACAGGTCAGGAGAAGGGCAGGCAGAGCGAGCCGGCTCCTTACAACTCTTCATAGCAGCCAGATAGGGGGCAATTTCCACTGTGCCGTCGTCCACATAATCCACACCGCTGATGGTGATGGTCAAAGGTGCGGTGCAGGCTTTTGTCCGTTCGCGCAGTTCTGGGGAAAGGTCACAAGAGCTGTCAGCAAGAATTTTCATGGTAATCCTCCCATATCCGGCAGACAGCCGGTCATTCTCATATATTATAAGGGATGTCCCCTGCTTCTGTCAATGAAGCACAAGCAAAATCTAGTATTGAATTCTAGATTGTCCGTACAGGGTTGAACAATACGTTTAAAGAGTGTAAAAAATCAGTCTGAAGGATGCAAGATATTTGCTTGACAGCCAGAAAAAATCGACGGATAATAAAGACAAAAGAAAAATAAAGAGGTGATACCGTGCAGATTGCGGCGATTGATCATCTGCCATGGCTGGAGTATAGACACACCCTTTCTGATGGACGCGTGTGCATCAGGCTCAAAACGGGAGCTGGCGAGTTTGATGAGGTTACACTTCGCTATGCTGCAACGTATGGCGGTTCTTTTTTGAAAGCCGAAGAGATCGTGATGGAGCACATGTGGTGCGATGGTGTACACGAAGTTTTTCAGGCTGTGTTCAAGCCGTGTGATCCACGCGTCATGTATGCGTTTAAGCTGCGTGCAGGAGATATTCTTCTGCTCCATGATGCGGATGGCACACATGCCTATAAAGACGATTGCAAAGCGCCGTTTCACGTTTTTCATGCATATGCAGCGGAGGAAAAGCCACAATGGGCACGCGGATGCGTGGGCTATCAGATTTTTCCGGACAGATTCCGCCGTGTAGAGGTTCCAGGAGAGGAAACGGTGGAACCGTGGGGCAGCAAGCGTGTTGCAAACGAATATCGGTTTGGCGGCAATTTAAAAGGCGTGCTGGAAGCTGTTCCATATCTGGCAGAACTGGGTGTCGGCGTGGTCTATATGACGCCGCTTTTCCTATCAGATACATCTCATCGTTATAATACGTTTGATTACTATCAGATTGATCCGCTGCTGGGAACGCTGGAGGATCTGCGTGCGTTGGCAGATGCGCTGCATGAACGCGGCATTCGCATCGTTCTGGATGGCGTGTTCAACCATTGCGGACTGGGTTTTGCACCTTTTCAGGATGCACAGAAAAATGGAAAAGCATCCGCATATTACGACTGGTTTTTCTTTGGAGAACAATATCCCTGCGGCTACATGACATTTGGTGAGAAGTGGGCATACATGCCCAAGCTCAACATGCAGAATCCGGAATGTGCGGCGTATTTTCTGGATGTGGGCCGATACTGGCTCCGCGAGGCACATGTGGACGGCTGGCGGCTGGACGTGTCGCCGGAGGTTTATCCAGACTTCTGGCGGCAGTACAGGCGTGCTGTGAAGGAAGAGAATCCTGAATCCATTCTGATTGCGGAGTGCTGGGAGGATTCGCGTGAGTGGTGCACACAGGGGGATATGTTTGATGGCACGATGCATTATCTGCTGTCAGGGGCGATCTGGCATTTTTTTGCTGAAAAGAGCTGGACGCTGGCAGAATTTGACGCGGGCGTTAACCGCGCTATGATGCTTTATCCCCAAGAGGTGCAGAATGTCCTGTGGAACTTCCTGTCGAGCCATGATACGGAGCGAATGCTGACGCATTGCGCCGGACGGGTGCGCGATATGCGGGCAGCGGTGTTCTTCCAGATGACCCATCCAGGCGTTCCGATTATCTATTATGGCGATGAACTGGGCATGCGCGGCGGGCCAGACCCGGATTGCCGGCGCAGCATGGAGTGGCATAAAACGGGAAACAGCAGCATGCTGGCCTATTATAAGCGGTTGACCAAGCTGCGGGGCAGTCTGCGCGTGCTGCGCGAAGGTACATTTAAAACGCAGGAAGTGGGCAAAGATGGGCTGTATGCTTATTTGAGGCGGACGGATGTGGAGACAGCGCTCTGCCTGCTTAATACATCACAAGTACATATCTGCCGGCCTGTGGAGCTCCCAGCGGCGCTTGCGGAGGAAAAGGAATTGCTGGATGCGATGACAGGACGCGTGGTTCGCGGACATAACGGGAGAGCAGTTGTTTCTCTGGCGGCAGGCGCGGGTATGATATTGATTAAGAAATAAAAAGAGAGGGAACTAAACATGGAAAAATTTGAATATCCGATTCGTGTGGCGATCTGTGGCATGGGCAGCCGCGGAAAAGATGTATATGCGCGAATTTCAGAAGACTTGACGGACAAAATGAAGATCGTTGCTATTGCAGAGGCGGATGAAGAAAAGAGAATGTACTGCAAAGAGCGCTATCAGATTCCTGATGAATGCTGCTTTGAAACAGGCGAAGAGATGTTTAAAAAACCTCGACTGGCCGATGCAGCGTTGATCTGTACCCAGGATCAGATGCATACAAAGCACGCTGTTGCGGCGATGAATCAGGGATATCATCTGTTGTTGGAAAAGCCGATTGCCACAACCGTAGAAGATGTGCAGACCATTGCACGTACGGCGAAGGAGACAAACAGACGCGTTGTCGTCTGTCACGTTCTGCGCTATGCACCGTTTTTTGAGAAGATTCGCTCACTGATCGAAAATGGAGATTTGGGCGATGTGGTTTGTATTCAGGCGCTGGAAAACGTTGGATACTGGCATCAAGCACATAGCTTCGTTCGCGGCAACTGGCGCAATGAAGAGGAATCGACGTTTATGCTGCTGGCAAAGTGCTGCCATGACATTGATTATCTTGTCTGGCTTTGTGGCGGGCAGAAGTGCACGCGCGTCTCGTCCTTTGGCAGCCTGCGTCATTTTAGACCAGAATGTGCTCCCGCGGGTGCAGCGGTACGCTGTACGGCGGGATGTAAAGCCAAGGAAAACTGCCCGTATGACGCAGAAAAGATCTATTTGACCAATGAGGAAACGGGTGTGCTTCGCGGGCACGACGGCTGGCCGTGTAATATATTGACACTCCATCCGACCGAAGCATCGATCAGGGAAGCACTTGAAAATGGCCCATATGGACGCTGTGTATATGCCTGCGATAATGATGTTGTTGACAATCAGGTGGTCAACATGGAAATGGAGGGCGGGATACATTGTCAACTGATGATGACGGCGTTCACCGCTCACGGCGGGCGCAGCATCCGCGTGCTGGGCACGCGCGGCGCTATTGAGGCTGAGATGGATCAAAACATCATTCGCGTTGAGCGATTTGGCCAGCCGGAAGAGGTGATTGACGTGTGCACACTGGGACGGGATCTGGCGGGTCATGGAGGCGGAGACAGGCATCTGGTTGAAGAATTCCTTCAACTTCTTCATGACGGCAGTGAACCGAGCGGCAGAATGACGACAATTGATGCATCGACAGAAAGTCATTACATTGCATTTGCTGCGGAGCGTTCCCGACTGAATGGCGGCATACCGGTTGAAGTATCGGAATTGAGGCACAAAGCATGAATGCAGGCATGGTCAACGCAGAAGCAACGGAAAGCATGATCAATGCCCTCGGACGTGTTACGCTGGATGGATTGATTGAAGCCGGTATTCTGCTGCTGCTGGGCTTTGTAGTCATCCGCATCATCATGCAGATGCTTCGTCGCGTGTCCGATAAACTGCCGCTGGAAAAGACGGTCACAGGTTTTTTGATTTCTGCAATGAAAACCGTGCTTTTTGTCATACTGGGCACGATAGTGGCGGATAAGCTGGGAATTCCAATCACGTCTGTGATTGCCCTGATCAGCTTGTTTGCTCTGGCCATATCGCTGTCTCTTCAGGATGTCCTGAGCAACATGGTCAGCGGCATTGTTATTCTGATGGCCAAGCCATTTTCAAATGGCGACTATATCGAGACAAATGAGGCTTCTGGAACAGTGGATTCCATTGGTCTGATGTATACGCATTTGCTTTCACCGGATAACAAGGCTGTTATGGTTCCTAACAAGGAATTGTGCACCGGCAGGATTACGAACTACTCGGCTGAAAAGGTGCGCCGCGTGGATGCGAGTGTGCGCGTAGGATATGAATATGACAGTCATGCGGTATTAAGCGCGCTGTTGCGAGCAGCTCAGCGCACGGGAGAGGGGCATGAAGGCGGACAGCCGCCCTTTGTCGGCATCAATGCCTATCAGAATGGCGGAATTGAGTATGCGGTGCGCGTCTATGTTCCAACGAAAGACTACTGGGACGTATACCATGCGTTAATGCTTTCGATTCGCGATGAATTGAGCGCTGACGGCATTGCGCTGGACTACGCGGGCTCACGCATCGTGCAAAACGGCTAAAAGATCAAAAAAGGCGCTGCGGTTTGGAACCGCAGTGCCTTTTTTAATCAGAGGATGACCAGCGCGATAAGCGCGGTAACCATCAGGAAGCCGAAGGCGAACCCTAAAATATCCAGCACATCTTTACGGGAGAGATGATTGGATTCAGAGACCGCAGCAGCAGCTTCAGAAATTGTATAATTCAGCATAATTATAACCTCCTTCATGGTTTGTTTCCCGGAATAGGGGAAACAGGGAATGCCCACAGGAAAGTAGGCTTTATATTATCAGAAGGAGCAGAACGCCTGCTTTGCGGCGCGCTCTTTCTGTCGTGCGGTATCATACCATAAAAGGAAAAGTCTTGTAAACCCCCTTTAAATAAGTTTGGTAATGCGTTACAAAAACGGAAAAATCGACCATTTTATGAACGACAAAAAACCGTGAAAGCAACCAAAAAGAAGAGAGACTTCTCATTTGAAATGGAGAAAAAGGAAAACTGAAATGCATGATGTGTTTTCCGGCATGCAAAAAAATGGACTGCGACACAGTGAGAATAGCAGCTGTCAAAGCGAAAATGCTGCATGTACGAGGCTGGATTGGAAGTTACATTTTTAAAATGCAGGATATATGTCAAATCATTTAAACGGATGTGCGTTCAAATGACATCATAGATTCAGTCTAAAAAAGGAATACAATTTAATTATATGAACAAAAACATTCAGACATTTCCGGAAAAAAGAAAAGGGCGCATGAAAATGTTCGGAAACAGAAGAGCGTGAAGAAAAAATGTCATGATAAAATAAGAAAAAAATTATAAAAAAGAATGGAAAAAACATAAATTCCCGGCTTCAAAAACGAAACCGGGAATTTATATTTATGCGTAAGTATTGAGAATTATTTAATTACTGCTCGCCTTTGCGAATGCGTGCAGCCAGCTTTTTGCGCAATTCGGTCTCAAGAACGCGCTTGCGCATGCGCAGATTTTTCGGAGTAACCTCGAGAAGCTCGTCATCATCGATGAATTCAAGACATTCTTCCAGAGAAAGGGTACGCATAGAAGTCAGCTTCATGGCCGTTTCAGCACCGGCAGAGTTGCGGATAGAGGTCAGATGCTTCTGTCTGCACACGTTGACATCAATATCGCCCTGACGGAGATTCTGACCGACGATCATGCCAGTGTAAACCTCGGTATTCGGACCATAGAACAGCGTGCCGCGATCCTGAGCATAGAACAGGCCGTACATGACAGCAGTACCCGTCTCGGTAGAAACCAACGCGCCGACACTGCGGTGCGGGATGTCGCCCTTAAACGGCTCATAGTGATCGAACACAGCGCTCATAACACCTTCACCGCGTGTATCGGTCATGAATTCGCTGCGGTAGCCGAACAGGCCGCGGCTGGGAACGGAGAACTCCAGGCGAACGCGGTCAGTGCCGGTCATGTTTTCCATAATACCACGGCGGCGGCCGATCTTTTCGATGACAGCGCCGGCATACTCGGATGGAACATCACAGACCATTTTCTCAACAGGCTCAAGCTTATTTCCGTTCTCATCATAGTGGAACAGAACTTCCGGCTTTGAAACCTGGAATTCATAGCCCTGACGGCGCATATTTTCAATGAGAACAGAAAGGTGAAGCTCACCACGTCCGCTTACACGGAATGCATCGGCAGAGTCAGTTTCTTCCACACGCAGAGAAACGTCTGTCTGCAACTCACGCATCAGGCGGGCACGCAAGTGACGGGAAGTGACAAAGGTGCCTTCGCGTCCAGCGAACGGGCTGTCGTTGACAGAAAAAGTCATAACGACTGTCGGCTCAGTGATCTTGACGAAGGGCAGAGGCTCTACGGTGGACGGCGCACAAATGGTGTCACCGATCATGATATCTTCAATGCCAGTGACGGCAACGATCTCGCCGACAGAAGCTTCCTCGACCGGTACGCGCTTCAATCCTTCAAAAGCAAACAGGCTGCTCAAGCGGAAGTTTTCACGCAGCTCCGGTTTTTCATAGTTGCAGCGAGTCGCCATGGTGTTCAGCTTGAGGGAACCGCGAGTGATGCGGCCCACGCCAATACGACCGACAAATTCGTTGTAATCAATGGTTGAAATGAGCATCTGCGCGGCACCATCAGGATCGCCCTTCGGAGCCGGGATGTATTTGAGGATCGTATCAAACAGCGGGCGCAGGTCGGTGCCGGGATTCGCCAGGTCGAGGGTTGCGGTTCCGGTACGTGCGCTGGCATAGACAATCGGAGTATCCAGCTGGCTCTCATCAGCGTCCAGATCGATCATCAGATCGAACGCTTCGCTGACGACTTCTTCGCATCGTGCATCGGGTCTGTCTACCTTATTGACAACGGTGATGACCGGAAGTCCCAGTGCAAGTGCACGCTCCAAAACGAAGCGGGTCTGGGGCATTGGCCCCTCGAAGGAGTCGATCAGAAGCAGAACACCGTCAACCATCTTCAAAACGCGCTCCACCTCGCCGCCGAAATCAGCATGGCCAGGGGTGTCGACAACATTGATTTTGACATCCTTATAATAAACGGAGGTATTCTTCGCCAGAATGGTGATGCCGCGCTCCTTCTCAATGTCATTGCTGTCCATAACGCGGTCAACGACTTCCTGATTTTCGCGGAAAGCACCGCCTTGCTTGAGCATTTGATTGACCAGAGTAGTCTTGCCGTGGTCAACGTGTGCAATAATGGCGATGTTGCGGATGTTTTCACGAATCATTTCCATGGGAAACCTCTTCTTTCTTCTATTTAAATGTAACAATACGGCGTAAGACAGATGGGGGTTAGCAGCGTGACGCAGTTTCTGCCAGCTCAAGCCCCTCGTTATTTTCAAGCGCCCAGCGAATGGACCAATCGTTTTCAAAGAGAATGACATCGCGGTCATTGGCATCCTTGGCAAGAGAAGATGTACTGGAGAGCTTGAGGGCCTCCACATCCTTGGGGGTCTTAGTAATCCAGCGCACAAAGCGATAGGGGAGCTGCTGGCGATGGATTTCTGCGTTGTATTCGGTTTTGAGGCGATGCTCAAGCACCTCAAACTGAAGCACGCCGACAACACCAACAATGATTTCCTCAAAGCCAATGCCCGGCCGCTTGAAGGTTTGAATGGCGCCTTCCTGGCTGAGCTGCATGACGCCCTTGACAAACTGCTTGCGTTTAAGGCTGTCTACGCTAGATACACGCGCAAAGAATTCTGGGGCAAACATTGGAATGCCGGCGAAGCGGCGCTTTTTGCCGGTGCAGAGTGTGTCTCCAAGCGCAAAGATACCCGGGTCAAAGAGGCCAATGATATCGCCGGGATAGGCATTTTCAACAGCCTCACGCTCATCTGCCATGAACTGCTGAGGCTGTTTGAGCTGAATCATCTTATTTGTACCGCTGTGCCAGACAGACATGCCTTTGGTAAATGTACCCGAACAGATGCGAATAAAAGCCAGACGGTCACGATGCGCAGGGTTCATATTGGCCTGAATCTTGAAGATGAAAGCAGAGAAGTCTTCGTCTTCCGGCACCACAATGCCGCAGTCACTTTCATGCGGCGCAGGAGGGGTGGAGTATTCAAGAAAGCGGGACAGGAACGGCTCAACTCCAAAGTTGGTGATGGCAGAGCCAAAAAACATCGGCGTCAGTTCGCCTTTACGGACTAATTCAAGGTCGAACGGATCACCAGCGATGTCCAGAAGTTCAATGTCATCCAGCAGTTTCTGGTAAAGCCTTTCGCCCAGAAGTTCTGGCAGCGAAGGATCATCAATGGAAACATCCTGTTTTTCTACGCGCGTTTTGCCATGGTCACCGCTTGCATACAGTTCAACCATCTGGGTATCGCGATGATAGACGCCTTTGAAATCTCCGTCTGTGCCGATAGGCCAGTTGATCGGGCAAGCACGAATCCCAAGCACCTGCTCCAATTCTTCCATCAGAGAGAACGGATCCTTGCCGGCACGATCCATCTTGTTGACGAACGTAAAGATGGGGATATTGCGCAGACGGCAAACCTTGAAGAGCTTGATGGTCTGAGTTTCAACGCCTTTAGCGGCGTCCAAGATCATGACAGCGCTGTCGGCAGCAACGAGCACACGGTATGTATCCTCAGAGAAGTCCTGATGGCCTGGCGTATCTAGGATGTTGATGTGGAAACCATCAAACTCAAACTGCATTGCCGAAGATGTGACGGAAATGCCGCGCTGCTTCTCGATTTCCATCCAGTCGCTTGTGGCATGTTTGTCGCTCTTGCGGGCTTTGACAGAACCGGCGGTACGAATGGCGCCCGAGTATAGAAGGAGCTTTTCGGTAAGCGTCGTCTTGCCGGCGTCCGGGTGGGAGATGATGGCAAACGTCCGGCGGCGCGCGGTTTCTTCTTTGAGCGCACCGGCGATGGGCATTTCAGACATGAACAAATCCTCCTTGGGAAACTTCAAAAAGCCTAACAGATTAACACTTTTCAGCAATGATATAGTATATCACAAACTTAGACGATTGAAAAGCAGAAAGGTGCAAAAAAAAGAGAGGCAGATCAAGGCAAAGCGACAAAAATTTGCTTGATCTGACTCATTTGAAAGAAGTTAAATTAAATTAGAGGACAGCGTCCGCAGGAAGAAAGGCACGGATAGGAGACTCCGCTTCTTCATATTGAACATAAAGAAGGTCACCGTACTGCGCCAGAAGAAGCACGCGTTCGCCTTGCTTCACGTTAACAATGGGTGTTTTTTCGATTGGATCGACTGTGAGAAAGCTATCTGATTCAACCATCGCCGGCAAAGCATCTTCGAAAGTGAGCTGTGGTTCATCTGGCAGAATACAGGAAGCACTTTCAATCCAGCCAACAGGGCCGAAGTCGTCTGCTGTGCCGGGTGCAACCATGGCCCAGCAATCGTGCTGTCCAAAGTATACAAAAGGCTCTGAAAGCGGCAGGACAGCATCACCATCTCTGAAGGAACCCTGTGTCGGCCCGCAGTATAGATCTACAGTTTCGCCATCGGGAACAGCTTCCATGGAAGAAGGAACCAGAATCGGAAGATCAAGCTCGGCCAGCGCACCCAAGGGGAAAATTAGCATCAGTGATAAAAGAAGAGCAAGCATAGAAAAACCTCCTGTCAGTCAGTTGATGTTTTCAGGCGGCAGGTTCCGCCGCTTGCTTTTGTATTTCTGGTATAATTATAACAGATATAATAGGTATTGTAAAGATCTGGAAGAAAAACGGATATCAATATAATAGAAAGCGTTTAATCAGTTTCTGATTGCCTGGCGAAAGAAGAAAAAGGGAGAGGCTGCAAGCAGATAGAAGTTAAAATTCATCGTGTATATATGCTGGATACCGTGGAGGCACGCGAAATATCAGCATTCAATCCGAAATAGTTGAATGCTTTACCGATGAATTGAAAGGCAAATGAAGAAACTGAAAACAATTTATCCGTTCAAACTGGGTATCTTCGGGGAGAAAATGCCGATTTATTTGTTTCCTATGACGAATATCCGATCAATGCCAACAGATAAAAATAAAAAAAACCTCCTCAAAGAGGAGGAAAGACGGAGTAAATTACTCAGCCTTGGCCAGCTTACGAGCCATGCGCGCCTTTTCACGGTTCGCGGCATTCTTAGAAATAACGCCCTTCGCTGCGGCCTTATCGACGGCAGAAGAGGCGGCGCTCAGCATTTCAACGGTCGCAGACTGATCAGCAGCAGCAGACTCGAACTTCTTCAGCGCGGTCTTGGTAGCAGACTTAATCATCTTGTTGCGAGTGGTCTTGTGTTCAATGACACTGACACGCTTAATAGCGGACTTGATATTCGGCAAAGGAACTCACCTCCTCAGGTGTATTCAATAATCAGCGTTAATCATTATAACATGGAAAGCTCTGAATTGCAAGGGCTATTCACAAGTTTTTTACACTTTTTTCTTATGCAACAAAGAATAGGAATGCACAATATGCAGCGTAGCAGCCCAGCAGAACAACGCCTTGCCAACGGCTCATTTTCTCACGCGTCAGCGCAGGAACCGTCATAATCAGCATAACACCGAGCATCAGAGGAATGTCGATAGTCAGGCTTGTGGCGCTGGCAGAAGCAAGATTGAACGGAGAAATGGTGATTGCCGTGCCAGAAACCAGTACAAGGTTGAACAGGTTTGCTCCGATAATGTTGCCAAGAGAGAGCGCACCGCAGCCCTTAATGAGTGAGGTGATCGCGGTAACCAGCTCCGGCAGGGACGTACCCAGAGCGACCAGCGTCAGTGCAATGACGCTTTCCGGCACGCCGAGTGCGCGGGCAATAATCTGCGCATTATCCACAAGCAGTCGAGCACCAACTACGATAACAGCAGCACCGACAACAAGCATGAGAATATCACGTCCCATTGTGGTTTCAGGAACAACTTCTTCCTCGTTTTCCTTCGGCGCAAAAGCAGGATTCTTCATCTGCATGATGGTCATAACCATGTAGACAACGAACATGCCCAACAGAATCAAACCGGAGGTACGGCTGAATGCGCCGTACACGTATGCATTGAAGCAGTAAAATGCAGCGGCAACAAAGAAGGCGATGGAGGGCAGCAGAAGCGTTTTGCGCTCAACACGAGCGGGGCGCACGACAAGCGTAATGGCGGCAATCAGGGATGTGTTGCAGATAATAGATCCGACCGCGTTGCCGAATGCAATAGAGCCGCTTCCGACCATGGCACCCTGAGCAGAAACCATAACTTCCGGCAGTGTAGTGCCGATGGAGACAACAGTTGCACCGATCAGCAATTCTGGCATGTGGAGACGATGAGCAATGGAAGAGGCTGCATCGACGAACCAGTCACCACCTTTGATGAGCAGCAGAAGACCAAATATGAAGAGCAAGACGGATACAAACAAGAAAAATCCCTCCAATATCAATTTGTTTGCTTATTATAATGAAAGAATAGCTGAAAGTCAAGCGCGATGAACGCCTATTCAGTCGGGAAAAGGGCTTTGATTTAGATAAAAATGATAGAAATAACGGCACTTATCAGCAGACTTTATGCACATAATCACGAAAATTGAATGTATTTATCAGGAAAAAGAGAATTTTAAAGAAAGATTCTTCGTTTGATTTTTTTGCGCAAATGCGCTAAACTGTAAAAAGCATTTAGAGAAAACAGCCATGCAGATGAAGACGTTGTGCTTCACCGCTTTCCTATTTCCATATGGTGTACAGGGATGACTGAATGCCGCCGTTCGCCGTCCGGTTTCAGGGCTTTTTATTTGACTTGCAGCAGAAATGTTTATTATTGATCAAAGGAGCCGCTTTATGCAGCATGATTTTACAAAAGGGTCGATTAGACGTAATTTGATTTTATTCAGCCTTCCGCTTATCGGAGGCAATCTTCTACAGCAGCTCTATAATATTGTAGACACATGGATTGTAGGGCGATATTTGGGTTCAACAGCGCTGGCAGCGGTAGGCAGTGCTTTCTCTCTCATGGTACTTTTGAACAGCTTGCTGCTCGGGTTATGTATGGGAAGTGGCGTAGTATTCAGTCAGCTCTGCGGCGAAGGAAAAGTGGAGAGAATGAAGGAAGCAATTGCCAATGCTTTTTTCCTGATTTGTGCAGCATCAGTATTTTTGCTCTTTGTTTCTTATGCTTCTTTGCCCATGATCACAGCGCTTATGCGGATTCCAGAAGAGGCGGCATCAGCGTTTAAGGGCTATTTATTTTTCATATTTCTGGGCATTCCGTTCACTTTTCTCTTCAATTTCTTTGCAGCTGTTTTGCGCAGTATTGGCAATTCTTTCACACCGCTTATATTTTTGCTTGTTTCGACTGTTATCAACATCGTACTGGATCTTGCATTTATACTGATTTTTAAATGGGGCGTTCCTGGAGCAGCGGCGGCTACAGTCATTGCGCAAGGCGTTTCGGCGGTCGGATTGGCTGTGTATACACTGATTTTCATGCCGCAGTATCGTCCAGAACGCAGACATCTGCATTTGAACATCGGACTGCTTCGTCGCATTGCTTCTGTCAGCGTGCTGACCAGTATTCAGCAGTCCATCATGAATTTCGGTATCCTGATGGTGCAAAGCCTTGTCAACAGTTTCGGCATTGCAACGATGGCAGCGTTTGCTGCCGGTGTCAAAATTGATTCCTTTGCTTATTCGCCTGCACAGGACTTTGCCAATGGCTTTTCAACCTTTGTGGCACAAAATGTAGGTGCCTGCAAAAAAGAGCGCGTGAGGGAAGGTATTAAGGAGGCTTCGTTCCTCTCGCTGTCTTTCTGCCTGATTGTTTCTGTTTTGGTTTTTGTTTTTGCAAAGCCGCTTTTGACGCTTTTTATTGATCCGGGAGAAAAAGAAGCGCTGACTATTGGTGTCCAATATCTGCGGATAGAAGGTCTTTTTTACATAGGTATTGGCATGCTTTTCCTTCTGTATGCTACGTATCGTGGTCTGGAACGGACGAGCATGTCCATTGTCTTGACGGTGATTTCTCTTGGCTTGCGTGTGCTGATTTCCTATGCTTTTGCACCAAAGTATGGTGTCTGGATCATCTGGATTGCTATACCAATTGGGTGGTTCGTTGCTGATGTAGTGGGGATTATAGGTTTGTACGTTTGTAGAAAACGTGAATTGGTGCATTAAATTGAAGAGGTATAGTGAATATAGCACTTATTTTGATAGACATTCATGTCTGTATATTCTGATTTTAGCCAGGACAAGGATTCTCTTAAAGCTGCACTCTTGACAAATTGAATAAATTTCTTTTGGTATTTTTTTAAAAAGTATTGACAAACGATAAGAGAAGGCGTATATTGAAATCACTGAAACGGTTAAGCAATGATTGTGAAAGAAGGGTCAAGTTACAGATGAAGAGGGTGAGCATTAAGGATGTTGCTCGGGAGGCTGGAGTGTCAGCAACGACGGTTTCCTACGTGCTCAACAAGAAGCCTAACGAGACGATCAGCGCTGAAACATCTCAGCGTGTTTTGCAGGCGGTTGAAAAGCTCCATTATGTGCCGAATCTCAATGCACGAAGCTTATCTAGCCGACGCACAAATCTTATAGGCGTTGTCATCCCGCAGACAGAACCGGGAAAAGAATTCATGTTTTCTAATCCGTTTTACGGCGAACTTCTTTCTTCTATCGAATACAATGCCAGAAAAAACGGATATCATCTTCTTTTAACGGGTACGCGGGAAGATCAAAGTTATCTGAGCATTGCGCAGACGAGAAGTGTCGATGGTATCATCATTGTGGGCACCTATCCAAGCAGAAGCCTTGATGATTTGCGCAATATCGGGGTTCCAATTGTATTAGTAGATAGCTATGTGACAGATGAGGCCTTTCATACCATTGGCATTGAGGATAAGAGCGGTGCAAGAGAGGCTGTTCGTTATCTAATTCAAATGGGGCATGAAAGAATTGCATTTGTCAGCGGATCCATTCGTGAAAATGGCGTCAACAATAAGCGATATCAGGGATATTGTGAAGCCATGTCCGAGGCAGGATTGACTGTTTTTCAGGAAGATCTGTATCTGGGCGATGTCAGCTTTGAATATGGCATGGAAGCAGCGCAGCAATACATGGATCGTGGGGCATTGCAGACAGCCGCTTTCGCCACAGCTGACGTACTTGCCGTTGGAATGCTAAAAAAGCTTTTGCAAAACGGTATAAAAGTGCCGGAGGACATTTCTATTGTTGGTTTTGATGATGTGAGTATGGCACAAATGTGTTATCCGTCTCTGACGACGGTACATCAGGATATTTCTGAAAAAGGTAAAGAAGCCGTAGCTTGTATTCTAAAGGCAATCGAAGCTCCGGGTAAGGAGAGAATGGAGCATATCCTTCCCTTAACCATGGTGGAACGCGATTCTGTCTGCAAGAGGAGAAAAGATCATGATTAAACATTTACCAGAAGGCTTGGTACCGTTTGAGGACTGCCGATTTTCGCGTGTCCCATTCGCGCCGCTTGAAGGGGAGAAGGTCTTCGTAGATTGTCGCAGCGAAGAGGGTGTCCCCGTTTTTCATGGGAACTTAAACGATAAAGTTATGAAGAATGTTCCTTGCTCAGGCATAGCAGAGCATCATTACCGCTTTGAGCTTGGGTCATTTGAGTTTGGAGATCGGGTTTCCTACTGGATTGAAAACTGTGCCGAGTCAACCAGAGTATTTACTTTCGATGTTCAGCAAGAAAAAACATACAGGAAGCCGCTGCACATTTTCAAAGGTGAAAAAGATGTCGTTCTTGATTTCGGCGCGTTTGAAGTTCGATATGCTGATATGGATGGAATGCTGTATCAAACGGCCAACACCGCGGGATTTGATAAGGGGAAACCCTGCGAAAAGTCAGAATTAGAACTCCATTCTGACTTTAAAATAGAATTTTCATTAAATTTTATTTCGAAACTTAAACGATTAAGTAACACGCTCATGACGGTGGATTCGTTTACTGTGCGCGAAAAAGCAGATGGAACAATTACATCTGTTTCGCAGCGAGGCATGCTGAACGCTTCATATGTTTGGGGAACGGGGGAAAGATTTGATCATGTCAATCAAAGACAACACGGAAGTAATGGCCGCGTAGTGGAGAAGTTTACCCATCAGGGAGATCAGACCTACTTGCCGATCCCGTTTTTTATGACAGAAAAAGGCTTTGGCTGGAGCGGCGGAGGAAGTATTCCCATTCAATTAGACTTTTCAAATGAATTCACTATGACGCGCGCTGTAAATGGGCAGCAGCTTTTTGATGATTGCCTGTACTTCGGAACGACGAAGCAGATGTTGTCTGCGTTTATTAAGAAAACAGGAAAACCTGTTCTTCCGCCAGAATGGGCATTTGGTACATGGATTAGCGCCAATGGCTGGAATTGTGATGATGAAGTAGATGCACAGCTGGAAGCGCTTAAAACATATGACTATCCGGCAGATGTAATGGTGCTGGAAGCTTGGAGTGATGAGCAGACATTCTACCTTTGGAATGACACAACACACTGGAAAAATCCAAAGGAGACTATTGAAAAGATTCGAGCAGCAGGGCTTCATCTTGTGCTTTGGCAAATTCCAATTCTCAAATACGAATGGGATGGAGAACCGGGAGAAAGGCTGCTTGCAGATTGCCAGGAGGCGATTGATAAAAAATACTGCATCATGAACGAGGACGGAACACCTTACCGCATTACAGAAAACTGGTTTCACAACAGTCTGCTTCTGGATTTTACGAATCCTGAAGCCGTCAAATGGTGGTTTGACAAGCGCAAGTATTTGCTTGATTTAGGGGTCGAAGGCTTTAAAACAGATGGCGGCGAATTTCTGTTCGACCATACGGCAAAATTGAAAAACGGCATGATCGGATTGGAAGCTCATAATGCTTATCCAGGACAGTATATTGGCGCTTATCATGATTTTCTTCAGGAAAATGGTGTGAACGGCGTTGTGTTCAGCAGAGCAGATTCGACAGGTGCACAGATGCGGCCGATCCACTGGGCCGGCGATCAAATCAGCACATGGGAAGAGTTTCGCGCACAGCTGACAGCAGGATTGACAGCAGGATTGAGCGGTGTGCTGTTCTGGGGATTTGACATTGCCGGATTTGCCGGGGATCTGCCGGAGGCTGAGCTGTATCTGCGTGCAACGGCAATGGCCTGTTTCAGCCCTGTGATGCAGTGGCATGCAGAGCCGAGAAGCGGCCAGTTTTATGCAACGCATGAGGATGGATTTGTCAATGACAGAAGCCCATGGAACATGGCAGAAAAGACAGAATGTGAGAATATTTTGCCTGCATCAGTACGCTTTGCAAAGATTCGTCGGGCAATGCGCCCTTATCTATATAGGGAAGCGCAGTATTGTGTGCAATCAGGCAGACCTTTGATGGCACACCTTTGTTTGGATTTTCCGGAGGATCAAACAGCGTGTACATGTAACGATGCGTATATGTTGGGCAGAAAACTTCTCGTTGCCCCGATATTGGAAAAGGGACAGACAACACGCACAGTATATTTGCCCAAAGGACGCTGGAAACATTGTTTTAATCAGAACGTATATGATGGCGGCAGGGAGATGCAATTGAATGTGCCGCTTGATGAGATTGTTGTATTGGAAAGGCTGGATGGGTGATGAATCGAATAAAGCCATGGACAATTGAGCGAGAAGGTCCTGTATCCGAGGAGACAGAAAGCATTTTTTCAGTCGGAAACGGCGTGATGGGCATTCGTGGTTTTTCATTGCAGACGCCAAAATATCGGCCGCATGATCATGCGACATTTCACGCTGGACTGTATGAAGAGATTCGCCCGGGCATCACGGATCTGGTGCAGCTGCCGGACGTGTTTGGTATACGAATTGATGGGGTGGAAGAAGGGCATGTTCATCACATTCTGAATCTTCAAACCGGCGTATATACGCAGAAATGGATGGCAGATGGCCTGACAGTTGAAACGTCCCGGATGGCCAGCATGGCGGATACACAATGCATTTGTGTGAGGCTCAAAGTCCGTTCGGATGCAGATCGAACGATTCACGTTACGGATGTCTGGGAAGATAAGGCTGCTAACCTTCCCGTTAACGATGATCAGATGATAGAACAAACGCAGTGCGTTTGCCTGCTAGAAACGGTTTTAAAGACGCCGGACGAAATGCTTCTGAAAACAATTCATGGAGCACATACGATCCGAATTGTCAAAACGGTTTCCGGCATGGGAAAAGTGACTCTGAAGGCGGGTGAAACGTGCACGGCAGAAAAGCAGATCCGCATTCTGATGGATGAGGAAAAACCAAACAATGCAGGAGCCGATCCTTGGCTTGCCAATGAAAGCGCATGGGCTGCATTGTGGAGGGACTGTGACATCCAGATGGATACTCAGCCCGAGATTCAAGGTGCTGTCCGCTATAATGTGTTTGAATTGCTGGCGAGCAATTCTGCACAGGACAGGCACGTTTCGATTGGTGCCCGCGGCCTGACGCATGGACGATATAAGGGAAATACATTCTGGGATACCGATGTTTTTCTGCTTCCGTTTTTCTGCTGGCAGCGTCCACGTGCTGCGCGAAATCTCGTTCTGTACAGATGTGACCGTCTGGATGATGCCAGAGAGCTGGCAAAAAGCCAAAGCTTATGTGGGGCACGCTATCCGTGGATGTGCGCAGAAAGTGGAAAAGAACAGTGCGAAAGCTGGGACATTGGATGCTGTGAAACACATATTACAGCGGATGTAGCCTATGCCATGTCTCGGTATGAGGAAATCACGGCCGACGAATCACTCAATCAGCGCATTGCAGAGGTGTATCTGGAAACAGCGCGTTATTGGAAGAGCCGATTCACGTGGGAAGAAAAGCATAATCAGTTCTCTTCGTTCTTTGTGAAAGGGCCGGATGAGTATTGCGGTGCAACAGTCAACAACATGTTCACCAACTGGCTGGCTCGGTATAATGTGCGTTTAGCGCTTAAACATGCATCAATGACACAGGACGAAAGGGACGAGATGTCGTTTTTTGAAAAGCACATTGCCATTCTTTATGATGAAAAAAGAAAATTGTATTTGCAGGATGAGCTTTTTGAACGTTTGGAACCGCTCCAGGAGAAAAAGGAGAAGGGCCATCCACTTTATCGAAGTCTATCGTTTGACAAGCTGCAAAGAATTCGCGCACTCAAACAGGCGGATCTCGTGCAGCTGATGGTAATGCTGCCGCAGGATTTCAGTGAAGAACAGAAGCAGGCCGTCTGGTCGACGTATGAACCGTTGACGCTGCATGACAGTTCCCTCAGCTATGGCGTTCATGCTCTTCTGGCCTTTGAATTGGGAGAAATGGACAGTGCGTGGCAGTATTTTGAAAAGTCGCTGTTGATGGATCTTTCGGATATCATGGATCATCATGGGCGGGAAGGACTGCATGTTGCCGCCATGGGAATAAGCTGGCAGGCGATTGTTTACGGCATGCTGGGTCTGTGGTCGGAAAATGGGAAAATGCAGTTTTCACCGCACTTGCCTGAAAATATCAGACATATATCGCTGTGTCTGTATCATCGAGGAGAAAGGTATCGCGTTGAGGCCGATCATCAGGCAGTGACAGTGAAGAAGGAGGCTTAGTGCATGTATATTCCTAAGAACGCAGGCAAGAAGAGAACCATTGCGGTTTTCCTCCTGCCATCCATAATTGGTGTGATTTGCTTCTGCCTGCTGCCGATTGCGGCATCACTTCTTTTCAGCGTTATGGATTATGATCTGCTCCGGCCGATGAACACCATGACGTTTGTGAAGATGGATAATTACCGCCGTATTTTAACTGGCAGAGAATTTCCAAAGGTTCTTTTGCATACGCTGACATATCTTGGCCTGTACTTGCCGCTGATTCTTCTGACATCCGTGTCGGAAGCGCTGATTCTCAACAAGACTTTCAAAGGCCATGGCCTGTTCCGCACGGTTTGCTATACGCCGGTTATTACGTCCTGGGTGGCGGCTGCGGTTGTTTGGCAGTGGGTGCTCAGCGGAAAGTATGGACTGCTCAATCAGATGCTGGCAGTAGTGGGCATTCAAGGCCCGGCATGGCTTTCTAGCCCCAAATGGGCAATGGTTGGTGTTGTCATGGCGGCAATCTGGAAAGACACCGGATATTATGCGCTGATGGTATTGGCCGCGCTCAAATCAATTGACACAAAATATTATGAGGCGGCGGATATTGATGGAGCAAGCGGTTTTAAGAAACTGACTTCTATCACGCTTCCGCTGATTACGCCAACACTCTTCTTGCTTGTGGTCATCAACATCATTTATGGCTTACAGGTTTTTGATTCCGTCCTGATTATGACCAACGGCGGACCGGGCGGCGCAACGACGGTATTCCTTGAACGAATTTATAAATATGCGTTTAAGCAATATAAGATGGGCTTAGCCAGTGCCTATTCGTGGATTTTGTTTGCGCTGATTCTGGCGTTTACAGCAGTTCAGTTCTACTTGCAGAAGAAGTGGGTGAATTACGATGCGTAAACAGGGAAAAAAGATTATTCGCAGTATTGTATTTTATGTGCTGATTGCACTGGTCATGCTGATTACGATTCTGCCATTTTTGTGGATGATTTCTTCGTCGTTTAAAGGACAGGAAGCTATTCGTACCATTCCGATTAAGTGGATTCCAGAGCATCCAACGATTGAAGGCTATCAGCGCGTGTTCCATATGCAGGGATTCTCGTTTGCGCGCGCCAGCATGAACAGCCTGATTCTGGCCGTTTTGAGCACGATTGTTGCGGTGATGTCGGCAGCGATGGCGGCGTTTGTGTTTGCCAAGATTCCGTTTAAAGGATCAGGCAAGGTCTTCTTCATGTATCTGGCAACGATGATGATTCCCGGTACAGTAACCATGGTACCCAATTACATCATCCTGCGCACGATGGGACTTCTTGATACGTACACGGGTTTGATTCTGCCATCGCTGGCCAATGCATTTGGTGTGTTCTTGATGCGTCAAAGTATGATGGGCGTCAATGATGCGTATTTAGAGTCAGCCTTTCTGGATGGTGCCTCTTTGTATAAAATCTTCTTTTTCATCATGCTGCCGATGGTGTTGCCAACGTTGGCAACGATGACCCTGCTGTCCTTCATGGGAAGCTGGAACAGCTATCTCTGGCCGCTGATTGTCTTGACTTCCACGGATAAACAAACACTTCAGGTTGTGCTTGGCAATATGAACAGCATGTATAAGAACAACGAACATGTCCTGATGGCCGGTGCGGTTCTGACGATTTTACCGATTCTGATCGTGTATCTGGTTTCTCAGCGTTATGTCGATCAGGGTATCAGCGTAGGCGGCTTGAAGTGAAAGCTATATGGTAAGTAAACGCATGGGATGCGTTTGCAGAATAAAAAAACGGAGGGATTCACTATGAAGAAACTGTTGTCTCTGGTTCTGGCTCTTGCAATGGTATTGTCTTTGACTGCTGTGGCATTTGCAGAACCGACCACCATCACCTACGCACACTTCTCTGGTGCTGGTGCGCAGGAAGAAACGCTCAAAAAGATGATTGCGGTGTTTGAGGAAAAGAATCCGGACATCAAGGTAGACATTCAGATTACGGGTTTTGAAGATTATTTTACCAAACTTGCCACAATTGTCGGCGGCGGCAATCCTCCTGATGTATTTGAAATGAACATGGAGAACTATCTTTCGTACATGCTCCGCGATGCGTGTGTTGACTTGACAGGGATGATCGATGAAACCGCGTACAGTAAGCGCACGCTGGATGCAGTCAGCTCTGACGGTAAACTGTATGCAGTTCCAATGAGCTTCTCCACCTGTCTGCTGTTCTACAACAAGGATCTGTTTGACAAGGCTGGCGTTGCGTATCCGAACGATGAGTGGACGTGGGCAGATGTCCAGTCCGCAGCGGAAAAGATTAAAGCACTGGGCGACGATATCTGGGGAATTTATCAGCCAATTACATATAACGAATTCTACAAGTCCGTACAAAGCAACGGCGGAAGCCTTCTGTCCGAAGATTACTCTGCTTTCACAGTGAATTCGCCTGAGAATGTGGCTGTGCTGGATGCTATGGTGAAGCGTGTTCGCGGAGAGGAACGTGTCATGCCGACAATGGAAGACATGGCAGGCCGCGGTGATTGGGATTTGTTCTGCGAAGGAAAGCTGGGCATGCTGGTCACAGGCATTTGGGCCTTTGGCAACTTTACCGATAATACTGACTTTGACTGGGATGTCATCGTAGAACCGGGCTACAAAGACAAGTCCACGTTCTTCTTTGCCAACGTGAACTGTGTATCTCCCAGCTCCAAGAACAAAGAAGCTGCTGCCAAGTTTGTGGATGCTATGGGTTCCGATCCGGACATTGTCAAGCTGCGTCTGGACGCCAGCTGGGAGCTGCCGACCATCGCAGATCAGAGCAAGCTGACGCAGTATCTGGAAGTCACGCCGCCTGCAAACCGCAAAGCTGTATTTGACAGCATGGATTATGCGGTAGCTCCGCCTGCGCTTGAAGAGCAGGGTGCTGTGAGTGAGATCATTAACAATGTTCTGAGCACCCTGGAAATGAATGATGTAACAGCACAGGAAGCGCTGGATGACATTCAGGCACAGCTGGAGGACGCAGATCTGCTGTAATCTTTACAACGGGAAGGGGCGGGCATCAGCCTGCCCTTTCTTTTTTCAGAAGGTATTTGCTTGCAGAAGAAGGGCTGTATGCATATAATACAGATAAAAAAGGCGAGGACAAACTTTATGCAATATCAGGTGACAGGCAATGAATATCTGTCCCTCCCGACGATTCGCCAGACGGATGGAGCGGTTGAGGGCGTGACGTTTCTTTACATGATCGCCAAGGGCATGATTGAGCTGAATGGCGGTGAAAATGGACTGATTTGCCCATATTTCAGTGTAAACAGTGTGAAACAAAACCCCGAGATTCGGTGGTTCCGAGATTGCTGCTGGATTCCTTCTTATGAAGGAACAGCACAAGACGTGAGATTCTGCTGCACATATCTGACGCCCATATCTGAACGAGCATTTGTATTGCGGATGACTGCGGAAAATAAAAGCTCAGCGGCAGTGGATATCCGATTTGGTGCAGACGGAACATGGGAGAAAACGCTGCATGAGATCAACGAGACGACGGAGCTGATGCAGGGAAAATCGGTTGAACTGTCTGGTTGGAATCATATGTTCATCTGGTCGCAGAAACCGGGGATGCCACTTTTTGCATTTGCCCCGTGCATCGGTGATCCCCAGCCGTTCAGTCAGATTGATCAGAACGCATCGTTTGAATGTTCTGAATTTTCATATGATATTTTCAAGGAACAGCGCCTTGAACCAGGTGAAAAGGCACAGCTTGATATATGCTTTGGTGTAGGCTATGAAGGCGTAGCGGCAGCGACAAGCGCAAAAGAGCTGCTCAGGCAAGGCTTTGACAAATTGTATCAAAGAACGAAAAATTGGCTGCAAAATAGGATGAAGCCTGTTGATGATCCGTATTTTAATCAAATGCTGAATACGAATCTGTTCTTCACATTTTTTTACGCCTCCGGACGCTGTGTGGATACAGAAGAGCTTTGTCTGGTAACATCGCGCAGCCCGCGCTATTATGTGTCCGCTGCTTATTGGGATCGTGACAGCCTGCTATGGGCTTTTCCGGCAATTCTCATGGTTGACAAGCTCTATGCGCGAGAGATTCTGGACGCTGTGTTTCTGCGTCAGGCACGAAATTTCGGCATACATAGCCGATATATTGACGGTACAGTGCTTGAACCGGGATTTGAGCTGGATGAACTCTGCGCACCTGTGATTGCACTGGAACGCTATGTGCAGGCTTCCGGGGATGAGAAATTTGTTCGTGAGCCGCATATTCAGCGCGGGCTGCATCGAGTTCTTGCAAGATTACTTGAACAGAGAGACGAAAAAACGGGGCTTTATCAGACGTTTTTGCAGCCTACAGATGATTTGCACCGCTATCCGTTCTTGACGTATGATAATGCGCTGACTTGTCTGGCGTTGCGTATACTGGCTAAACGCTTGAATCAGCCTGAACTTGAAATCAAGTCTGAAGAGGTTCGGCGGGCAGTGTATAGAAACTGTGTTAAAGTAGAGAATCAGAAGCGTTTCTTTGCATGGTCAGTTGATGGACATGGAAAATATGATATTTATGATGAGCCGCCTGGAAGCCTCCAGCTTTTGCCGTATTATGGATTTTGTTCCTTTGAGGATGAGACATGGCTGAATACAATGGCGATGATTCGTTCCAGCGCTTATCCGCTTTCGTTTGCGGGAAAACCGATTGCGGAAATTGGATGCAAACATGCGCCGCACCCGTGGATATTGTCCATTTGCAACAGCCTGCTCAGCGGGCATAAGGACACCGCGCTGAAACATTTAAAGACGGCTGTCATGGATAATGGGATCGCGTGCGAAAGTGTTGATGAGGAAACGGGAGAGTGTACAACAGGGGAAGCTTTTGCAACATGTGCTGGTTTTTTAAGTTACGCTCTATATGAAAGCCTGAAGCATGCTGAATAGGCAGGGGCACAACAGAATGAAAAAGTGAGACGGTGTTATACTATTTTCTAATAAGACCACCCAATATAATCGAGAATGTGGTATAATGTAATGGGTGATGAAAAATGGCAAAAGCATACGAAATATCCGAGAGCCAGCGGCTGGAAATAGAAGCAGCCCGAAAGAAGAACCGAAACATAAACATAGAAATTTTCTCATTATGCCAAACTGTGACAGCGGATGTATGAATGTCTTTTTGAGAGCGCTCTGTGAAGCATATCCAGGTGAGACAATCCTTTTGTGTTGTGATGGCGCGGCATGGCACAAATCTGCAAAGCTGTTGATCCCGTCCAACATTCGGTTATTCTTTATTCCGTCCTATACCCCGGAGATGAATCCCATAGAACAAATATGGAAGAAAATACGGCTCCGAGGATTTCGGAACCAGATATTCCCTTCCCTGAATAAAGTTGTAGATCGGCTCTGTGACATGATACGGAACCTTTCGGCTGAGACCATCCGATCCATCTCTGGACGAGAACGGATTGCTTTTTGTTTTAATTAGAAATTAGTATAATGCCATACATTACCAGAAAAAATGCAGAGATCCACAAAAAATGAGATCTCTGCATTTTCTTTGGGCTGTTTTTGTCCAGTTCCTTTTTGTCTACAGTCTGAGACCCGGCTTGATACCGGCTCTGAAATTGGTCTCATCTGCTCAACAGTCGAGGCTTGTTCAATGTACACTTTTTGGGTCTTTGAAAAAACTTTTTATTTTTTCAAGTTAGAGCTTGATTTTCGTCAACAGGTTTTATTTTTCGTGTCTACTGGTCGGGTAACAGTCCATGAGGCGGATGAAAACTAAATTTTCTGATGATCGAAGCCGTGAATCCAGTCGGCTTTGAAGTAATAAATCGCAAAGACAAGGGTACTCAAAGTCCAAGTGATCGGGTAAGCCCAGGATACTGTCTGCAATACTGGGAAGAAATGTACGGCGACAGTAACGTAAATTACGCGGATGATGCACCAGCAGACAAGCATAACGATCATGGGTACAGTGGATTTGCCTGCACCGCGGAATACGGCCGCCATGCAGTGGGAGAAAGCCATAAGGAAAAAGAATGGTGTCGTAATGCGTTCATGCAGAACGCCATAGGAAATGGAAACGACATCACTGGTGAACATGCCGATCAGATGGGGGGAGAACGCATAAACGAGCATCGCAACGGTTTCTGCCAATACAATGGTACACAGGCAACCAGAGCGAATGCCTTTTTTAACGCGGTCATATTTTTTAGCACCCAGATTCTGGCTGACAAATGTTGTCAAAGCCATTGTAAAACAGGTGATAGGCAGAAAACCAAAGCCTTCGATACGGGCGTGTGCGCCGCATCCAGCCATTGCAGCAGCGCCGAAAGCATTAATGTTAGACTGAACAACAACGTTGGCAACGGAAATGATGCTGTTCTGAAGACCGGCAGGCAGTCCGTTTTGCAAGATGACTCGTAAAGACCGTTTATCGATTTTAATGTCGCGCACTTCAACGCGATAGATTCTGTCGCTGCGGATCAGGCGAGTCAGACAGAGCACCATGCTGACTAACTGTGAAATGGCAGTTGCAGCAGCGGCAGACGCTACGCCCCAATGGAACACTGCAACAAACAGCAGGTCAAGCACAACGTTGATGATGGAGGAGATGATGAGGTATTGAAGCGGGTGCTTGCTGTCGCCTACAGATTGCAGAATGCCCATGCAGATGTTATACAGAACAAAGGCCAGAGATCCCAAGAAGTAGGTTCTGAAATAACTGATAGAGGAGGGAAGCACTGTTTCAGGCGTCCCCATCATTCGCAGCAGAACAGGCGATAGGAAATAGCCCACAATGGTCAGCACTATGCCTGCCAGCAGGCCGAAAGCAAGCAGGGTGTGAATGGTCACGTGCACTTGCTTATCGTCACCGGCACCATAATATCGCGCAATGACAACGCCTGCGCCCATAGCAATGCCGTTGACCAGACCGACCATCAGAAAAATAAGGTTGCCGGAGGAACTGACTGCGGCGAGCGCATCGCTGCCAAGAAAATTGCCGACAATGAGGGAGTCGGCTGTGTTATAAAGCTGCTGAAACAGGTTGCCCAGAAACAGCGGCAATGCAAAGGCAACGAGTTGACGGAAAATAGGTCCTTCCGTCAGCGAATTGGAAGAATTAGAATGTGAACGCATGATGATGATTCCTTTTGTGGTTCTATGAGAAAAAAGTGTCAGATACGGTGATTATAGAGGAAGTCTCGAATGTCATTCATGGCACCTGCAAGCACCTTGGGCTCAGGCAGCATGACAATGCGGAAACGGAGATCCTCGTCCCAGTCAAAACCTGTTCCGGGAATGACGAGTATGTGCTTTTCGTGAAGAAGTTTCAATGCAAAATCGTGGCCGGACTGAAAGCCAAACTGTTTGGTGTCAATAGACGGGAAGAGGTAGAAGGCGGCCTTGTTAGGAACGAAGGACACGCCATCAATGCTGCTAAGCCCTTCCAATGTGGTCTTGCGCTGTTCATACAGACGTCCGCCCGGAACGAGCATGGCCTTTGTGCTGGCAAAATCGCCAAGAGCAGCAGGAATGACAAGCTGCGTCAATGCATTTCCGCAAAGGCGAAGGGCTGCAAGGTGTGACACAGCTGCTTTGATTTCATCAAGGGCCGGGCCGGTAAAGACCATCCATCCGCAGCGGAAACCGCAGATGATATGCGACTTGGACAGCCCATTGAATGTTACACAGGGCAGGTCAGGGGCAAGGGAAGCGATGGAGGTATATTCAACGTCCGGAAGGAGCAGCCGGTCATAGATTTCATCAGACAGCAGAATAAGCCTGTGTCTGCGAACAATATCTGCAATGGCTTGGAGTACTTCCTTTTTATAGACAGCACCGGTCGGATTATTGGGATTGATAATCAGGATCGCTTTTGTCCGGGACGTAATCTTTCTTTCAATGTCTTTCAGATCCGGGTTCCAGTCGTCTTCCGGCGCACAGCGATAAAAAACAGGCTTGCCGCCGCTTATATAGGCGCTGTTGCTCCAAAGGGAATAGCATGGCGATGGAACCAGCAGTTCATCTCCATCAGAAAGAAGCGCTGTTGTAATCATAGATGCCATTTCGCTGACACCATTGCCAATGAAGATGTCATCTTCTGAAACATTTTGAAGGCCGCAGGATGTGTGATACTGCCGTATGGCAGACAGCGCGTCGTCCATCCCGTGTACGCCGCAGTAAGCAACGGCGTCATCCATGTGAGCACTGAGCGCCTGGCGAACACTTTGCGGCATGGAAAAGCCAAAGCTGGCTGGATTGCCCGTGTTCAGCTTTAAGACAGGTGTGCCCGCTGCCTGCATGCGAAGCGCTTCGGTGAAAAGTGGCCCGCGGATATCCGAATGGACATGGGTCATTCTGTTGGACTGAGAGAAGATCATTGAACCACTCCGATCATAACAAAGTTACAGTAATAAGCTGCACCAAATTCTAATTATTTTATCATAATTGGATGACATAATCAAGCAGACACGATGTTATGTGAAATTTTGAGAATTGAGTACAAAAACAATGCAGAAAAATTCATCTGAAAATCGTCATGCCGCAGTGTAACCGTGCCTGGACGATTGACAGCGCAGAGGAAATACGATAAACTAAATAGGTTACAGAATATGAAAGAATGAAAAGAATTGTAAGAGGATGTCAGTCGTTGAGGATATTAGGCATTGACCCCGGTTTGGCTACGATGGGCTGGGGGATAATAGAATCGGACGGATACAGGGAAAAGCTTGTGCAGTATGGCGCACTTTTAACATATCCCCGCGATACATTTCCTACACGCCTTCGCTGTATTTATACGGGCGTCAAGGGTTTGCTGGAGACATTTAAGCCGGATGAAATCGCGTTTGAAGAGCTGTTTTTTTCTAAAAACGTCACAACGGGTATTCAAGTCGGCGGTGCAAGAGGCGTGGCGCTGGTGGCGTGTCAGGAGTATACGGATAAGCTTTTTGAATACACCCCGATGCAGATTAAACAAGCTGTTGTCGGTTACGGCGGAGCAGATAAGCATCAGGTGCAGATGATGGTCAGAATGCTGCTTGGTCTGCGCGAGATTCCCAAGCCGGATGATGCGGCAGATGCTGTGGCCTGTGCGATTACACATGCGCACGCAGGCACAAGCCGTCAGCAGTTTAAGATCAAATGACAGGGAGGACGGCGGATGATTGATTTTGTCGAAGGAATAGTTGCGGATAAGGCGCCGGGGGAATTGGTGATGTCGGCTGGAGGCGTGGGTTTTCTGCTTATGTGCTCCAATGCAACGCTGTCCGATGCGCCCGCCAAGGGTGAAAAATGGCACTGTTATACGGTTTTGAATGTTCGTGAAGATGCGATGGAACTGTTTGGATTTTCTACAAGGCAGGAACGCGAAATGTTCAAAAAGCTCTGTCAAGTGACTGGCGTCGGTGCAAAGACAGCGTTGGGCGTTTTATCGGCACTTCCGGTTAGAGAACTGTCCGTTGCCATTGTGACGGGCGACTTGACTGTCCTTACGCGCGCGCCGGGCATTGGCAAGAAAACGGCGCAGAGGATCATTCTTGAGCTCAAAGACAAAGTGGAACAGCAGGACGTATCTCTTCCGGCAGGAAATGCCGCCCATTCCGCTGTTTCAGCCGGCAGTGCACAGCAGGAGGCACAGGCTGCTTTGCAGGCACTGGGATATACGGCGTCCGAAGCGGCTCGCGCTGTCAGCGCTGTGCGCGATCAGGCAGATACAGTGGATCAGATCATCATGTTGGCACTTCGCCAGATGAGTTCCCTATAAGGAGGAAGACATGCATTTGCCACAGGATCCGATTATGCTGTTCAGCGTGATCAATATGAAGCTCCGCGATCAATATGGATCGCTGGATTTGCTTTGTGAGGATTATCATGTTCCCCGAAGCGAGATTGAGCAGGTGCTTTTGAATGCGGGTTATAAATATGATGAAAAAACCAACCGGTTTATATGATGCAATTTGGAAGCATTTATTTGAGGTGAAGAAGAGATGGAAGAAGAACGTCTGGTGATGACCGGGTTCCGCGAAGAGGACGATGATCAGGAAAGCAGTCTGCGCCCCAAGACCCTGCGCGAATACGTCGGACAGCAGGCGGTCAAAGACAGCCTGAGTATTTATATTCAGGCTGCCAGGCAGCGGCGCGATTCTCTGGATCATATTCTGCTTTATGGACCGCCTGGACTTGGCAAGACGACACTGGCCGGCATTGTAGCCAGTGAAATGGGGCAGAATATCCGTGTAACCAGTGGCCCTGCTATCGAACGGGCGGGGGATTTAGCCAGCCTTTTGACGAATCTTTCCACGGGAGATGTGCTCTTTATTGATGAAATTCACAGACTGTCTCACGCGGTGGAGGAAGTGCTCTATCCTGCAATGGAAGATTACGCGCTGGATATCATGATTGGCAAAGGGCCTTCGGCCAGAAGCATCCGTCTTGACCTGCCGAAGTTCACGTTGATTGGTGCAACAACGCGCGCAGGCTCTCTGTCTGCGCCCCTACGCGATCGCTTTGGTATTCTCTTCAGGCTTCAGATGTATACGACAGAAGAGCTTATGCAAATCGTGAATCACTCGGCAGGTGTGCTGGGCATTCAGACGGAGGAGGACGGTGTCCGCGAAATTGCCCGGCGCAGCCGCGGTACGCCTCGAATTGTGAACAGGCTGCTCAAACGCGTGCGGGACTATGCACAGGTGCGCGGCGATGGCGTGATTACCAGGCAGATGGCCAGAGAAGCGCTTCAAATGCTGGACGTAGATGATCTTGGACTTGACCGCGTGGACAGAAATATTCTGTCCACCATGATGACCAAGTTCGACGGCAGACCTGTGGGGCTGGATACGCTGGCGGCAACCACAGGAGAAGACGCTGTGACCATTGAGGACGTTGTCGAACCATATCTGATGCAGCTCGGATTTATCATGCGCACTCCGCGCGGACGCATCTGTACTCAGGCTGCATATGATCACATGAAGATCGCCATGCCTCAATATGCGCAGACGCGTATTGACGGGCAAACGAGCTTGCTGGACTGATTTACCATAACAACATTCAATCAATAGAAGAAGGCAAAACTGATGAAAACATCCGATTTTGATTACGAACTGCCGCAGGAACTGATTGCTCAGACGCCGGTTGAGCCGCGCGACAGCAGCCGCCTGCTTGTTTATCACCGCGATACCGATACGATTGAACACAAGATTTTTCATGATGTGATTGACTATCTCAACCCGGGAGACGTGTTGGTTCTGAATCAGACGCGCGTTATTCCGGCACGTCTGTATGGCGTGAAAGAAGGAACTGGCGGAGCGATTGAGTTTCTGCTTTTGCGCCGTCTCAATCTGACAGATTGGGAAGTTATTTTAAAGCCTGGACGCAAAGCAAAGCCGGGTGCGCGCTTTGTGTTTGGCAACGGCGAATTGGTTGCTGAAATTCTGACTGTCAGTGAGGACGGCGGCCGCTCCGTGCGTTTCTTCTATGAAGGTGTATTTGAAGAGGTGCTCGAAAAACTTGGGCAGATGCCTTTGCCGCCCTATATCCATGAAAAGCTCGAAGATAAGACACGCTATCAGACTGTATATGCAAAGGTGGATGGCAGCGCTGCTGCTCCGACAGCCGGTTTGCATTTTACGCCTGAATTGCTGAATCGTATCCGCGAAAAGGGCGTTGAAATTGTTCCGGTGCTGCTGCATGTCGGCCTTGGCACGTTTCGCCCGGTAAAAGAAGAGGATGTAGCTCAGCATCATATGCATAGTGAGTATTATGAAGTCACGCCCGAACAAGCCGATAAAATAAATGCAGCACGAGCAGCCGGAGGACGTATTGTCTGCGTCGGGACAACGAGCGTCAGAACGCTTGAAACGGTTGCCACGGAGGATGGCGTAGTCCATCCGGGAAGCGGATTCACACAGATTTTCATTACGCCCGGCGTCAAAATCAAGGCTGTGGATGCCCTGATTACAAACTTCCATTTGCCTCAAAGTACATTGCTGATGTTGATTTCTGCCATGATGGGCAGAGAAAATGCACTGCGCACGTATAAGACGGCGGTTGAAGAAAGGTATCGTTTTTTCTCCTTCGGAGATGCAATGATGATTGTAGGCAATCCGCAGAAGGACGTTTATTAAGTTCAAAAAAGGGGGCTGTACAAAAAAACTCAACAAAGAAGCCCCGCTGCACTATTGGCGCAGGAAACAAAATTATACAAGAAAACGGCTGCAAAGGGAGTTCCCGATGCAGCCGTTTGGTGTTATTCTGTAATGAGTATGACACACAAACACCGTAACTTATTCTACGTCAATCCAGCTGAAATGACAAGTGGATTTGCATATTGCTCAGTCCGTCAGATTCCGAAGCTGCTCCATGTACTGAGTGTTTTACCTGAACGATTCTCAAAAAACAAGGGAAAAAACATTGACGATTTGCTTCCCTAGTTAAATGATATGAGGCCGCGCTTCTCAACTCCGTGAGCATGGAGAAGCGCAGCTTTTTATTGAGCGGTTACTTTTTATCTATTGCACTTAGATTGAAAATTCGTCTTTTACATGATTTTGCGGAGGAGAGACAGGCGATTTTTGAATGGCGGATAGCGCAGGGGAATATCCACAAGGCAGGATTTGTTCAGCACAGCTTTTTGATGTGTGAAGGTGTCAAAACTTCTCTTTCCGTGATACTGTCCCATGCCGCTTTCACCAACGCCGCCGAAGGGAAGATGTGCGTTGGCAATGTGCGTAATGGTATCGTTGATACATCCGCCGCCGAAGGAAAGTGTCTGTATGGTCCGCTCAATGTCATTGGAATTTTTTGAAAAAAGGTACAGCGCCAGAGGCTTCGGCCGGCTGGAAACAAAAGTGAAAACCTCATTGATGTTTTCAAAAGTTAGAATTGGAAGCAGAGGCCCGAAGATTTCTTCCTGCATGATAGGACTGGCAGCAGAAATACCATCAATGAGCGTTGGCGAAATCTGACGTGTTTTTGAATTAAACAGGCCGCCATATAGGCAGTGTCCATCATTCATCAAATTAAGAAGACGATTAAAGTGCTTTTCGTTGATGATTTTCGGATAATCCGGGTTCAATTCGGGATGAACACCATAAAATTCGGAGATGGTCTTTTTCATTTCTTCAATCAGTTTTTCTTTGACATCTGAATGAACGAACAGATAATCTGGCGCGATACAGGTTTGACCGGCATTCAGACACTTACCCCAGATGATTCTGCGGGCGGCAAGAGAAATATCGGCTGTTTGATCGACTATGCAAGGGCTTTTTCCACCCAGTTCCAGTGTGATGGGCGTTAAGTTTCTGGAAGCGGACTCCATCACAAGATGGCCAACGGCAGGGCTGCCAGTGAAGAAAATGTAATCAAATCTTTCTTCAAGCAGCGATTGATTGGCAGCGCGCCCTCCTCGGATCACGGAAACGAGTTCAGGGCTAAAAGCTTCCTCTACGATCTTCTGAATCATTTCAGAGGTGTGAAATGCGTATTCCGATGGCTTGAGGACGCAGCAATTCCCGGCGGCAATTGCGCCGATTAAGGGCATCATTGTGAGCTGAAAGGGATAATTCCAAGGGGACATAATAAGTACGGTGCCATATGGCTCGGGATAGAGCATACTTTTTGATAAAAAGTGCATCAGCGGTGTTTTCACTCGTTTTTTTCTGGACCACTTTGGCAAATGTCGGATTGTGCTGGCCAGCTCTTCACGCACAAGCCCAAGTTCTGTTTCGTAAGCCTCGAAAGCGGATTTATTGAGATCCAGCTTGAGTGCATCAAGAATTTGTTTTTCATGCACTGCAAGCGATTTTTGAAGGCTTTTGAGGGCATGAATTCTGGACTCAAGGGGTTTTGAAGCACCTGCAAGAAAATATTGCTGATGATTTTTCACAATTTCATGGATTGCTGTCATAGGTTAACCTCCTTAATGGGACGTGGTGATGTTTCTGATTTTACAGAGCAGGTATTCAAGGGTGTCCTGCCCAAAATAACGGGTACGTGGTACAGAAAATTTGCTTCCTGCATGGTGCGACATGCAAGCAGAGGAATATCTTCTTTCTTGATTTCGAGCAGATACTCTGGAATATTCTTCTTGTGAGTTATGAGGACCTTTCCTTCGCATGTATTATCCACTTTCATTTTACAGGCTCACTGATGGCTTGTCTATTGTTTATTTTTTCGAACGTCATTGTACTCTATCTCTTGCGCCAAAGTAAATGTGAGAGAAAACAAATTTTACAAGAAATTGATTTATCACTTGACAAATATAACGATCGACAGTAAAATTGATTTTAATATTACTTGTTTTTTAAATCAAGACGAAAGCTGTGATGGTTGAAACTGAAAGAATTGAGAAAAGCGCAAACACACACAAAAGCCCCTTGGAAAGAACACAGGTTGTTTACGATTGCATACTTTTGCATTGTGAGAGAAAAGAAAAAATCCAGCCGGAATGTGTTTTAAAATCTTGCTGTAAGTTTAGAACTGGAAGCATTTAGAGTTTGAGTGTGTTTTAAAATAGCTGATAAAAGAATCTCTAAAATTGAAATCAGGGGCAAATATACTTTCAGCAGAAGGAAGCAATGGATGTTTATGACGACGTACAAGGAGAAGAATCAAATGAAGAAAAGAATGCTCATGGCGTGGTTTGTGATTCTAATGACTGCAATGACCTTGAGCACATTTCATGCAAGCGCCGAGGAAGAACAAAGGGTATTTGTAGGAAGTCAGGGCTATTCGTCTATTTCTGATGCGGTTAAGGCGATTGCTCTTGCGCCGCAGAAGGAAGACACCATAGTAATCGCCGCGGATTTTGAGACAAATGAAAATGTCATCATTCCCAGTGGTGTCCATATTACCTTGAAGGACGATGGAAAGACGCGTACAATTATTAAAAACAAAAACAACGTGCGCGACGATGCCTTGTTTACCGTAGAGCGCGGCGGCACGCTCACAATTGACGGTGATTTGATTTTTAAGCCTAAGAAGGGCGACACGACCGGACAATATAATCCAAATACATGTGGATTGGTTTTTACGCACGGTACATTTTATTTGAACAATGGTACGCTGGATTTCAATGAAAATCGGGTTAATATGTATGATGTAGATGGCGTTGTCACAGTCTCCGGGGTGGGTGCCGAGTTTGAGATGCATGGCGGAACGATTAGAAACGCGAAGTTGAATGCAGGTTCTGGCGGCGTCAAGGTTCGTGATGACGGCAAATTTATCATGAAAGGCGGAACAATTACAGATATAGATGCAGGAGGCTCGTCTCGCGCAGGCGCGGTGCTGGTATACGGCGACAATAATTCAGAGTATGAAAAAGGCAAAGCTTCTTTTACAATGGAAGGCGGCGTCATTGAGAATAATAAGGGCTACAGAGGGACGGGCGTTTATGTAGTCGGCGTCATCTACGGAGAGGATTATCGTTCTACAATGACCATGACGGGCGGCACCATCCGGAATAACGTCTGCAAGGGCTTCGTAACTCCTCATGGCGAATTCAAAGGAGCTGGTGGTGCCATTTTCATTGAAGGCAATGCAGAAGTAACGATGGAAGGCGGCGTGCTTGAGGGAAACACGGTTTATCTGGGCATGGGCGGTGCGGTTGCGACAACCGATATGTACTGGGATACCTTCCCGGGCGGCCCGAATTCTCCCGGAGCATGGCCCATTGAAAACTTCAGCAGGCTTTATCCAGCGTCTTTTACTATGACGGGCGGCACTATTCGAAAGAATAAAGTCATAGGTCAAAATGCTAGCGGCGACGGCGGATGCGGCGGCGGCATTTACAGCGCGTCTAACCAGGTGGTTTTGAAGGGAGGCGTGATTGAAGACAATTACGCAGAACGTCAAGGCGGCGGCATATATGTAGCAAGCATTCCTTACAAGCTGAAGATTTATGATGCGATGGTGACGAATAATCATGCGAGCATTTTAGGCGGCGGTGTTTGGGCTTGCCCGACAGGCGATGTGGAAGTTTTTGTTACGAATGGTGCGGCTATTTTTGACAATACTTCTGAGGGCGCAGGAGATGATGTCGTGGCCGTCAGAACGGTGGGCAAGAGTTATTCTCTGACTTTGTCTGACCGTGCGCTCGGAGGCGGACGAGTATATTGGTATAAAGACGGTGGGATTCTTGAGGATAACAACATTCTTGGCACAGCAAACCCCAATGAGAAACGCTATGAAGCAAACAGCGGAGAAAAACCGCTGGAACAGATTCGGAATAATCTGAGCAAGTATGCTTTAAAAACTGTTGTGTCCGATGAAGCAAAGGATCTGGCAGCAAATCAGGCATCTTTAATCATTAGGAATAACACCTCTGCTCGCGGAGGCGGCATTGGAACAAACGGCGGTATTGAAATTGGTGAAAAAGAGAATGAGTATGCTTTAAAAGTGACCAAGGTATGGAAAAATACGGAAGAAGCTTTGAAGCAGCCTGTAAAAGTATACTTAAAGATTGGCGGTGTTGTGCTCGATCCTGTTGAATTGAATGCGGAGAATAATTGGACAGCGTGGTTTACTCAGCTCCCTGATATGGATAAGCTGAAGGGGAATGTTTCCTATGCTGTTGTTGAGGATCCGGTTCCAGAGCACTTTGAACCCGCTTATTCTCAAGCCGTCATTGACGAGGACAAACGAACAATTCAAATTGATGTCAGCAACAAGTATATTTCCAAGCCAATCAGCGTGGAAATCAAGGCAAAGAAAATGATGGATGGGGAAGTGCCGACATCAGACGCATTTACATTCCAGCTGAAAGATGAACGGGGACGCATCGTTCAAACGAAAAAGAACAGCGGAAGCGATGTTGTTTTTGATCCCTTTGAGTTTGACCGCGCTGGAACTTATGTATATGAGCTGAGCGAACAGGCAAATGATAATCGTGACATTATTTATGACACTTCTGCCTATACAGTTATTGTGAGCATCACCGATTCCAATGGGCTTAGTGCATCGGTCTCTTATGAAAAGGACGGGAAGCCATATACGGGCATACCGGTTTTCAATAACGAGACAAAGAAGGGGCCTGACCGCCTTCCGCAAACAGGTGATGGCAGCCACATTTGGGAGTGGGGGCTGTTCGGTGTGCTTTCGCTTTGCACAGCAGTGGGCATCATGGCAAAGAAACCTAAAAACAAAAAATCTTAATGTGAAGCGGAACAAATAATCAATTCGCAGAAAGAGACAGATGTGCATGAAAAGATGTACATCTGTCTTTTTTGATGTGAAATTGCTCAAGCTTTTCTCAAATACTTCGTTGATGACGGGATAATAAGAATGCGTTGCCGATGGACAGCATTGTGTGGTATAATTGAAACAAGAAAAACAAGGCATCAGGGGGAA
>JAHHSO010000010.1 GCA_020025205.1 Christensenellaceae bacterium | reverse complement strand
GCACAGGCTTTGCTTGCCGTACAGGGGGCGGACATTGTGACGGGCATTCTGTGCGCACTGACGGGCAAGTCGAACAAGACGGAGAGCGGCCGGGTATCGTCCGGCGCACTGTTCATGGGGCTGATTAAAAAGGGGCTTGAATGGCTGGTGGTGCTGATCTGCCTGGTGGTGGGCGAAGCGCTGGGCATGGCGGGCGTTGCCGGCGCGGCGATGGTGTACATGATGGCCACGGAGCTGGTGAGCCTGATGGAGAATCTGAGCATTTTCGGCCTGAAGGTGCCGATGCTGGAAAAGCTGCTGGATGTGGCACGGGGGGAGACGGAAGAGAAAAGGGATCAAGACAAGGCGGCAGGCTGGTTGTAGTCTGCAGACAGCGTTATTTTTTGTTGCCTAATCAAAGAAACGCCGCCCAAATCGGGCGATATCTCGATTTTGGCGGCGTTAACAGTATTCTGCTTGATGCTGATCTCTATTTTTGCATTGAACAGATCAAACAGGAGGATTTGAAAGCAACGTTGTTTTATATGCTTAAATTGCATAAAAAAGAAAGAAAAACGAAAAAGTAAAGCAAAGAGGGCAGGAGGTGCTTAAAAAGAGGGAAAAAGCAGAAATTGTTCCAAATGTACATTTTAGCGATCAAAACATACGTATGGAGGATGAAATGTCGCGCAAGAAGCTTGTGTGTTGAAATAAAAGACAGGAAAAGTCAAGCCTAAACTAAAAAGATGTGAAAATGTGGTTGACAAAATCGGCTGGGCGTGGTATCTTTAACACGCTGATTAGCACTCGATGAAGATGAGTGCTAACAACGCCGGAAGGAGGAATGCAGGGAATGGATATCATTGACCGCAAATACCGCATTTTACAGGCGATCATAGATGACTACATCCTGACGGCTCTGCCGGTTGGTTCCAGAACAATCTCTCGTAAATATGAACAGAAGCTTTCTTCTGCAACGATTCGAAACGAAATGAGCGATTTGGAAGAACTGGGCTATCTGGATTCGCCGCATACTTCTGCTGGAAGGGTTCCGTCCTGCAAGGCATATCGCCTGTATGTGGACCGAATGATTCAGCCGGCTCCGCTGAGTGTAGAAGAGACGGCGTTCATCAAGAATTGCTTCGACAGACGACTCAATCAGGTGGAAACACTGTCTACAAGAATTGCCAGAGCGCTGTCTTCCATTACGAATTACACGACGGCGGTAATGACCAGCTCCATGAGAGATGAACAGATATTCAGCCATTTACAGCTGGTGCCTGTTTCGGAAAAGCGCCTGCTTCTTGTGATTGTCACTACGAATGGCGCGGTGAGGCAGAACGTTATGGATTTGGATGCGCCGTTTGCGCCAGATACGCTGTACACGGTATCACGCATCATTTCAGAACAGCTTAATGGCTGCCCAATGAGCAGATTGTCTGAAGCACTTTTAAATTTGGCCAGCGGCGGCCCGCAGGAAATGCGGCCTATCATGAAGGCATTATCCGAACAGTCTGTCAGCGACAATGAAATCAGAAATGTTGTTGTGGGCGGACGCTCCAATTTGCTGAGTTTCCCGGAGTATTCCGATGTGGATAAAGCTAAAGAGCTGCTAAGCGTCCTGGAAACAAAAGATAAAGTCGTTTCTCTTCTTTCCCAGAATGGTGAAATGGAAATATCCGTCAAGATCGGCCCGGAAACAGGCATGAAGGAGACAAGCGACTGTTCCCTTGTGACAGCCAGTTACAGACTGGCTGACGGAACGGTCAACACAATCGGACTGATTGGCCCGACCAGAATGCAGTACAGCAAAGTACTTTCTGTGCTGGGCGAAGTTGGCAGGACGATCACGGAAATGCTCGACGAGCAGAATGAACAGCGATGAAAAAGAATCAAAGCAATGAGGCACAACGGCCGATTCGGGACAGAATCCGAAATGCGGCAGACGGGCTGAAAGAAAGGGCGAAGAACATGAACAGCGAAGAACAGAAAGTTCAGGAAGCCGAGAACGCGGAGAACGTCGAGGAGATCGATGTCAAAGCATTGACGGAAGAACTTGAAAAAGCAAAAGCACAGGCCGATGAATACCTCGATCTGGCACAGCGCAAGCAGGCAGAATTCGCTAACTATCGCCGCCGTACTGAGGGCATTCGAGCGGAAGCTTACGACGATGGCAGGCGAGACGCTATTGATCAGCTTCTGCCCGTTCTGGATAATTTGGAGAGGGCGCTGGATGCAGCCGGCGAAGATGAGTCGGCACTCAAAAATGGCGTAGACATGGTGCTTCGCCAGATGCGCGATGTGCTTGCCAAGATGGGCGTTGAGGAGATTGATCCGCAGAGCCAGCCGTTTGACGCAGAATTCATGAACGCTGTGATGCAGGGCACACCGGAAGAAGGCGAACCGGGCACGGTCTGCATGGTGCTTCAGAAGGGTTATAAGCTTGGCACACGTGTGATTCGCCACGCGATGGTTAAGGTGGTTGCGGGCTAAGCCCGATTCCATAGATTTTTGATTCAACTTCTATCCATAAAAAACAGGAGGGCATATAAAATGGGCAAGATTATCGGTATTGACCTTGGTACTACGAACAGCTGTGTTGCCGTTATGGAAGGCGGCGAGCCGGTCGTCATTCCTAACGCAGAAGGCGCGCGCACCACGCCGTCCGTTGTTGCATTCACCAAGACTGGAGAGCGTCTGGTTGGCCAGGTGGCAAAGCGTCAGGCTGTTACCAACCCGGATCGCACCATTATTTCCGTCAAGCGCGACATGGGCTCTGACCGCCGCATTCCGATTGATGGCAAGGATTACACGCCGCAGGATATCAGCGCCATGATTCTGATGAAGCTCAAGTCCGATGCGGAAGCATATCTGGGCGAGACAGTTACTCAGGCGGTTATTACGGTTCCGGCGTACTTCTCTGACAGCCAGCGTCAGGCTACCAAGGATGCCGGCCGCATTGCGGGTCTGGAAGTCCTTCGTATTATCAACGAGCCGACCGCGGCTTCTCTGGCTTACGGCCTGGACAAGGAAGACTCTCACAAAATTCTCGTTTACGATCTGGGCGGCGGCACGTTTGACGTGTCTCTTCTGGAGATCGGCGATGGCGTTTTTGAAGTGCTGGCTACCAACGGCAACACCAAGCTGGGCGGCGATGACTTCGACCAGCGCATCATTGATTACCTCGCTTCTGAATTCAAGAAGGAGAATAACATTGACCTGAAGGCTGACCGCATGGCGCTCCAGCGTCTGAAGGAAGCCGCTGAGAAGGCCAAGATCGAGCTGTCCGGTGTGATGAGCACCAACATCAATCTTCCGTTCATCACAGCGGATGCTACTGGCCCGAAGCATCTGGACATCACCCTGACGCGCGCCAAGTTTGATGAGCTGACCCGCGATCTGGTGGATGCGACCGTTGCTCCGATTCAGAATGCGCTGCGCGATGCCGGTGTGACGGCAAACGAAGTTGACCGCGTGATTCTGGTCGGCGGCTCCACACGTATTCCTGCTGTTCAGGAAGCTGTCCGCAAGATGACCGGCAAGGAGCCGTACCGCAACATCAACCCGGATGAGTGCGTGGCTGTTGGCGCCGCAATTCAGGGCGGCGTTCTGGGCGGCGAAGTCAAGGACGTTCTGCTTCTGGATGTCACGCCGCTGTCCCTCGGCATTGAAACAATGGGCGGCGTCTTCACCCGCCTGATTGACCGCAACACCACCATTCCTTGCACGAAGAGCCAGATTTTCTCCACCGCTGCGGACGGCCAGACCTCCGTTGAAGTGCATGTTCTTCAGGGCGAGCGTGAAATGGCTGCGGGAAACAAGACGCTGGGACGTTTCCAGCTGACCGGCATTGCTCCGGCTCCGCGTGGCGTGCCGCAGATTGAGGTTACATTCAACATTGACCGAAACGGCATTGTGAATGTATCTGCTAAGGATCTTGGCACCGGCAACGAGCAGAAGGTCACCATCACCTCCAGCACGAACCTGTCTGAGGACGAGATTGAGAAGCGCGTGAAGGAAGCCGAGCAGTATGCAGCAGAGGACAAGAAGCGCAAGGAAGAGGTTGAAACCCTCAACCATGCGGACTCCATGATCTTCGAAGTGGATAAGCAGATCAAGGAACTGGGCGACAAGCTCTCCGCAGAGGACAAGGCGACCGTTGAGAACGAGCTGGCTGAGTTTAAGAAGGTTCGCGAGACCAACGACGTTGAGCAGATCAAGACGGCGATGGAAGCTTTCACCCAGAAGGTTTACGCTGTGTTTGGCAAGATTTATCAGCAGCAGGCTCAGGACCCGAACGCTGCACAGCAGGCGCAGAACGTCGATCCCAACGCGGACGGCGCGTCTGATGCAGACTACGACGTTCACTAAAATAAGATATGCCGCATGGCCGCCGTCACTTTGTGGCGGCGGCATCGCGCGGTTATGAGGAAGGGTGACTGCTGTGGCAGATAAAAGAGACTACTACGAGGTGCTTGGCGTAGCCAAGGGCGCTTCGGATGATGAAATCAAAAAGGCATACCGCAAGGCGGCGAAAGCAAGCCACCCGGATCTGCATCCTGATGACAAGGAAGCAGAGGCCCGTTTTAAAGAGGTCAATGAGGCTTACGAGGTTCTGTCTGACCCGCAGAAGCGCGCACGCTATGATCAGTTTGGATTCAACGATCCGCAGATGGGAGGCGGCTCAAGCGGCTTCGGCGGTTTCGGTGGGTTTGAAGATATATTTGACATGTTCACAGGCGGCTTTGGCGGACGCAGCAGCCAGCAGCGTCAGAATGCACCTCAGCGCGGCAGCGATCTTCAGTACAATCTGACGCTGACGTTTGAAGAGGCGGCTTTCGGATGCCGCAAGGAATTCAAATTCCAACGCAGCGCTGTCTGTGATGAGTGCAAGGGAACGGGTGCGAAGCCGGGAACTCAGCCGCAAACCTGTCCGACCTGCCATGGAAGCGGACAGCAGCGTGTGACCATGAATTCCCCGTTTGGACAGGTACAGACCATGCGCACCTGCCCCACATGCGGCGGCAAGGGAAAGACAATCAAGGATCGATGTACCAAGTGTTCCGGCAGCGGATTTACCCGCGTGACGCGCACCGTGACGCTCAACGTTCCGGCAGGCGTGGATGACGGGCAGAACTTCAAAACGATCCCGGGCGAGGGCGAACCGGGCCGCAACGGCGGACCGTCTGGCGATCTGTACATTACCTGCACCGTCAGACCGCACAAGATTTTCAAACGCGACCGTTACGATCTGTATTGTGATGTACCGATTTCTTTCACACAGGCTGCACTGGGCGGAGAAATTGACGTGCCGACACTGGAAGGGACAACGAAGTATAACATTCCGGCGGGCACTCAGGAGGGAACATCCTTCCGAATTCGCAATCAGGGTGTCCAGCAGCTGCGCGGAAGCGGGCGCGGCGACTTGTTCTTCACGGTTCATGTTGAAGTGCCTAAGCATCTGGGCGAAAAGCAGAAAGAACTGCTTCGTGATTTCGAGGATTCTTTGAATGGCCGTGAGTATGAGCGCCGCAAGAGCTTTGGCGATCAGATGCGCAGCTACATTCGTGAAAACGCCGAGCGGTTCAAAGAAAAGTTTGAGAATAACAAAAAATAACGCGGGATGATCCTGCGTGATGGGCCTGTGCCGCGTCTGAAATGGCCGGGTCGTAGAGGGCGGGACGTGGATTTTCCATGGCCTCGCTTTTCTGCGTTTATTATGAAATACTCAGAAACAGGGGAAGCCCCCGGAAAAGAGGAATCAGAATGGATTGGATGGAAGCCATTGTGCACACAACAACCATGGGTGCAGACATTGTCAGCGAAGTGCTGATGAATGCAGGCGCGGTCGGAACGGCGATTGAGGATCGATACGACGTGATGTCCAGCAAGAAGTCGGACGGCATGTGGGACATGATTGATGAAGATGTACTCAAACACATGAGCGAAGATGTGCTGGTGAAAGCGTATTTCAAGAGCGATGCCAGCGCAGCAGAGACACTGCACCTTGTTCGCGAAAAGCTGGCGGAGATCGGCAAAATGGACATGGGATTTGATATGGGCAGCCTTGAGATACAGACACAGGGTGTTCGAGAAGAGGATTGGGCAGAAAACTGGAAGAAGTATTACAAACCTTTCCGCGCGGGAGAGCATCTGGTCATCAAGCCCAGCTGGGAAGCATATGAGAAGCAGGAAGGGGACCTCGTTCTGGAGCTTGATCCGGGAATGGCCTTTGGCACCGGCACACATGAGACGACGTTCATGTGCATGGAGCAGCTGGAAAAGTATGTGACACCCGGCTGTCGCGCTATCGATGTGGGATGCGGCAGCGGTATTCTGGGGCTGGCGGCGGCAAAGCTCGGCGCAGACGATGTGTTGGCCATTGATTTGGACGAGCTGGCAGTTAAGGTTGCGGCTGAAAACACGGAGAAGAACGGACTGTCTGATGTGGTGCGCGTTGTTCACGGCGATCTTCTGGAGCACCGTGAAGAAAAGGCCGATGTCATCGTAGCCAACATCATTGCTGACGTGATCTGCTTCCTGTGCGGACCGACAAAGAAGCATCTGCTTCCCGGCGGCGTGTTTATCTGCTCCGGCATCATCAGAGAACGCGAAGAGGATGTTCAAAACGCTCTGGCGGCGGCCGGATACAAGGTTTGCAACAGGCTGGCGAAGGGCGAATGGGTCTGCCTGGCGGCCAAGCTGTAAGAACACCGACGAAATGGATGCGAAAACGCATCGGTGAGGGAATATGCATCGTTTTTTTGCGGATGAACGCGGCATCACGGACGGCACAGCGTATCTGAATGAAGAAGACGCCAAACACGCACTGCGCGTTTTGCGCCTGGAAGTCGGCAGCATCGTGGAGCTGGTCTGTGCGCCGTCACGATATCTGGCACGCATTGAAAGCACAGAAGATGGCGAAGTGTGTATGCAGATCGTTGAGCGGCTGGCAGATACGGAGGCCGGAACACAGGTGACGCTCTATCAGGGGCTTCCCAAAGCGGACAAAATGGAGTGGATTGTGCAGAAAAGCACGGAACTCGGAGCGGCGGTCATTGCGCCGGTTGCCATGATGCGCAGCGTTGTCAGGCTGGACGGTAAGGATGCTGCAAAAAAGACGGAGCGCTGGCAAAAAATTGCTCGCGAGGCTGTCAAGCAGTGCGCACGCGTCAGCGTGCCGGAAGTGCGTTTGCCCAGAAAGCTTTCTGCTATGGCAGAAGAGTTTGCAGCGCTTGACCTTCTGATTGTGCCATGGGAAGATGCTCGTGACGGCAGCATTGCGGATTGCCTGGCTCCTTTTGCGGACAAGAAGGAATTAAAAGTCGGCATTCTCATTGGCCCGGAAGGTGGAATTGCACAGGAAGAAGCACAGTGGCTGAGCGAACAGGCGGGCGCAAAGCTGGTGACGCTGGGCGCAAGGATACTGCGAACCGAAACGGCGGCGCTTGCATCGCAGGCCATCGTCATGGCGATTCGGGGAGAAATGGGTTAAAATGCAGGGGTGTCAGGCTGAAAGGGCTTGACAACCCTGCTTTTTGATTTTAAGGATTCTGCTTTTGAGACTGGATAAAAACGAAGACTTGCAAGATGCTCCGGCGTATTCTATAATATAAACGTATATTATTTCGGTTGAGAAGGTGGAAACATGCGTTTTCGCAAGAGCATATGCGTTTGCAAAGGCGTGAAAATCAATCTGTCAAAGTCTGGTCCCAGTTTGACTGTGGGACAAAAAGGACTGTCCTTTAATGTCGGACAAAAAGGCATGTTTGTCAACTGGAGCATTCCGAAAACAGGCATCTATGATCGCGTGCGCGTGGATACCCTGCTTAAAGATAAACTTGGCGGCTTTTTCGGAAACAATGAAGAAGCAGACGGAAAACCTGAAAAACGGGAGAGAAACGCAAAGAGTGTCTTTGGAGTGAACGAGGAAGAACAGCTTGAAGTCATGCAAGAACAAGGCTTTGTGGAGATTGCGAGCCTTGCGCCGGATGTTTCTCCCCGCACAGGCAGAGCACCTATGGATGCACAAGAGGCGGAAGCAGCGCTGGAAGAATGGCTTGGTGAAGCGGAAGCACCGGTTGAATTTGCTTTGGATATAAAGGCTGTGCCCGAAAAACGTGCGCTGATGATTGATTTGGATCTGCCGGAAATTGAGAATCTGCCGTCTCGCAAGCTGATGATGCTTAAGAGCGGAGAAGTCAAGATCAAGGACAAGACGCAGAAAGAGCAGAAAAGAGACTACCGCAAGTGTGTATTCGGTCTGGGCATGTATGTGGCAGCCAATGCGCTGGCACTTGTGGAGCAGGCAGAGCGAGTGCTTGTGTCGGCTTACACGCAAAGGCGTGATGCCGGAACGGGTGACCGCATGGATGTATTTATCTATTCGTTGGTTTTTGAACGCAGCAGTTTTGTGAGCGGCTATCAGAATGAGGAACCAGAGGAATTCTGCCGCAATCTGCGTGGCCGGTTCTATGTGCTGTCCAGCGGAGTGATGAAGGAAATTGTGCCGCTTGAAGCGGAAGACATTTGAGTTCCGGCGAGCGGGACAGTAAGGAGAATAAACAACTTGGTTAAAGATAAAATGAAAGCAGCTTTTCATACGTTGGGCTGCAAGGTAAATCAGTATGACACACAGGCCATGCGCGAGCGCTTTGAACAGGCAGGCTACGAAACCGTGGAGTTTAACGAGAAGGCCGACGTATATGTGGTCAACACCTGCACGGTGACGGGGACGGGTGATAAGAAGAGCATGCAGACAATCCGGCGCTGTCACAGGCTCAATCCAGACGCACATATTGTCGTGACGGGCTGTCTGGCACAGCGTGCGGCAGATGAACTGACAATGCCAGGCGTGCGCCTTGTGCTGGGCACACAGAGGCGCGCTGAAGTGGTGGAGCTGCTGGAGGAAGCCATACGCAAAGACTGCACGCTCATCAAGGTGGAGACACTTCGCCAGGCACCGTTTGAACATCTGATGGTTCATGCCAATGAAGGACATACGCGTGCGACGATGAAGATTCAGGAAGGCTGCGACAGGTGGTGCACATACTGCATCATTCCATCTGTACGCGGTCCGATTCGATCCCGTCCGATAGATGAGATCATTGAAGAAGCGCAGAGCCTTGTGGAAGTTGGGTTTAAAGAAGTGGTGCTCACAGGCATTCACCTGACCAGCTATGGCAGGGAACTCAAGAATGGCACAACGCTGCTGGATGCCATCCGCGCAGTACATGATATTGAAGGCGTGGAGCGCATTCGTCTGGGCTCTTTAGAGCCGGTGATCGTGACAGAGGCGTTTGTGGAAGGAATTCAGGCTCTGCCCAAGGTGTGTCATCAGTTCCATCTGGCGCTGCAAAGCGGCAGCGACACAGTGCTTGCCCGTATGCACAGGCGCTATACCAGCGGAGAATATCTCAAAGCCTGTGCGCTTCTGCGTGAGGCATTTGACGACTGCGCACTGACCACCGATGTCATGACAGGGTTCCCTGGAGAAACGGAAGAAGAATTTGCGCAGACGAAGGATACCTGTACACGGGCAGGATTTGCCAGAATGCACGTATTCCCGTATTCTGAGCGCGAAGGGACGAAAGCGGCGTTGATGGAAGGCAGTGTTCCGCGTCATATCCGTGAAGAGCGAGCGCGAGATTTGATTGCACTGGGGCATGAACTGGAAAAAACGGCGCTGGAAGCGAGAATTGGCAAGGAAGAGGAAGTGCTTATTGAAGAGCTGAATGACGCCGGCGAGGGCGTCGGCTATGACGGCGGCTACATGCGTGTACAGGTGCCCAATGGGCAGCCGGGCAGCATTGTGCGCGTTGTCATCACGGGAGCAGAAAACGGCGAACTCCGTGGAGAGATCCGTTTATAATAAGATAGAAGGAGGAAAAAGCGATGGATTGCCTGTTTTGTAAAATTGTATCTGGAGAAATTCCAAGCACAAAGGTTTATGAAGATGATAAAGTTCTGGCGTTCCGCGACATTGCCCCTCAGGCACCGGTGCATGTACTGGTGATTCCCAAGAAGCATATCAGCGGTTGGTATGATGCAAAAGACGAGAGTGATGAGCTGCTGGCTCACCTGATGCGCGCGGCGGCGTTGGTTGCAGAAAAAGAAGGTTTGGTTGAAGGCGGATTCCGCATTGTTTCCAATTGCGGAGAAGATGCGGATCAGACGGTCAAGCATTTGCACCTGCACGTCCTTGGCGGCAGAAAACTGAGCAGCGAAATGGCGTAAAATGTCTGAAAATAGAATTTTATAAAAAATGTTTTGGCAAAATTCCAAAATCCAGTTGACGAATAGAGTTTGTTGCGCTATAATTAGCTGTACGGTATTCCATTGGCGGCTAAAAGACGCAATGGATCGTCGAAGCTTGAGCCGAGGGGAGGGATACTAGATGTCTGAGATCCGTGTTCGTGAGAATGAATCCCTGGAAAGTGCTCTGAGGAGATTCAAGAGGCAGTGCGCGCGTTCCGGCGTTATTGCTGAGGTTCGTAAAAGAGAACATTACGAGAAGCCCAGCGTGAAGCGCAAGAAGAAGGCCGAAGCGGCCCGCAAGCGCAAGTACTGATTCGCAAAAATAGTCCCATCGAAAGATGGGGCTTTTTGTTTTTATAGAAATTGCGCAAATTGATTTTCTATGCTACAATTTAAATTAAAAAACGGTTTGAAGGCACACTACGTGCTGCCTGATCGTTTATCAATCCGAAGGGATGACCATTGATGTACGCTTTTCTTTTGTATCCGCATTCCAATATCCGTTATCGCCAGTCGCTTCTTCAATTGGCGAAAGAAGAATTGTCCATGACGCTCAAGGCATTGGGCAGAGAAACGGAGGTTGAGCCCCGCGAAATGGGCGGCGCGATGTTTTTGATGTTCGAGGCACAGAAACTCACCGAACGCGATTTGCGCATGCTCAGCCAGATGTCCAGCATCTATGTGATGTTCAAGATGGAGGACGGCAAGCTTCTGCCGATGCAGAACCTTCATCCGCAGTATGTGGAGGAAGATTTGCCAGCACTGCTCAAGTACAAGGGCAAGACCAACGAGATGTTTACCGACACCATGCTCACCATGGCGCTTGCACAGAGTGCATTTATGCCCGTGCATGACAGTCAGCTCATTGTCTGCGACCCGATGGCAGGCCGCGGAACGACGCTGATGCTGGCACTTCGCCGGGGCTATCACGGCGTTGGCATCGAGATTGACAAGGCCGATGTGCGCGAAACCTGCGCCTATATGACGCGCTATCTGGAATTCCACCGCATCAAGCACAAGAAGACGGAAAACGCGCTGACTGTACGCGGCAAGCTGGGCGGCAGGGAGACAAAGTTTGTCCTCTCAGATACGCCGGAGCATTTCAAGGATGGCGACACGCGCACCCTGCGTATAATTTGTGGCGATACGCGCAGCACGTCGGCACTTTTGAAGCGCGAAAGCGTTCATCTGATGGTGACGGACATCCCGTACGGCGTGCAGACGGGCACGGCGGGCAAGAGGGATTCCATAGGCGGCACGCTGGCGGCGGCACTGCCCGGCTGGTTTGACGTACTCAAGCGGGGCGGCGTGCTGGCGATGAGCTTTAACACGCATGTCACCAAACGCCAAGATCTCATCAGGCTTTGCGAGCAGGCCGGATTTGTGATTGCCGAAACAGGAAAGCTGGAACACTGGGTTGAACAGGCGATCAACAGAGACGTGATTCTGGCGAAGAAAATTTGATTCGAGGCGATAGACAGTGGAAATTCAACATGGAGATGTCGTTCTTAGGGATATGAGAGAATCTGACATTGAAGATTATGTCAGATGGTTTACGCAAGAGACGCAATGGTCAGACTGGGACGCGCCGTGGGAAGAGCTGCACGATGATGAAGCCTCGGCACGCAAAAAATGGGCAGTGCGCTATGAGAAGGATAAAGCTCTGTCAGATAACGAGATTCGCAGCCGTTTTGAAGTGGATTACGACGGAAAGCATATCGGCTCAGTCAGCTCTTACTGGATTGACGAAACGTATACGTGGATTTCTGAAAAAGATATTCAGGAGGGTCAGAAGGTGTATCAGACGGTCGGTATTTCCATTTGCGAATCCGGCGAATGGGGAAAAGGCATCGGTACACAGGCGCTTGAAGCATTTATTCAGTATTTTCAGGACAGAGGCTATGATGAAATCTGCACACAAACGTGGTCCGGCAATGTGCGGATGATCCGCTGTGCGGAGAAATTGGGTTTTTCTGTATGCAGGCGGATCGTAGGGATACGTGAAGTACGCGGCGTGAAATACGATGCACTGACGCTGAAAAAAGCGAGCGCGCAGGCTGACTGCGGGGCGCAGAAATGATTGACAGGGGGCTTCGCAACGAGGCTCCCTTTTTTTAGAAAATCGCCCAGAAAACTAAAAAAAGCACCTCCTGATGTATAAATGAAAACCTTTGTGCATATCCTTCATAACGAAGCACATCCATGGCGCAGGCCGCCATGCGCAGAACATGTTTGCCCATTGGGAGGAGCTGAAAATTCAAGTGGAATCTGTGAGAACGTTTCAACACATGACGGTACTGCAATTGCGGGAACTGGCGCGGGAAAAGAAGGTTCGCTTGCCATATGGCATCAACAAGGCACAGATGGTAGAACTCTTGGGAAGGGAACTGGAGACGCAGCCTGAGCCAGACGATGAAGACATTGGCTTGTATAAGCCGAAACCGCTGGGATATTACAACGAAGAATATGGAACAAGCAACCCTGTCGTTCCCAAGATGCTGAAAGCCGGACTTCTCGCCGGGGGAGAAGGGGTGCTGGAGGTACAGCTGGGCGGCTATGGGTTCCTTCGTGCTGAAAACTGTTCGCCCGGGCTGGATGATATTTATGTATCCATTGCGCAAATCAGGCGTTTTGGATTGAGAAGCGGAGATTATGTGGTTGGCAAGACCAGACCCAAGCGTATCGGAGACCGATATAGTGCACTCATGTATATTGAATCCGTCAATGGAGACAGCCCGGATGTTGCGCGCCTGCGCAGACCATTTGAAACGCTTACACCCATTCATCCTGACAGACGGCTGACGCTGGAAAGTCCGGATGGGGAAAATGATCCTTCAATGCGTTTGATTGATTTTGTTGCGCCCATCGGCATGGGGCAGCGCACGCTGATTGTTGCGCCGCCTAAAGCGGGAAAAACCGTTCTGATCAAAAAAATCGCCAAAGCCATTGAGAAAAATCATAAAGATGTAGAAATGATGATTCTCCTGATCGATGAGCGTCCGGAAGAAGTGACGGAGCTGAAGCGTTCGGTTTCTGCGCCGGTGATCTATTCGACTTTTGACGCGCCGCAGGAAAACCATGTGCGGGTGGCAGATATGGTTTATGAGCGCGCGCAGCGTCTGGTTGAGCAGGGAAAGAATGTTGTTGTCCTGATGGACAGCCTCACAAGGCTTGCCAGAGCCTGCAATGCGATGGCTCCAAGCGGCAGAGCAATGAGCGGAGGTCTTGCGCCAGGCGTTCTCAATAAGCCGAAAAAGTTCTTTGGCGCGGCGCGCAACATTGAAGAAGGCGGAAGTCTGACGATCATTGCCACAGTCCTAGTGGAAACGGGCAGTCGGATGGATGATGTGATTTTTGAGGAATTCAAAGGCACGGGCAATGCGGAAATTCGGTTGGATCGTGCTCTTTCCGAAGCTCGCGTATTTCCGGCTGTTGATTTGGCGCGATCTGGAACCCGGCATGAAGAAAAGCTTCTTTCCCCGGAAGAAAGGGAAGGCGCGGCGATGGTCAGGCAAATCCTTTCTCAGGGACACACCAGAGAAGCCACTCAACAGCTGCTGTCAATGCTTCTAAAAACCACCTGCAACAAAGATTTTTTCAAAAGATTGAAAGAATGGCTTGCAATTTGGGAAAAAGAAGGGTATACTATACGAAGTCTCCGCTCAAGCGTATGAGAAGGCGTTGGTGTTTGATCGCCTTTCATGCGATAGTATCGCGGCGAAAGAGGTGAAATCAATGAAGGAAGGCATCCATCCGAAGTACCAGAAGGCTACCGTGACTTGCGTCTGCGGCAATACCTTCGAGACGGGTTCTACCAAGAAGGAGCTTCGTGTTGAAATTTGCTCCAAGTGCCACCCGTTCTTCACCGGCAAGCAGAAGCTCGTCGATGCAGGTGGACGTGTCGATCGCTTCAAGAAGCGCTACGGCATCTAATTCGAATCAAAAAAAGGGAGGCAGTTTTGCCTCCTTTTTTGATTGCAAACTGAACAGGGACTGTTGCAAAAGAGCTTCTGTTGAAATCAGGAGCAAGGCCGTGCAATCATGTCGATTGTTCGGAAAACAGTCCGGGCAGATCAGGCTTCAGCCCAATTCATTGAGCAATTGTTTCACCAGATCCGTTTGCTCCCAAGGCATATCCTCTGCATTTTTGCCGAAATGGCCGCCGCTTGCTACGCGGCTGAACTGTGGGGTACGCAGGTGGAAGCGGCGAATGATTGCGTCAGGACGCATATCCACGGTACTGATGCGCGCTGTGATTTCGGAAACGGGCAGCGTTTCTGTGCCGAATGTGTCGATCAACACGGAAACCGGTTCGGCGACGCCGATAGCATAGCTGAGCTGAACTTCACAGCGTTCGGCCAGCCCGGCTGCAACGATGTTCTTGGCGAGATAGCGGGCCATGTAGGCGGCGCTTCTGTCCACCTTGCTGGCATCTTTGCCGGAGAAAGCACCGCCGCCATGGCGGGCATAGCCGCCATAGGTATCGACCATCAACTTTCTGCCGGTCAAACCGCTGTCGCCAGCGGGACCGCCGATGATAAAGCGTCCTGTCGGATTGACGAGAAGACGGGTGTGTGCATCCAGCAGTTCAGCGGGAAGGGCTCGAAAAATAACCTCATCCACGATGGCGGTGCGCAATTCATTTTCTGTGATGGCTTCGGTATGCTGGGTGGAGACAACGACTGTATCAATGCGCTTGGGGATGCCGTCCTCATATTCGACTGTCACCTGCGCTTTACCATCGGGAAGGATATCCGGGAGGATATGCATCTCACGGACATAGGCGAGGCGGCTGGTCAGCGCATGAGCCAGTTCAATCGGCAGAGGCATGAAGGACGGCGTTTCGCGACAGGCAAAGCCAAACATCATGCCCTGATCGCCGGCACCGCTTTCCTCCGGGCTTTTTCTGGAAACGCCCATGCTGATATCGGAGGACTGTTCATGCAGATCGACCACAATATGGCAAGTGTCGGCATCAAACCCGCAGCCCGGTTCGGTATAGCCGATGGATCGGATGGTGCGGCGGGCAATCTCCGCATAATCAACGACAGCGGTGGTCGTGATTTCGCCAAAGATATGCACGGCGTCGGTCTGCACGGTGACCTCACAGGCAACGCGGCTCAGAGGATCGGCTTCAAGCAGGGCGTCCAGAATCGCGTCTGCAATCTGATCGCAGACTTTGTCAGGGTGTCCCTTGGTGACGCTTTCGGAAGTAAACAGCTGTTTCATGTTTATTTTCCCTCCTGATTGCAGCTTGCGCAGGTATGGCTGCATGCCCATAGACGGTCGGCAGTCGGAGTCCAGGCGGCGGCGTATGCGTCGCACTTGCTGCACAGGTGATCGGCAGACTCTGGAGAGAGCGGGTCAGTGGAGTGGGCGCCAGTCTGTTCAACCATCTTGCGCAGGGCTTCGGGGTTTTCCAGCATGGGGCAGGGACGCAGATGATTTTCGTTGAAAGGCTGGTTATCATGATAGGCCATGAAGATCGGAGAGCGGAGCGCATCCAGCAGACTGCATTCGCGGATGTTTGCGTTGGCGTAGTGGATAAAAACACATGGATCAACGTCACCGTTGGCGTTGATGTGCAGATAGCGCCGGCCGCCGGCGATGCAGCCGCCGACATACTGACCATCATTCTGAAAGTCCATGGCGAAAATGGGGCGGGTGGAGCGAATCTCACGGATGCGATGATACATGTATTCTCGCTGTTCAGGAGAGGGCAGAAGCTGAGGTGCAGCATCGTTGCCGACGGGCATATAGTGGAAATACCAGATGAAACGTGCACCCAGACCGATGATGAAGTTGATATAGTCCTCGGAAGCGATGGAGTCGATGTTCATGCTGGTGTAGCAGGCGGAAATGCCGAAGGGCAGATGCTTGCTGTGTAGAATTTCCATGGCATGGGTGGCTTTTTCAAAGACACCGTTTCCACGGCGGCCGTCTGTGGCTTCTTCAAAACCTTCCAGGCTGATGGCAGGGATGAAGTTTTTGACACGGAGCATTTCGTCTGCAAACTCTTCATCGATCAGCGTGCCGTTTGTGAAGCAGAGGAACTGGCAGTCGGAATGCTTGTTGCACAGGGCAATCAGATCGCTTTTACGCACGAGCGGCTCACCGCCGGTGTAGATGTACATATAGACACCCAGTGCCTTGCCCTGAGTGATGATGGAGTCAATCTCATCGAAGGACAGATTCAGGCGGCTGCCATATTCTGCGGCCCAGCATCCCGTGCAGTGCAGGTTGCAGGCAGAGGTTGGATCCAGCAGAATGGCCCAGGGAATGTTGCAGTTGTATTTCTTTCTGTTTTCTTCCTGAATGGGCCAGCCTACGATATTGGCGTTGAGGAAGAAATTGGTGAACGTTGCCTTGAGCACCCCATTGTCGGTTTCTTTGAGGATATTCATGATGAGTTTATACATGTTGTTTTCAGGGTTTTCAAGGACACTCCTGACCGTGGCGCGCTGCACGGGGAAGCTGTCGGGGCCATCGCCTGCGAAGCGATCCACCCAGCTCATCAGCTTGAGGGCATTCTGTTCAGGGTCTTTTTCCAGATAGCTGAGCGCACCGGAAAGTGCGGCTTTTTTGATGGAGTGAGAAATGTTCATGAGAAGTTCTCCTTTTGATATGTGATGTATATAGTGTAAGGAGAACAAATCAAAATGCCCATGCCCAAAAGAAGCCGCCTGTCCCGAATCGGGGCAGACGGCAGAAACTGGGCAAAATTCGCACAAAAGGCATCATTTGGGCAAATGCTGGGTGCACTGATTGATCCAGCTGGGCAGGCTGGTGGTAAAAAAACGATCAATCCGTTCCAGAGACATGTCCTCATCAAACTGCATGTCGTTATGAATCCAGCCAAGAAGCAGGCCGACCAGACCATATGAATAGAGGTGGACGGTGAATTTTCTGTCCGATTCGGAAAGATTTTCACTGCCGGAGAGATGATCGATGGTGCTGTTCATGAGCGGCTCAATGATGGCGATGATGTATCGCCCAAGTGTTTCAGGGCCAAGGGAACGATAGGCGTTGAGAACAAGCATCCTGTTTTCTTCCTGCATGGAGCGAATCAGCTCGCCAAGGCCGTCTTTCCAGCCCATGGAGAGAACGCCGCCTTTGAGAAACCTTTGGGCATCGTCGTTGAGTGTCCATTCCATCAGATCGTAAATATCCTGAAAGTGGTAATAAAAAGTTTTTCGGCTGACTTCTGCGCCGTCGGTGATATCCTGAATTGTGATATTATCCAGCGTGGTCTTGGACAAGAGTTTGCGCAGGGAAAAGGCCAGCATGCGCTTGGTCATATTGGACATGTGCCGACACCTCGTTTGATTAGAATGGCTCACAGCCTGATATATTTTATTTTAGCAAAGTGCACCAGGAAAGTCAAACCGAACAATGCCGCGAATGCTACTACTGGATTCTGGTCAATTCCTGTCTGTTTTTGTAAAATGAAAAAAAGAAGGAGTGGAAGCGGAATGAAGAAACTGGCTGAAAAACTGGCTGAAAGGCTCATGAAGCGGGTCTGGACGCCGTTTTCTGCGCTGATCGCTTTGGATCAGGCAGGAAATATTCTGGACATCTGCCAATTTGATACGATGTTCGGGAATATGGATATTGTATCCCAGGAGGCAGACCGCTTTCTTTTGCTGACCAATCATCCGGAAGGGTATGAAAAACCTTATCAGGAAGATCGGGAGAATTACAGACGGATTCATGCGATGGCAAAAGGACGGGAAGTGTGCGCATTTATCTGCGGAGAGAATACTGACTGTGTTGAATTTGAAATGGAAGATGCTTGAATTGTGCGCCGGCAAGTGATATACTTAGACGACCTATGTAAATTTTTTTAAGACATGAAAGGGGAAGGAAAGCCCAATATGGCAGATATTCAGGGGCTGCAGGAGCAGCTTGCCGAGTATTCCGATGTGAATAACAAAAAGCTGAGCCAGGAAATGGAATTGCTGGCTTCAGATGAGGAAATGGAAGATGAGGCGCGGGAAGCCCTCTATGAGCGCATCAGGACGCAGCTGGAGGATATGCGCAGAGTACGTGAACTGCTCAAAAAGAATCTGAACATGACGGCAGCTGCCATTGATGAAGTGGAAACCCGCCTGAATGAAAAGGTCAAAAATGAGCGCAGAGCACACAAGCGTCACCGCATTTTGCCGCCGGCACCTACAAATGCACAGATTGACTATCAGGAGAAAAAGGAAAAGCATTTTGCGCAGGGACTGACGTTTTATAAGCTCTTTTGGGTGTTCTTTATCGGCTGTTTTGCGGGCGTTGTCATTGAGACAATTTACTGCATCATTCGCCGCGGTCATTATGAAAGCCGGGTCGGGTTGATTTATGGCCCGTTCAATCTGGTTTATGGCTTTGGCGCATTGTTTCTGACCCTTGCGCTGTACCAATTCCGAAATAGAGGGCGCGTGTTTTCATTTGCAGGCGGTTTCATTGTCGGCTCGGCGATTGAATATGCCTGCTCGTGGTTTCAGGAGTTTTTCTTTGGTTCCACATCATGGGATTACAGCCGCATGCCCTTTAACCTGAATGGGCGTATCTGCCTGCTGTATTCTGTTTTCTGGGGGATTCTGGGCATTTTGTGGATCAAGGATATCTACCCGCGCATGGCAAAGTGGATTTTGAAAATCCCCAACCAAGCAGGCAAGGCGATCACTTGGGCGCTGCTGGCGTTCATGGTTTTCAACTCTGCCATGACCGGCTTAACGGCGCTTCGCTGGTCGCAGAGGCGCGAAGGCATTCCGGCACGTAATGCGCTGGAGGAGTACTTTGATGAACACTATCCCGATGAGCGAATGCAGAAGATTTTTGCAAACGCTGTTTTCACAGAAGATAGAAAATGATTCAGAGGAGCACATGCAGTGAATCGGCTTTTGATTCTGCAAGTCTCGGATTAAATGGTGAATATCTTTTGAATTTCCGCTGGTTAGCGGCTTACAAAAAGTGCGAGCAGGAACTGCCTGCTCGCACTTTTTGTTTTTTCAGAAATGAGTGCTGCGATTACCTTCAAAATGCTGTGAACAGACAAAATCAGTCATGCAGCCCATGCAATAAAATGGCTGCATGCAGGGAAGACTTTGTCAGGAAAAACGAAGGCCGTGCGTGCAGCGCTGTTAATGAAACGTACAGATGAGCGACATGATGAAAGAGTCTGATGGGGTTATTTGAGCACCACATTCTTTGCTCCCAATATCTCACACAGGGCATCCATAAGGGTTTGCGTGGGACGAACGAAGAGGCTTTCCGGGGCGCGCAGCTTTGCACCGGTGGATTCAATGTACAGAATCACACTGATTGTGCCGTGTGCGCGGGAAAGAATGGGGCGAACCATCGAAATGGCACTTTCAGAAGGAAGACGGAGCCAGAGTGTGCTGCCTGGCAGCTGCTGATCGCGGGAAGTGATTTTTTCGGCTTCCTGATTGGATGGAAGCGGAGAAATGGTGTCCAGAAGCAGCTTGGGGTCTTCATCCTCGCGGATAGACAGGCGGCCGGAGAAGATGACGGACGAATCAGGGATGAGATCGGGGCTGACCTGTTCCAAAACTTTGGGGAAGATCAGGGCTTCGATGGTGCCTGTCAGGTCTTCCAGCGTGGCAAAGCCCATCAGATTGCCGGCTCTTGTTGCTTTCTGGCGCACTTCGGTGAGCATGCCGCCCATCGTCACGCGCTGACCATCGTGGGAAAGGCCGTGATCGGGCGCATCCAGCAGCTGAGCCAAACGGGAGGTGTTCATGCTCATGGCGGACAACGCTTTTGTATAATCGCTAAGCGGATGACCGGTGATGTAAAGACCGGTTACGCTCTTTTCAAAGCTTAGCCGCGTGCGCAGATTGTATTCCGGCAGATTGGGAAGAGGCGGATTGACGTCTTCAATCAGGCCATCGCCAAAGAGAGAAAGCTGACCGCGGACGTTGTTTTTGCGTGTCTTGGCGGCACCATCCAGCGCAGATTCATACACGGCCATCAGCTGTGCGCGGTGAGCACCGGTGCAGTCGAATGCGCCGGAAAGAATCAGCGATTCAACGACACGCTTGTTCACCTGCTCTCCATCCATACGCTGGCAGAAATCGAAGATGTCTTTGTATGGCCCGCCCTTTTTGCGCTGGGCGATGATGGAGTCGATGGCCTTTTCGCCGCAGGATTTAATGGCACCCAGGCCAAAACGAATGCCCGGAGTGTTGTTTGAATCGTGGCCGACGGAGAAACGCCGCACACTCCTGTTGATGTCCGGAGGGAGCAGCGGGATGCCATGCTTGCGGCAGTATTGTGAGTATTCTGCAACTTTTCCGCTGTCTGAGGAGACAGAATTGAGGAGCGCAGCGAAAAACTGAACGGGATAATGGCACTTGAGCCAGCCTGTGCGCACGGCGACAACACCGTAAGCGGCGGCATGAGATTTATTGAAGGCGTAGGAAGCGAAGGCGGTCATTTCATCGAAGAGTTGATCGGCGGTTTGGGCATCTACGCCGTTTCGGACACAGCCGGGAACAACGACCTTTCCATCTTCCACAAGGCCGTTGATGAAAATTTCACGTTCCTTGGCCATGACGTCGTGCTTCTTTTTAGCCATGGCACGCCGGACAAGGTCGCTTCGGCCATAGGAATAACCTGCAAGATCGCGCACAATCTGCATGACCTGCTCCTGATAGACCATGCAGCCATAGGTAACATCCAGAATAGGCTTGAGCTTCTCGTGCAGATAGTGGATGGAATCGGGGTTATTTTTGCCTTCGATATAGCGGGGGATGGAGTCCATCGGTCCGGGACGATAAAGGGAAATGGCAGCGATGATGTCTTCAAAGTTCTGCGGCTTCATGTTGGTCAAAAAGTTGCGCATGCCGCCGGATTCAAGCTGGAACACACCGTCTGTTTCGCCTTCAGAAATCATGTCATAGACAGCATGATCATCCAGCGGAATGTCTTCAGCACGCATATCAACGCCGGTTTCGCGCATCAGATCAAGCGTATCCCGGATGACAGTCAACGTCCGAAGCCCCAGAAAGTCCATCTTTAAAAGGCCGAGCCGTTCGATGGTTCCCATAGGGAACTGCGTGGTGATCACGTCATCATTGCGTTGAAGCGGGACATAATCGGTGACGGGTTTGTCTGTGATGAGGACACCCGCAGCGTGAGTGGAAGCATGACGCGGCAGACCTTCAAGCGCCATGCTGGTATGGATCAGCCGCGTTACGCGCGGATCTTCCTGATAGTTTTTGCGCAGTTCAGGGGATAATTCCAAAGCATGTTTGAGCGTCATGTTCGGCTCGAACGGGATCGACTTGGACACAGCGTCTACTTCGGCATATGGATAGCCCAGCACGCGGCCAACGTCGCGAACGACAGCGCGGGCAGACATCGTTCCGAACGTAATGATCTGGCTGACGTGATCCGCGCCATAGCGGCGGGCGACATAGTCGATGACTTCCTGACGACGTTCATAACAGAAATCCACATCAATATCCGGCATGGACACGCGCTCGGGATTCAGGAAGCGTTCAAACAGCAAATTATATTTGAGCGGGTCAAGCTGGGTAATATACAGGCAGTAGGCGACAATGGAACCGGCGCCGGAGCCTCGGCCAGGGCCGACGACGATGTTCTGGCTGCGGGCATAATTGATAAAGTCCCAGACAATCAGGAAGTAATCGACATAACCCATCTTGGAGATAACGCCAATTTCGTATTCCATGCGCTCACGTGCTTCCTGCGTGATGGGCTGATAGCGCTCGGCAAGCCCTTTTTCGCATAGGCGGCGGAACATCTGCTCGCTGGTTTCGCCGTTTTCAGTGGGAAAACGGGGGAGCTTTGTCTCGCCGAAAACAAATTCAACATGGCAGCGCTTGGCGATTTCTTCCGTGCGATCCAGTGCTTCCTGGTATTCTGGAAACACAGCAAGCATTTCTTCTTCGCTCTTGACATAAAGTTCGCGCGTCTCCATGCGCATGCGGTTGGTGTCATCCAGTGTTTTGCCGGTCTGAATGCACATGAGGACCTCCTGCGCATCGGCATCTTCTTTGCGCAGATAGTGACAGTCGTTTGTGCAGATGAGGGGAATGCCGGTTTCGCGGCTGAGGCGAACAAGCTCCGGCAGAACGCGTCTTTCGTTTTCGATGCCATGATCCATCAGTTCGATAAAGTAATTGCCTTTGCCGAAGATTTCCTGCATATGCAGCGCGTGTTCGCAGGCAGATTCAAAAAGGCCATCCAGAAGCAGACGCGGAATTTTACCGGACAGGCACGCGCTGGAAGCGATAAGCCCCTTAGAATAACGCTTTAAACACTCCAGATCGACACGCGGACGATAATAGAAGCCGCGCGTCCAGGCTTCGGACACAAGCTTGGTTAGATTCTGATAGCCTTCCTGCGTTTCACACAGGAGAATCAGGTGGTTCATGCCGCTTGTACGGCTGTCCATGTTATCGCAGGTATAGATTTCACAGCCGATGACGGGGTGAATGCCGCGCTTTTTTGCTTCGGTGTAAAAGTCTACGACACCATACATGACACCATGGTCTGTAATGGCGCAGGCATCCATGCCCAGCTCTTTGATGCGGTCAAGAAGCGGGCCGATGCGGTTGGCGCCGTCCAGAAGGCTGTATTCTGTATGAAGATGAAGATGTGCGAAAGCCATGATGCATGCTCCTTATGGATTTGTGAACGTGAGCGTTGTCAGGATGGGCAGAACCTGATCGGGGGTCATGCGCGTTTCAAAGGAAATCTGTATGTCCTCATCCCAGGTTTCGTAGGTATACCATTCTTCCAGCGTGTTGTCCCTTTGAACGATGGCACGGTAGGAGATGAACGGGCGTCCGCCTAAAGAGCGTATGCGCACGTCTTCCATGCCGGCCTGCATATAATAGGAAATGACTTCTTTTTGCGGGTAGGAAGACAGATTGTCTCTGGATTCGTTTTCGTAACAGAACAGATAAAGCTCGCCTGCTGTGCCATATGTGCAGCCAGCAAAAAGGGCTTTGCCGCCTTCGGCCAGATTGTTGGAGGTGTAATCGTTAAGCGAGAAATCTTCTGGAACAGTCACATTGAAGCCATAGGCCGAAAAGTCGATGGTCTGCCCATTTTCGATCGGTTTGATGTCGTCAGAATGCCGGTCGTAGGCTTGAAGGCCAAGGGCGATGAGGCAGCCCGCAAGAAAGCAGCAAACGATGGCTGCAATATATTGAAGGGTGTTTTTCTTATTCATAAATCTCCTTATCATGGTTCTTGAGTGCGTATGCTTGAGTCTCTTTTATTGTAAAGCTTTTTTTTGCGAGCGTCAACAACAGGGAAAAGAGAATCTTTTGAAAATTTGCGTATCCAGAAGAAACAAAAGAGGGTGCAAAGATCAAATCTATTCAAAATAATCAAAAAGAGTTGACGTAATATATTTAATTTGGTATAATTCATACAGAGGGTGAATTGAACAAGAGCCTGTAAAGAAAAGAGCAGACAGCTTGAAGCGGCGGATTTTCAGACAGGCAAGAATTAAAATAGACTAACAGCGAGCCGGCAGGTATTTTCCTGCTGACGGCGTCCTCCTGTCTCCCCCAGCAGGAGGATGTTTTTTGAAAAAAGCATATCTGCTCAGGCATTTTCAGATATGCGACAGAATCATTGAGTAAGGCTTGACGCATGAGGAAACATGAGATAAGATAATGAAGATATACAAACACGGGCGGTATGACCCGTTCAGTCAGGAGAAAAGGTATGTTTGACTATCTGGCGACGCTCTTTCAGGAGCCTCTTGCGTTTTTCGATCAGGCTTTCTTTCGGATGATGGCTGTTTTGATAGGCCTGTGCTGCCATGAGTGGGCACATGCCTATGTTGCGTACCGGTGCGGAGACGATACGGCCAAACGCATGGGCCGCATGACGCTCAATCCGCTGGCTCACCTTGATCCATTCGGCACGCTTTTGATGTTTTTTGTGGGCTTTGGCTATGCAAAGCCTGTTCCGGTCAATCCATATAATTTCAAAGGGGACAAAAGGAAAGACGATCTGGCTGTGTCTCTGGCAGGCATCACGGTCAATATGATTCTTTTTGTCATTTTGACATATCTGTCTGTACTGTGCAGCGCGTATATGTGGGATGCTGATGTGCTCAGAGAAGTGGGCCTGAGCACAGTGGTGAGTTACCGCTATAATGCGGTCTGGTCGGTGATGTCCGGCACAGCTGTTCAGGATTTCGGCCCGCTGATTGCACACGAATGGCTGGTGCCGTTTGTGCGTCTGTTTTCGTATGCAGCGCTGGTGAATCTCAATCTGGCGGTGTTCAATTTCATTCCACTTCCGCCGCTGGATGGATACCATGTGTTCAATGATATTGTGTTCAAGGGGCGTTTTCAGCTTTCCCACCGAGCCTTTCAGATTGGGATGCTGATTGTGCTGATTCTTTCGGCGCAGGGCATTCTGGGGCGCGTGATCAGTGCCGTGGTTTATCCCGCTCAGAAATTGATTCTTCTGCCCATTTCGGGAATCTGGGGGTAAGCGATGGCGTATTACGTTTCCCTCAAACAGTTTGAGGGGCCGCTTGATCTCCTTTTGCACCTGATAACCAAGGCAAAGGTGGACATCAAGGACATTTTTGTCTCTGAGATCACGGAGCAGTATCTTGCATCGCTGGATGGGCTGGACGAACTGGATATGGATGTGGCCAGTGAGTTTTTAACCATGGCGGCAACGCTGCTTGAAATCAAGTCGCGCGCGCTTCTGCCGCGTCCCCCGGAGCCGATGGAAGATGGCGAAGAGTCGCCGGAGCAGGCACTCATCAGGCGTCTGGAGGAGTACAAGCTCTATAAGGAGAGCGCAGGGCGCATGAAGGAATTTGAACAGACTGCCATGCAGATTTTTTCAAAGCTGCCGGAGGAATATGCGCTGCCGCCGCAGACTGTGGAATTGACGGGGTTGTCTATTGACGGGCTGGTGCGCGCATTGGAGCGCATCATTGCCAGACAGACGCGCGAAGATGAGCCGGGGCGTGTGATACGGTCTATCACGCGCGACCGCTTTACCATCGACCAGTGTGTGTTTAACCTGAGAGCGCGGCTGAAAAAAGGCCCCGTGCTTTTTTCGGACATGTTGTCTGCACAGGTGACGCGAGATGAAATAATTTCGTATTTTCTGGCCATGCTGGAATTGATGAAGCTGGGGCGGCTCCATGCCCAGCAGGAGGCTGCTTATGAGGATATTCTGATACTGCCTGGAAGGAGGGATGACGATGGATCAGACGACAGAGAAGATGCCGGAGGAGACCATGCAGAACACGGAGGAGAATTCTGAAAAGCTGGATTTGCAGGAACGGGTGGGGATTGTAGAAGCGATTCTGTTCGTGATGGGCAATGCAGTGGAAAAGAAAGAAATCTGCCGGGCAATGGGTGTGACGGATGAAGAGCTGGAAGAGACGCTGGATGCTCTGGAGAGCGCGTATGATTTTAACAGACGAGGCCTTCGTCTCCTTCGCTTTGGCGCACATGTCCAGTTGGCTACGCGCCCAGACTATGCGGTCTATGTTGAGAAATTACTTCAGCCCGTGCAGAAACAATCCCTTTCGCAGGCTGTCATGGAGACTCTGGCGGTGATTGCGTATCGTCAGCCGGTGACAAAGGCGGAAATTGAGCAGATCCGCGGGGTCAAGTGCGATTATTCTGTGCAGTCGCTTCTGGCTAAGGAGCTGATTGAAGAGGTTGGCCGTAAGGAGACGCTGGGACGTCCAATTCTTTATGGAACGACGGACGGGTTTCTTCGGCATTTCTGTCTCAATTCACTGGCCGATCTGCCGGAAATCGACTTTTCTAAAATTTCTGAAAAGCTTGATCTGGAAGAACATGAACTGGAATAAGCGTTTAAACGAAGCAGCTGCAAGTGTATTGCGGCTGCTTTTTAAGTGCAAAGCAAAAAGATGGCGCATAAAAATCGTCTGACGGGCATAAGCTCATCGGACGGTTTTTTGAAAGACTGTTCTGAGTTTGAAAAGGGGCGCATAGGTTCGCCGGGAGGGATGAGCGATGCGACTGGTTGCATGGGGTGGAGACGAACGAATGAAAGGGCTTGTCCAGGCAGCCAAACAGGCTGGCTGGGATGCTGTGCAGGCGGGGTTCAAAAGAGGGGATGATCCGGGAAAGACAGATGCTGTGGCGCTGCCGTGGCCGCACAGCTTTAAAGATGGAAAGCTGACAGGCACACAAGTCAGCCAGAAAGAGGTGATGGATGCAGTCGGGACGTGCAGCGTGCTTCTGACAGGAAGCGGCACGGAAGATCAAATGTTGAAAAAAGCGGAGCGCCTTGTACGTCCGGAAGAGGATGAAATGTTTCTTCGATTCAATGCAAAACTGACAGCGGAAGGCGCGCTTTTGAGCATCCTGCGGCATAGTAAAGGCGCATTGCTTGGGAAGATGGGGCTGATTACGGGCTATGGCCGTATCGGGCAGGAGTTGACAGCCAGATTGTGCGCGATGGGGATGTTTGTCGTTGTCTGCGCGCGAAGTGAGGAGCAGATGCGTATGGCGCACGGGGCAGGGGCGCATCCCGTTCCGCTTTCGGAGATGGCAGCGGTTTGTGAACAGGCGGACATAATTGTCAATACAGTGCCTGCGCGTGTGTTTTCCAAACCGATGTTGGAAAGCATTCGGCTCAATACGCCGATTATTGAGTTGGCCAGTGCGCCGTATGGACTTGATTTGGATGAAGCTGTACGCATTGGGCTGGAGGTTGTTGTTGAAAGCGGACTTCCGGGACGATATGCGCCGCTAGATGCAGGGGCAGCGCTGTTTGGCTGCATCCAGCGTGCTGTGAAGGAGGAAGAAAAATGAGCAAGGCTCGCATTGGTTTTGCCGTGACGGGATCATTTTGTACGTTTAAAAAGGTTTTTCCTCAGATGAAAGTGCTTGCAGAGCAGGGGTATAAGGTTGTGCCGATCATGTCAGAAAATGCATATTCAACGGACACACGCTTTGGCCGCGCCGCAGACTGGGTGGAGATGGCCGAGGAAATTTGCGGAGAAAAGGTGATTCACACCATTGCACAGGCAGAGCCTATTGGACCTAAAAAATTGTTGGATCTTTTGATTATTGCGCCATGTACGGGAAACACGCTGGGCAAGTTGGCATGCGGCATCTATGACACGGCCCCCACGCTGGCGGTTAAGAGCCACAGACGAAATGACGGACCTGTATTGCTGGCAGTTTCGACCAATGATGCGCTGGCGGGTTCAGGCGCGGGCATCGGCCTTTTGATGAACAGGAAGGGCATGTATTTTGTTCCCTTTGAACAGGATGATTTTAGGGCAAAACCGACCAGCTGCGTGGCAGACTTTGAAAAAATTCTTCCGGCGGCAGAGGCAGCACTGGCAAGAAAACAGCTGGAACCGCTCATTTTCTAAGAAAAAGGAGATTTTCTCAGAGCCTTCGGGATGAAAAAAGGCATTTCAATCGTTTCGTTTCGGGAATCTCTTTACAGGAGTGTGATTCTTCGATACAATACATACATGAGGTGAAGGATATGAAACGATTTTTAGCGGCTCTTCTGCTTCTTCTTGTCCCGGCAAACGCGCTGGCACAGATTAAGGTGAAGGAACAGGTGATGGACGGAGAAGGTGAAAATCGCGTCGTCATATATGCTGTGGAAGAGCATGAAGGAGAAGAACCGGATGAAGCCGCGCTCAAAGCTGCCATGCTGCTGGAAGAGCGTTTTATGCAGCAGAAGAGCGTGAAAATTCTGGAGCGCTCCGGTGTGCAGGGTGGGAGCTTTTTGATTGGCCAGTTTATGCAGATGCCGCCGTATCAGGACGAAAAAATCTTCTCCGCGGGGCGTCTTTGGTATGGTGAGCAGCCCGACGGAGTGGATGGATGCTCGGCGGCAGCGTTGACAATTGATCTGGAAACAGGCGAAGAGATTCCGTTTGAATCGCTGTTTCAGAATGCCGATGCGGCTGTTGCTGAGATGGAGGCGATCATAGAACGCGACATTCTGCCAAACATCAGCGACTATATGGAGTTTGCTGAGCTTCTGCCGATGCCTACAGATGTATTTTCTGTGAATGAAACGGGTTTGACCGTCTATTATCAGGATGACGCATACAGAAATTTTGACGGCGTGAGCGGCTCTGTCACGTTCTACTGGTATGAGCTGGCAGAGTTTATCGGCCAAGACAGCCCTGTTTATTCGCTGGCTAATCAAGAAGAGGAACAGGATGTAAAAAAGGCGCCGGGGTATTTCGGAGGTCATGAGGCGCTTGGCCTTCATAAGCTTCTGGGTGACGCAGGGGAGGAATATCCGCTTGCGGAAGATCCGGACTATACGCGCACGACCAAAGTCTATACCATTGAGCGGCCGGATCTGCGCGGTTATGCGGTAGAGATTGGACGTTATGCCGACACAGAAGACGAAAAAACTCCGATTTGCGCTGTACGCCATAGCCGCATCAGCTGGAACGGGCTGACAACTGGACGCACCATGCGCCAGGAGATCATCGACAAACTGGGTGAGCCGAACGAAATCCGCACATATACAGAGGAACAGGCGGCCGATGAACTCTTTGTCCCTGGCGACAGCCTTTTGTATCAGCTGCAGGAGTATACCCTTGAACTGCATCTGGATGAAGCGGGAATCCTCGCCTGTGTGCGTCTTGGGGATGTGGAAAACCTTTACTGAATTTACTGAATGTGATATAATAATCTGCCTGAGTTTTGCTTGGGCAGATATTTTTAAATGAAAAGATGACGGCTTGCATATGTTTATTGCATGCGCGCCGAGGAGCGCACACAGGTGCGGAAGGAAAAAGGGGGACGTTGGATGGCCAGAAAGGTGGCTAAGAGCACTGGAAAAAAGCGGAAGGTTTCAGGAAAGCGTGGTAGAACCACCCGTAAAGTGCAAAAGAACGTCGATCCGCGTGGTGTGATCGGAATTGCCATACTCTGTCTTGGACTGCTGGCGCTTTTCAGTCAGTTCATTCCATCCGGCGGCGGTTTCCTTCGTTCCTGCATGTATATCGCGCGGGGACTTGGCGGAAAGCTCTGCCTGCTTTTGCCGGTGATTATCTGCTGGACGGGCGTCGTGCTCGTGTTCTTCGGGGAAAAGCACATGAGTCTCAAGACGCTGATTTCCAGCGGGCTGATATTTCTGTTTGTGGAAACCATGTTTCAGGTTTTTCAGTCCAGCAATGTTTTTGCGGTGGCAGCGGCAGATCAGCGCGGCGGCGGATACTGGAACTTCCTTGTGCAGTCCTACAAGATGTCGTCCATGGACTGCAGCGGCGGAGGCTTCATTGGAGCACTGCTGGCGTGGCCGCTGGTAAAGGCGCTGGACATCTGGGGCGCAATGATCGTTTTGATTTTTTCCACAACCATTGTGCTCATGGTGCTTACAGGCATGTCGTTTGCGGGAACAGGCATGCGTCTTTCTGAATGGTTGGATGATTTCCGCTCAATGATGCGGGAACGGCGGGAAGAGAAAATCGCGCTTCGCTCAGCCCGGGAGGAAGAAGCGTTAGAGCACGAGGATGTGCGGGCGCTGGAACGTCAGAAAAAGCGCATGGCACGTGCCCAGGCTGAGCGCGAAGAAAAAGAGCAGCTGGAAAGGGAACGGGCAGAAAAAGAACGCGAAGAAAAAGAACGTCAGGAAAAAGAGCGGGAAGAAATTAAAAAGCAGGAAGAGCAGAAGGAATTGCCCGAAAAGGAAGAGGCTTCGCCGTGGGAGGCGCGCCGCAGAAGCCGGAAAGAAAAGCCGGATCTTCGTGTGATGCGGCCTGATTACGAAGTGCCGCTCTCTTCGCTTCCGGAAGATCAGTATCCAGTTCGCCGCTATGTGGATATTCCGGACAGCATGCCGCTGTATATTGAGCGCGATGACGAATTTACGAGAGACACCATTCATGAGCGCAAAGAGCGCCGAACGGCTCGCGCCAACTTCACAATTGCGGAAGCTGAGGATGCATTTCTGCATGGCATGGATCATCAGAATGTGTATGGAGAACAAAGCCCGTATGCAAGGCCGAACGCGGCCCCTGCACCGCAGATGAACCCTGAAGAAGATATTATCTCCACACCATATGTGCCCTCTGATCCGGAGTGGCAGGATGATGCGGCGTACGATCCGCAGAGTGCAGCGGGCAATCCGTATGCAAGGCCGGAAACAGAGGTGCCGATTGATCCGGGCGACATGCCTGAAGCTTACGATCCGCAAACGGAGTATCCGCAGGAAATGCCGCTTTATGCGCCGCAGCCGGAGTATGAGACGGAAGCGGAATATGAGCCGGAGCGCGAAGCGGCGAACGGTGACGATGGAGCTGTGCAAGAGGAAAGCGCATTCGATGCTTCGGACGAAGAAATTGAGTATGACGATGGAGAGGCGCGGGTGACGGGCAGCTCCTTTGGCGGGTGGAGCGCGTCAGGAGGGCGTCAGGAATCTGCAGGGGATTCGCCTCTTGCCAGAAGCATCAAGGCAGCTGCCGGGCGCACCCCGCAGGTGCAGAACGTATTGGAAAAGAAGGAAGCTCCGCAGCCTATTGTTCAGCTTCGGGGCAACAGGATGGACGGAACGCCCATCGTGATGCCGGCTAAAGATACGCATGAAGCCCCGGAGATACCTGTGGATGCGTATGTATTTCCGCCGCTGGATTTGCTGGATGAGAGCCGCACCACGCAGGACCCTAATCAGCGGATCAAGGATGAGGCGGGCGCACAGAAACTGCTTGAAACATTGGAAAGTTTCGGCGTGCAGGCCAAGCTGATACATGTAACGCATGGCCCTGCTATTACGCGCTACGAATTGCAGCCGGCGCCGGGCGTGAAGGTGTCCAGAATCGTCAATCTGGTTGATGATATTGCGCTCAACATGGCATCCGACGGCGTTCGCATTGAAGCGCCTATTCCTGGAAAACCGGCAGTGGGCATTGAAATTCCCAACAGGAAGACAGAAATGGTCTGCCTGAGGGATGTTCTGCAAAGTCAGGAAATGATGGCACAGAAGTCACCGACGGCAGTGGCGCTGGGCAAGAGTGTTTCCGGTGCACCTGTTATAGCGGACATTGCGAAGATGCCGCATGTTTTGATTGCAGGCGCGACGGGCTCTGGCAAATCGGTTTGCATCAACACCATCATTAACTCTGTGATTTTCAGAGCTTCGCCGCGCGAGGTGAGGCTGATCCTGATTGACCCGAAGGTCGTGGAATTGTCTGTCTACAACGGCATTCCGCATCTGCTGGTTCCGGTTGTGACCGATCCTAAGAAGGCCAGCGCGGCGCTGAGCTGGGCTGTTGTTGAGATGGAACACCGCTACAAGCGGTTTGAAACAATGGGTGTGCGCGACATCCGCGGCTATAACGCGGCCATTGGCCCGAATGAAGAGCCGATGAGCAAAATCATTGTCATTATCGACGAGCTGGCTGACCTGATGATGGTTGCCCCTGGAGAGGTTGAGGAGTCGATTTGCCGTCTGGCGCAGTTGGCGCGTGCCGCAGGCATTCATCTGGTCATTGCTACGCAGCGCCCATCGGTCAATGTCATTACAGGCGTCATCAAAGCAAACATCCCCAGCCGCATTGCCTTTGCGGTGTCCAGTCAGATTGACAGCCGCACGATTCTGGACTCCGGCGGAGCAGAAAAACTGCTGGGCAAGGGCGATATGCTCTATGCGCCGCAGGGTGCGGGCAAGCCCACGCGTGTGCAGGGATGCTTTGTTTCCGACGATGAGGTGCAGCGAATTGTTGATTTTGTTCGCGGACAACACAGCGCAGATTATAACGAGGATGTCATTGAACAGATGGACATTGCAGCCAAGGAAGATAAGGCGGCCGCAGGCGATGCGCCAAGCGCGAATGAACCGGTGGACGAAATGCTTTCCAAAGCCATTGAGCTGGCGGTAGATGCCGGGCAGGTGTCCATCAGCATGCTGCAAAGACGTCTGCGCGTTGGCTATGCGCGTGCAGGCCGTCTTGTGGACGAAATGACGCTTCGGGGCATTACAGCAGAAGCGGAAGGCCCGACAAAACCACGTAATGTTCTGATTTCCCGCGAGGAATGGAACAAGATGCAGGAAAATCAGGAATAACAGCGAACTTGATACAAAAGAAACACAGAAACGCAAGAAGGGAAGAAAAGAATGAAATTTATTAAGACCCCTGTGAAGGGGATGTGTGATATGCTGCCCTCCGACATGCGTCTGCGTGAGCATGTGCTGGGAATGATCAAGAAGACTTATGGGGCCTATGGCTTCATGCAGATTGAAACGCCGGTGATGGAGCACATTGAAAACCTCACCTCCAATCAGGGCGGAGACAATGAAAAGCTGATTTTCAAGGTCATGAAGCGCGGCGCTGATTTGGCACGTGCGCTTGCCAAGGAAAACGGCGAGCTGGCGGATAATGGCCTGCGTTATGACCTGACGCTGCCGCTCTCGCGATATTATGCCAACAACAAGGAAAAGCTGCCCACACCGTTTAAAGCGATGCAGCTGGGCAACGTCTGGCGTGCGGATAATCCGCAGAAGGGCCGCTTCCGCCAGTTTACCCAGTGCGACATTGACATTCTGGGCGACAACAGCACCCTTGCGGAAATTGAGCTGATTACGGCAACTGCCGCCATGCTGACGGAGATCTTTGCTGAAATAAACATCAGCGATTTCACTATCCACATCAATGACAGACAGCTGCTCAGCGCTGTGGCGCTTCAGGCGGGCTTCAAAGAAGAGGAGATTGGCTCTGTCCTGATTTCTTTGGACAAGTGCGACAAGATTGGGCTGGACGGCATCGAAAAAGAGCTGCTTGACAATGGCTATACACAATCGGCCGTTGAAAAGTACATGGCGGTTTATCGCAATGTGAAGCCCGGCATGGAAATTGAGACATTCTGCGCACTGATTGCGGAAGACTTTTTGCCCAAGCAGGCCGCTCAGCAGCTTTCGGATATCGTTTCCTGCGTGCGCCCGATGCTGGCCAGCGGCGTAAAGATTGTCTTTGACCCGACGCTTGTGCGCGGCATGGGCTACTACACCGGCCCGATTTTTGAAATCAGCATGGATGGATACAACTTCTCCATTGCAGGCGGCGGCCGATATGACAAGATGATCGGAAAGTTCAGCGGACAGGAAGTGCCGGCCTGCGGCTTCTCCATTGGTTTTGAGCGCATTGTGACCGTGCTCAAAGATCACATGGAAGAGGGCTTTAAGCTGGAAAATGGCGCAGTGGCGTATCTGATTGACAAACGCGTGCCTCAACAGCGCCGCGTTGAAGTGCTGACCAAGGCACGTGAACTGCGTGAAAACGGGCAGATTGTTACGGTTCTGCCTATGAGCAAGAACATGAAGCACCAGATTGAACTGCTGGAGGCTGAAGGATATACGCAGTTCGAGAAGATTTACGAATAACGGAGTGGGTGAAATGACCAATAAAGGCGTTGTAACGAAAGTAGAAGGCGATACGCTGACGATTGTTTTTGAGCGCCATGAAGCCTGCGGTGATTGCCATGCCTGCATGCACGGCAGCGAGAATTGCGGCAAACACACTATAAAGCTCAAGGGCAAGGCACAGCTGGGGGATATTGTAGAAGTGGAAATGGATGATTCCCACGTGATGGCGGCTTCTGCGATGGCGTACCTCATTCCCCTGGCAGGTTTTATTCTGGGCTTCCTGGGAGGATGGCTTCTGAGCCGAACGGTTATCAGCATCAATGCGGAACTGTTGATGGCGCTTTGCGCGGCTGCAGGAACAGCTGCTGCATATTTTGTGATGCGCTGGCTTGATCCGCATTTTTCCAAAGGACGCTGGGAACAGAAAATTATCTCCATCACGCATCCTGAGGAATGATGCGCCGCCGTTTTGATTATGATATAAAAGGACGGCATATAAGGAGGTTTTTGCGATGATCCTGCACTTTGATCAGACGACTTTTGATGAAGCTGCGGCAGGCAGTTTGCCTGTGCTGGTAGATTTTTTTGCAACATGGTGCGGCCCCTGCCGCATGATTGCGCCGGCAGTCGAAGAGATTGCGCAGGAGTTTGAAGGCAAGGCTCTTGTGGGCAAGGTCGATGTAGATGCACAGCCGGATCTGGCACAGCGCTTTGGCGTGATGAGCATTCCAACGCTGATTGTCCTCAAAGAGGGCAAGGTGGTTGAGCAGGCGGTCGGTGCAAGAAGCGGACAGGATATTGCTGCCATGCTCAAAAGACACCTGTAAAAAGATGAGATCGAATTTCCCCGAACGGTTTTTGTTCGGGGAGTCTTTTTTTATGCTTTTTTCGCAAAAACCATACATCCGGGCAAGGCAGAACAGAATTTAAATTCACGTGAAATCGGGATGTTGTTTCATATACAACAGGTATTCAGACGCATTTTTCTGCATGATTTTCATGTACATATATCAAAAGAAAAGTTTTTGAAATGATCGGAATTACGGGATTTTCAACAGGTTTCGCTTTGACAAGGGGACAATTTGTGCTATAATGAATTAGATTGTGTATACTGCGCAAGATGTATATGAACATGGATTTAAAAGCCTCTGGCTCGACTATGCAGGGTGCTTTTGGAACATAGGATAGTTGAACTTTGTAAGGATAGAAAGGAGTAGATGAACTTGGAAAAACTGCGAATCATTCCTTTGGGCGGCCTGGGCGAGATTGGTAAGAACATGACAGCTTTTGAATATGAGGATGATATTGTCGTCGTGGATTGCGGATCAATCTTCCCCAAACAGGATATGCTGGGTGTTGATTTGGTCATTCCGGATATCACCTATCTGGTCCGCAACCGCGAACGTGTCCGCGCATTCCTGATTACGCATGGACATGAGGACCATATCGGCGCAACGCCTTATGTATTTAAAAATATTTCTGCGCCGGTTTATGGCACAAAATTGACCTGCGCACTCATACGCGGCAAGCTGGCGGAGCATCATATTCATAACATTCAGCTCAATGTCATTAAACCCCGCGACACGGTGCAGATTGGCGCGTTCTCTGTACAGTTCATTAAGGTCAGCCACTCCATTGCCGGTGCGGTTGCCATGGCGATTACGTGCCCGGCAGGCACAGTCATCATGACGGGCGACTTTAAGATTGACTATACGCCGATTGATGGCGAAGTGACTGATCTGAACACACTGGCTGAATGGGGCAGCCGCGGCGTGTTGGCGCTGCTGGCAGATTCCACCAACGTCGAGCGCCCGGGATACACCATGAGCGAACGCAAGATTGGAGAAACATTCCATGGGCTGTTCAAAGATGCCAAGGGACGCATTATTATTGCGATGTTTGCTTCTAATCTGCATAGGATTCAGCAGGTTGTAGATAATTGCATTGAATTCGGCCGAAAAATCTGTTTTGTGGGCAGAAGCATGGTCAACGTGACCAGGCTGGCTATGGAGATTGGGGAACTCAAGATCCCGGCGGAAGTTTATGCAGAAGTTGGCGATTTGGACTGCTACAATGATGATGAGATTGTCGTTTTGACAACAGGAAGCCAAGGCGAGCCGATGAGCGGCCTGACCCGCATGGCCAACAGCGAGCATAGAAAACTGCAAATCAGGGAAGGGGATACAGTCATCGTCTCTGCAACGCCGATTCCCGGCAATGAAGTGATGGTTTCCCGTATTCTTGATCAGCTTTACCGCTGCGGTGCCAATGTGATTTACAACCGGATTGCGGATGTGCATGTTTCGGGACACGCCTGTCAGGAAGAACTCAAACTCATGCATACACTGGTGAAGCCAAGGTACTTCATTCCGGTGCATGGCGAATACAGGATGCTGCACAGGCATGCCAAACTGGCGCAGGAACTGGGCATGCCGGAAGACCACACCATTATTCTGGAAATGGGACAGGCGTTGGAACTCTCTGAGGATGAAGCCAACATTACCGGCCCGATTCCCACCGGCTCTGTGCTGGTGGATGGTCTCGGCGTGGGCGATGTCGGCAATGTGGTTCTGCGCGATCGTAAACACCTTTCACAGGATGGTCTGATTATCGTAGTCGTCGGCGTCAGCAAGGAAACCGGACAGGTGACATCCGGCCCGGAATTGATTTCCCGCGGTTTTGTGTATGTGCGCGAGAATGAAGAGCTGATTTCCGGGGCACGCAATGTCGTTATGGATGTTCTTCAGCGCTATGACCGGATTGAGCAGAGCGACTGGACGCCTATTAAGAATGGCATTAAGGACGAGATGCACACGTATCTTTTTGATCTTATTAAGAGAAACCCGATGATCCTGCCGATTATCATGGAGACTTGATAGAACACGAAAAAAGGACGGAATGATAACGATGAATATTTACGATACGGCAAACACATTGGCAGCGGAAATCAAGAAGAGCGACGAGTGCATCCGGCTGGCCGAACTGCGAGATCGCGCGTATGCGGATGAAACCAACCGTGTTCTGCTTGATGAATATAAGCGTCTTCAGGTAAATCTTCAGATGAGCATGGTTGGGGCGGCGGGGCAGATGCCAACTGAGGACATGCAGCGTTTCCAGCAGCTGGCATCCCTTCTTTACATGAACGCGGACGTTCAGGCGTATCTGTTAGCCGAAATGCAGATGCAGAAAACGCTGGCAGATATCTTCAAAATTCTGACAGAGGCGGCGGGCATTCGCTTTGATCTGCCGGAAAACAGCTAAAATAGAACCGGGAGGAACGCGGATTTGGCGAAGAAAAAAAAGCGCAGCGCGCGCGATATTGAAGATAGAAAACTGCATGAAGAGCGCCGCTACGGTTTTTTCTGGTATGACTGGATCTGGAAAGTGCTGCGGCCCATACTGGTGTTGACATGTTCGTTTGTTATTGTCTGCGGACTGGTGTACACGGCATGGAAAAAGGTGAACGATCAGTTCTTTGCGCCGATGGATGCAGCGGATAACCAGACGGTTACGTTTCTGGTCTCCTCGGGAAGCTCGCTTTCAGCAGTTTCCAAAGACCTAGAGGAGGCGGGTCTGATTCATAACCGCACAATTTTCAAATACATGGCGGATTTCATGGGCATGGGACAGAAGATTCAGAGCGGCAACTATGAGCTGGCGAAGTCTATGTCTGCCACGGAAATTTTGAATCAGCTGATTTCCGGCGACGGGAGGCCGCTTACAGCCAAGATCACCATTATTCCCGGCTGGACGGTCGAAGATATTGCACGTTATCTGGTTGAGGAAAAGATTCTGCCCAATCAGGATGAGTTCCTCAAGCTGTGCAGAACGGGAGAAAACTACAAAGGATACTACTTTATTGAGGAAGCACTCAAAACCGCATCGGCCGGTGAGCGGCTATATGCGCTGGAAGGATATCTCTCGCCCAATACCTACGAAATTTATACCAATTCTACTCCTGATGCAATCATTAAGCGTCTGCTTTCACAGGCAGAAGCGGCGTATTTGATCGCTTATGACGAGCGGGCGCACGAACTGGGAATGACGATGGACGAGGTGTTTACGCTGGCTTCGATGATTGAGAAGGAAGCGAAGCGGGCGGATTTTGCCAAGGTCAGCGCTGTTTTCCACAACAGGCTCAAGATGGATATGTCTCTGGGATCGGACGTAACGATTAAATATGTCTCCGGATCTCAGAAGATGGTTTTGAACGATCAGGATCTGGCGCTGGATTCGCCGTATAATACCTATGCGAACAAGGGACTGCCGCCGGGTCCAGTCTGCAATCCGTCGATGGATGCTGTGATTGCCGCACTTTATCCGGATGAACAGTATCTGGCGCAGAAGTATCTGTACTTCTGTTCGACAGATCCGGCTTCCGGCACGCTGCACTTCTCCAGAACCCTTGAAGAGCACAATGCGGCGGTTTCGATGTATCGCCCGCTCTGGGAAGAATACGACAAAAACAGAGGACTCAAGTGATGAAGAAAAAGCCTGCGCTGCTCGCTCCGGCGGGCGGCATGAGGGCCTTTATGACGGCGCTGCGCTTCGGTGCAGACGCCGTTTATTGTGGGGCCAAAGCATACGGCCTGCGTGCGCAGGCATCCAATTTTGATGACAGACAGCTGGCCGAAGCGGTTGAGCTGGCTCATCAAAAGGGCGCTCAGGTGAACCTGACGCTGAATATTTTTGCGCGAGACAATGACCTTGACGGCATGGTTCGGACAGCAGCTTTTGCGCGTGAAGTGGGTGTGGATGCTGTGATTGTATCGGATTTGGGTGCAATTGCGCGCATTGCCAGCCAGGTGCCGGGCATAGAAGTACATGTGAGTACACAGGCAAACACGACCAACAGCGCATCGGCCCGCATTTATCGGGATTTGGGCGCATCTCGTGTCGTACTGGCCCGCGAGATGACCATGGATCAGATCGAACAGATGGCAAAGGAACTGGGCGATGAGATTGAATTGGAAACATTCATTCACGGTGCGGTCTGTATGTCGTATTCGGGGCGCTGCATGCTCTCCAGTTTCCTCAATGGCAGGAGCGCCAATCGCGGGGCATGCAGTCAGCCTTGCAGATGGACATATAAGCTGGTTGAGCGCACGCGGCCTGACGAACCCATGCCCATCGAAGAGGATGAAAACGGCACGGCGATTCTCTCCAGCAGGGATATCTGCATGATGGATCACCTGCCGCGGCTCATGGACAGCGGCGTATCCTGCTTTAAGATCGAAGGACGCATGAAAACAGAAATCTATATCGCCACTGTGGTTGGGGCATATCGCCGTGCAATGGATGCGTATGCCCGCGATCCAGAAGGGTATCAAAACAATCCGGCGATGCAAAGAGCATTCCGCGCAGAGCTGGATAAAACCAGCCACCGTGTCTATGATACGGGCTTCTATTTCGGGCAGCCTGAGGTTTGCGGTGAAGCTGTCGGCGTCACGCAGGAAGCTGAATATATGGGCTATGTGCTGGATGTTTCCGGAGGAGAAGCCCTTGTGGAAATGAAAAACCGCTTCTTTGTTGGCGATGAACTGGAGACTGTCACGCCGGCTGGAAGTCAAAAACTCACCGTTCAAGATATTGTATTGGATGAAACGGGGGAGCATGTGGGCGTGGTATCTGTACCGCTGACACATGTGCGCATTCCATGCGGAGATCTGCTTGAAGCCGGAGATCTGCTGCGAGGGCCGGTCAGAAATCGAAAATGATGAAAAAGAGCGTTCAGAGGGTTGAACGCTCTTTTTTGTCTGTCCACAAAAGGAGGGAACGTCGCTTCACAACATGAAAAAGGAAGCACAAGAGAAAAAGAAGAGCGGTTTCGCACATCAGTTTGCTCCTTGCCCTTCTTCAATCAAACTCAATAACGGCCAGTAGGGCGCGGCAGCAGGCGAACGCCAGAGCAGCGCTTCAAACGGCGCATTCAAAAGAACCGACGTATAAAACAGAAAGCATTCGACAGAAGAGCCGCTTGACATATCGGATTCGCGCAGAAAAGCGTGCGGATGCGTTAGGATTCGAGGCGAAGCAGAAGCGGATAATCGACGGGGCAAAAAGAGTGCATCCAGAGGATTGACTGTTGAACGCAGTGTTGTTTTTCCGTGGTGCAAGATATAGGAAAGAGGACCGCCGTCGTCTAAAAAAGGCTGGATCAGGGCGTGTGTCTCAATGCTTGCAGGGAGGGGACGAAGCGCTGCGTCACAGTGTGCCATGCGTTCGCGCAGAAACTGAGCACTTGCCAGTGCGCAGGCCAGGTCGGCGGGCGATAGGATGGAAAGCGTCATGGACTCTATGCGCCGTGCGGCTTCATCCGGTTCCAGAAGGCCGAGCATACAGCCGCCGCACAATGCCAGCATGTGCGTGGCAACAGGGGTGTCTTCTTGAATATCGGCAAAGGCATTTACCGCCAATTTCTGAAGGCGGTCGGCTTCATCTTTCTGCAAGGGAATATGTTCTCGAGCGGGGAGCGACAGCGCTTGAGCAAACAGAGGCGCGGAAAGGAAGAGCAGACCGGCCAGAAAACAGGGGACGAGAGCGTGAATGCCTATCAAGGAGGCAGCAATCAGAAGCACACCGAAAATGGAACAGCCGATAGTCGATGGCTTCAGAATGCGAATGTGCATGATGCGGGCGCGGGCAAAGAGCCGAATGGTCAGCGCATCAAGGGAAAGGACAGCAAGCATCGGGAGAAAAACTGTACGAAGCAGCGCACCGGGCAGAATGCCGGGCGAAAAAAAGGCGTAGATTTCCGGAAGAAGAAGCGCTGCAAGAGCCAGAGACTCAAATCCGAGGAGAGCTGCAACGCTGAGCATAAGAATTTGAACCAGCGGCACAAGCGCACAGAGCAGCGGGAAGTGAAAAGGACGGCGGATAAAAAGGCTTTGCGTGAAAAACAGACGAGTTCTTTGAAACAGGTCATGGAGCGAAGGCGCTTGACGCCGCACAAAGACACAATTTTCAGCAAGCGGACAAAAAAGAGCCATCTGACCGACAGCCAGAGCAGCCAAAGCCCGCTTGGAAAAGAGAACAGGGCCAGCGTCCATCAGCGCGAGTCCACGCTTTTTGAGAGCGGCATTCAAGGCGGCACGAGGTGCGCTGAGTGTGAATTCGGGCAGACGAGAGAGAAGCGGTTCGTTATCCAGGCAGCGGGGGACGACCATCGCGCGCAGACAACCGTCTTTTGGCAGCTGATCAATCATTTGAGCAGGCGTTTCCGGTGTACAGGAGAGTGAAGAAGAGGAAAAGAGTACGGCATCAAACTGCTGGCGCAACGCGCCGGGAGTAAAGGTGGCGGCTTCAAAAATACATGGGGTTTGACCAAATATCAGGAGTTCGGCGGAAACTCGCTGCGGCGTGCGCGGCTGGCTTGCGCCCAGATAACACCGGGCTGCATCACTCCAAATGCGACGACGGACAAGCAGAAGAAAAGAACCTTTTGTGCGGGCATCCAGTGCCATGACGCCGGACTGTAAACGGCGCACAATGTCATCGTCCTGCGGCAGTTTGGCAGCATCTGCATCGGAAAGATCGCAGAAGAGGAGCGCAGGCGGAACAAGACGCCGGAATGCACGCAGAATATCGTCTGCCTGCTCCGGCGTTGACGGGGATGCTGTGAGAATATGAAGCAGCCTCATGAGGTTCAGCCTTCCTTTACAAGACATTTTTCAGTGCATATTGTGCGCAAAGATGGCAAAAGCTATGCGGACAAATAAATATCTGCCGGGCAGTCATGAAACAAAAGCAGAGCACATAAGTATGGAAAATGTGAGGAAAATGACTGAAAACCACAAAAATCGGATCCAAATCAGAGGATTGAGGATTGAACTTCTATTTTAACCGTGCTATAATATAAAATAGCGTTTTGGAAAAACCGGGCGCAACCATTACCAGTAAGGAGCAAATGAATATGAGCACCACTGTTGAAAAGATTTCCAGCAATAAGGTGAAGCTGTCCTTTGACATCGACGCGGCAAAGTTTGACGAGGCGATGGGCAAGGCATACATCAAGGTCCGCAGCCAGGTGACCATTCCCGGCTTCCGCAAGGGTCATGCCCCGCGCAAGATGATCGAGAATATGTACGGCGAAGGCGTCTTCTATGATGATGCGTTTGAGCTGATTTTTGTTGAGGTCTACGGCCCGGCGATTGATGAGAACAAGATTGAGGTCGTTGACCGCCCGGAAGTGGACATCGCTCAGATCGGGGCCGGCAAGAACTTGCAGTTTACCTGCGAAGTGTTCGTAAAGCCGGATGTCACCCTCGGCGAGTACAAGGGCGTTTCCGCCAAGAAGGAAGTCACCCTCGTGACCGAGGATGAGGTCAATGCGAAAATTGAGGAAGAACGCAGGAAGCAGGGCGCAGAGGTTTCCGTTGAGGGCCGTGCTGTTCAGGAAGGCGACACTGTGAACCTTGACTACGCAGGTTCTGTGGACGGTGTGGCATTCGCTGGCGGTACCGCTGAGGATCAGACCCTGAAGATTGGTTCCCATACCTTCATTCCGGGTTTTGAAGAGCAGATGATTGGCATGAACATCGGCGAGGAGAAAGACCTTGAGGTTACCTTCCCGGCTGAGTACCATGCCGAGGAGCTTGCCGGAAAGGCTGCTGTGTTCCATGTGAAGGTCAATGCCATCACGGAGACCCAGCTGCCGGAGCTGGACGACGAGTTTGCCAAGGACATTAGCGAGTTTGACACGCTGGATGCATATAAGGCTGACGTTCGCGCCAAAATGGAAGCTCAGGCTGCTGAACATGACAAGGATGTGTTCACCAACGCTGTCCTTGATAAGGTGATTGGAAACGCAACGGTGGACATTCCGGAAGCGATGATTGAGAGCCAGATTGATTCCATGCTGCGTGATTTTGAGTATCGTCTGGCGGCTCAGGGTCTGCGTCTTGCCGACTTCATGAAGTATATCGGTCAGGACGAAAAGGCTTTCCGCGCAAACTATCGCGAGCAGGCCGAACGCAGTGTCCGCGCACGCCTCGTGCTGGAAGCTATCGAAAAAACGGAGAACTTCGAAGTGTCTGACGAAGAGATTGACGAGCAGATCTCCAAGTTTGCTCCGCAGACCGGAAAGTCTGTTGAGGATCTCAAGAAGACCCTCAGCGAGACCGACCTGGGTTACTTCAAGGCGGATGCGATTCGCGAGAAGTGCGTGAAGTTCCTGTGCGACAACGCTCAGGCAGAGGCCTGATCGCTTTTAAGGGGGCGTCCTTATGACAGGCAATAGCTTCTATTTTGAACCCAGCGTCATTGAGAAGACGCCTTATGGCGAACGCTCATATGATGTGTATTCCCGTCTGCTCAAAGACCGCGTTGTGTTTTTGCGCGGCGAGGTCAACGAGCAGCTGGCCAACAGCATTGTGGCTCAGCTCCTCTTCCTGGAAATGGAAGATCCGGACGCGGAAATTTCCATGTATATCAACAGTCCTGGCGGCAGTGTGACGGATGGCATGGCGATTTTTGACACCATGCGCTATATCAAGCCGAAGGTTCGCACGGTTTGCCTGGGAATGGCGGCTTCGATGGGTGCGTTCCTTCTGATGGCAGGCGAGCCGGGGATGCGGTTGGCGCTGCCAAACAGCGAAGTGATGATCCATCAGCCGTCCGGCGGCGCAAGCGGACAGGCGACCGATGTGCAGCTTCATGCTCAGTGGCTTCTTCGTACAAAGACCAAGATGAACAAGCTCATGAGCGAGATGACCAGGCAGCCGCTTGAACGCATTGAAAAAGATGTCGAGCGCGACTATTTCATGACGGCTGAAGAGGCACTTGCCTATGGCATCATTGATGAAATTTACCAGCCGCGCAAAAAGTAACTGGAACCATGAGGACTGCGCCCCGGCCAACTGGCTGAGGCGCATCCTTCTACCCATTGTTTTTGAAATCTGAGGTGCGAAATGCCAAGAGATAAGGACGAAACCAGGCAGCCGCGCGTGGCGCGCTGTTCCTTCTGCGACAAAACGCAGGATCAGGTTCGCCGCATCATTGCGGGCAACGGCGTATATATCTGCGATGAGTGCATCGCGCTGTGCCAGGAGATTATCGCGGATGATCTGGGCACTGCGCCGATCCAGGAGCCGCAGAACCTGCCAAAGCCCGCAGAAATTAAGGCGGTGTTGGACGAGTATGTCGTAGGCCAGGATCAGGCTAAGCGCGCACTTGCCGTTGCCGTCTACAACCATTATAAGAGGATCAATGCGCCCCAGAAGCGCGGCGATGTGGAGCTGCAAAAGTCCAACATCGTTATGGTCGGCCCGACCGGCTGCGGCAAGACATTCCTTGCGCAGTCTTTGGCCAAGATCCTCAAGGTGCCGTTTGCCATCGCAGACGCGACCAGCCTCACCGAGGCGGGCTACGTAGGCGAGGACGTGGAGAACATTCTGCTTCGTCTGATTCAGAATGCCGACTACGACATTCAGGCTGCTCAGCGCGGCATCATCTATATTGATGAGATCGACAAGATTGCCCGCAAGAGCGAAAATCCGTCGATTACCCGTGATGTGTCCGGTGAAGGCGTGCAGCAGGCGCTGCTCAAAATCATTGAGGGAACGGTGGCCAGCGTTCCGCCTCAGGGCGGACGCAAGCATCCGCATCAGGATTTCATTCAGATTGATACCACCAACATCCTTTTCATCTGCGGCGGTGCGTTTGATGGGATTGATAAGATCATCGAAAAGCGCGAAGGTGCAGGTTCAATGGGCTTTGGCAGTGAAGTCAAGAGCAAAGAAAAGCACAATGTGGGAGAGACGCTGTCAAAGATGCGTCCGGAAGATCTGCTTAAATTCGGTTTGATTCCTGAATTTGTGGGTCGTCTGCCGATTATCGTGACGCTTGACAATCTCGATGAAGATGCGCTTGTGAAGATCCTCACTGAGCCGCGCAATGCGCTTGTTCGCCAGTATAAGAAGCTGGTTGAAATGGACGGCGTGGAGCTGGACTTTGAAGATGAAGCACTGAAGGCTATTGCGGCCAAGGCCATTGCCCGCAAGTCGGGCGCACGCGGCCTGCGCGCCATCATTGAGGATGCGCTGATGGGCACGATGTTTGATCTGCCTTCCCGCACAGACATTGCGCGCGTAGTAGTCACTGAAGACACGATCAAGGAGCACAAGGAGCCGACGCTCATTCCCGGCGAGCCTAAGCGCAAGCTGCCCGCTGGAAAGACCCGCCGTGACAGCGAGGGTACGGCGAGAAGGCCATCTGTGTCTTAATCAATCATAACAGGAGATGGGCTGAGGCTCATCTCTTTTTCTCTTGCTGTTCAATCGCATTTTCGGATGTGCTGAAGAAAAAAGCAGCGCTTTGGACGGCAGACAAACCGTCTTGACTTGCACAGAAAAACGACAACTTCTTACAGGAGAGATTTGGTCAGGCGCCATCTGTTGCAAAAATACGGTGTATCCTGTATAATACAGTTACTTCGCTCGAAATCTTACGAAAACGGGCGAAATGAAGGAGGAAATAAGCATTGGCTAAGCCGAAAAAGAAATTTGAGCCGGTCAGCCTGCCGATGCTGCCGCTGCGGGGTCTGATGATTTTCCCGCATATGGTGCTTCACTTTGACGTGGGTAGGAAAAAGTCCATCGCAGCGCTGGAACAGGCCATGCTGGGGGATCAGCGGATTTTTCTGGTCGCACAGCGCGATGTGGATGTAGACGATCCCGCCATCGACGACATCTATCATGTGGGCACCATTGCCTGCATCAAACAGGTTTTGAAGCTCCCCGGCGACAACATCCGTCTGCTGGTGGAAGGCAAACATCGCGCCGTTCTGCGTGCTGTGACGCAAGAAGAACCGTATTTTGAAGCGGCTCTGGACGAATTGATTCCGCAGGGAACGGTTGTGTCCATTGAAACCGATGCGCTTTTGCGCACCGCTCACCATTATTTTGAAGAATACTGCAAGATGAGCGGACGCGTCTCCGGTGAAACGATGCAGTCCGTCATGGAGATTGAAGATCCGGGGCAGTTGGCGGACGTTATCGCCGCTAACGTGCTGACCAAGGTGGACGACAGGCAGGAACTTCTCGAAGAGTTCGATGACCTGATGCGCCTTGAAGCTGTTTGTGCCGTGCTTGTGCGGGAAACGGAACTTGCTGGCGTTGAAAAGAAGGTTCAGGCCCGCGTGCGCAAGCAGATTGAACAAAACCAGAAAGATTACTTCCTGCGCGAGCAGATCAAAGCGATTCAGACGGAGCTGGGAGACAAGGATGCAGGGGATGTTGAAGACCTGCGCGAGCGGTTGGAAAAGACGCCGATGAATGAGGAAGCTGCGGACAAAGCGCGCCGTGAAATCGAGCGCCTGAGCCGTATGGCGCCCGGCAGCCCGGAAATTGGCGTGAGCCGTACCTATATTGAGACGCTGCTCGATTTGCCATGGGGCAAGAATACGCCGGATAACCTTGATCTCAAACGTGCCCGCCGCATTCTCTCCGAAGACCATTATGGCCTGGACGAGGTCAAAGAGCGCGTGATTGAATATCTGGCTGTCTGCCGAATCAAGAATAATCTCAAAGGTCCGATTCTGTGTTTTGTCGGCCCGCCCGGTGTCGGCAAAACGTCCATTGTCAAGAGCATTGCCCGCGCGCTGGGACGCAAGTTTGTTCAGATGTCGTTGGGCGGTGTGCGTGATGAGGCTGAAATCAGAGGACATCGCCGCACCTATATTGGCGCAATTCCGGGACGTATCATTTCATCAATCAAGCAGGCAGGCACGATGAATCCTGTGTTCCTCTTTGATGAAATAGATAAGATGGCCAGCGATGTGCGCGGCGATCCGGCCAGCGCGATGCTGGAAGTGCTGGACAGCGCACAGAACAATGCGTTCCGTGACCATTATTTGGAAGTGCCGTTTGATCTGTCCAGCGTCATGTTCATCACAACTGCGAATTCCGTGGATACTATTCCGCGTCCGCTTCTGGACAGGATGGAACTGATCGAAGTCAGCGGGTATACGGAGGATGAAAAGCTGAATATCGCCAAGCGTCACCTTCTGCCCAAGCAGATTGAAGAGCACGGTTTGGCTGCAAAGAGTGTGCGTGTGAGCGATAAGATGATGCGTGAACTGATCTGCGGCTACACGCTGGAAGCGGGCGTGCGCCGTTTGCAGCGTACGATCGGCAAGGTTGTGCGCAAGAGCGCCGTAGAGATGATCGACGAAGGCGTGGAAACCGTCACTGTGACGCAGGAAAAGCTGACAAAGTACCTGGGAGCACCGCGCTATACTTATGAAAAAGCGGGCAAAAAGCCGGAGATTGGCGTGGTCAATGGTTTGGCGTATACGGTAGTTGGCGGCGATACGCTGCAAATTGAGACAACCATCATGCCGGGCAGCGGTATTCTGGAGCTGACGGGAAATCTTGGCGATGTCATGAAAGAAAGCGCAAAGGCAGCCAAGTCCTATGTGCGCGCCCATGCGGAAGAACTGGGGATCCAGCAGGACTTCTATAAGAAGCTGGATATTCATATCCATGTTCCAGAAGGTGCTGTGCCCAAGGATGGCCCAAGTGCAGGCGTTACGATGACCACGGCGATTGTATCTGCGCTGACGGGCATTGCCGTGCGCCAGAACGTGGCTATGACAGGCGAGGTTACGCTGCGCGGGCGCGTTCTGCCCATCGGCGGCCTCAAGGAAAAGCTGCTTGCGGCGCATCGGGCTGGCATTGACACGGTGATTATCCCGAAGGAAAACCTCAAGGATCTGGAAGAGGTGCCCCAGAAGGTGCGCGATGCGATTCGGATTGTCCCGGCAGAAAATGTGAGAACCGTGCTGGAAACGGCGCTGTGTGAGCCGCTGAAAAAGAAAGAAGATACTGTGCACGCCTGAACAAAAGGAGAAACCTCATGATTGTCAAACGCGCGGATTTTATCACCTCAATGAAGGAATACGGCGAGTATGCCACAAAGGGATGCCCGGAAGTGGCTTTTGCCGGAAAGAGCAATGTCGGCAAGTCCTCTATGATCAACAAACTGGCCAATAGGAACAAACTGGCCCGTACAAGTGCGACTCCCGGCAAGACGCGGCTGATCAATGTTTATCAGTTTAATCAGGAAATCAATATCATTGACCTGCCTGGTTACGGCTTTGCAAAGGTCAGCAAGGCTGAAAAGCTCTCCTGGGGAAAGATGATGCAGGACTATTTTGCTCTGACTGAAGATCTTTGCCATGTGTTCCATCTGGTGGACATCCGCCACGAGCCGAGCGCGGAAGATAGGGAGATGAACCTGTTCCTGCGTCAGGCGGGGATTCCGTTCACGGTTGTAGCGACCAAGGCAGACAAGATCAGCAGAGGCGCGAGGCTCAAGTACATTGCGCCGATCTGCCGCGCGCTGGCTGTCCAGCCTTGGGAGATCCTGCCGTTCTCTTCCGAAGACGGGACAGGCAGACAGGAACTGCTGGACCGGATTGAAAAGGTCTGCTGTGAACATGAGGATGACGAGACTGAAGGGGCAGACGAGTAAGCGCAGTTTTCTGGCTCAATATGGTGTACAATTCAAATGAAACCTCGGTTTATGCCGGGGTTTCAGTCTGTAGACAAAATAGACACTCCCCCCGGAAAGATGATAGGTATCATGCTTCCGGGGGGTTGTATATCGACAGAATGGAGATCATCAGAAAGAAGCGCAAGTCACCAGTCTGGAAGAATGATAAGCTGCAATACGGCGTCAGAATGAAATAGACATGTTTTCGTGTCTCCTTGCATTGTTTAAAGGAAATTTCTATTGATTGACTGTGCGGGTCTCCAATTTGTACTTGCAATTTATCAAGAAAAAGAAAAAACCTCTTTCATAAAAAGGAAAAATAGATTAAAATAGAAAGCAGCAGTATTAAGGGAGGAATCGACATGAAACCTTTGATTTTTCAGTCAGACTTCGGCTGTGCAGATGGTGCAGTCTGTGCGATGTATGGTGTGGCCACCTGTGTGTGCAGCGATTTGCGCGTGTATGATCTGACACATGACATTCCTCAATATGATATTTGGGAAGCGAGCTATCGACTGATCCAGACTGTCGGTTATTGGCCGGAGGGAAGCGTGTTTGTCAGCGTAGTTGATCCGGGCGTTGGATCGACCCGCAGAAGCATTGCTGTGCGCACGGCCAATGGGCAGTATGTGATTACGCCGGACAACGGAACCTTGACCCATATCAAGCGAATGTGCGGCATACAGGAAGCACGCATCATTGATGAGAAAGTGAACCGTCTGCCCAATTCTGGCGACAGCTATACATTCCACGGCCGCGATATTTACGCGTACACCGGTGCGCGGCTGGCATCGGGCGTCATTGCGTTTGAACAGGTCGGTTCGGTTGTTGATATAGAGAGCATTGTGGAGCTTCCGATTCTGGAACCGGCGCTTGTAAACGATCAGGCACAGGGAACCATTGATGTTCTGGATGTTCGGTTTGGCTCTCTGTGGACCAATATCAACCAGGAAATGTTCCATAAGCTTGGCGTGCAGTTTGGCAGCCGTGTGGAAGTTACCATTTCCAACGAAATGCGCACGCTTTATAAAAATATCATGGTATATGCCAAGAGCTTCGCGGATGTCAACGTTGGTGAGCCGCTTTTGTATATCAACAGCCTGAACTGTGTAGCTGTGGCGATCAATCAGGGAAGCTTTTCCAAAGCGTACAACATTGGTACGGGCATATCCTGGCGCATCAGCCTCAGAAAAGCACCGCGCGTCGTGTACGAGTAAGACTCAACCGGGCCGGTCCCGTTTGAAATAAGGATTTACCCAAGAAAAGAGAGGAGATCATCAAATGAAAAATTCTTCGATTAAGACGGTCGTGGCAGTTGGCATCGGCGCTGCGCTGTTCTTCGTTCTGGGTCGTTTTGTGGCGATTCCGAGCGGTATCCCGAACACCAACATCAGCCTTCAGTATGCGGTGCTGGGGCTGTTGGCTGTGATGTACGGCCCGGTGGCCGGAGGTCTGATCGGCTTTGTTGGCCATACACTGATTGACCTGTCCTGGGGTGGAAGCCCGTGGTGGAGCTGGGTCATCGCGTCTGCGTTTGTCGGCGTTGTTGTGGGCCTGTTTGCCAAGAAGCTGAACATCCATGAGGGCGAGTTCGGCAAGAAAAAGATTGCAATTTTTACGCTGGCTAACGTTGTGGCACATGTGCTGGCCTGGGTTGGCGTTGCGCCTATTTTGGACATGGTGATGTATGCTGAGCCGGCAGACAAGATCTTTGCCCAGGGCGCGATGGCGGCAACTGCTAACACCCTGACTGCCGTTATCGTCGGTGTGCTGCTGATCATCGCTTACACCAAGACGATTGCCAAGAAGGGCTCGCTGGATAAGCAGTAAGAAATCTCGGAGGGACGGAGCCTCGCTCCGCCCTTTTTTCTTTTTTCAGATGATTCTCTAAAACATGAGGTAGATCAATGGAACCCATTATTTCTTTCAAAAAATTTGGCTTTCAATATTATGCGCAGAAGCAGCCGACGCTTTATGATATCAATCTGGATATTTATCCGGGTGAACGGATTCTGATTGCAGGGCCATCGGGCAGCGGAAAAAGCACGCTGGGCAACTGCCTGAACGGACTGGTTCCCTTCAGCTGCCGGGGCGAATGCACAGGGGAGCTGAAGGTGGACGGTGTCGATGCGCCGCATTCAAGCATCTTTGAATTGTCGGCTCATGTAGGTACGGTGCTTCAGGACCCGGACGGACAGTTTATTGGCCTGACTGTGGCAGAGGATATCGCATTTGCGCTTGAAAATGCCTGCATGCCGCAGGATGAGATGCATGCAATCACGCGGCGTGTTGCGGATATGGTTTCAATCGGCGACCATTTGGACTTTGCTCCGCATGAGCTTTCAGGCGGTCAAAAGCAGCGCGTGAGTCTGGCAGGTGTTATGGTGGACGAGGTGAAGGTGCTTCTGTTTGACGAGCCGCTGGCCAACCTCGACCCGGCGGCAGGAAAGCAGGCCGTGGAGTTGATTGATGACATTCAGAAAAAAACGGATACCACGGTTGTCATCATTGAGCATCGTTTGGAAGATGTGCTTTGGCGCAATGTCGATCGGATTGTGCTGATGGATGAGGGAAGGATTCAGGCGGATCTGCGCCCGGATGAACTGTTGTCCACCAGTCTGCTTCTGGATTATGGCATCCGGGAGCCGTTGTATTTGACGGCGCTGCGCTATGCGGGCGTGCCCATTGTGCCGGACATGCACCCTGAACATGTGAACAATCTTGTTTTAACCGATGCACACTGTGCTCAGGTGCGCAACTGGTTTGAAGAAGCGCCCGTTCCGAAGACCGGGGCGGACGAAGCGCCAATTCTAGAGGTGCGAGGGCTTGGCTTTGGCTACAGCCCGGGGAAAAAAGTGCTGGAAGATGTGACTTTCAGCATCAGACGCGGCGAGATGGTCAGCATCGTTGGGCGCAACGGTGCAGGAAAGTCCACATTGTCCAAACTCATCTGTGGCTTTGAGAGACCCAGCGAAGGGACGATTTTCTTTGATGGACGTGATCTGGGGGAAGAGAGCATCCGGGAGCGAGCTGCCCACATTGGATATGTCATGCAGAACCCGAACCAGATGATTTCCAAGACCATGATTTTTGATGAGGTGGCATTGGGGCTTGGCCGAAGCGGGCTTTCTGATGAAGAGATTCGTTCGAAAGTGGAAGAGACGCTGAAAATCTGCGGGCTGTATCCGTTTAGAAACTGGCCGATTTCTGCACTTTCATTTGGGCAGAAAAAGCGAGTCACCATTGCAAGCGTTCTGGTCATGGGGCCGGAAGTTATCATTCTGGATGAACCGACTGCTGGTCAGGATTTCCGCAGCTATACGGAGATCATGGAGTTCTTGCGCACGCTGAATCAGCGCGGCGTGACGGTGATCATGATTACACATGACATGCACCTGATGCTGGAGTATACGCCGCGGGCGCTGGTGTTCAGCGGGGGCAGGATGATTGCAGATCAGTCGGCGGCATCCGTTCTGTGCAGTTCTGAGCTGGTACAGCGCGCGGCGCTCAAGGAAACGAGCCTATTTACGCTGGCTGGGCGCTGCGGCATTGACCAGCCGGTGGCATTTGTGGAGCGGTTCATTGAGACGGATAGGGAGGTGAGAAGAAATGGCTGCTAATACGGTGCTCAACTATCTGCCGAGGAAGAGCGTGGTGCATGAGCTGACCGGTACAACCAAGCTGGCGTTCTTCCTACTGTTTACGTTTGCGAGCATGATTACCTACGACATCCGCGTGCTGCTTCTTCTGCTGGCGGTGAGCCTTCTGTGCTTTAAAGTGAGCAAAATCAGGATTCGTGAAGTGCGCTTTATGCTGGTATTCATGTTGGTGTTCCTGTTTCTCAATAACTTTTTTATCTTCTTGTTTAATCCTGATCAGGGCACGGTGATTTACGGTACGCGGCACGTCCTTTTCCATCTGTTCTGGCGGTATGATGTGACGGCTGAGCAGCTGTATTATATGCTCAACATCTCGCTCAAGTATTTTGTGGCGCTGCCGGTGGCAATTTTGTTTATTTCGGCAACTAACCCGAGTGAGTTTGCGGCGAGCCTGGCGAGCATTGGCGTTTCTTATCGCGTAGGCTATTCGGTGGCTATCGCGCTGCGCTACATCCCGGATATTCAGCGAGATTACCACAACATCAGTCAGGCCCAGCAGGCGCGCGGCATTGAGCTGGGCAAAAAAGAGAAACTTTTTACAAGGCTGAAAAATGCGGTGACGATTCTGATGCCGCTGATTCTTTCCAGCCTGTCGCGCATTGATGTCATTTCCAACGCGATGGAGCTGCGCGGATTTGGCAAGAACAAGAAGCGCACGTGGTACATGCAGCGCCCGTTTGCCAGAAATGATTTTCTGGCCATCGGTCTGGGCATTCTTTTGCTGGCGACCAGCTTTGCTATGGTGCTGATCAACGGAAGCCGATTCTATAATCCGTTCCTGTAAACGGAAATATTCAGGCAGAGGGCACATTGCTGCGCTCTGTTTTTTATAGTGTTGTGAAGAGTATACTTGTTGAAGGCGTAATTGAAAAGAGAGAAGGGGAGATAAGGGATGAAGTGCAATTGGGCTGTGTTTTACAGGGGGGAAGTTTGAATCGGTGAACGTGCTGGATATCGCACATTTACAAAAGCTTTTGAAAAAATGAGTGCGGAATGAAT
>JAHHSO010000001.1 GCA_020025205.1 Christensenellaceae bacterium | reverse complement strand
TAATAGTCAAAGAAGGTCAATATTCTTCATAGAATTTTTCTTCTCCTGAGAAGCATAAAAAAAGACACGCCGCAAAGCGTGCCCTTTTTCGTTTGATTAAAGTGTTTCGCCGCGCTCGATGGCCGCAATCTGGTCAATGCGGCGCTGATGACGGCCTCCTTCAAACTCAGCCTCAAGGAAGTTCTCAACGATCATCCTGGCAAGTTCCGGGCCGACAACGCGCGCGCCCATAGCCAGCATGTTGGCGTCATTATGAACGCGGGACATCTTGGCCGAGAAGCAGTCGGAGCAGGCGCAGCAGCGGATGCCTTTCACCTTGTTGGCTGCGATGGAGATGCCGATGCCCGTGCCGCAGCAAAGTATACCGCGCTCACACTCGCCGCTGACAACGGCATTGGCCGCTCGCTGGGCGAACATGGCATAGTCGCAGCTGTCAGTGGTATACGTGCCATAGTCGTGATAAGCGATGCCCTTCTCTTCCAGCATCGCAATAATTTCCTTCTTCAGCGGCAGACCCGCGTGGTCGCTTCCCAGTGCAATCATGTTGATTTCCTCCTCAAATTTTATCAGTCGATCATGTCTTCCGGGCGCAGGGGGTCCGGGCGTTCCGGAACCTCTTCGCGCTCTTCCTTTGTGTGATCGACAAACACAATATTTTTCAGTTCCTCCCTGCTGACCACCGAATTGGTGCCCATGCAGGCTTTACAGCGATACAGACAATTCGGGCACACACAGCCAAGGTTCATGCTCTCCGCCTGAATCATATACGTCCCGCAATACGGACATCCGCACCGCATATCCGCCTTCCCCCTTTTACTGTTTAAGTTCCGGCATCCGCATGTTTGCCGAACACCTTTTCAAGATCTCACGCTCCTGCTCATCTGTAGAAAGTGCCCGAAATTCATACCCCTGCTCGCGAAGATATGCCGCTATGTCCGGCAGAATCCGACGCGTGCGCGGCTTGCCTTCATGCATGAGCAGAATAATCACATCTTTGCCCTGAAACTGGCGAATTGTGTAATCCAGCATGTCTTTATCCGAATTGAAACTATACTGCGCATCGCCGGTCATTGCATTCCAGTCAAAATAGGCATACCCCTGACCACAGATGAACGCTTTTGTCCTGTTTTTATATCCGGTGCTTCCGCCGGGAAACCTGTATAAATCTGTCGTAAATTCAGGATCAACGCAGGTTTGCATTTCCTTTGTGAAGCGTTCCAGATCACGCGCCACATACTCATTGCTTTCCTTGATGCGATGATAGGAATGCGTCATGGAGTGACAGCCGATTGCATATCCCGCGTCTGCGGTCATTTTTGCAAATTCCGGAAAGGCGCGCACAGACAGGCCCATCATAAAAAACGTCGCTGGAACATTCAGTTCATCCAGCAATTCAAGCAGTTCTGGCGTATCCTTCTTGGGGCCGTCATCAAAAGTCAGATAGACCACTTTCTCCGGCTGTGCGTAGCTGAGTGAACAGATCATGCACAAGAGTGCCGTCAAGAAAAGGACCCTTTTCATTCGTAAATCTCCCTGTGAACCAGTGCCTTCATGGATTCGGCATCTTCAGCGCCTTCCTGCGGCACAATCAGTTCGCGGCGATCATCCCCTGCCTGAACGGCGCTCACAAGCGTCACCACCGTCATGGGATTCAGGTTGGTATCCATCGAAGCAAGAAGCTTCTTGCCCAGGCCCATCATGCTCATCAGGTCGCCGCTGTGCATTCCCTGATACAGCAGCTGCATCAGCGCGTCATACTCGCGGCTGCGTGCAGGCGAGTCGCTGTCAAGGCGCAGCGTCACATACTCAAGCACTGCATCGCCCGTCAGTTCGTTAATGCCTTCCCATGTCCCCATGGCTTCCGCTTCTTCGGCGGTCAGCTGCATATTGAGCGCGCCCACGGCATCCACCAATTCGGGAAGCCGCGTGATGTCCAGCACAACATATGTGCCGATATTCAGGCCGAGGAGCGTATTGACGGTTCTGGCTGTCAAAAAGCCCTTGCTCTTCTTGTCTCCAAGATGATAAACATCGCCCAGCGCAACAGTACCTGCCTCCGGCACATCCACCATCAATCCGCAGTCAATGCGCGTCATCACGGAGCGGCCCGTCTTGGAGTTGATAGACGCTACCATCATGGTATCCGTCCGCTCACCGTTCTGCATCAGGATGAGGATGTTGGTTACGCTTTTGTCCAGCTCCGCATTCATGTTCAGGTCTTTCTTGGTGACAGCGATTTCCGCCAGCGCCGCGCTGCCCAAGAGCATCAGCGCAAAAAGCAGCGCAAAAATCTTCTTTTTCATGAGGCCTCCTTATTTTTTCTTAAATATGAACAGCTTGGAAAACACATAGTTGAGAATGATAACCACGATGTTGACAAGAAGCTTCATCGCCAGATCGTTCAGATGGAGCATTTCCACCAGCAGATACATCAGCACCGTTTCCATGCCCAGCGACAACAGACGCATGGCAAAAAAACTGCCTGCTTCCCTGACAAGTGCCGCTGCATTTTCACAATGTGTATGAAAAACATACTTCTTGTTGGCCACATAGCCAAACAGCACCGCCACAAACCATGCCACCCATGTGCCAGGCATAACGTCCAGCCCCATGGGACGCGTGGCCAGATAGTACATGACATAGTTGACCAGCGTTGTCGCCACGCCAACAAACAGATAGCTTACCAGTTCAGTATTATTCCACAAAGACAAGCACATGTCTGCCAGCTTGGGCGAAACCTTGCCAATCAGGCGAATGACTGCGCGGGCCAGCGCATCAATGCCCTTCCAGATGGTCTTCAATCCGTTTTCCTCTTTTCCATTGAGTTAGTAATCAAGACGTTCAAATCATTATAACACGCTCCTTGTTCAGGGTCAATTCAGGCCTCGGCGCTTTTCCAAATTCAGCTTCCCTTTTTTCCTGAATTATCGTATAATAAAGATCGAATACAGACGGCCCCCGTTTTTTCGGGCAGCCGATTCGAGAATATGACATACGGAGGAAGTCAACATGGAGAATCCCATCATTCCCTGGTTGTTTGAAACTGACGCTGTGCGTGTTTGCCCCGAAGGCCAGCCTTTCTGGTACACGTCTGGCAAACTTGGCCCGTTCTATATCAATACGCAGTTCCTGTATGGCAGCGAGGCTGATGCCAACGCGCTTCTGGCGGTCATCGAAGAAGCCTGTGCAGGAGACAAGATGGCCTTTTATGGCAAAGTGTACGGCGAAATTGAGAACCAGCTGGCCTCCTGTGCCATTTACAGGAATCTGATTGACCTGCTGACAGAAGCCGCCCGCAAGATGGATGTGGACTTTGTCTCCGGCGGCGAGCGCCGGGATTTCTTCTTCTCCATGCCTGTGGCGCGCAAGCTTGGTCTGGGTCACCTGTCCATCTTCAAGGATCTGTCCAGCGTCTACACCAACGCAGACGGCGTCAGCATGGACAGTGCTGAAGCGAACCTGTCCGGTAAGCGCAGTGTCCACATTGCAGACCTTATCACCGTCGCATCTTCCTATGTTCGCGCATGGATTCCTGCCGTCGAAGGTCTCGGCGCAAAGATCGCCTATTCCCTCGCCGTGGTTGACCGCCATCAGGGCGGCGGCAAGGTGTTGGAAGACGCAGGCTGTCCTCTGACCACACTGGTGACCATCAGGCCGGAGCTTTTTGAAACTGCGCACAAGATGGGCCGCCTAAGCGAGAAGCAGCTGGAACTTGTTCTCTCCTTCATCGATGATCCGGACAAGTTCATGCAGAATTTCCTGCTGGCACATCCCGACTTCCTGGCCAACGAAATTGCCAAGGGGGGCAAGAGCGCCCAGCGTGCTGAACTGTGCATTTCCAGCGGCTTTGCCCCGGAAGCGGCTCTGCCCAAGCGTTGATCGTCACGCTTGTGCCGCTTGAAGGCGGCGAGCGCTTCTTCATTCGCGCGGACGGCGAACATGCCGGCGGCATCACGCTGCACAGCATCTGCGGCACATGCTTTTCCTACGGCATCGCCATTGCGCCCGCCAAACGCCATCGGGGCATCGCCAAAGAGGCGCTTTCTCAGCTGTTTGCCCAGATGAAAGGCTGCGGCTTTGATCGCGTCCTTGTGCAAATTCGCCCGGACAACGCCGCCTCTCTCGGCCTGCATCAGTCGCTGGGGTTCAGGGAGACAGAACGAACGCGCGATGCTGTTATGATGGAGCACCCATTGAAATAAACAAACGAGCTGTCCTGCATATGCGGGGCAGCTCGTTTGTTTATTTCAGAAAAAAATCACCATAAAAGGATTTCTCCTCATTTTCCTGTCAGGTTCGTTCTCTTCGCCAATCATCTGATTTACCACGTCGCACAAAATCCCGTGATATACCAGGTATCCTTTTGGCGTGTATACTGGCAGTTCTCCTGTGTAATTTCATCCTCTGGCACGACAAACATGTTGTGATAGGCTTCCTTCGGCGTCGGATCGTAGCGATAGTTGAGGCGGCGCACGGTCGAATTGAGGTTGCCTTCGATGGTCGTCAGCTCATAGCGGCCATCCTCCAGCGGCGTCACGCTCTCCACAATCGCCACATGCGTATACGGCGTGGAACCCTGCACGCCATAAATCACCAGATACCCCGGCTTCGGCACGCCGCCCTTTTCCGCATCCACCCAGCGGCCATGCTCCTCAAACGCAAGGCGCACGTTTCCCACGCGTCCTTCCATCGCGGAAATGCAGTCTTCCTGTGCAACGTCCACATCCTGTTTGTAGCGGATGAGCTGCAAGCCGCTATGCTGGGCACAGTAAATCTGAAAAACGGAGCACCAGCCAATTTCCCGCTCATCATGAAAATACCATCGTGTGTATTCATTGTTTTTAGGCAGTTTCTGCCAGTTGTTCTTTTCAAACTCATTTCGCGCTGTCAAAACAAAGTTCCGTGCGGCAAGCGGCATGTCCTCCGGGAACGTCAGGCCATAGGTTTCCAGTTCGCCTTCTGCCTGTGTCTCGATTGCGGCGGGCGGCGTTTCCATTTTCACAGGTGCCTGCTCTGCAAGCACCGGAACAGCGCAAGACATCATCACCAGCGCTAAACACATTTTTTTCATCGCATTGTTCCTCCAAATTATCCGCGCACAACCGCCGCAATCGTCTTGAAGATCAGGCGAATGTCAGCCAGCGGAGAAATTTCATGCAGATACTTCATGTTCCATTCGATCTTAGCGGGCATGATTTCTTCAATATAACACTTCTCGGGATCGCTTGCTTCAGCAAGCAGCTCATTCTCGTTTCTGTAAGCGATGGATGCATAGTCTGTGATTCCCGGGCGCACCAGCAGCACCTGCCTCTGATACGGCGTGTACATCTGCACATAATGCGGCACTTCAGGACGCGGGCCAACAAAACTCATGTCGCCTGCAAAGACATTCATCAGCTGTGCCAGCTCATCCAGCTTGGTTTTGCGAAGGAATGCACCTACTCGGGTGATGCGGCTGTCCCTGCCGACTGTGATAGAAAGCCCTTTCTTGTCTGCATCCGCAACCATTGTGCGGAACTTGAAGATACGGAACGTCTTTCCGCCCCTGCCCACGCGCACCTGTCGATAGAACACGGGGCCTGGATCGTCAATGACAATCGCCAGCGCAATGAGCAGAAACACGGGCCATATGACCAGCAGCGCCGCACCCGAAATCACGATATCCATGGCGCGCTTGAAAAACAGTTGTATCTTTCTTTTTTCAAGCATCTGCTTGATTTCAAGCTCTCTGTCCATGCTGTTTTCCCCCTTAAAGCAGCGTGTATGCCCACTGGCCGTCTTGCTGATAGTAATAAAATTCACTCACTTCATCCCGCATGAATACTTCAAGCATATCTTCCATGGTGATGGCCCAGTGTACACCCTTCATGTCCTTTTTGTTGAGCCAGTAAACTTCGCCTTCGTCTGAAGAAGCAAGCTCGCCCTTAAATCGGTCTGTCTGATAAAGAAAAACGATGTAACGGGACCCATCGTCCTCCATCCAGTCCTTCACACCGCAGAGCCGCGGTGCCTCAATCAAAAGCCCTGTCTCTTCCTGTACCTCGCGGATCACGGACGCCGTGATGGACTCCCCCGGCTCCACATGTCCGCCGGGAAACGTAACCCCGGGCCACTCCGGCTTGCTCCTGTCCTGGACAAGCACACAGTCTCCATCCGTAATCATGCACATATTAGTCAGCGTCACGCGCGACGTCCTGTCCATTTTTTCCTCCTATACCCTGTCAAACACATAGCTGAACAGGAAGATCATCAAAAAAGCCTGTCTGTACTTCATCAGCCCCAGCTTGACCGCCATCTGCGCCGGAATCTGACGCAGGCGAACATCCGAAAAGAGCATCTGCACATCCGGCCTGTTCATATACGCCCGCGCACGCCGCACACGCTTCCAGAATTCATATGGCGTACCGGGATAGCACAGATTCCTGACGGTGCTGACCGCCATCTTCCGCTTTCTGATTCTCATGCGCCGCATACACTCAGGATTGTCCGAAAGAATCTCTTCCAGCGCTTCATTAGAGCGTTCAAAAGACTCTGGAACGTTGAAATTAAACCGCTTCGTTACGCTGCCCGCATGAAAGCGATAGTGATAATACGCTTGATCCACGGCAACCGCCGCCTTCGCATCCATGATGCAGGTGACAATAAACAGAAGATCTTCCGCGTAACGGATATCCTCCCGAAAACGATGTTTGCCGATCGTCTCGCGCCGGAACAGATTTCTGGGCGTATAGCCGGAAAGCGGCAGATCATCACTGTCTGTCTCTTTGGAAAGCATCGCGGGAACAAGGATCTCCCGGATGGCCCTATCGTCAAAGCGCGTGCCGTCCGCAAAGCCCAGCGGCACATTCTCGCTCATTTCTCCCCGGTCTTTGAACACGCGGCAGAATGAGACGTCCGCCTCTGCCTGTACAGCCGCTTCATAAAGCGTCTTGTACATGTCCTTTTCGACCCAGTCATCCCCGTCGCAAAAGCCAATAAACTCGCCGCGCGCCGCATCGATGCCGGCATTTCTCGCCGCTGACACGCCGCGGTTTTTCTCAAACGCAATCACGCGAATACGGCTGTCCATCTTTTCTGCCGCTCGAAGCAGCTCAAGCGAATGATCCGGGCTGCCATCGCAGACAAAAATCATCTCAATATCCCGAAGCGTCTGCGCGCGCAGCGTCTCAATACAGCGCGGCAAAAACGCCTCAGCACCGTATACCGGCACGACAATGGAAACCATCATGCTTCCTCCGCCGTGTTCAGGGAAAGATCCGCGCGCCACAGCGGCGCCTGCACCAGCAGGAACGCACAGCCGATGGCGGAAAACGGCGCATAGACCGATTCAAACATGCCAACAAGGATGAACACCGTGCAAAATGCCAGAGGCGTTGCCGCGTAAGGGCTTGTGTGCCTGTGCATAAAGTAATAGCGGAATGCGCGCACAAAGGCAAAAATCGTATACGCAATCAGCAGCCCGCCCGCAATAAAGCCATTGTTGTACAAAACCCCAAAGAAAGCGTTATGCGCATTAAACAGGCGATCACCCGCGCCATCCTTGGCGACCCATTCTTTGATGACGCTGGACTCGTGGCCGTTCCAGGTAAGGTTGTCCAGAATCGTCATCCAAATGCCCCAGCGGTCGCTGGTCAGATCGTCCATTGTGATGTGCCTGTCTTCCGGCTTGGGCACTGTAATCGGGTTGCCGTAGGTTTCGTGATTGTAGACCGCCAGTTCATAGTCTTCAACGGCCGCCTCGTACATCTTGTCCTTGGTGATCTTGAATCCTGCCGCGCCGACAATAACGACAAACACAAGCAGCAGCGCCATCAGTCTGCCGGGATGACGGGCTGTTCCCGCGATAATTGCAGCCGTCAGAATGACCAAAACGCCCGCAAATGCCAGAAGCCCCGAGCGGGACAGCGTCGCCAGAATCGTAAACGCACCCCATGCGCCGACCGCCGCATAGGCAATGGCCGCCTTCCCGTGCTTCTCTCTGAAACTCGCATAGGAAAGAAGCAGCGCGCTGGTCGTCATCACGATGCAGCACATGGACAGTCCGTTTGCATCATAGAAAACGCCCTTGTATCCCGGATAATGCAGCGTCAGCGGCACCGTCAGATACGACCAGACGAGGAACGGAAGCACTGCAAACATGAGCCCCCGCAGAATCGAGCGGAATGTCTTTTCATCGTCCCTCGATGCAAAAACAGAGAAGATGACCGGATAGCACAAAAGCAGCGGCAGACTTTCCGGCAGCCAGTCCTCATAAAACAGACCGGACACAACCATCATTCCGTGCATCGCAAACCACAGCCCGGCCATGCCCTTATGAAAGCTCACTTTCGCTTTTCCGGGCATACGCGCCGTCAGCGTCACAAACCCCAGAAGGATCATGCCAAAGAGTACGAATACCATCCAGCGCATCGGGAATTTTCGCTGTGTAAACAATACACAGTACCCTTCCAGTGCGCACAGCGCTGCCGTCAAAAGCCTTGCGTCAAAGATCTCGTTAAAAATACCCGTAGCCCTGTCATAGAGGTTGAGCATTTTGGTTCCGTCAATGCTGCGCATGTTCTTTCCTCCTTATCGCCTCATGATATATCGCCTCAGTATGCGCGGCGTTTCTCTCCCAAGTCAGTTCTCGCGCATCGCGCCGTCCCTGCTCGCGCAGAGCTTTCTGATCGTGTTCAAACACACGGCGCATCACGCGCTCCACAGCGTCCGTATCGCCTGCCGGCACAAGGAATCCGTTTTCCCCATCCCGAATCGTGTCCTCAATGCCTTCATGCTTGGCGCCAACGGCAATGCATCCCGCCGCCATCGCTTCAATGTAGACAATGCCGTAGCCCTCACCCCAGCTGGGCAGAACAAAGAGGTCGCTTTCCGCCATGCGCCTGATGACTTCTTCATGCGGCAGGCCGCCTGTCAGCGTGACGCGCGCTTCAAGCCCCAATTCGGCAATACGTGCCCTCAGCTGTGCTTCCATCTCGCCGATGCCGACGATGGTGAGGGTCGCGTCTTCATAGTCGCCCGCGATCCTTGCAAACGCCTCCAGCGTCCTGTCCATGCACTTGCGTGCTTTCAGCGTGCCCACGGAAATCACCGTGTGCGGCTTATTCGTTGTCTTCTCCGGAATCAACGAAAGATCAACGCCGTTAGGAACGACTTCTGTCACTTTTCCCTCGTCTCGATATGGCGCAACGCGGGACAAAAGCAGACTGGACACGGCCATCAGCGCATCTGCCCGCTGAGCGATCCGCTGGTTTCTCTTCCACGGCGTCTCGCCCGGAATGAAGTATTTAAAAATATCCGTTCCATGCACTGTCAGCGCCATCGGCAGGCGAAGTGCCCGCGCAACAATCAGCCCTGCGTGTCCATCGCGCGGAAGCATGTGTGCATGTACGATGTCAAAAGGCTTTTCCCTGTGCAGCCTTCTGGCAATGGGCAGCGCCGCATGCGCCAGAAGACTGCCGCCCAGCAGCTTTTCTCCCGCATTGCCCATGGTCAGGCAGCGCGGATAATAGACCTTGATGCCGTCCACAACCGCCTCTCTGGGCGTACGCGCATTCACCTCAGCCTGCGCCGGGCGAAGTTTTTCCATCATGGGCACAACACCTACGCACGAAATCACGACGACCTCATGACCGCGCGCCTTGAGTGCTTTAGCCTGCTCATGCACATAAAAGCAGTACGGAGAATGGTCTGCCTGCCTGTGAATCATCATTAAAATCCGCATTCGGCCGCCTCCTCACACGCCGTAGAGCGCCTTCCACTTTTCAACGACCAGCGGCCACGCAAACCGCGCAGCCTGCTCCACGCATCGCCGGGAACGCGCTTTATAGTCCTCGGCAATCTTCAAAAGCGCCTCGGCCTGTGCTGCTGTATCGCCGCAGGGCACAGAAAATCCAACTTCTCCTTCCGGAAACTGTCCATCAAATCCCTGCCCGCGCGTATATAAAACGGGCACACCCTGACTCATGGCTTCCAGATACACCATGCCAAATGTCTCCGCTTTGGACGGAACAAGCAGCACATCGCAGTTTGCATAAAAGGCCTTCATTGCCTCCATGCCCGCGACACGCCCGACCATTTCATCTCCCTCTTGCAGGTATTCACGCAGTCTGCCTTCAAGCGGGCCAGCACCGCATGCCCGCCAGACACATCCTGCCTTGTGAACAGCCTCCAGCGCATCCAGCGGACACTTGCGCGCATTATACTTCCCCGCAAAGCCCACGCGCACAGGAGAAGAAACTCCTGACCTCGGCGTTCCATCCAGCCAAGCAGGATCAATGCCGTTTGGAATAATTTCAGTCTTTTTTTCTATCTTCTTTCGTTCCTGCTCATTCAGCCAGTGTTCCAGGACAGTTTTTCTGGCCGCTTCGCTCAAAAAGATGACATGCTTTGCATCCCGCAAAATCGCGCGCGCCATCGGGCGCAGATGCGGCATATACCTCCAAATGACCTCCATATCGCTGTAACGGAGCGTCACCATGTAAGGAATACCCGTCTTCCGGGAGAGCTTTCTGGCTATTGAGCCATCCGTAAAGAGCGTATGCGCATGAATCAGCTGTACGTTTTTAAGATTCACGCGTTTTTCAATCTCCGGAACGCTTCTTTGCGCCTTGCAGAAAAAGAAAATCGTGTCCAGCTGCCTCACCGTCAGCGCATACTCCGTCTGAACGCCGCGCGGCACATTTTTTCCAATATCTTCCTGACGCTTTTCCGGCACAAACACCACCTGATCAACGCCGGACGCAGAAAGCGCCTCAAAAAGCTGGGGAAACACCGTTGAGCCTGCAAGGTTGCAGCAGATCTGTAAAATCACTTTTTTCCCTTCTCCTGCTTCAAAAATTCAGGCAGCGCCGCAATGCCGAAAAGCGACCCGAAGCCATAGGCAAAATGGAACGCCGGATACAGAATCAGCTCCACCGGGAAATATTTCCATCCCTTTTCCCTGGCAATGGTGTACGAATAAAATCCGTCCAGCAGCAGATAAGCCCCCCATTCAAGCGCCAAAAGCCCGCCGAAGAGCATGCTGTGCGTCAAAAGCGTGAGGAGCACAAGCAGAATGGTCGAAAGCACAAACGCCATCGGCACAAAGTGGCGCACGCCCATGGAGCCGGGCACAAGCGTCATGGTGATGACATTCCATTTCCCGTTCATGAAGCCCATTTTCATGATGCCGCGCAGCGTATCGCGGCAGTAGTAAATGACGCGAATATTGTGGTTCAGGTAGATCTTACCGCCATTCTTGCGGATGCGGAAGTTCATTTCATTGTCCTGATTGCGCGTCATGCGCTCGTCATAGCCGCCGATACGGTCGAACAGTTCGCGCCTGAAGCAGCCAAACGGCACAGTGTCCACATAGCCGTCCTTATCGCTGATTCTGAACGTAGAATTGCCCACGCCCAGCGGCGTTTTGAGCATCTCCGCGATGGCGCTGCCCATGAACCCGCGGCCGACCGTCTTGGCCACGCCGCCCGCGTTGTCGCAGTCCACGGTTAAAAGCGTCTCGACGGACAGACGGATATAGTCCGGCGGATACTCCGCGTGCGCATCCAGGCGCACAATGACCTCGCCGCGGCTGTTCTTGATGCCGATATTCATGGCATACGGTACCGTTCGGTTTGGGTTATCGTAAACGACAATCTGCGGATGTTCCTTCTGCATCTCCTTGAGCATAGGAACCGTCTTGTCGTCGGAACAGCCATCTACAAAGATGACTTCCATCATATCAGCAGGGTAATCCTGCGAAAAGATAGACTCCACACACGCGGTAATAAAGCGCTCTTCGTTGCGCACAGGCAGAATGACTGAAATAAAAGGCAGCTTCATGCTTCTTCTCCTCATCAGAATCATAAAGAATCAGTTCATTATACCACAAACGGCAAGGATTGGAAAGCGGCGCCGCGCCGGGAAAAGCAGCGTTTTTCAGGAAAAGGGACATGTATACTTTTGCACACCCTTATTTTGAAGCAAAAACCCCTCCGGCTAACGCCAGAGGGGAAAAATATGAAGCTCTTCTTGCAAACGACTGTGCGAACCCGTCTTTCTTGGCTTCGCCCTGTTTGCGCGTCAATACCACATCCAGCCATCAAACCAGTTCACAGCATCGCACCACTCGCGCGGCACCTCCATGCCCGAAGCAAGCGGATAAAAAGCCGCAAACAGCACAACCGCCGCAACAGCCAGCACAACCGCCGCAATCCGCGCCGCCCTGGGTCTTCTTCTCTCCAGATAGCGCAGCGCCTGTGCCGTTGCAAGGATGATAAACGGCACGCTGGCAAAGTAATGATAGATGAATGTCAGCCTGGACACAAGCACCCATGGCAGATACGCGGACAAGAAACCCACTGCAATGACCGGCATCGCGCGGTCATACGCATCTTCTCTGCCGGGAATTACACCCATTGCCGGCAGGGCGTTCCGATACAGGCTGTATAGCAGTACGAAAAGAATGGCCGCAAGCCCCGTCCACCAGACAGCCGGATTGCCGAAAGCCAGAATCGAGGACACCTTGCCCGGCGCCGGGAAGTCCTGATTGAAGTACCACATGGGCTTTGCAATCACCGGCCACTCATACCACGCAGACGAGAAGAAATGCTCCGCTACAAGGTTATTGTGATAATCGAACATCAGCACCTGTGCATCCCAGATGCGTTCTATCGTACTCAAATTCCATTTGATGTCACCATATGCTCGCAGATACGGAATATAGCTGAGCACATAGATGATAACCGGAATCATCACAAAGAACAGTACACAGGCCGCCAACGTCAAAACGGCATTGCGCCTGAATCCATCTGCTGCACGCTTAAACGCCGGGTCTTCCGTTTCATGCTTTCCTGCATACATTGCCTGTCTTGCAAGTGCAAAAAACCTTGAGAAGAACAGCAGCGCCAGGCCGACCGCACCATAGCAGCCAATCCACTTGCTGGAGATGGCCAGCGCCATGAATATGCCCGACAGCATCAGCGGTACAAATGTTTTTGACAGCTTCTGATGGAAGAAACTCATCTTCATCCAGCGCGCCATAAACAAAAACATCAGCATCATGAACAGCACGGGAAACGAGTCGATGGTTGCAATCCGCGTCTGTGTATAGTGCATACAGTCTGCTGCGAGCAGGAGCGCCGAAAGCGCCGCCCAGTGCGTCGCCCCAAAGAGCTGCATGGCCAGAAGATAGATAGAGGGAATCATCAGAACGCCCGTGAGCACGCCTGCAAACCGCCATGCAAACGGTGTCATGCCAAATGCACGAATGCACCAGCTCATGAATACCTTGCCCAGCGGCGGATGCGTGGTTTCGTAAGTCGGCAGAGCATGCGCATGTTCATAGCCCGTGCGTGCATGATAGATTTCGTCAAAGTACATGCTGTTGTAATAGGACGGCTTATCCGGCACGGTGTCCTGTTCGTCTGCCAGCATTGCAGGATCACTGGAGCGTCCTTCTCTGCCTCCGCTGGATGTGACAGACACAATCGGCAGCGCATTCCCGTTCTCATCGACAAAGCCAATCTCCCAGAGGTCTGCTCCAGCGCCTTCAAACGTCAGCCGCACATATCGCCCTGATAACGTCGACATGCCGCCAGACACACCGGAGACATTGCCCGCTGCATCATACGTTGGCTTGCGCAGCGCCAGCCACTTGAAGCACTCTCCACGATCAAAGAAAGCATCCAGCTCCGGGCCGTACAGCTCCCCATCATCAGAAACCGCCACAGAGAATGCCGTGTCCGATATCCCGCCGTAATAATATACGTGCATATTGTTCCGGTATTCTCCCAGATCAAACACGACTTCCTCGCCCGGTGCCGTGGACGCATACCCGGTCTGCGGTGCCTTGGTTGCCCCCAGATGGTAGAATCCAACCACCGCATAAATTGCCGTCAGCGACAGCATGATGGCATAGTCCACGCCGCGCAGATGCATGCGGTAATCCTGCGGCTCAAGCAATTCCCGGCGCATACGCATCGTCCGCGGATCGCCCTCTTCCTGTCTGCCGCTTTCTTCCGGCTTTTCCCTCTCAGGCAGAACCTTCGCCGGCCTGCCGCGCAGAAGGTCAACAGCCGCCCAGACAGTCAGCCCTGCTGCTGCAAGCTGCACGACGCTGATTGCGTAGCCGATGCCCATATGCGGTGCAACCAGATAATCATACGCCAGCACAATACCGATATTTAGTGCCGACGCGATGCTCGCCAGAATGCCGGAAATCAGCACGCGGAGATCTCCCGTTTCTGCATATGCAAAGAACAAAAGCACTAACGCCGGAATGATGTAACGCTCGTGCATCTTCGTACCCAGCACGAACACCAGCTGCAAGGTCATCGCTGCGGAGAGGAACAGATTTTTTCTCTCCGGCGACAGCAGATAGACCGCCATGCCCGCCGCAAAGGACAGAATCATCAGCGTCAGCCCGACCTGCCCATAGGTCACAGGGCCGAAAAGGGCTTCGCTTTCATTTACCCAGTTTCCTCCCATAAGAAACATTACATTGCCGGTGGACAATGTTGCGTGCGGATAGCCCGAAAGCGTTGCAGTATACTTATCAAACAACCAGGTCACAGGGTTTTGTCCCCACGCAAACAGCAGCACAATAGCCAGCGTCACAAGGACGCCGAACCCCAGCCCTGCCGCAATCGACCTGCCCTTCTTGTTCTTCCTCTCCTTGAACAGCGCCGCAACACCCAGCGGCACAAGCAGGCCTGCCTGCGGCTTCACCAGAACAGCCAGCGCAAACAGAGGGATGGCCGCATGCCATTTGCCCTCCGCCGCATACAGAAGCATCAGCACAAGCAGTACCGCCAGCACAGAATCAATCTGCCCCCAGCAGCTGCTGGTCACAATCAACGCCGGGTTGAACGCCAGGATAGCGCTCAGCCCCAACGCGGCAGATTCTCCCATGCGCTTTCTGGAAGCCAGGTAGAGCAGCCCTGCCAGCGCAATATCGCACAAAATCGGAACAAGCTTCATCAGCACCTGCATGTTCATGGAGGCCATATTGATGTGGAACACAGATGCGATCTGTCCCAGCATCCCCAAAACCAGCATATATGCCGGCGGATAATCGCAGAAATAGCCATCTGCATAGAAATTTGCCGGGCCGACCTGCTTCATCCGCCCCGCCCACGCAGAAAAACAGCCCATATCCACGCCGTATCCTTCCACAAAGAAGGACAGCACAAAACGAACCATGAACGCCAGCGACAAAATGCACAGCAGCAGCACGCCCGGATTTCCAACTTTTTGAGTGCGCATCGCCCGCAGAATGATAAACGCGCTCAGCGCAGCATATATGCCGCATGCGCCAAGCAGCATAGGAATGCTCCTGTCCTTTGCATCATCTTTTTGTTCTCGTTGAGGCGCAGGTGTGTTCAGCGCAAGGACGCTCACCCCTACCGGCACATCCTCGACCGCTTCCATTTTCACATCGGTGAAATACGCACGACCCGTGTTTTCCGAACCGTAGCCGCCCAGACGCGCCATGACTGTGGCTTCCTTCATGCCTTCGCCCGTTCGCGCGTAAAGCGTCACTTCCTGCCATTCGCCATTCGTGTCGTGCAGGTCAGCACTCGTTCCATAGATGCCCGAGAAGGACAAATTCGCGCCCTTTTGATTTTCGTCGCATCCTTCCGCCTGCACGCGGGCACTCAGGCGATAGGTTGTCTTTTCTCGAACAGGAACGGTCTGCTCAAAGCGCGCATCATTCGCTGCCGCATTCTCTACAAGAACCGCCGTCGTTCCGTCTTCAAGCGTCACTGCTTCCAGATAGGATGCGCCGGGGCTGTTGATCCACATTCCCGTACTCCAACCATCAGGCTGCCCCTCTGTCACAGCGGAAAAATCGCCGTTTTCGATCAGATTGCCCAGCGGCACGGGCGCATCCTCGCCCTTGAAAAAAAAGATGCCTGCCGCCGCGAGCAGCACCACCATCAGGACGATCAGGATTTGCTGCTGTTTTTTCATGCTGCCTCCAAAGTTTTTTATCATAAAATAGAAGATCATCACTGCATGCCAGCGTCAAAAAGCAGCCGCAAAAGCGGACTTTCCATCCCTGCGGCTGCCTTCTTTCGTATTCTTGTATTGTACATGAAATCAGGTAAAAACGCAATTCTTTTAAAACACCGGTCCCTGATAAGGAAAAGCATCTTCAATATGAAGGACGCCCTCCGGCTGCACTTCCACGACATCAAAGCGCACCTGCCTGTCCATCAAGCCGTTCTTTACCAGATAGCACAGCGCACCCTTACAGATTTTCTTTTGCTTGGCGGGCGTAACAGCTTCTCGTCCTGCCCCTTCGCGGGTGCTCTTGCGCATTTTTACCTCAACAAAAACGATTACACGCCCATCTTCAGCAATCAAGTCGATTTCAGAGCCGGGGAATACGGCATTTCGCGCCAAAATACGGTATCCCTTCTCCGTCAGCATCTGTTCTGCGCGCACCTCTCCCAGCGCACCGCGTGTCCTTGCGTCCATCACGGGATAAAGTGGCCAATGAACGAGCGCCTGTGAATCGGTGTCGGGCCATATTTTTTAAGCGCCGCGATATGCTCTGCTGTTCCGTATCCCTTGTTTCGAGCAAAGCCAAATTCAGGATATTCCCTGTCCAGTTCGCGCATGATGCGATCCCTCGTAACCTTCGCCAAAATTGACGCTGCCGCGATGGAGTAGCAATTTGCATCGCCCTTAATCATCCCGCGCACTTCGCCCTTTACATTCAGCTTATCGATGGCGTCCACCAGAAACAGGTCGCAGGGCGCATCCTGTGCGGCCATCGCCATGGCATTTCTGGTGGCATTCAGGATGTTCACGCGGTCGATTTCTTCCGGAGAAGCCAGAATCACACGCGCATAAATCGCCGTCTCCAAGATCTGATCATAGAGCGCTTCGCGGCGTTTTTCCGTCACCTTTTTGCTGTCATCGACATACAGGAGAAGCGGTTCCGGCGGCATCACCACACAGGCAGCTGCAACAGGCCCGCACAGCGGCCCGCGACCAGCCTCGTCAATGCCCGCAAACACCTTTCCCGTTGCCCAGATCGCCCGATCAGTCTCCGAGATTTCTGTCAGCCTGGCATTCCAGTCCTTCTTCATGGTGCTTTTCCTCCATCTTGGGTGCTTCCTTTTTTTCAGGTGCTTTCTGAAGCGTGAGACGCCCCAGCTTGCCTGCGCGGAACTCGTCCAGAATAACTGTCGAGCCGCGGTCGATATCCGCAATGCCGCCGGGCATCAGCCAGCCGCGCCCGCGGCATGCCTCTTCCAGCAGATCCAGACCTCGCAGTTCTGGATTTTTGAGCCTGAAACGTGCAATAGCCGCATCCTTTTTGACTTCCATCAGCCGCTCCAACAGCTGAATAGCCAGCATCTGATAATCCATGATGTTGTCATTGATCGTGCCGACAAATGCCAGTGCGCGCGCATCCTGCTGGTTTTCGATCTTCGGCCAGAGGAGACCGGGGGTGTCCAAAAGCTCCAGATAGGGCGTGATGCGCACCCACTGATTGCTGCGGGTGACGCCGGGGCGGTCGCCTGTACGCGCAATGGCGCTTCCGTTCAGTTTGTTGGTGAACGTGGACTTGCCCACATTGGGAACACCGACAATCATCACGCGCACCGTCTTTTTCACGCCGCGCGCCGCAAGACGCTGGACAGCTTCCTGCGCCTCGCGCTCAATGCGGGGCACGACATCCTTGGCGCGGCCGCGCACGCTGTCAAAGCTCATGCAGCTTAATCCCTGCGAACGGAAGTAGGACAGCCACGCGCGCGTTTCCTTTTCGTCCGCAAGGTCTGCCTTTCCCAGAACCAGAATGCGCTTTTTGCCCTTTACCAGATCATTGAGATCCGGGTTGCGGCTGGCGCGAGGGATGCGCGCATCGCATAGTTCCACCACAACGTCCACGCGGCCGAGCTGATCGACGAGCAGACGGCGGGCCTTTGCCATGTGTCCGGGGTACCAGTTGATCTTTTTTTCGTCGGCGCGAAGCATTTCGTTCATGCGCTGCCTCTCCTTTTATCTGATCGTTTCGCCATTCTTTTAAACAAAAAGACCGCCGGATGTCCGGCGGTCTTATCAGCACAATTACTTCTCCTTAATCTTGGCGGCCTTGCCGGACAGATTACGCAGATAGTACAGCTTCGCGCGGCGAACCTTGCCACGACGCAGCACGGTAATCTGATCAAGACGCGGGGAGTGCAGCGGGAAAGTACGCTCCACACCGATGCCGTAGGAAACACGGCGGAGGGTGAAGGTCTCACGAATGCTGCCGTTGCGCTTAGCGATGCAGACGCCTTCAAAGGCCTGCAGACGCTCGCGGCCGTTCTCAACAACCTTCACCATGACACGCAGGGTATCGCCAACCCTGAACTTGGGAAGATCCTTCTTGAGCTGCTCGCTTTCAATAGCACGGATGATCTCGCTCATTTAGTAGATTTCTCCTTTCAACACAGGCGTTCTTACCGGACACGACTTTGCCGGCAGCGGATCGCCCGCTTCATACGGAGCCTATTATATCATGGCTTTCCATCTGTTTGCAAGCCTTAATTTCGGATTTAAGCCCTCAAAAGCCAACATTTTTCAACATTTTCCCCGTATTATAGCGCTTTCATCGCCTCCTGGATCATATAAAGTGCGGCATCGGGCGTTGTTTTGCCGGAAATCACTCCGTTTATGGCTGCGCAGAACAATCCATGCAGAACTGTTTTTTCCCCTGTCATCACAGGCAGCCACACAGCTCCATCTTCCCAGATGGCCCGCTCTCCCAGAATGCGCTGTGCCTGCGGATCTTCATTCCAGAATGCCGCAGCCTTTGCCGCCGTCTGTTTCTCTTCCGTGTTAAAAACGCATACGCCCGTCACCTCAAAGGAACGCACAGGCATCCCGTACGACGTGGGATACGGCATCACAGCCAGTTCGCCGCCATCCATTTTTTCCCCGCTGATCAGCATTTCCTGCGGCGTCCAATCCAGAAAAACAGCTGTCTTTCCCTCCAAAAAACGTTTAAGCGCCATTTCTCTTGTCGGCACAACGTTGATTACGCCGCAGGTCACGCGGTCACGAAGCCACAAAAGCCCCGCCTTTACATTGTTGTTATCACCGTCCGCCGTCAAAATGCCGCCGTATATCGACTGAATCAACGCCTCCAATGCTGCCGATGTTTCCGGCTGTGCAGGCCATATATCCATTCCCGGCTCACCCGAAAGCATGAACTCTTCCAAAATCTGATCAAACTCTGCCGGATACCAGACGGGATGTTTCTGAATGCCGATCATATAGCCCAGATGTTCCTGATCCATCAGCCTCCTGTTAACAGCCATCTGCCTGTGCTGTGCCAAAAGCGGCAAAAGGAAGATTTGCTCGTTTGCCACGCAGGCGTCTAATACCTCTTCCTGTATTCTGTCCGCTCCGTTTGCTTCAAGCGGCACCAGTAAACCTTCCCTTGCCCAAACTTCTGCCTCGCCGGGTGCACACACAGCCATTTGCGGCACATGGTCGGAGAGCACGCGATCGCGAAGGCTCTCTTCCTCTTCAAACACCGCTGTCCATTCTTCGTCGGGAAACTCGCGCTTTGTCAATTCAATCAACTGGCGCGCCTTGGCTTCCTCCATCGCTCCGTGCGCAAAGAACACCTCAACTTCCGCCTGTGCCGTTCCCGCACACAACACCCCTGCCAAAGCGAGTGCTGCTACGATTTTCTTCACAATCTTCCCCTCCTTGTCCATGTGCTTCATATATACACGGGAAGGAGGTTCTTCATGCCTGTTTTTTCAAGATTTCATGTTATGACAAAACAGGCTGTCGCAACATGAAAATCGTATGGCAATCTGTGCATAAATATTAAGGCGATACCGCATAAGACTGTGGTGTGCGGCCATTTTCATCTGCACCACAAGTACAGCTATACTGACGATTCTACCGTTTACCCGAATTTCTTCGTACAATGACCCATGGGTATACGGATTCGGAAAGCTATCCTTTTACAGAAGCCCTGACGGCTTGTCTATTGCCTATTTACTTTTGCGAACTTCATTGTAGTCCATCATTTCCCCGCCAAGGCATTTTCTCTGTCTTTGCCTTCTGATTCAATTGATTATACTGCTTCCTTTGAATCAGAACGCAATGCGCACTGCGCCTAAAATGCCCATATGGGCAGACAATTCGCTCGGAACAGGCTGTGCATCTTCTTGCCCCAAAGCTTCCAGCACATCCAGCATGGCCTGCTGAACGGGATCTTTTCCCGCCACATAAATCACCGGTTTCTGCTCATCATGTACGCGATCCGGCGCCACGCCAAGTGCCAATCCCTGATTATAATACACCTGAATGGCATTTGCTTCTTCTTCATCTGCATTTCTGGGCACAAAAGCATTCATAGCCTGCACATCCAGTGTCAGCGCTGCCCCCAGCAGATAGGAGCGCACCTCAGCCGGGGTTTTCTTCCCCAATTTTCTCAAAATCCTTCCGGCAAATGCCGCATGTCCAAGGCCGCTGTTCATGCATTCCCATGCGCCCTCACACGCCATAGTACTGTCATATTCGCCATCTTTTAAAAACTCATGGTCTACAGCATCTGCCAAAATGGTATGATGCGTCAATGCATCCAAAAGCTCCCCAGAAATAGACGTCATACACCCCAGAATCTTTCCGCCCTTGCCAACGGCAACCATCTTGTTATGTGAACCGGGGAGCACAAACAACGCTGAACCTTCAATTTTCAGCGCCTCATAGAGGCCAATGGCTTCCGTCTCTTCTCCGCGCATCATATCCATCATGCCGAACGTTTCCATATCAATGGGGCCTGAAAAGTTGCTCACGCCGGGAATAAACGCAATCGGGAATGGCGCAATTTCCGAGAAAACCTGTTCCTTCATCGCCGCCCTCAGATCTTCCGCAGAAGCCGGAGCAGCCACATGCGGAATTTCCAAAAGACCCATCTCGCTGGTAATCATCCCATAAGCCACACAGCGCGAAACATCGGCTGCCGTCAGACCGTTTCTGGAAAGCAGTGTATCCATGCTGTCCTTGATGATTTCCTTCAGCTGCCCGTTATGCCCATTGATGGCTGTATGGCGAACGCCGCCAGCACGCTTTATCATATCCACAGGCTGAAGTGCTTCGTCAAGCAGCGTCACGCGTAAATTCGTCGTTCCGCAATCCATAATCAGCGCCTTCATTGCTTTGCCTCCCATCGTACAATCTCTCGCGTGAACGCTCTGGCTCGTGCCTCAATCGCTGCATCATCGCCGCTTTTTACCGCATCTTTCAGCACAAGAGGCCCGCCCACGCCGAAGCAGCAGACACCCGCATCGAGGAATGCCTCCACATTTTCCGGTTTTACGCCGCCTACAGCGCTCATCGGGATGTGTGCAAGCGGCCCGCGCACGGCTTTGATGTAGGAAAGCCCCAACTCCCCCGCCGGGAAGAGTTTCACAATATCTGCCCCCGCATCATGCGCGGCGACAATCTCTGTCGGCGTCAGCGCTCCCGGCATAGAGAGCATTCCCAGCTGGCGTGTGCGGCGAATCACTCCGAAATCGACATTGGGAGAAATGACGATGCTCGCACCTGCATCACAGGCCGCTTCCACCTCTTCTACCGTCAACGCAGTACCGCATCCAACAATCACCTTGTATTTTTCCACCACATGGCGAATTTTCCTTGCATTCTCTTCCACGCAGTTTTTCTGTGTATGATCGAACGTAAATTCCATCACCTGTACGCCGCCGCGCACAAGTGCCTCCACCACACCGTCAAGCCGTTCCATCGGCACACCGCGCAGAATTGCAATCAATCTTTCCTTTTGGACTGTCTTTAAAACTGCTTCGTGAGACAGCATAGCATACTCCTTTTCGTCAGATTATGCGCACAGCTCTACAATGGCATATGCATAGATACGTGCCGTGCGGATAAAGTTATTCAGATCAATGCTCTCGTCCGCCTGATGTTCCAGTTCCTTTTCGCCCGGGAACAACATGCCGAACGCCACGCCTTCCTTCAAATGGCGCGCATACGTACCGCCGCCGATAGCCAGCGGCTTTGCATTTTCCCGCATGATGCCGTTGTACACATTCATCAGCTTCACTACCAATTCACTGCTTTCCGGAACATGATGCGGCTGGCTCGCCTCAACCGGCTCCATCGTGAAACCTGCCGGAGCAAGGCGTTTTTCAACCGTCTCAACAATTGTCCTGTCATTGAAGAATACCGGGAAACGGCAGTCAAACGTCGCGTTGATCTTCCCGTCTTTCAGGGACAGCAGACCCAGATTGATCGTCAGCCTGCCGGAAACATCGTCGCTGCCTGCAATGCCCAGGTTCTTGCCTTCATCGCCTTCGCCGGCCGTCTCCACAAGCAGCTTTACCGGATCGCCGCCGATGCCAAGATTATTCAGAACCGTCAGCAGCATCTTGGCTGCATTTTTACCCTTTTCCGGGGTAGATGCATGTGCCGGGATGCCGGTCACATTCAGGCGGGTGCTGCCGTTTTCAAGCACTGCTTCAATCTGGCAGTCATCATCCTCTTCGCCCACCGTGAACACTTCCATCGCCTGTTCGCGCCAGTCGCCCGCAAGAAGCGCCGTTGCCAGTCCGGGAACGACGTTGGCTCGTGTGCCGGAGGCAAGTTCCAGCAGCCGCTCATCCCTTTCCGGCGCATGAAGCTCCATCTGCATGATTCCCTTTTCCGTGTTAATCAGCGGAAAATTAGCATCCGGAGAGAATCCCTTATCCGGAAGGCCAATCTTCTTCTCATAGTATTCCAGATCCTCCATGCCGCACTCCTCATCGCAGCCCAGAATCAGACGGCAGCGGCGGCGAAGCGGAATCCCCGCATCCTTGATCGCCTTCATGGCAAACAGCGCCGCAACACCCGGGCCTTTGTCATCGCTGGTGCCCCTGCCGACCATGCGGCCATCCACGATCGCCGCGCCATAGGGATCATTATGCCAGCCATCGCCTTCTGGAACCACGTCCAAATGTGCCAGCACGGCGATTGTCTCATCGCCTTCGCCAATTTCGGTGTCGCAGCAGTAGCCATCCACGTCGCGCGGCTCCATGCCCAGGCGGCGAATGTCTGCCATCGCCGTTTCCAGTGCCAGTCTCACATTGGGGCCAAATGGCGCATTGTCCGCGCTGCGCTCCGCGCGCACGCTCGGTATGCGAATCCAGCGTGCAAGTGTATCCACCATATCCTCTTTGAGCGCTTCGAGCGCCCTGTCCAAATTGACATTGAATTCCATATCCGTCAATCCTCTTTCTCTTTAATTATTGTTTCAATGCGCCGAAAGCGCCTTTTTCATGCGTTCAAGTGCCTTTTCAACCTGTGTACGCGGACAGGCAGCATTCAAGCGGAGAAATCCTCGTCCGCATTCTCCAAAGAGCAGGCCATCATTCAGCTTCACATGCTCTCGATACAGCGCATCCATGATCTCCTGCTGTTCCATATTCAGGCCGCGGCAGTCCAGCCAAACCACATATGTTGCCTCCATCGGTGTCACACGCACTCCAGAAATATTCTCCTGAATATAGCGTGTCACAAACCGCTGATTTTCCCAGATGTACGCCTTCAGCCCATCCAGCCACTCGTCGCACGATGTATACGCTGCGCGTGCCGCTGCCAGTGCAAAAATATTGCCGGAGCGAATGCCGCAGGCCAAGATATCCTGTTCAATGCTCTGCCGGATCTGCCGATTCGGGCAGATCAGCGTGCTCTGCTGCAGTCCCGCAAGATTAAAAGTCTTGCTCGGTGCGCAAAGCATCACCGTGCGCTCGTCTGCGCCTTCAATATTCATGATGCAGTGATGTTTATGTGGCTCAAAGACAAAATCCGCATGAATTTCATCGCAAATCAGCGGAACATCATACTTTCTGCACAGTGCCACAACTGCCGCCAATTCCTCCCGTGTCCACGCACGGCCGGAGGGATTATGTGGTGAGCAGAACATCAGTGCTTTGGCCTCACCGCAGGCCATTCTGGCTTCCATGTCTGCCATGTTCAGGCTGTAATGTCCCGCGTCGTCGCAAAGCAGCGGGCTTTCCACAATTTTTCGTTCATTGTCGCGGATTGCCGCAAAGAACTGTCCATACACAGGCGTATTGATCATGACGCCGTCCCCCGGCTTCGTCAGCGCACGAACTGCCAGCTTGAGACCCGTCACAACGCCTGGAATCATCACGACAGCCTCTTCATCCAATTCCACATGATGACGGCGCTTCCAGTAGCTGCACAGCGCCTTTGTATCTGCCTCTCCAGAATGTGTGTAGCCCCAGGTGTCCTGATCAAGTACCTTTGCAAGCGCCTCTTTAATCGCCGGCGGAGACGGGAAATCCATGTCTGCCACCCACATGGGCAGCATATCTTGATCCCCGGTTTCCGCGATCATGTCGTCCCACTTGACACAGTTGGTGCCGATACGTTTGACGCCCGCATCAAAATATTCCTTGTCAAAACTCATGTTCATCGACTCCTGTTATTTTCGCTTTCTTTTTCCAGCCTCTGTTGTTTTCCCTGACTTCATTGTCTAAACACAATCTATTTTATTTCCCTTTTCGTCAATAACGAAGGCTATCCCTTCTCATTCCTGCTTTTCCATAAAAATCTTTTCTGTTTTCGCTTCACGCCTGGCACGCAATGATCCAGTATCCGCCGTCGCGTTCAATGACTTCCGCCTTTTTGTACAACGTCTTGAGAAATTTGAGCGCACTGGGTGCTCCCTGCTGCTTGCGGATCACCAGATACAGGCTCCCGCCCGACACAAGATGTGCTTTTGCCTCTTCAAACATCTTGTAAATGACAGCTTTGCCTGCCCGAATCGGCGGATTGGTGATAATTGCGTCAAACACACCGTCCACACCTTCAAAACCATCCGAGTGTACAGCCCTGGCGTGCATCTGATTCTTTTCAACATTTTTTCGAGCCAAATCCAGAGCGCGGTCATTGACATCCACCATGGTCATCTCAACCTCCGGAAAGCGGGAAAGCGTCATCACCGTCATCGCGCCCCATCCGCATCCCATATCAAGAACGCGACCGGACAGATTGTCCGGCAGGCTTTTGCACAAAAGCTCACTGCCCGGGTCAATATGCTGTTTGGAAAAGACACCTGCATCTGTGTCAAAGCCCAGTGTTCTGCCCACGAATACACTGGTAAAGCTGCGTGCCTCATGCGCGCTTGTCGGGTTTTCCGTATAATAATATTCCGGCATAATATCCTCCAATAATGATCATTTTTCTTCTTTTTCGCAGGCTGCAAACACGGGCAGCGAACAGATGAACGGGTACAGATAGCGTCCCTGCATAACAGGTCCGAGCAGGAATGTTCCCCACAGCAGTACAGGCAGCAGGAGTATGAGCGTGTGCTTTTTATCCCCCCTGTATACGCTGTTCAGGAACAACAGCAGAAGCAGCCAGAAAATCGATCCCGTGTTAAACAATTCCCTCACGATGGGCACATGGTCTGCGCCTGTATTCAAAAACTGTTCTGTCAAAAATTCGCGGATTCCAGCAAACCGTGCCGGCTGTACGATGGGCGGCTGCCCGAATATCTCTGTAATCACGCCGCCATTCGCGCCCGCTTCCAGATAGGGCGCAATGACGCCATATTCCCTGTAGGGATACAGGGACGGCAGTGTCAAATTCAAAAACGCATCCAGATATTCATTCGGGCATTTCAGGGCAACCGAGAACCACAGCTTCGCCATCTCCGCCATGTGTTCGCGCATAGCCGCATCATCCACACGGTCTTTCACAGGATCCGAAAGTGTCGGCTCGTAATATCTGTAACAATCATCTACAAATACGCTGTCCATCAGCTCCCGCTCTTCGTCCGTAAAACGGTCGTCTGCCTTCAGTCTGGCATATGCCAGCTGCTGAATCGGCACGGACAGCATCTCAACAACCTTGCCCTCTGCCGCATTTGTCGCGGCTTTTAATCCATTGTTTGCGCAGACAGCCAGCACCATGGCCAGTGCCGTACAGACAATCAGCTGGATGTGTCTGCGTGCCTGCCAGATGATCAGCAGCACAAGCCATACAGCCATCGCGTAAATCATATTGTTCCTGAACAGACAGGCCATGATGCCAGTCGCTGCCTGCATCATCACCCGCCCGGCTGGCAGCTTCCCAGCGCGAACAGCTTCCAGCGCATATGCCAGAAAGAGCGCAAAGAATCCAGAGAACAACACGTCTTTTGTGCAATTGCTGGCCAATACCCAGTGCAGCGGATACAGGCAGAAGAAAATCACCGCCAGATGTGCCGTCCGGCGCGTCGTGCTTCTTGAAAGCGATGCACAGATCAGCGCAAAGCATCCTGAAAGCACGAGCATCTGAATGATGCTGTACAGCGCCGCACATTTTTCATAGGACTGAAAAAAATCATAGGCGGACAAGCACGTCTTGAGCAGCAGCGTGTGAATCAGCGGATGGAATGTTGTGTACATCCCCGATGCTGCCTGCACCGTCTGATCCTGCGTATTGTAGGTAAACGAACCCGGAAACTCAATCAGAAACATGGGCACATAGCATAAGAAAATGAGCGCAAACGCACCGACTGTACAAAACGGTTTTTCCGTTTTGGGGCCTGATTTGAGCTTTCTTTCAAGGAAAGGCAGAACGGCTGCAAACAGTCCCGTCAGTATCATCAGTGCTGCGGGCAGCGCAACAAGAAACCGTCTGCCTGCCTCCATGACATCCGCATGCCCCGTCCTGTCAATTTGGGAGCAGAACCCGTAGAGCAGCGCATACAGCACTGCCCCCAGAACAATCACCGTTGTTTTGCGCAGTCGTGTTTCCCTCATTCTTCCATCTCCTGTTCCAAAAGCACCGCTTCTTCGTCCGTCAATTCCCGCCATTGTCCAGCTTTCAGCGCTGGATCAAGCGGCAAGGCGCCAATCTGCTCTCTTTTGAGGAATGTCACGCGCACACCGCGTGACAGGAACATCCGCTTCACCTGATGATATCGGCCTTCTGTTACCCTGACGCGCGCAGTACTCTCCTCTTCTGCCGAAGAAAGGATTGTCAGCCAAGCCGGACGCGCATCAAACATCCCGTCCGCATCTTCAATATGCAGCCCCTGTGCGAAAGCCCTCACATCACTTTCGGAAAGCGGGCCATCCACGCGGGCATAGTAGATCTTTGATACATCCTTTTTGGGCGAAATAATTCTGTGCGCCAGCTGTCCGTCAGACGTAATAATCAGCAGGCCTTCCGTATCTTTGTCCAGCCTGCCTGCCGGCATGCATCCCATGGCCGCATATAACGGAGGAAGCAAATCCATAACAGTCTTCTGTTTTCTATCCCGCGCCGCCGTCAGAACACCCTGCGGCTTGTTGAGCATGACATGGCGCACCTCTTTATAGGACAGTTTTCTGCCATCAAAGCGCACATCATCGCCAGAAGCATTCACCTGCATGCCCGCATCCCGCACCGGCACACCGTTTACAAAAACACGTCCCGCGCGTACCGCCGTTTTAATTTCGCTGCGCGTTCCCTCGCCCAGCATAGCAAGCATCTTGTCCAGCCGCATCACGTTTTTCACCGGTATCCTCCATATTCAAAAGGGGTTCATCGGCTGCAAAAACAAGGATTTTTCTTTCCTGTTTTTTCGCCTTTTTCCCTTTTTTGCTGCCTTATAAATTTCTTCTTCATTATACAGTATGAGACCCGATTTTGCAATTTAATCCGCCCGTGAATCTGACAAAGCCCCCCGCGTTTTTGCTCTTCCTTTTTCCATATTTTTCATCTTGCTTGTCGTTTTTTCGTGTGGGACAATTTTTGCCCGGATGGACATTTTTTGTTTAAAAACTGACGGAGTTCTTTCACCTTTCATGAAACATTACAGGAATTTGCTTTTCCTTTTGCATAGATTATGATATAATGAACCTACATGAAACGAGTGGTGTGGGTCATTGGCGCCGCCCCTCCTTTCTGCGCCATTCTGGCAGATTAACCCAAAATCACAGGAGTGTGTTTACAATGAGGAAGAAGCAATGTGTTGCCATGCTGCTGGCAGGCGGCCAGGGCAGCCGCCTCGGCATTCTGACCAAGAACGTGGCCAAGCCGGCAGTTCCCTACGGTGGAAAGTATCGCATTATTGATTTTCCGCTCTCCAACTGCACCAATTCGGGTATTGACGTGGTCGGCGTGCTGACCCAGTATCGTCCGCTCGAACTGAACGCTTATATCGGTTCCGGCTCTCCGTGGGACCTGGACCTTTCCAACGGCGGTGTCTTCGTCCTGCCTCCGTATCAGACCGGCAAAACCGGCGAATGGTACAAGGGTACGGCTAATGCCATCTATCAGAATATTCCGTTCATCGCGCAGTGGGATCCGGAATATGTGCTTGTGCTCTCCGGTGACCATATCTATAAGATGGACTATAACGCCATGCTCCGCTCCCACATCGAAAGCGGCGCTGATTTGACAATCGCCGTTCGCGAAGTGCCGTGGGAAGAAGCTTCCCGCTTCGGCATTCTCAATACTGATGAGCATAACCAGATCACCGAGTTTGAAGAAAAGCCGGCGCACCCCAAGAGCAATAAAGCTTCTATGGGCGTGTACATCTTCTCCTGGTCCAAGATGCGCAAATATCTTGAACTGGATGAAGCCGATCCGACCAGCGACAACGATTTCGGCAAGAACATCATCCCGGCCATGCTCACCGCGGGTGAAAAGCTGTTCACCTATACCTTTGATGGCTACTGGAAGGATGTTGGAACCATCGAATCCCTGTGGGAAGCCAACATGGACCTTCTTGAAATGCCGATGCCCATCGACCTGTATGATAAGCGTTGGCGCATCTTCGCCCGCAATCCGGGCATGCCGCCGCACTACATTGCCGACGGTGCCAAGGTCATCAATTCTCTGATTTCCGAAGGTTGCGAAGTTCGCGGTGTCATCAATCACTCTGTGCTTTTTGCAGGTGTCACGGTGGACACCGGTGCAGAAGTCACCGATTCAGTTGTCATGCCGGGTGCAGTGATTGAGCGCGGAGCTGTCGTCCGCAGAGCCATTATTGCGGAAAATGCTCATATCTGTGCGGGCGCGATTGTCGGCGAAGAAACCGGCAAAATTGCTGTCGTCGGCCCGAAGGCCACGATCGGTGCAGGCGAACAGGTTGCTGCCGGCGTTCAGGTTGACGCCGACGCACAGTAAGGAGGGTTCCACACATGAAAGACGTCATGGGTCTCATCTATACAGGAGAAAACGACATTCATCTCGGTGAACTGACAAGCCTGCGCGCTGTGGCCGCGCTGCCGATTGCCGGCCGCTACCGCGTCATTGACTTTCAGCTCTCTTCCATGGTTCACTCGGGCATCAAAAATGTGGGTGTCATCACGCAGAAGAATTACTCTTCCCTGATGGATCACATCGGTTCCGGACGCGAGTGGGATCTGCACGGCAAACAGGGCCTTGTCATGCTGCCGCCGTTCCTTACGCGTGAAAACATGGGTGTGTATGCGGGCATGCTGGATGCGCTCAAGTCCAACTCGACTTTTCTGCGCCTTTCCAGCCAGGAATATATCGTTTTGACCAATAGCCACACCGTTTATAACATTGACTTTTCTGATGCTTTGCGTTATCATGTGGAGAAGGGCGCCGATATTACGATGCTCTATATCTGCGGAACCAAGCTGATGGGGACCGAGGGCGAGAACGATACGTTCCTGTCCGTCAACGAAGAAGGACGCGTTACCGGTATGGAAATCGGCTCCTCTGTTCCCACCCGCGACTGCGCTTCCCTTAAAATTTATATCACCAAGCGCGAACTGCTGCGCCAGCTGGTGGAGCAGGGTGCTGCCAACGGCATGCATGATTTTGACCGCGATATTATTCAGCGCAATATCAACAATGATAATCTCAAGGTCTACGGCTACGAATACAAGGGATTGGCCTGCCAGATTGACTCCATCCAGTCTTACTTCAATTTCAACATGTCGCTCCTCAACAGCGATGTGCGCCGCCAGCTCTTCCCCGCAGATCGTCCGGTATACACGAAGGTTCGTGACGACCTGCCTGCCCGTTATGTTGACGAGAGCCAGTGCTCCAATTCTCTCATTGCCAACGGCTGCTTAATCGAAGGCACAGTCATCAACTCTGTCCTGTTCCGCGGCGTTAAAGTCGCCAAGGGCGCTGTTGTCAAAAATTCTATTGTCATGCAGGACGCCCAGATTCAGGAAAGCGCAGAAATTGACCACTGCATTCTCGATAAACAGAGCGTTATCCGCCGCAACGGCCGTCTCATTGCGCCGGCTGCGTATCCCATTGTAATCGCCAAGAGCGTTGTGATCTAATTCAGTTCAGGCGGAACCGCTGATTTTTTGTCGTGCGGTTCCCCTTTTTCAAGTTTTGTATGCAAAAGGAGGAAAACTTCATGAAAGTTCTCTTTGCCGCTTCCGAGTGTGTGCCGTTTATTAAAACCGGTGGACTTGCCGACGTTGTTGGCGCACTTACCCCTGTCCTCAAGGACAAAGGCCATGACGTTCGCGTCATTCTGCCTCTTTATGCGGCCATCCCGGAGAAGTTTACCAGCCAGATGAAGTTGGAATGCGAATTTGAGGTTGAGCTTTGCTGGCGCAGGCAGTATTGCGGCATCAAGTCTCTGGAGTATCAGGGTGTCACGTTCTATTTCGTGGATAACCAGTACTACTTCGGCCGTTCCTATGTCTACGGGCTGGGAGGCGATGAGTATGAGCGTTTCGGCTTCTTCGACCGCGCCGTCATCGATGCACTGCCGCATCTGGACTTCAAGCCCGATATTGTGCACTGCCATGACTGGCAGACCGGCATGATTCCGGCTCTGCTCAAGATCCAGTATGCCCACTTCCCGTTCTACAAGGATATGAAGACCGCCTTCACCATCCATAACCTGCAGTATCAGGGTGTCTTCCCCATCAAAGCCGTTCAGGATACGCTGGGGCTGGGGGACAGCCTGTTCACCTCCGATAAGCTGGAATGCTACGGCTGCGCCAACTACATGAAAGCCGGCCTCGTCTATGCGGATGAGTTGACCACCGTGTCCCCAAGCTATGCAGATGAAATCCAGACTTCCTTCTATGGTGAGCGTCTGGATGGGCTTCTGCGCGCGCGCAAAGATCAGTTGACCGGTATTCTCAACGGTATCGATATCAATGACTACGATCCTGCCAAGGACCCGCAGATTTACGCCAACTATGATCCTTATCATCTGGGCGGCAAAGAAGTCTGTAAGCGCGAGCTGCAAAAAGAAATGGGTCTTGATGTCGATCCCAACGTACCGCTGGTAGGCATCATTTCCCGTCTGTCCAACCAAAAGGGCTTTGATCTGATTGAGTGCGTCATCCGCGAGCTGATGGCCACCGGCATTCAGCTTGTCGTTCTGGGCATGGGCGAAGCCAAGTATACCAACCTGTTCTCCTGGGCGGAGAGTGAATATCCGGGGCGTCTGGCTACCCGTTTTGCCATGAACCATCAACTGGCTCATCGAATCTACGCCGGCAGCGACATGTTCCTCATGCCCAGCCAGTTCGAGCCGTGCGGTCTGTCCCAAATGATCTCCATGCGCTATGGTTCCGTGCCGATCGTTCGTGAGACTGGCGGCCTGCGTGACACCGTTCTCTCCTATAACAAGTTCACCGACGAGGGCAACGGCTTTACATTCTTCAACTACAATGCGCATGACATGCTCCACACCGTCCGTCGTGCCGTTCACTATTATAAGAACAATCGCGAGGTCTGGTATAAGCTGATCGTCCGCGATATGATGGGAGACTACAGCTGGTATTCTTCTGCCGACAAGTATGTTGAGCTGTACAACCGCCTGCTCGCGGCTCCGGCTGTCGAAGTAAAGTTTGAAGAGAAGCCCGTGGTCGAAGAAAAGCCCGTGGTCGAAGAAAAGCCTGTGGCCGAAGAGAAACCCGTGGTCGAAGAGAAGCCTGTGGTTGAAGAGAAGCCCGTGGTTGAAGAGAAGCCCGTGGTTGAAGAGAAGCCTGTGGTTGAAGAGAAACCGGCAGCTCCGAAAAAGACACCTGCCAAGCGCACCTCTCGTAAGAAAGCCACAACCGCTGAAAGCGAGGCAGCTGTTTCCAACAAGCGCACTTCCAGCAAAGAAACTGACACTGAAGAAGCTCCGAAGAAGGCGCCTGCCAAGCGCACCTCCCGCAAGAAGGCCGAAACAACGGACGGCGAGGCAAATGCACCTGCCAAGCGCGCTCCCCGCAAGCGCACCACAAGCAAAAAGGCTGAAACTGTACAGACAGAGAAGCCCGAAGCCTAACTTTTGATGGCATACATCCCCGCTCGCAGTCTCTGTGAGCGGGGTTATGTGTTTATACTTACCATTTTGAAGGAGAATCCATGCAGCTCATTCGCAAACATGCCGCAGCGCTTGCGCTCTTGTCCGCGCTGCTTTTGTCCGTCGCCGCCCCCTATCTCGTCCCTGTCAATCCAGACAGTGCCGTGTTTCGTTCCGGCACATTGGGAGCAATCCTTATTGCTGCCTGCATTTTCCCCGTCCGCGATGCGCTTGCCCATGCTGACAGAAGGCAGCTGACAGCCGGCCTTGTGTTCGGTTATCTGTTCTCAATGGCGCTTTCCATCGGTTCGGAACTGTTTGTCTATGATGGTCTTTTGCACGGTGCAGGGAGTCTCGTTCGCCGTTTGTCCGTCCCCGTCATGGCTGCTCCTTTTTTGGGCAGCCTGTCTACCCGGGCACTGATGCTTCGTATCCCGCCGCAAAAAAAGACATTTCCCCTGTCCTTCTATCACTATGCCGCCATTCTTTTCCTGTGCTGGCTGCCCGTGCTTCTCGCCTTCTTTCCCGGCATGCTCAATTATGACTTTCCCGGTCAATATGCGCAGCATGTAAACAAGGCTTATTCCAGCCTCCATCCCCTGCTGTACAGCGTATTGTCGAACAGTGTCATTGCGCTGGGCGAAAAAATCCAGAGTCCTACGCTCGGTGTTCTTCTTCTGTCCATTATACAAATGGCACTCTTTGCAGGCGCGCTTGGTTACAGCTGCTCGTTTGTTCAAAAGCATGGTGCTCCGCGTTGTGTGCTCGTTTTGCTGACAGCCTTCTATGCGCTTCATCCCATTTTTGCTGCCATGTCTGTCTCCATGGCTAAAGATACGTTGTTCAGCGCAGCCGTCCTTGTCTTTTCGCTGGAAAGCTGGTCAATGATCGAAGATACCCAGGCTTTCTTTGAATCGCGCCGTCGTCTTGTTTTTTATCTGCTGCTGGGAATTGTCACCGCCCTCTTCCGCAAAAACGGCATATTCGCCCTGTTGATGATGCTTCCCGCGCTTTTCATCGTCCTGCGCAGATTCCGCAAACAAACAGCTTTGCTTTTTGGCTCACTGGCAGTCTGCATTGTTCTTTTAGAGGGCGCTTTGACGGTGATCCTTCAGCCTGATTCGACCTCCTCTTTCCAACTGTACAGCCTGCCCGCGCAGCAGCTCGTTCGTGCCGCGCAGAATATGTCTGAACAAGACCGTGCAGAAATCCGCAGCTGGTATGTCAGTGACGAAGGCATGCTCGTTCATCCTCATCTGGCAGACGGTGCCAAAGGTTATCTGGATCGAAAGCGTATTGAGGAAGACGGCACTTCTTTCCTGCAACTTTGGAAAAAGCATGCAGGAACGCATGCGCATGAATACCTTGAAGCCTTTCTGATGCTCAATGTCGGCTCGTGGTATCCCGATGACCTGAGTCATTCTGCCATCTATCGCGATTATGTCTGGAATGATCTGGGGTATCTGCAATTGCAGGAACAGGAAGATCCATATCGTGCTTTCGGCATCCAAACGCGGAGCTTTCTCCCTTCCGTCACGGCGCTTTATGAGCGCATCTGCCGCAGAAATTACTATCAGAAATACCCGGTCATCTCCATTCTGTTCTGCCCGGCTGCACCTTTCTGGGGACTTGTTTTTGCCTGTGCACAGTTGATTGTGCGCAAAAACAGCCGCTTCCTGCCTGCTGCTCTGGGTGTGTTCGGCCTGTGGCTGTCCTATCTGTTCGGCCCCTGCACGCTTCCGCGTTATGCGCTGCCGCTGTTCTGTCTGGCGCCGGTGATGCTGATCGTCAGCTTCACCGCTCATCTCAAAAAGGAGACTGCACATGCTTGACCCCTTCATCAAAAAGCACAGCCGCCTTTGTGCGCTGGCTTCCATTCTTTTATGTTTCGTTGCCGCGCCTTATCTCGTTCCAGAAAATCCGGATAGTGCTGTCTTTCGTTCCGGCACGCTGGGGGCAATCCTGCTTGCCGCCTGCCTGGTCCCCGTTGAACAGGCTTTTTCCCGCACTGACCGCCGCACGCTGAACATCGGCTTTCTCTTTGGTTTTCTCTTCGCCTCCGCACTAAGCATGGGAGCAGAACTGCTTATCTATGATGCATTTCTCCCCGGTATAAGCAGCTTTGTACGCCGTCTTGCCGTGCCGATTCTTGCCGCACCGCTTTTAGGTGGTCTGTGTGCCCGGCTGATGCTTGTTACGCTCAAGGGTCGTTCCTTCCATCTGTCTTTCTGGGGATACTTTTTAATCATCCTTGCCTGCTGGGTGCCTGTTCTGCTCGCCTACTTTCCCGCCGCGCTGAATTATGACTTTTTGGCTGAATACTGGCAATATCTCTCCCAGATTTACAGTACCCGTCATCCGCTGTTTTATCTGATTATAAACAACGGTCTCATCATGCTGGGTGATCTGCTGAACAGCCGTACATTGGGCATGTTCCTGTCCACGCTGGCACACATGCTGCCGTTTGCAGCGGCTCTTTCCTACAGTTGTACGTTTCTTCAAAAGAGAAAGGCTCCGCGCTGGTCACTGATTGCACTAACGGCCTACTATGGTCTGATGCCCGTGTTCTCTCTCATGTCCATCTCCACCAGCAAAGATACTGTCTTTTCCGCCGCTCTCACGGTACTCTCCCTTCTGAGCTTTGAAATACTCGAAGCGCCGGATACATTCTTTCACAGCTGGAAGCGCTGCACGCTTTATGGTCTCATGATCGTCTTCACAGCCCATCTGCGCAATAATGGCATATTTGCCTTTATCTTCCTGCTTCCTCTGCTTTTCGCTCTGCTTCGCGGCCATCGCAAGCATTTTTCAGCCCTGATTGCGGCCAGTACTGTTTCTGGTCTCCTTTTGACGCTGGCTCTTCATGCCGCTTATCCCGTCATCAGCCAGCCTTCCAAGCAGATGTTGAGTCTTCCTGCACAGCAGCTCGTGCGCGCGTATCATCATGGTAACCTTTCCGATTCTGAGCGTGATGAAATTGCCTCCTGGTACACTGATGCTTATGGACTCACGCTTTCTCCACATTTGGCAGACAATGCAAAAGGCTATTTAAACGATGAAAAGCTCCATGCAGAAATGGATGATTTTTTCTCTCTCTGGATGCGTATCGGCAAAAAATGCCCACGCATTTATGCAGAAGCTGCCTTGATGCTCAACATGGGTTTCTGGTATCCGGATGACATCAGCGTTGCTACGATTTATCAGCCCGGCGGTCTGCATGTCGGTTATCTGGAGACACAACGTTTCGTTGAAGAAGTCAAGCCCGACGGGCTGAATGTTTACTGTTTTCTTCCGCCTGTTCGCGACCTGATCGAACAGATCTGTACGCATAACCGCTACTTGCGCCTCCCCATTCTGCCTTTGCTTTTCAATACAGCGCTCCCATTCTGGGTCATTCTCTTTGCTTCTTTCACGCTGTCAGCCCGGCATAAGCAGCGATTCGTCCCCGCCGCCACAGGCGTTTTGGGCATTTGGCTGTCCTATCTGTTCGGCCCCTGCACGCTTCCGCGTTATGCGCTGCCGCTGTTCTGTCTGGCGCCGGTGATGCTGATCACCGCATTCCTTGCCAAGAAAGATTAAACATACAGAAAAAAAGCTGCCCAACATCCGCTGAGCAGCTTTTTGTTTTACAGATCATCCACGCTCACACCATCGCCATAGCGCTTGAGCACGAATTCGCCGCTTTCGTCCTTCTCATAATCAAAGCCATATTCGCCGTGCTTATCGCCCATTTCATACGTCAAAATGACAATCACATGGTCGCTCGCGCCGTTCTTGCTGGCAACATTCGTTTCCTTGATAACGGCGTCCGGGAAGCCCTCCGTGAACGTCTTCACCGCCATATCGCGCACAACCGGCACAAAGCTCCAGTCAATATCTCCGCCGTTGTTCTGCGGTGTCTCCACCTGATTGCTTTTGATCTTCTCGCCCGCCTGATGCAGTGTATCTTCAAGCGTCCTGCATCCCGACAGCGTCCACAGCAGCGCCAAAAGCAGCAGTGCAATCCCGATTTTTTTCATTCTATCCTCCTTATCTTTTAAAACCACGCACGTTTAAGCGCCTCAAGTCCTTCTTGAATTGCAGCCTCATCCATTCCCGAAAAGCCCAGCAGCACAACACGCTCATCCTGCTTGCCGCGCATCACGCCGTAATCACAGAGCCTCATCAATCTCACGCCCGCCTGTGCTGCCAGCGGCACAAGTTCCTGCGCCGGCACTGTCCCCGAAACGTTCAAGAGCACATGCAGACCCGCGCTGCACGGCGCAACCTCTCCCAGTCGAAGCGCCTGTGCAGTCTTTTCAAGCACCTGAAGACGTGAACGATAGACGACGCGCATTCTGGCAATGTGTCTTTCCAAATATCCTCCTGCAATAAACTTGCGAAGCGTCTCCTGCTCAAACCCTGGCACGCTGCATGTCGCGTGCATCATTCTATATCGGCCTATCAGAGCTTCCGGCAGAACCATGAAGCTCAAACGCAGACCGGGTGCCAGCGTTCGCGAAAATGTATTCATGTAGATGACCTGCCCGCCTGTATCCATGGCGCGCAAAGCCGGTTCACATACTCCGGAAAAGTGGAACTCGCTGTCGTAGTCATCCTCCAGAATGTATCCGCCCGTTTCTCCAGCCCAGCGCAGAAGTGCTTCTCTCTGTTCCATGTGCATTTCTTTCCCCGTTGGGAACTGATGAGATGGCGTCACATATGCTGCCCCTGCGCCGCTCATGTACAGCGCGCGCACATCAATAGCGCCCTGATACAGCGGCGTTGGCGCGATGCGCACTCCGCCCGACACCAGAATCCGCCGAACACGCGAATATCCCGGATCTTCCACTGCAAACAGCTTTTCCCTGCCAATGAGCGGAACAAGCGCCGCTGCAAGTGATTCCGTGCCTGCGCCCAGCACAATGGCCTCCGGCGGCACATCAATGCCGCGCAGCCTGTGCAGTAGCCCTGCAATCTCTTCGCGCAGATTGGCAGCGCCCTGCGGATCACCTAAAAGCAGAAACTCGGTGTTCTGCTCGCTGAGCACTTCGCGCATCAGCCGCGCCCATGTCGCATAGGGGAAGTGCGCTGCATCAGCCGCACCCGTTCCAAAATCCCAACGGATGGGCTGCTCGTTCTCCGTTCGAGCCGTGCGCACAAGATCCGCCTGTGCGGTCACAAATATACCGCTTCGCGGGCGGCTTTCACACAGCCCCTCGCTGATCAGTCTGCCGTAAGCCGCCTCAACCGTCGCCGTGCTCACATGCAGGTGCTCTGCCAGCTGACGCTTGGACGGCATACGCGTGCCCATAGCCGTCCGCCCGATTTCCTCTTTCAGCGCATCATACAGCTGATCACAAAGCGTCACACGACTTTTGGGGTCAAGCACACAGGTGAACATCTCATCCCTCCACTTCACAATGCGCCCACTCGCGCACACGATCCCATGATACATAAAACCCTGCACCATGCGCACAAAACACGCTGCCCGGCGGGTTCTCTGTATCTGCCATCGGATCGTAAGCTTTCACAATCTCCTGTGCATTTCTGCACGGTGCATAGCGCCAGAATCTTGAAGCAATTCGTCCATGGCCGTGTGTGGCGGCGGCAAACTTCATCGGGAAATCCCAAAACGCGGCAGCTGTACAAATGCCCGACAAAAGTGCTTCATCTTCCGATAGTTCCGGTGCTTCCAGTTCCGCGCCAAGCCGAATCAGCTCTCCCGTCACGCGGCTCAGCACTTCCTGCGGCATTGCCAATTCAAAGTGGACAGTCGGCTCCAGCAGAATGTTTTCCGCCTGCATCAGGCCCTGACGAATCGCGCGATACGTCGCTTCCCTGAAATCTCCGCCCTCTGTATGCTTGAGATGCGCGCGTCCCGCCAAAAGCCGGATATGCACATCCGTCAGCGGGCTTCCGGTCAGCACCCCCGGATGTTCGCGTTCAAGCACATGTGTCCCAATCAGCCTCTGCCAGTTCATTTCCAGCATGTTGGGCGGGCAGTCTGCCTCAAATGTCACGCCGCTGCCCGGCTTTCCCGGTTCAATTTTCAGCCAAACCTCTGCATAATGCCGAAGCGGTTCATAATGTCCAATGCCGATAACCGGTGCTGCAACGGTTTCTTTGTACAGCACGCGCGGGGGCAGCAGACTCACAAGATCTCCGAAGCGCGAAGCAAGCAGCCCCTGCAAAACCTCCACCTGCACCGCTCCCATCACGCCCACGCTGACCCCTTTTCCTTCAGGGCGAACTTGCAGCAGCGGATCTTCCTCTTCCAGCTCGCGCAAATGTGCCAAAAGCATGTGCGGGTCAAGCGGAGGTTCCGGCTCAATCTGCACGCTCATCACCGGCGCAAGCTCCTGTGTGCTGGTGCCGCACTGTCTGCCGATTCTCTCCCCCGGCCGCGCCGACAACCCCGCCACCGCCGCCGTCTGTCCCGCCGTCAAAGCGGCCAGCGGCATGAGCTTGCTGCCCTGCACCATGTTCAGGCTGTCCACTTTTTCCAGTCCGCGCACCGTCTCAACCGCATCTCTCGCCCGCAAGCTGCCCGATTCTGCGCGTACATATGCATAGCGTGTGCCTCCTACACGCCGCACCGCATATACTTTGGCAGAAAACGGCTCACTTTCCCGCTGCTTCCAGTTTGTCCTGACAAGTGCCTCCACTGCATCAAGAACCTCTTGCACGCCTTCCGAAAGCAGCGCACTGCCCGCCAGCACAGGATACAGTCCGCAAGCTGCAAACGCGCGCTGTGCTGCACAAAGATAGTCGTCCCTCTGTGCGCTCCCGTCAAAATGTGCTTCTAAAAGGGCTTCATCTCGCGCTGCAAGCTCTTCTTTTAATACTTCTGTATCTCCGCAAAAAAGCACGCAGTCCTCTGCAAGCAGGCGTTTCATCTGAGCCATCACCCGTGAAACATCCGCTCCTTCTCGGTCAATCTTGTTCAGGAAAATCAGCGTCGGTATTTTTCTCTCCCTGAGCATTCGAAACAGCGTGACAGTATGGCTCTGCACGCCCTCTGCACACGAAACGACCAGAAGCGCCGCATCAAGTACAGAAAGCGCCCGCTCCATTTCTCCAGAAAAATCGACGTGCCCCGGAGTATCCATGAGCGTGATCTGCGCATCTTTCCAGTGAAATGCAGCCTGTCCGCAGAAAATCGTAATGCCGCGTGTGCGTTCCAACGGATTATCGTCCAAAAATGCGTCACCATGATCGACGCGTCCCGAGTGTCTCAGGACACCGGCATGCAAAAGCATCTGTTCGCACAATGTCGTCTTGCCCGCATCCACATGGGCCATCACGCCCAACGTCAAATACACTCAATCTCCTCCTCTCAAGCAGGTAAGGGAAGCCCCCGGGTTCACCTTCAGCGTCTTTGTTCCAGCGTATTTCCAGCCGAACAAGCAGGCTGAACCATGAGCTTGCTTGTCGACCGCGTTCCATCCTGAAACAAAAAGGAGAGGCTTTGAGCCTCCCCTTATCGGCGTTTTTTGGGACGCGCTGCCCGCATGCCAAAGAGATACAGGAAGCTCTTGTTCTGCTTTTTCTCCTGCTCTTCTGCCCGCCGGACGCGTTCAAAAACACCTTCGACGAGCTTCTTCTGTCTCCTTGATAATTTCTGTTTTTGAAGGAAGGCATGTGCCATTTCCGGCCGTCTGCGAAGCGTCACATAGAGCGATTCACATAACTGCCAGTCCTGAATATGCGCATGATTGCCGTTCAAAAGTGGTTCCGGCACCGTCAGTCCTTCAAATTCGCGCGGCCGCGTGTACTGTGGATATTCCAGAAGACCAGACGAAAAGCTCTCCGTCTGCGCGCTTTCTTCGCACCCCAGCACCCCCGGAACAAGCCTTGCCACGCTGTCTACAAGAACCATTGCTCCCAGTTCGCCGCCCGTGAGCACATAGTCGCCAATGGACACTTCCTCATCGATGCACAGATCCAGCGCGCGCTGATCTACGCCTTCATAATGGCCGCACAGCAGAATCAGCTCTTCCTCTCTGGCCAGCTCTTCCACTTTTTTCTGAGTGAGCGTCTGACCGCGCGGGGAAAGATAAATACGCCTGCCGCGGAAATGATCCCCCTGCACATCGCGGATGGCATCCACAATTGGCTGTGCCAGCATTACCATTCCAGCGCCGCCGCCATAGGGTGTATCATCCGTGTTGTGGTGCTTGTTCTTAGAATATGGGCGGATATCCACTTCTCTGATCTCAAGCAACCCGGCCTTCTGCGCGCGTCCCAATATACTCTGATGCAGCGGGGCAAACATCTCCGGGAAAATCGTCAGAATGGTGATCTTCATGTTTCCTCCGGCGACAAAAGCGTCATTTTCTGACGCTCCATCTCTTCCAAAATACCATACATTTTTTCTTCCTGCGTGCCGATTTCAACAATCTCAATTTCATGCAGGTTGATGATTTCTTCTTCAGCTTCCCGGCCAAAGAAATCCATCGTTTTTATTTTCAGCCGCAGACCATTTGCTTCCATCACACGGCCAGTCACCATATCCTCGCCAATGATGACGGAGATAATTTCATTTCGCTCCTTGCATTCAAGCAGCACGCTGAGCAAAAGATCCGTGTCTTCAGCAGGCACATCCGAGAAAAAGCTCTGGCGCCCCTGCTTATAATGCGCCATCAGCATCATCAAACGCTGTTCGTATTCCTCGCCGGAAAGGATTTGAATGATGTCCTGATTGCGGCGCACCCTCCAGCCGTCGATCTGTCCCCAAGGCGTCAAATCGCACATGAGCACATGCTGCCCATCCACCGCTTCCACAAAGCCCGCAGAGAACCCTTCCGGATCTTCCTGATCGGTGTACACGGACACCAGTGCCCCCTGCACAGCCAGAATTCTGAGCAAATAGACCACGTATCCGTTATTCATCCTCAATATCTCCTTTGGGGCAAATAAAAGCGTCTGTTGCCCCATATATCCACAATCCGCACGCAGGGCTCGCCCGCACAAACGGGCATTTCCAGCGTAGTCTGAATGGCCGGTGTTGCCGCGCTGCGCACGCTTGACACGCAGGCGCGATATACCTCCCCCTGCACAAAGCCTGCCGACCACTGATCGACCGCATCCAGCCCGGAAAAACCTGCTGCGCGCGTTGCCTCGCTTTCAAACTGAATCAGGCGCACCGTATACGAGCTGATCGCTGGATAAACATCCACTTCTACGCTGCAGTCATCCGGTCCGCATGGTGCTTCCACATCAAACCCAATCTTCTGGGGCTGGCCATCCGGCTGCTGAATCAGACGCTTTGCCGTCACGCTGATCGAAAGCGGACTTTGATCAACGCCTAAAAACCGTCGTCCAAGCTGCGCAGCTGCAACAGCTGTCGTACCGCTTCCCACAAACAAATCGCAAACCAGATCCCCTTCCTGCGTCGCGCATTTGACAATGCGATCCAGAAGTTTCAAAGGCTTCTGCGTTTCATAGCCCGTGCGCTGTGGATCTTTCTGCTGCAGGTGGCTGATATCGTCCCAAACATCGCCGGGATACGTCGGATCATCGTCATAGTAGCGGTATTCCTTGCCGCCGGACATGATCGCCCGATAACTCCGTCCATTCTCATCGATGGCCCGGCGCATGTGATTGCTGCGCGTTTCGTTTCTGGCAACGGGCACTGCTTTGAGGTTGAAAAAATAAGAGCGGCTCTTGGCATAAAAGAGAATGATGTCGTGCTTGCGCGGGAAATAACTGCGTGCGCGCCCGCCGGACTGATAGCTCCAGATGATCTCATTGAGGAAGTTGTTTTCTCCAAAAACATCGTCCATCAAAAGTCGCAGATGGGCATACATATGGCTGTCAATATGCAGGAAGATGGTGCCTTCCTTTTTGAGCAGCGCGCGGGAAAGTTCCAGCGTTTCCCGCATCATGCCCAGATACGCCTCTTTGCTGGGCCAGCGATCATCATACGCAGGCAGCTGCATGGACGGCGATCCCTTGCGGTATCCTTCTTCGCCCACGCGCACCTTCATATCAAAATGTCTGCCGGTGTTAAAGGGCGGGTCCAGATAGATTGTCTGCACCTGTCCGCCAAAACGAGAAAGAAGCGCCTTAGCGCTTTCCGGCACGCGCTTCTGGATGAGCGTGCCTTCGCTCTCCCCGTTCATAGGTTTCTCGACTGTGCAGCAAATATATGTGCAAGACATGTTGTCCCTCCGTAGTATATGTGGGTCGTCTGCGCTTTTGCGCAAAAAGATACCCCCTAATTTAATATTATACTGTTTTTTACCCATCTTTACAAGGGGAAAAATGACACGCCCGGCTCCGTTTTTTCCTTGCATAAAACAGCTTTCTCCTGTATGATGGAGGTATCTTATCAGGAGGTTTGTCATGGAATCTATGCTTTCATCTGCCGTGCGCACCGCGCGCGATCTTCTCCAGTCCCTCACGCCGCTCAAGTCTGACTGCGGCCGCCTGTGCGGCGGTGCCTGCTGCGCAGGCGATGATCAAACTGGCATGCTGCTCTTTCCCGGAGAAGAGGCATTCTATCTTTCCTGCTCTTTCGGGCAGATTCTTCCCGCCCAGTTTGAGCTGGCCGGCAGGCAAGTCAGCCTCTTTGTCTGCCAGGGCGCCTGTCCTCGCGAAGCGCGCCCTTTGGCCTGCCGTCTGTTTCCGCTGTTTCTCCGTTTTGATGCTCAGCCCCGCGTAACGCTTGACCCCCGCGCTCATGCCGTCTGTCCGCTCTGTGATTTCAATCTGGAAGCCCTTGACCCCGCTTTTTTACAGGCAGCACGCCAGGCTTACGACACTTTGCTCACAGACCCGGAATGTGCTGCCTATCTGCACGCGCTTGATGAGGCTTTCAGCCTTTAAAGTTCCACCTTCCGGGTATATCCGCTCCGTCCTCCCAGATACAGAACCCCGTCAGCAATTGCTGCCGATTCAAACTCCTCCTGTGCGAGAAGATGCGTATTTTCGCCGTTAATGTCGCAGGAAAAAACGCCGCTGGATGTCAGCTGAATGATGCTGTCCCCATAAACCAACATCTGAGATGCGCCGTCCCGTCTGATGGTTGCATTTTGACCGTCGATGATGCGTACCAGACTGCCGCCCGTGCGCACAAGAAGTGCCCTGCCGCACTGCATTACCTGGTCCGCCGTTCCCGTGTAAAGTTTTGTCGTCTTGGCTGTATCAATGCCAAAGGAAATCACGCCTTCCTGTGTCACGCACAAAAGCGCATTGCCCTGCACATCCAGTGTAAAGTCGCTGACACCATTCATCAGCGTATTTTCTTCGCCCGAAAGTGTCCGCTCTTTAAGGGATGCATTGGCATCCAGAATGTACATCGTGCCATTATGCAGCGCAAAGCGCAGAATGATGCCCGCCCGATAGAGCACTTCCCTGGCCGTACCATCTGTACGCATCCGAATAACGCAGTCCTCACCGCCATCGCTGGCAACATAATACAGTTTTCCGTTTGTCACGTGCAGAAAACGCGGCACGTCATTGGACAAAACTGTCGATTCATTTCCCTGATAGGAATGCCTTGTCAACGCACCTGCACGCATGGCATCTGCGCCATAAAGTGCCTTTCCATCTCCGGCAGCAATTCCTCCCGCGCCAAGGCTTGCCTGATATGCGCCGTTGAGCCTGTACTCCTCGCTCTGTCTGGACGAATTGCTCTCCCGAACATGCTCTTTCTTTTCCGTCACTACCCCGGATGCATAAAGCCGGGACTGCGTTCCGCTCCCCGCGATGCCGTCTGCCGTCAGACCATTGGCCGATTGAAAACGCATTACAGCCTGACGTGTCGCCTCGTCATATGTACCAGTAACAAAAGAGGCGGACAGGTAGCCCAGCGCAGCCAAACGGCTTTGCATCTGTTTTACCTGCTCGCCCGTCATCCCTGCGGTCAGCACATCGGACACCACTGTGTCCGATGTGCTGCTGAGGTCTTTGACGCGCACGCCGTCAGCATTCAGCGCGTCGTCCGAATAAATCAGCTTGAGGGACTGCGGCCCAGCTGCGCCGTCCACCTTGAGATCATTCATTGTCTGGAAAGCCTTTGTCGCTTCCACGGTCTTCTGATTGAATTTTCCTGTGACATACTTTTTCTGAAGATAACCCAGCTCTACCAGCCGCTGCTGATACTGCCGCACGTTTTCTCCTTCGCTTTCCCACTGAATGACCGTTTCCATGTCGGGCTTAGGTGTACGCGCAGGGGCTGCACCGCCCTGTTGTTCGCCCTGCTGGCTTCCCCCTCCAAAGTGTTCGCCATACTGGACAGCATCACCGCTGTATAGAATAGACAACGTCCCCTTACCCGCGATGCCGTCCGCCGTCAAGCCATTGGCCTCCTGGAAAAGCTTAACAGCCCGTTCCGTCCCATCACCAAAATGACCGTCCGGCGTTGTAGACAGATACCCCAGATCCTGCAAATAGAGCTGCATAACGCGCACTTCATCGTTCTTATCGCCTCTGCGAAGCGTGGACAGCTGCGCAGGCGGGGCATCATTGGGCTGCTGAACAGGCGGTTCAACGATCGGCGGCTGATTTTGCTGTGTACTGGGCGCCGCTGCAGCATTGTTGCTTTCCAATTTGCCCAGAGTGCCTTTTCCGGCAATACCGTCTGCTCCCAACCCATTTGCGGCCTGGAACGCCTTCACTGCCGTGGTTGTCTCGGTGCCAAATCGGCCGTCAATTCGCCCGGAATAATACCCCAGCTCAAACAGGCGCGCCTGAAGGATATACACATTCTCTCCGCTGTCTCCTTCGCGCAGAACGGACGGATTGGCTGGAGCGGGTGTCGCGCCGGAAGCCGGGCGGCTGTTTCCGCTCAACTTTTTAAGCGTCGAACTGCCGGCCGTTCCGTCAGAAGTCAGCCCATTGTTCTGTTGGAATGCCATGAGCGCGTTCTGTGTCTCCGTGCCGAACACACCATCCGCCACGCCGCTGAGATAACGCAGCTCAATCAGGCGCTCCTGAAGTGCATAAACATCGTTGCCGGTCATGCCAAGGCTCAGCGTTCTGACTTGCTCAGGGTCTGCCGTTGTCACAGGGCGGGAGGCATACTTAGCCGTCGCAGAATAGAGTTTCTTCTGGGTCTGCTCTCCCGCCTGTCCATCGCCGGACAAACCATTGGCACGCTGGAATGCTTTTACTGCCGTTACGGTTGTAGATCCGTAAATGCCGTCTACGCCGCCCGCATAGTAGCCCAGCTCTGCCAAACGGCCTTGGAGCTTGCGCACTTCCAAGCCCGATGTTCCCTGCTTGAGCAGAATGTAGCTTTCCTGGCTGGCCGATGCGCTGACCGTCTTGGGCTGCGCCGCGCTGGAATAGAGCATGTCCTGCGTCTGACGTCCAGCGATGCCGTCCGCCGGCAAACCGTTCTTCTGTTGGAATTCGCTCACAGCGCTCTGCGTGCCGGAAGCATACTTGCCGTCAATCGCGCCCGTATAATATCCCAGCTCGATCAGGCGTGCCTGAAGGTCGCTGACATCGCTGCCGGTGGAGCCCATGCGCAGGACAGGATAGCCCGCGTTGTAATCCTCCGTGGACGTATTCCAGCTTTCTGTTCCGGGTGCTGCGGTAGCAGCTCGGCGCGGGGTAGCCGTAGGCAGCTGTGCCCACTCCTCCCATGTGCTCTGGTCACTCTGCTGCCATGTATCCGGCGTTGGGGAAGGTGTTGCCTGAGGAACAGGGCTGGGCGTTGGCGTCGGCAGCGCCTGCATTGTACCAAATGGCATTGTGCCTTCGTTGATTTCCAGCGGGTCGAGCGTCGGGTCCGGCTGAATGAAGCAGCCCGTCAATGTCGCAGAAAGCCCCGCCAGCATCAACATGAAAAGCGCTCTTTTTTTCACCGTTTCTCTTCCTCTCCTGCAAGAATCGCGTCCACTTCATCAAGTTTCTGAATCTCATAACGCACGGGAATCCCCTTTTCGTTCTTTATGCCCTTTGGATTGTACCAGCAGGCATCCACCTGTGCATTCTTCGCCGCCATGATATCGCTGGACAGTGAGTCTCCCAGCATCAGTGCGCGGCTCCTGTCTGTGACATTCACGATTTTCATGCCCATCTCCAGCATTGCAGGATCTGGCTTAGCCTTGCCAATCTCCTCGCTGATGACCATGCCGGCTATATAGGGCTTCATTTTGCTTCTGTCCATGCGCCCATGCTGCACCTTTGCAATGCCGTTGGTCACGATGACAACCGGAATCTTTTGGCTCCAGCGCTTGACCGCTTCTACTGCGCCGGAAATCGGCACACTCTGCTCGCCCAGAGAATCTGTAAATGCCGTCGCCATCTTCTGCGCGTCAACATCCGTCCGGTCAATCGCTGCAAGAAATTCTTCAAACCGACGCACACGCAGAACGCTCTGCGTAATTCCACCCTTTTCAAGCAGACGCCACAAAGCGGAATTGATTTCAGAATACACCTTGAGCAATTCGGCTGTCGGTTCAATACCCATCTGGCAGCAGGCCGCTTCAAAGGCATTCTCCTCTGCCTTTTCAAAGTCAAACAGCGTATTATCAGCATCGCACAAAAGCACGTCATACTTCATGATTTCATTCTCTCCTAATATCAGGGCCGCCTGTGTGCGGCCGAATTCTGTCTACATTGTATCACATATGCTAAGCATTGAAAAGATGCGGCGGGTGGCTCCTGCGGATTGCGGCAGAGGTAATCTATGGAAACAGTGCCAGAGAGGATGTTCCGGCGATCAACTTCCCTTCAAGAAATTTGTCGTCTTTTTCATTTGCGATAATTTTAAGCTATCATCATTAACAATGCAAGCTGCAAAATGGCTGCACAGGGCGCACCGATGGCAAACTGTTTATGCAGCGTTTTATGATGAAACACATGCATTCCCATTACAGCACCAACGCCGCCCATTCCCCATGTAACCCTCAGGAGTCTTTTTTCCGGAATGCGCCACGCTCCGCGAACGGCGCGCCGTTTATCTATGCCATACAGGCAAAACGCATAGATATTGATTGCCGTATACGCTAAAATAATGACCATCTGAATTCTCCTCTGTGCAAAAAGAGCCTATGCCGCCCCATTCTGGAGCGAATCACAGGCTCTTTTCCGTTCAATTTTACTGGACAGCTGGGACACCATGATCGTCAGCCGGTTTTTCTGTATTGCTCATTTCAGCACTTTCCTCTGTAGAGGATGGGAGCTGATTCGGCGCAAGGATAGCCATAAACTCAATGCCAGTAATCGTTTCTTTTTCAAGAAGCACCTTGGCCAATTCATGCAGCTTTTCCTTGTTGTCGGCCAAAATCTGAGCCGCACGGTCATAGCACTCTGCGATGATCTGCTTCACTTCAACGTCAATACGCGCCGCCGTCTGATCAGAACAGACGAGGTTTGCATCGCCGGAGAGATACTGGCCGGACTGCGTTTCCAGCGCCATCATGCCAAACGTGTCGCTCATGCCCAGGCGAGTAATCATGGCGCGGGCAAGCTTGGTCGCCTGCTCGATATCGTTGCTGGCACCGCTGGTGATGCGCCCAAAGATCAGCGCCTCTGCTGCACGGCCACCGCAGAACGTGGTGATTTTATCCAGAATCTGTTCGCGTGTCATGAGCAGGCGCTCTTCTTCATCCACCTGCATGGTGTAGCCCAATGCGCCGCTCGTGCGCGGGATAATGGTAATCTTTTGCACAGGTGCCGCATTTTTTAACTTCGCCGCTACCAGTGCATGACCGATTTCATGGTAGGACACTGTCAGCTTGTCACGCGGAGAAACGACAGCATTTTTACGCTGATAGCCTGCAATAACCGTTTCAATCGCTTCTTCAAGATCGCGCTGAGTGACCGCCTTCCTGTTGTCCTTAACAGCGGCGATAGCAGCCTCGTTGATGATGTTGGCCAACTCTGCGCCGGAGCATCCGCTCGTTGCACGGGCAATCTGCTTATAATCGATATTCTCTTCCGTCTTAACCTCGCGGGAATGAACGCGCAGAATGGCCTCACGTCCCGCCAGATCAGGCAGTTCGACAGGAATACGCCGGTCAAAACGGCCGGGGCGCAGGAGCGCCTTGTCCAGAATTTCGGGTCTATTGGTTGCCGCCAGAATCACGACACCCTTGCCCGCATCAAAGCCATCCATTTCTGTCAGCAGCTGGTTGAGCGTCTGCTCGCGCTCATCGTTGCCGCCCATGCCGCCGTTGTCGCGGCGCTTGCCGATAGCATCAATTTCGTCAATGAAAACGATGCAGGGCGCTTTCTCACCGGCCTGCTTGAACAAATCGCGAACGCGCGCTGCGCCCATGCCGACGAACATCTCAACGAATTCAGAGCCGGAAATCGAGAAGAACGGCACTTTAGCTTCGCCTGCAACCGCCTTTGCCAGAAGTGTTTTGCCTGTTCCAGGAGGGCCGACAAGCAGCGCACCCTTGGGCAGCCTGGCACCGATGTCGCGGTACTTCTGCGGGTCATGCAGGAAATCAACAATTTCCTTTAGGGCATCCTTTGCCTCATCCTCGCCTGCAACATCGTCAAAGGTTTTGCCGGTCTGAGCCTCCACATAGACTTTGGCATTGGACTTGCCAAAGCTCATGGAGTTTCCTCCAACGCGCTGGCTCATTTTGCGGAACATAAACGAACCAAGTGCATAGAAGATGACAAGCGGCAGCACCCATGTGAGCAGGAATTCAATGATGGGGCTCATTTCCTCCGGAACAACCTGTCCAAACTGAACACCTGCATCCAGAAGTCGTTCAACAATCTTGTCGTCAGCTGTGACGCGGTTGGTTGTATAATACGTGGCCTTGCCGTCTTTAATCTGCTCCACGGGCGTGAAAGCGATCTGCGTATCCTCAATCTGGACAGCCTTGATCTGACCTTCATCCAGCATGGTCAAGAATTCGGAATACTCAACCTGTTTGACACTGTATCGTTCAATCTGCGGAAAAAGCAGCGCATTGAGCAGCATCACCACGACGAGCGCGATGATATAATAGACAATCAACGGCTTGTTGGGATTTTTCTTTTCGTGCATATGCCATTCCTTTCCGGGATGCAATATCCCGACTGATGTTTAGTTTCATCATACGCCGATACGTTTCAAAAGTCAATCTTAACCTGTCAAACCATACACAATTTCTGTCCAAATGTCAGCCTGACAGAGCAGAATCAGAAATTCTTTTTCCCTCCATGCCTGCCCAATGGCTGCTTGTCAATTTCCTTCTGTCCTTCATTTTTACAGCCGTAGGATGGCAAGGAAAAACCATTTTATGCTTTGAAAAAATCGGGAACATGCTTCGCGTTTTATTTTTTCAATGGTTTTTCCCGTTCATCCATTTTGCAGCATTACCTTTTTATTCAAACCGCTTTGCAAACTTTCCTTTTTCTTTCGGCAAATACAGAAAAAGCCGTGCAAACCAGCGGCTCACACGGCTTCTCTTTTAACATTACTCAGCGTCGATCGGATCGTCCAGATCGTCGAAGTCCAGACCCTGCACTTCGGCATTGTAGTCGACCTCTTCGGTCAGCGCTTCGCGGATGGACAGGCTGATGCGCTTAGCCTCCTTGTCCACCTTCAGAACCTTCACGCGCACGGTGTCGCCAACCTGAACAGCATCTTCCACCTTCGCAATGCGCTTGAGGGCGCACTGGGAAATGTGTACGAGGCCATCAAGACCCGGCTCCAGCTCGACGAATGCGCCGAACGTGGTGATGCGGACAACCTTACCCTCAACGATGGAGTCAACCGGGTACTTTTCCTCGGCGACATCCCACGGCTGGGGCTGCAGAGCCTTCAGGCTCAGCTGAATGCGCTCACGCTCGCGATCCACACCGATGATCTTTGCCATGACCTCCTGGCCCGGGGTAACGATCTCGGAAGGATGCTTCACGCGATGCCATGCCAGATCGGTCACATGGATGAGTCCGTCCACGCCGCCGATGTCCACGAAAGCGCCGAAATCGGTCAGACGGCGGACAACGCCCGGCACAACCTGATCCTTTTCGATCTTCTCCCATGCCTTCTTGCGCTCCTCCTGAAGGAACGCCTTGCGGCTGGCAACGATGCGCTTCTTGGCGCGATCCACTTCGATGATTTTAACAGTCATCGTCTTGCCAACGAACTCGCCAATGTTCTCGACATAGCGGCGGGACAGGTGGGAAGCCGGGATAAACGCACGGACGCCCATGACGTCCGCAATGAGACCGCCATTGACGGCTTCACGACCGGTAGCTTCCACACAGGCGCCGGTGTCGTACTCACCAATCAGCTTTTCCCAGTTCTTGCTGGCCAGAACCTTGCGCTCAGAAAGGAGCACATAGCCTTCGCCATCGTTCAGCTTGACAATTTCGGCCTCGATCTCGTCGCCGACCTTGCAGTCGGTGGTCACCAGATCGTTCTTTTTGATGTAGCCGTCAGCCTTGCCGGGAATGCTCATGACAACGCCATCATCGCTCACCTGAGCGACAACGCCTTTGACAACCTGACCGGGGCGGAACTTGATCATTGTTTCTTCCAGCATTGCGGCAAAATCTTCGCTGCTATCAGAAACCAGATTCTTTTCCATGTCGTTCATGCGGGTACAACCTCCTCAGTATCTCTATCGGGCATGTGCCCTAATATGATACAAACTAATATTGAATCACGGCGGCGGGGAACCGCCGGGAAACGCTCATTTTTGCTGCATCTGGATGCGTTCGCATACCTTTTCAAGCAGCCACTGCGGGGTAGACGCGCCGGCCGTCACAGCCACGCGGTCATCCCTGTTGAAAAAATCATCAGGCACATCCTCAGGCGTCTCCACCTGAATGGCTCGGCTGCAGCGAATGCGGCAGGTCTCCAGTAATTTCTTTGTATTCGAGCTGTTTCGTCCTCCCACAACTACCATGACGTCCGCTTCAGCAGAGAGCTTCTCCGCCTCTTTCTGCCTTTGTCCTGTAGCCGTGCAGATGGTCATTCGCTCCGTCAGTTCGGGGACACGCCGTCTCAAAACATCAAGAACATCTTCAAACAGCTTGCGCCTGATCGTCGTTTGTGCAACGACAAGCGCTTTTGGGGGCAATTCGGCTGCTTCAGCAGCTTCCTTGGTCGGAAGAATCAGAACCGGGCCATCCGCCCAGCCTGCAATGCCCACCACCTCCGGGTGGTCTGCTTCGCCCACGATGATCACAGCGTCACCCTGTGCGCTGAAATCGCGCACAAGATCGTGGATGTGTGCCACATGGGGACACGTCGCATCGATCACAGGAATGCCGCGCTTTTCGCATTCCGCATAAACGGAAGGCGTCACGCCGTGGGAACGGATGATCACCGTCTGACCGGGGAGCACTTCTTCAAGCGAAGAAACGCTGCGGATACCGGCCTGTTCAAGACGCTGCACTTCCTGCGGGTTGTGAATCAGCGGTCCCAGCGTCACGCAGGGGAGATGTTTGTCTGCGCATTCAAATGCTTTCAGCACGGCGCGCCGCACGCCAAAGCAAAAACCGGCATGTTCACCAATTGTGAGTTTCATACACACCTGCCCATTTCCAGGCAATCAGTCCCTTGAATGCAGTGTTCGACCAATTCATCCATATTGCCCATCTTTAATCATTCTCTTTTAAAAGCCATATTCCTGCAAACAATTTCTGTTTTTTTTAACTTTTTGAAAAAAATATGTTTTTACAGGTATATGAGGCTGATTTTTCCTTTTATTCCGCCTCTTTGGGCGCAGGAAGAGATTTACCGCCGCTCAGCTGGGTAAAAGCTGCCTCAATGCGCTGTGTCAACTGATCGCAAGCCTCTCTGTTCATGCGGCCCGCGCGCAGATCATCCATTTTCACCGGTTTTCCCACATAGACCTTCATCGGACGGAATATCTTATACTGTCCGTCAATATACACCGGCACCACATCGCATCCACTCTTGAGGGCCAGAAGTGACGCGCCGCCAAGAAGCGGCAGCATGTGTCCGGTTTTAGAACGGGTACCCTCCGGGAAGATGCCCAGCGTATCGCCGTTCTTCAAAACATTCATAGCCGTTCGTACAGCGGCCATGTCTATGTTGCCGCGGTCAACAGGAAAGCTGTGTACCCTTGTAAAGATCCACCGAAGCACCGGATTTTGAAACAGCTCTTTTTTCCCCATGAAGTGGATTTCGCGATCCGGCGTACACAGTGCCAGTGTCACCGGGTCCAGAATACATTGATGATTTCCCATCAGCACACAGTTGCGGTCTTTGGGAATATTCTCTTTGCCTTCAATGCGCATAAAGAAAAGCAGCTTCACCAGAATCGCATATAAAAATACAATGATGCTGTACAGCGGCGTATGCTTTTTCACAATCTTAGTTTCGTTTTCCATAAGTCCCCTCCACAACCTTGATGATGGCATCCACGACCTGCTCAATCGACATTTCAGTTGAATCCAGCAGCACCGCATCCTCTGCCCTGCAAAGCGGGTTGATCTTTCTGTTCATGTCCTGTTCGTCACGCATATTCAGATCTGCCAGCACCTTTTCGTAGGGCGTCATATCCCCCTTCTCTACCTGCTGCGCATAGCGGCGGCGGGCGCGCTCTTCAGCAGCCGCCGTCAGATAGATCTTGACCGGCGCATTTATCAAAACGTTCGTTCCAATATCGCGGCCGTCAATGAGCATGTCAAAACGTGCCGCCAGCTCTCGCTGTGCGCGCACCATCCGTTCGCGGACAATCGGGCAGCGCGAAACGGCGCTCGCCGCTGCGGAAACCTCGCCCGAACGCAGAAGCCCCGTCACATCCTCATCGCCCAGAAGCGTTTTCTGCGCGCCGTCTTCATAACGCACCTGTACATCGGCTTCTTCGCAGGCTGCGGCAATCGCCTGTTCGTCCTGCATATTCACCCGATTCCGGATCATGTGCAGCGCCATTGCGCGGTACATGGCTCCGGTATCCAGATGTAGAATGTTCAGCCGTTCAGCGACTCGATCGGCAATCGAGGATTTCCCCGCTCCCACCGGACCGTCAATGGCAATGTTCATCGGCATATCTTTTCCTCCTGTGCGGCAAGGCCGCTTTTTGCTCTCTTCCTGAACCTTTATTATACGCCATCAATTGTATATTCTTCAAGTCTTAGGATTTATTTATCTCATTCTCCACTTTTATTCAATATTTATCAGTTTTCTGTTTCCACTCTCCACTTTTGTTCTGTTTCTGTCTTTTTTATGACACTTTACTCCATCCTGACGATGTGATATAATAAGAGAGCTAAAAGGGAAGTCCCTTGGTAAGGAGGTTATTTTATGTATTCATTCCAGACCAACGTCAGCAAACGAAAAAACAAACAGACAATTCGTCTTTTGTGCATCCTTCTCTTCGTCCTTGTCATCGCGCTGTGCGGTGTCACCTATTCTTACCTGCGCGCCTCAAAGATCAACCATTCCACAAGCGAAGCCCTTCTGGCGCGCGCTACAAGCGAAGCATCCGAAGCACAGGGTGCTGTCTATCGTCTCACCCAGTCCAGCGGTTCCCAGACCATGACACTTCTTGCAAATGTTCGCGGTCACATTTACACGCTGAATTCTCTCAACATACTGGCTTCCAACATCTACGGCCCGGAAACCATACTGGTTGACCCCGAGCTGATCAATGCATGTGTCTCCACGCTGGATACCTGCGAACAACGCATGCAGGCCGGTAATGTTCTGACCGACTTGTTTACAACCCTTCGGGATAACGTTGACACCATCGTCACCACATTTAACCCAGTCTGACATTAAAAAGGCGGTCTACCTGACCGCCTTTTTAATTTCCCGCCGCACAGTCTGCACAACTGCGTCCATATCTTCCCGCGTGTTCATCAGTCCGGGGCTGACACGCACTGCACCGCAGGATAGTGTGCCTAAAAAGCGATGGACGCCCGGCGCACAGTGCAGCCCTCCGCGCACTGCAATGTTGGCCTGATTCAGTGCATCGGCCGTCTGCTGAGATGCTGCGCCTTGTATATTAAATGTCATCAGCGCCGCATGTTCGCCCGTATATATGCGGACCTGTGGAAAATTTAAAAGTTCCGTGCGCAAATAATCGCACAGCCATGTGATTTTTTCATACGTTTCCTTTCTGTGTGCCAGGGCAAAGCGCATTCCAGCCAGCAGTCCAGCCGCTCCCGGAAGATTCTGTGTGCCGCACTCCAGCACATCGGGCATCATGCGCGGTTGAAACATGCTTTCCGATGCAGACCCTGTTCCCCCCTGCCTGAGCGGCGCAAGCGTTACGCTGGCAGCTGCCCAAAGCGCACCCGTTCCATGAGGCCCCAGAAGACCTTTGTGCCCGGGCAGTGCCAACATGGAGCAGCCCCACGCCTTCGGACAAAGCGGCAGATGTCCCGCTGTCTGCGCGCAGTCCACAAGAAACAAAACTCCGCGCCGCCTGCACATCGCCCCAACCGCCGCGACATCCTGCTGCGTGCCCAGGACATTTGACATGTGCGTCATCACCACAAGCCTCGTCCGCGGCGTCAGCGCACGCTCCATGTCCTGCGCATGAATGTAACCCCTGCTGTCAGGCGGTACAAGCGTCAGCGTGATGATGCCGCTCCGCGAAAGCTCCGACAGCGGCCGCAGGACAGAATTATGCTCAATCAATGTGGACACCACATGGTCGCCGCTTCGCAATACGCCGTGAATCGCCATATTCAGCGCATCCGTAGCGTTGAGTGCAAAGGCCACTCTTGAGGAATCTTCTTCCCCCAGCATCTGCGCCAGTTCTTCCCGACAGGCTTCCATGATGCGCCCTGCTTCCATTGCCAAATTGTGCCCCGCCCGCCCAGGGTTTGCTCCGCATTCCGTGAGCACATTCACCATAGCCTCCGTTGTACAGCGCGGCTTGGGAAAGCTCGTTGCCGCATTGTCCAGATAGATCACTTTGCATCCCTCCGCTTTCCGGCACCGCCCTGCGGCTCCTGTCATACGCTACAGTATATGAGGTCTGGCCTGAGCTAGACCCGCAGGAGGGAATCATATGAATCAATCGTTTGGTCTGGCAGCATTCCGCTCGCGCACACAGGTGCTTCGCATGGAAGATGCGCTCCACCGTGCCGGTCTGTCTGCCGGCGTCATCTCCACACCGCGTGAAATTGCCATCGGATGCGGCCTGTCCGTCCGGTTTGATCTTTCCGAAACACCGCAGGTCATGAGTGTGTACAGGCGCCTGAATCCAAGTGCGCTCATCGGCTTCTACCGTGTGGACGGCTTTGGCTCAAGACAGCTCAAACTGACCCCCATTCCCCTGTAAATGCTTTACTTTTCTTTCATCCGTGCGTATAATGACAATACATCCTGCAAAAGAAAGGATTCCACATATGACTCAACTTGAAAAAAACACGCGCATTTTGCAAGAGCTTCTGCGCCTTTATCCCGATGCAAAGCCCGCGCTTCACTTCGACAATCCCTATCAGCTTCTCGTCGCCGTCATCCTCTCTGCCCAGTGTACAGATGTGAAGGTCAATCTCGTTACTCCGGCACTCTTTGCCGCCTATCCGAACGCCGCTGCGCTTGCCGCCGCTGCGCCCGAAGAAATCGAGCCGTTCATCAAGACATGCGGTCTTTATCACAACAAAGCCAAAAATCTCGTCCTGACCGGCAAAGCACTCGTCGATCATTTTGGCGGCGAAGTGCCCGCCGATCACGACGCGCTGGAAAGCCTGCCCGGCGTAGGGCGCAAAACAGCCAATGTCGTCATGAGCTGCGCCTTTGGCGAAGACGCCATTGCCGTGGACACGCATGTTTTCCGCGTCACCAACCGCCTCGGTCTGGCGGATGCCCCTGATGTTCTTCATACGGAAAAACAGCTGATGGACAATATCCCAAAGGATCAGTGGAGCCGCGCCCATCACTGGCTCATTTTTCACGGGCGACGGGTCTGCCATGCCCGCAAACCGGAATGCGAAACCTGCACCCTGCATGACCTTTGCGACTACGCCAACGGAAACCCAAAGGGAAAGAAGTAAACCTACATCTTTTCTTTATATCTATGTGATATCCCTGAATATTCAAAGGAGGACGGAACATGAACCCCTGTATGATTCGCTTTGGAACACCAGAAGATTACGACTGCGCAGAATCTTTGATGAAAGAAGTTCAGAAACTGCATATTGACTGGCGCCCTGATATCTATAAGCCCACAGATACCGTCCTCTCCTCCAGCGAATTTAATCAGCTGATTGAGGACAAAAAACTCCTGGTAGCCGAAGTCGATCATGTTGTCGTCGGTTTGCTGACGTTCACCCGCCGCCATATCCAGTCCGATAAGCAGGTGACAAGAGATGTGATGTACATATCCGATCTCGTTGTCAAAGAAAGCTGCCGCGGTCAGGGCATTGGCAGTCAGCTTCTCCAGTATATGAAGGATAAAGCGCAGAAAGAGCACATGGACGGCCTTGAGCTGCAAGTCAACGCCCGAAATATGCAGGCCAGAAAGATGTATGAAAAAAACGGCTTCACCGAAAAATCCATCAACATGGAATTGCTGTAAGCCTTTCACATGCCATCAAAAAATCCACCTTGTCCAGGTGGATTTTTCATTACCCATAGAGTTACAGATATTGACCAATTCCCTCGTACACCGTTCCATCCTCGGCCATGACATCATCGGCACAGGAAAGGGAGTTGAGCACAGCCTCTTCCGCCGCCTCTGCCATCGCGCGAAACGCCATTTCCAGCGTATGTTCAGTCAGCACCTGCTGAGAAACGATGCGATGCATTCCTCCGTGCGGCATACGGTTTGCTGTTGTAAAACCAATCATCACATCGCCGCTTCCGTGGCCAAAATACGAGCCGCAGCGCGCCAAACCAACGCCGCAGCGCTTGATAATGCGCCGAAGCTGTCGGTCGGAGACGGGCAAGTCCGTTGCCGTAATCATCATGATGGAGCCGCGGTCATTGGGCTCCGGACTGGGTTGAACGCGGCGCTTTTCAATGATTTCCTCGCCCAGCCGCCTCCCGCGGACGGTCAACTCTTCCAGACAGCCGTGGTTGCTCTGCACCAGCACGCCCAGCGTATAACGCTTTCCGGCAATGGTCAAAACGCGTGATGCCGAGCCTATTCCGCCCTTGAGCCCATGGCAGACAGTGCCCGTTCCCGCTCCGACATCGCCTTCATCAAAGTCCACACAAGCCGCCTCAATCGCCTCAAAAACATGCTCTGCCGTGACCGGTCTGTCGATAATCGCGTTCAAAGACGCATCGTTGCATTCGCCCACAACCGGGTTGATGGACTGCATTGGTACCCGATCCTGAGCACATCGCCCCGCCATGTACGTGACCATCGCATCATGCACCACACCAATGTTCAGCGTATTGGTCAGCGCGATTGGCGTTTCCAGCGTCCCCAGCTCATCCACCTGCACAAGTCCCTGTGTCTTTCCAAATCCATTCTGAACAAAGCTTGCCGCCGTCAGTTTGTTTTTGAACATATTGTCTTCGCATGGCAGAATCACCGTGACACCCGTATGATGGTGTGCATCCCGAATCGTCGCATGACCTACGCGCACGCCCGGCACATCTGTGATCTTGTTGAGCGGTCCTCTCTCCATTTTGCCCACTTCAATACCGTACGCTGCAATTCGCTTTCCGTTCATCGGACAATCTCCCTCACAATTTCGGACGCACGCTGTGCAGCCGTCCGCTCTGTTTCATTCAGCTCAGTTCCTTCATCTTCTGCTTTCACGACCCGATACACATTCCGCCCATTTTCCCTGCTGCGTGCAACGTACAGCGGCGTAACCTCCAGCTCTCCCAGCGTGACGCGCCGCGTTTGAAAATCGTACTCAATGGGCAGAAGTGCCGCCATGCCTGCCGTGTTCAGCTCCGTCCGGGCATCTGTCAAAAGACTGCCCAGCGAATAGCAGACGACCGTTTCATATTCCAATCCATCGGCTCGTGTGACTCGCAGTCTTTCTGTCTCCTGAACCACATTCGGATGTGTGCCCAGGATCACATCAGCACCTGCTCTGGCCAATGTTCCGGCCATCACTCGCACGTTCTGAGGAATCTCCTGCTTATTCTTTGTGCCCCAATGCGGCAAAACCACCACCACCTGTGCGCCTTCCGCTCGGGCGCGAGTGATATCCCGCGTCATACGTTCCGTGTCCAGCATGGCCAAAACGCCGCGTGCATCGCTTCGGGTCTGCGTTTTTCCCGCTTCGCTCAGTCCATATGAATAAGCCAATACGGCCACCTGTATGCCGCCGACATTGAGCATCGTCGCCGTACTCTGTCCGTCCTCACGAACGCCTGCACAGGCCATGCCGCGCGATGTCAATTCGCTTTTTGTGATATCCAGCCCTTTATATCCCTTGTCCAGCGCCCGCTCCGTTGCCAGCGCAACAAGATCCACCCCCGCATCTCTGAGCGCATCCAGAATCTGCGGCGGAGTATTGTAGTTGTCATACCCCTCTTCTCTGCCTGCAGCCGTGGTTTCAAGCGTTACGATGGAAAGATCTGCCCTGCTGAGTGTATCGCCCAACCCTTCAAACACATTTGAAAAATCGTAATGTCCATCCCGCTCTTCCACGCTTTCCCGAATTGCCCTGGGCGCGTAAACCGTACCCGCTGCCGCCAGCGTCATGCGAAGAACAGGCCGTTCTTTTTGAGGCACTGGGGTGCTCTTTTCCTGAACCCGTGTCGGAACAGGCTCCACCTTCAGCTGTTCATCCGGTTCATCCGGCACCACTTCCTCCGCCGGAAAAAGCGCAAAGGCTTCCTTGAGATCCGGCGCTCTGCTTAAAATGCGCGCCAGAAAAACAACGCAGGCCAAGACTACAACGCTCGTCAAAACGAGCATCGCCTTTGTGCCCGACGACAGATCGTTTTTCCCCTTCATGGTTCCGTCCTTCCTGCGCTTTGCAAGCGCGCTCCCATCAAAACATGGGTTTAAAATCGAAAAAAGATGCATTCGATGAAAACCGAATGCATCTTCTGTCGCCCAATTAGGCCTGAACCGGAGCACCGACCGGGCAGTTCTCGGCGCAAGCACCACACTCAATGCAGGTATCCGCGTCAATCACAAACTTGCCGTCGCCCTCGCTGATTGCATTGACCGGGCAATTGCTCGCGCAAACGCCGCAGGAGATGCAGTCATCAGTAATCTTATAAGCCATACATTTCACCTCCATCATGTAATAGGGTTTTATCCCTATAAACATTTTATCACGCAGTTTTGTGAATTGCAAGGCATATTTTCTTACAGAAGATCTTCCGGCTGTTCGTCCTCGCGAATCTGGAGAACGTCGCCTCGGAGCAATTCTTCCGGCTCCACTTCCTGAATCTGTTCAGGCTGTACGGTTGTTTTTGGCTCCTTCCGGCGTTCCGGATTCGGCATGTTTTTCTTTTGATTCTCTGATTTTACTTTATTTTCGTCCCTGTTTTCAGCTTTTTCCTCTTCGGACTTCTGGCTCTCGCGCACAGGCCGCGGCTTGATTGCATTGGTACGCAGTTTGTCCTTCTTTTCCGGCTGCGCAGTCTGTTTTTCTTCCTCGCTGACAGCAGGCTGCTGCTTCTCCTGCTCCGGACGCTGGCAATCGTCAATCGGGTATTCCCTCAGTTCAAACGAATCGCCCACTGCAATGCGCACACGCACAGTTTCTTCCAGAACATTGATCGCGTTAATTGTGCCCACGCCGTCAGGGGTGAGAATCTCGCGCCCCACGCGCGGCATGCGCTTGCGGGTCGCTTCATACTGATCCTGTTCGTACTTGAGGCAGCACATGAGCCGGTCACACAGTCCGGAAATCTTAGTCGGGTTGAGCGACAGGTTCTGCTCCTTGGCCATCTTGATGGACACAGGCGTGAAGTCGCTCAAAAAAGATCGGCAGCAGATCGGCCTGCCGCACGGGCCAATTCCGCCCAGCATTTTAGCCTCATCGCGCACGCCAATCTGGCGCAGCTCGATGCGGGTTTTGAAGATGCTCGCCAGGTTCTTGACCAGCATCCTGAAGTCTACACGTCCGTTTGCGGTGAAATAGAAGATGATCTTGGAGTGATCGAATGCATATTCGACATCCACCAGCTTCATCTCCAGCCCATGATCGGCAATGCGATCCAGTGCAATGGCAAACGCTTCTTTTTCGCGCTGCTCGTTGCTCTTCTGAATCGCCAGATCCTGTTCAGTCGCAATGCGGATAATGGGCTTGAGCGGCAGAACCAGATGATCGTCCGGCACATCTATGATGCCGGACATGCACTCGCCCAGCTCCACGCCGCGCGCCGTTTCCGTCACAACCATCATGCCGTTATGCAGTTCAAACCCGTTCGGGTCAAAATCATATAATTTGCTGGCGCGCTTAAAGCGCACCCTGATTACCATGGCCATTTGGCATATTCCTCCGATACAGTGAGCAGGACAGATTCAAAGGCCGAGGCAAACGCCACATTGCTGGCGATCATCTTGCGCGCTTTAGTAATTTGCTGCATGAGCGCAAGACCGCCCGTCAAAGGCACTGTCTGCGCATATGCCTGTGCCTGAGGCGCATAGCCCTCAATGGATACACCGCCGGCCTGCTGGCCGAGGATATCGCGGAGCGCACCTTCCAGTACGTCCAGAGCCTTTTTCTCCCTCTCTCCTTTATAAGCATTCACCACGGCGAGCACATCACCCGCCCGATGAACAGAAAAGACGTCTCTGGTCAGTTCCTGACGCACAGACAGCTGATTTTCATCAATTTCAAGTGCCTGCCCAACACAGCCTTCAGCCATCATCGCCTTGGTTCTGGCCATGTTCGGGCTTTCGCCCAGCTGAACAAGCCGTGCCGCCGCTTCGTCAATGCTCAGCGGATGAAAGCGCACAATGCGGCAGCGGGACACAACGGTCGGAAGCAATGCCGCCGGCTGATCGGTAATCAGGAAGAAAACCGTCGCTTCCGGCGGTTCTTCCAGCGTTTTGAGCAGGCAGTTCTGGCTGGCTGCATTCATGCGGTCGGCCTCGGGAATGAGGATCACCTTCGCCCCGTCCTCAAAAGACTTGACGGCAACCTCCTCCAGCATCTCACGCATGACGCCCACGCCAATGATCTTTTTTCCTTTTTCGGGGACAACCGTATGCACATCCGGATGTGTGCCTGAAAGCACACGCCGACACGGGCCGCACATCCCGCAGGGTTTATCTTCTCCCCTGCACAGCGCCGTTTGTGCGCAGAGCTGCGCCACCGAACGCTTTCCCGTGCCCTTCGGCCCGGTAAACAGGTAGGCATGGACATAATGTCCCCGCGCAAAGTCCGTCTGAAGCTGGCCGATATGCGCAGACTGCCCCCTGAAATCTGAAAACGTCATCATACCTTCAGGAATTGATCCACCTCAAGAACGAAAATGGTCGCGCCGCCAACCTTGACGTGAATCGGGTAAGGCACATAGACGCCGCCCGTTCCGTTCATGGGCGTCGTAGAGGCTGTGATCTGCTCGCGGCTCTTGCAGATCTTTTCAATCACTTCCAGCGCACCGTCCAGCTTGTCATTTTCCACGCCGCTGATGAGCGTCGTATTGCCCGCGCGCAGGAAGCCGCCAGTCGTGGCGAGCTTGGTGACGCCGAATCCTTTATCCATCAGTGCGGACACCAGACGCCCCGCGTCTTCGTCCTGCACAATTGCAACAATCAGTTTCACAATCTATTTCCTCCATTTATTTTGATGGAAGTACCGCTGCACCCCTGCGGTGCAGTTAGGCCTCGGGCTTATTATACAAGATATTCGACCAAAATACCAGCATTTCTTCTCAGGGATGATTTACCCTGCCGCATTTTTTATGATTTCTTCATGCCAGTCAGTGCTTTTCTTTTTTCAATGGTCCCTGTATCGTCAAAACTTGGCAGGCAGAAACAGTGCAGTCACGTGTTTCATGAAGGAAATCCGAATAAACACCCTCTTTCTCGTTTTCCAAGTTCCAATCATTTTGACATGCAAAAGCCGCCTTCTTGGGAAAGCGGCCTTATTTTTTATCATTAGAGGGTACGATGGGCTGACGTCCAAACCCGCTTGAGGGACAAGTCCCTCAAACGCCCTTCTTCGCTTCGCGGCGTTTTTACGTTAGTCTGCGGTTTCCAGCTTTTCGCAGCCGCGGAGCATGGCGCTCCTTGCACGCGGGTTTTCTGCGACCTCTTCGGCAGACGGTTTGACGCCGCCGCCCCCAAGTACGCGCACAGTCGGCTTTTTGCCGCAGATGCACACCGGGATATGCGGCGGGCAGGTGCAGGGATTCGCCAGACGTCTGAACGTCTGCTTGACGATCCTGTCCTCCAGAGAATGGAAGGTAATCACCGCCAAATGGCCGCCCGGATTGAGCATATCGGCCATGTCTTCCAGTGCTTTTTTAAGCGGATCGAGTTCGTCGTTGACCGCAATGCGCAGCGCCTGAAATGTGCGGCGTGCGCTGTGGCCGCTGTCCTTCATGCGGATTTTTTTCGGGATCGCCGCATCGACGCAGGCAACCAGATCGCCGGTTGTCTCCAGCGGCTTCTCCGCGCGGTGTTCCAGAATGATATCCGCAATGCGCGCCGCCCACTTTTCCTCGGCGTAGTCGCGCAAAATGCGCACAAGCTCCTCTTTCGGCCATGTGTTGACAATCTCTCGCGCGGTCAGCGTCTGATCCTGATCCATGCGCATATCCAGCGGTGCATCCGCATGATAGGAAAAGCCGCGGTCAGCCGTATCCAACTGATAGGAGCTGACGCCAAGGTCAATCATCATGCCGTCAATCTTCTCCACGCCGCGCGCCCGAAGCAGTTCCCGGACATCGTGAAAATTGCCCTTGACAGCGGTAAAATTGCCCGCTCCGCCCAGTCGCCCCGTTGCTGCCGCGAGCGCATCGTTGTCGCGGTCGATGCCGTACAGATGGCCGGTGCCGTCAAGCCGACGCAAAATTTCCGCGCTGTGACCGCCGCCGCCGAGCGTTCCGTCCACATAGATGCCGCCCTTTCGGACGTCCAGCATATCCACCGTGGGCATCAGCATCACACTGATGTGTTCAAATGACATGAGCAAACTCCTTTTCCTTGCGCAAAACCGTGCGAATTTCGCCAATCAGATACAGGGAACCAGCCGCCAGCACAAGCCCGTTGGGTCCGGCAAGTCCGCGCGCCTTTTCCAGCGCCCGCGCCGCATCCGGCTCCGCATAGGCGTGAACCCCTTCCATTTCAAATGCTTCGCAAAGCTCGTCCGCCTCCATCGCACGCGGCACATTGGGCCTTGTGCACACGACGCAGCGCACGCGGGTGGACAATCTTTTGCACATCTTTTCCGTCTCCTTGTCCTTCATCATGCCGGAAAGAAGCACGGTTTTTTCTTTATCCAAAAAGTCGTCGCAGTACGCACACAGCGCGCGCACGCCGGGATCATTGTGGGCGCCGTCCAAAAGAACCTGACCAAAGTATTCCAATCGCCCGGGCCACGACACGTTTTCCATGCCCCGGCGAACAGCTTCCAGCGTGATTGCAAAGCCGTGCTTTCTGAGCGCCAGCACCGCCCCCAGCGCCGCGCAGGCATTTTCAGCCTGATGACGGCCGCACAGAGACACATGCACATCGCGGATCGTTTCCCCTTTCGTCTGCACATCAAACGTGACGCCCTTTTGATCCGCGCGGACATTTTGCGCATCCAGATCGATGACGGGAATATCCAGCCCCTTCGCCGCCGCCATAAGCACATTTCGAGCCGCCTTTTCCTGCGCCCCCAGTGAGACCGGAACGCCAGGCTTCATGATACCTGCTTTTTCCAGCGCAATCTCTTCAATCGTGCTGCCCAAATACTGCATGTGATCCATGCCGACTTCTGTAATCACAGACACAAGAGGTTTCACGATGTTGGTGGGGTCCAGCCGTCCGCCAAGTCCCACCTCGATAATGGCTACATCCACATTCTCCTGCGCGAAACAGCAGAAGGCCAGCGCTGTCCCCAGCTCAAATTCAGTCACATGGATATCCGCCTTCTGGCATTCCTCTACCGCCGGCCAGACACGCTCCACCAGCGCCGCCAGACGCTCCGGCGAAACCGGCACACCGTTGATGCGAATGCGTTCATTATAAACTTCAATATATGGCGACGTATACAGTCCTGTCTTATATCCCGCTTCTCGGAGCATGCGCTCAATCATGGCGCAGCAGGAACCCTTTCCATTTGTGCCGGCGACATGCACCACAGGCACCGTGTTGTGCACACTGCCAAGCCGTGCCATCAATGCACGCATGTTTTCCACGCCATTTTTCTTTCCTGTCGGATAGACGCTGTGGATTTTCTCAATCGCTTCCTGTTCTGTCATGCGATTCCCTCCTGCGTATGGTATTCAGATTTTATAAAGCCGCGACGGGATCACTCCTCCGGGATTCGCGGCTGTTTAAAGCCCTGTGTGTAAACAAAAGAAACAGGCTGTCCAGCCTCGACCAACGACCAGGCCGGACAGCCTGTTTTCATTATACCGTTTTTCGGGTGCTTCCGCAATCCCTCAAAATCCCGCTTATGCCATCGCCTTGAGATCGTCGATGCGTGCGTTCAGCTTATTGAGCTTATCGCGGGAAACATCCAGCTTGCCGCGCTCCTGCTCGACCAGCTGTGCCGGAGCCTTATTCAGGAAGCCCGGGTTATTCAGCTTCGCTTCTGCGCGCTCAATGTCACGCTGCACGCTGTCGCGTTCCTTCGTCAGGCGTGCCATTTCCTTTTCGACATCTACCAGATCGCCCAGCGGAATGAACAGCTCGGCCGCTTCGCTGACAGCAGAAACCGTCTTGCCCTGAGTTTCCTCATCTGCCGCCAGAATCTGCACATCGCTGGCCCATGCAAGGCGTTTAAAATACTCGCCCGCGCTGCTAAGAGCAGCTTCCCATCCAGCCTTCGGGCGAAGGATCAGGTGTGCGCGGCGTCCAACGGACACGTTCATCTCTGCACGCAGGTTGCGAACCGCGCGAATGACATCCATGACGCCTTCCATCTCGCGTGCTTCCTCCGGGAAGACGAGCGCAGCATCCTGCACCGGCCAGTCGGACAGCATGATCGTGCCTTCCGTGCCCGGCACATGGCGGAACACGGCATCCGTGATAAACGGCATGAACGGATGGAGCATTTTGATGAGGCTCAGCAGCACATGGCGCAGAACCGCCAGCGTTGCCGCACGGCCTTCGCCATTCAGGCTGACCTTGGCCAGCTCAATGTACCAGTCGCAGAACTCGCTCCACGCAAAATCATAGATCTTCTGTGCTGCAAGGCCCAGATCATACTCTTCAAAGTGCGCTGTAACCGCTGCAATCGTCTCATCCAGGCGAGTGAGAATCCACTTATCTGCCGCAGAGAAGGTCTTGCCTTCCAGCGTCTCCGCCGCGTCGCCCATGTTCATGAGCACAAAGCGGCTGGCATTCCAGATCTTATTGGCAAAGTTGCGCGCAGACTCCACTTTGTCCGTGGAGAAGCGCATGTCGTTTCCGGGGCTGACGCCCATGACCAGCGAGAAGCGCAGCGCGTCCGCGCCGTACTGGTCAATAACCTCCAGCGGATCGACGCCGTTGCCCAGAGACTTGCTCATCTTGCGGCCCTGTGCATCGCGCACCAGACCGTGAATCAGAACTGTATGGAACGGGGTCTTGCCCATCTGCTCGCAGCCGGAGAAGATCATGCGGGCAACCCAGAAGAAGATGATGTCATAGCCGGTCACAAGGACGCTGGTCGGGTAGAAATACGCCAGATCCTCAGTGTTGTCCGGCCAGCCCAGCGTAGAGAACGGCCAGAGTGCAGAAGAGAACCAGGTATCCAGCACGTCCTCGTCCTGGTCAAGATGTGTGCAGCCGCACTTGGGGCAGACGGTCGGCGTCTGGCGGGAAACGATGACCTCGCCGCAGTCGGCGCAGTACCACGCAGGGATGCGATGCCCCCACCAGAGCTGGCGGGAAATGCACCAGTCGCGGATATTCTCCATCCACGTCATGTAGTTCTTGGCAAAACGTTCCGGCACAAACTGGGTTTCGCCGTTCTTGACGCACTCAACAGCCGGCTTGGCCAGTTCTTCCATCTTTACGAACCACTGCTTGGAAACCATCGGCTCGATGGTGGTGTGGCAGCGGTAGCATGTGCCAACCTCATGGCGAAGCGGCTCAATCTTCTTGAGGAATCCACCGGCTTCCAGATCCGCAACAATCGCCTTTCTGGCTTCCTTAGTGGTCATGCCCGCATACTTGCCGCAGTCCAGAACGCGCGGTTCATTGACAGTTGCTTTTCCGCTCTCAAAAAGCGCATCGTTCTCGGCCTTTTCCTTGGCGCCGGTCATGTATCCATCATAAGTCAGCACGCGGAGAATCGGCAGATTGTGGCGCTGACCCACCTCAAAGTCGTTCGGATCATGCGCCGGAGTGATCTTCACGACGCCGGTTCCCTTGGTCATGTCTGCATGCTCATCGCAGACAATCGGGATTTCCTTGTTCACAAGCGGCAGAATCACATGGCAGCCGTGCAGATGCTTGTAGCGTTCATCTGCCTCGTTGATGGCCACAGCCGTATCGCCCAGCATCGTCTCCGGACGGGTCGTTGCCAGCTCCAGCTGCTCGCCCGTCTCCTTGACGGTGTACAGAAGATGCCAGAAATTGCTGTCCTGATCCTCATATTCCACCTCAGCATCAGAAATGGAGGTATTGCAGTGCGGACACCAGTTGACCATGCGGTTGCCGCGGTAGATGAGCCCCTTTTCGTACAGGCGGTTAAAGACCTCGGTGACCGCCTTGGAGCAGCCCTCGTCCATCGTAAAGCGCTCGCGGCTCCAGTCGCAGCTGTTGCCCATGCGGCGGGTCTGCTTGACGATGCGGCCGCCGAATTCCTTCTTCCAGTCCCATGCGCGGCGGAGGAACTCCTCGCGGCCCACGTCCTGCTTGGTCAGGCCTTCCTTGCGCATGGCCTCGACAATCTTCACCTCAGTCGCAATCGATGCATGGTCGGTGCCCGGCAGCCAGAGTGTCGGATCACCCTTCATGCGATGATAGCGGATGAGGCTGTCCTGCATAACGCCATCCATGGCGTGGCCCATGTGAAGCTGACCGGTGATGTTAGGCGGGGGCATGACAATCGTGAAGGGCTTTTTTCCCTTGACGCGATGCGCCTTGAACGCTCCGGACTCTTCCCATTCCTTGTAGAGCTCAGATTCGATGGCTTGCGGGTTGTAGACCTTGTCCATCTCTTTGTTTGCTTCCATGTTCATGTCCTTTCTCTGACACTTATGTCAGGAACACCAGTATCGCGCCGACAAACGCCAGCACAACACCGATTATTTTCATCTGCGGCACATTTTTTTCCTGATGACAGAGCTTGTCTGCAAAGAACGTCAGCACAGCGCCCACCATCAGCGCACACAGCCCCGGGATCATCTGCGGCGAAAAATTCATGCTCTTTCCTTTCCTGCGCCATCAAAAGCAGGCTTTTAATAGGCCATCAATAAAAAACAAGCGCTCCGTCCCAAAGGACGCAAGAGCGCTTGCGTGGTACCACCTTCATTTACGTCCGCACTGGCGGACGCCTCAAAGCGCTGTATCGGGCGCGCCCGCGCAGGCTGAAAGACCGTTCACCTGCGCCCTCCAAAGCGACATTCTGCGCGTTCCTTCCCGGGCAGCCTTTCAGCCTGTGGGCAGCCCTCTCTGGCGGCGATGCGCGCATACTCCTCTTTTTCAACGGGGATATATCGTTTTTATTATATCGCGGTTTTTGCCCGTTGTCAATTCTCTGCTAGATCAGAAAACGCAAAACAGGAACGCGGCGCAGCCCCTCTCCGGCCAGTGTGCAGACAATCACCAGCGCAGCCGCCTTGATGATGTTCAAAAGGATACTGCCGGGCAGCGAAAATGCGGGCAGCACCGTCAGCCCCAGAATCCAGTGCAGGTAATAAATGGCCAGCGTGTTTCTTCCCACAAGCCGTGTAAGGCGTGTTTCCCGGTTCAACTTGGCAGCACTGATGAACACAGCCGCGGCCATCATCAGTGTCGGCACGCAGTTGTAGCCATTGTAAACGATGTCGTAAATCATTTCCGTCCGCTTGGTCACTGCCAGCCATTCCACAAACAGACCGGCTGCGCCGCACACAAAAACCGCCGCCAGAACCATCCAGCGGATCTGGACAATCTTGTCCCTGTTTCTATGCAGAAGGCCGCCCAGAACAAAGTAAAGCAGCATAGCGCCATATCGCCCCTGCATGGGCTGAAAAAGACCGATACCGGACAGATCCAGATGCTGCAGCCCCGGAAGAATGGACTGAACCTGTTCAAAATCATGCACAACAAACGTAAAGAAAAACAGCACCAGTGCGCAGAAAACCGCGCCTTTTTGAATTTCCCTGTTTTCGCTGTCCATCACTGCGCGAATCAAGGGCACAAGCAGATACAATGCCGCCAGCATCTGCACAAACCAAAGATGACTAAGCGTCACGCCGTCATATTCATACAGGTACAATGCGCTGTAAAAAATGCCCCGTGCATGTTCCGTCAGATACCCGGCTCCGCTCTGCACGCCATGGACGATAAACTGCGTCAGCAGATACCAGATGTACACCCCCGCCGCCAGCCTGAGCGTTCTGCCCGCATGCTTCCTGGCATCAAAACGCGCATTGAGCAAAAGCGCACCATTTACCATGAGAAAAAGCGGAACACAGATGCTGTTGATGCCCCGAAGAAATCGCCCAGCCATCAGCGAAACGGTCAGCGGATCGCTGTAGTTCTGCGGCGCCGTCCACGGGAAATGGTACAGGCAGACACAGAAAATCGCCGCCGTTTTCAGACTGTCCAGATAGGCATACCGTTTTTTCTGCTCCATCCCTTCCGCTCCTTTACTGGCTTTTTCATCAAAACAGGCCGCTGGAAACCAGCGGCCCGTGATTTCTATTCTTTTATTTTACAGAATATAGCGCTTCATGTCTACCTTTTTTGGATCCTTGCCCAGATGTTCGCGGACATAATCCCCGTTAATCGTCACATCGACATCCGGCATATCCCCGCCTGCATTGAACGAGATATCTTCCAGCATCTTTTCAAACAGCGTGTGCAGCCTGCGCGCACCGATGTCCTCGCGGGTCTCGTTTTCCTCCTGCGCCGCTTCTGCCAGAGCCGAAAGCGCGGAATCTTCAAAGTGCAGGTGTACATGATCCACGGACAAAAGCGCCTCGTACTGTCTGGTAAGCGCGTTGTCCGTCTTGGACAAAATCGCCTCAAAGTCTTCTTTTGTCAGCGGCTTGAGGTTGACATGCACCGGGAAGCGGCCCTGAAGTTCAGGGATCAGGTCGGTCACCTTGTTCACATGGAACGCGCCCGCCGCAATGAAGAGCATGTAGTCCGTCTTGACCACGCCGTACTTGGTGTTGACCGTGCTGCCCTCGACGATGGGCAGGATGTCGCGCTGCACGCCTTCACGGCTCACGTCCGGGCCGTTGTTAGCGGCGCGGCCTGCAACCTTGTCGATCTCGTCAATGAAGACGATGCCGTCCTGTTCGGCGCGCCGAATTGCTTCTTCGGTCACAGCGTCCATGTCGATCAGCTTGCTTTCCTCTTCTGCAACCAGAATGCGGCGCGCGTCGGAAACCTTCATGCGGCGCATCTTGGTCTTTTTGGGCAGCATGTCCCCCATCATGGAGCCGATGTTCACGCTCGCGCCGTTGATTTCAACGTCCTTGGGCGCATCTTCGACCTCCACCTCAATCTCCACATCTTCCAGTTCTCCGCGCATCAGCTGCTCGCGCAGCTCATCCGAACGGCGGGCAATCCTCTGGCGCTCTTCCTCAGGCAGCTCCGGCTGCTTGGGCTTGTTGCCCAGAATCACATCAATCGGATTGACCGGCTTGCGGTTGGGATGAAGAATGAGGTCGATGATCTGTTCTTCTGCCAGCACGGTTGCGCGGGCCTTGACCTTCTGGCTGGCCTTCTCCTTGGACAGGCGGACGCTCGCCTCAACGAGATCGCGGATGATGCTCTCCACATCCCTGCCAACATAGCCGACCTCGGTGAACTTGGTCGCTTCCACCTTGACAAACGGCGCGTCCACCAGCTTGGCCAGACGGCGGGCAATTTCGGTTTTGCCAACGCCTGTCGGGCCGATCATCAGAATATTTTTGGGGATGATTTCATCCCGGATGTTCTCTGGCAGCTGCGCACGGCGATAGCGGTTTCGAAGCGCAATCGCCACAGCACGCTTTGCTTCATCCTGACCGATGATGTACCTGTCAAGCTCCTGCACAATCTGCTTAGGTGTCAATTCCATCGCACAATCCCTCCCGTCAGGCGTCTTCCACAATGACATTGTGGTTGGTGAAAATGCAGATGTCTGCCGCAATATGCAGCGACTTTTCCGCGATTTCATGCGCGGAAAGATTCGTGTTTGCTTTGAGCGCACGCGCCGCAGCCATCGCATAATTGCCGCCAGAGCCAACTGCCGCAATGCCGTCGTCCGGCACGATGACCTCTCCCGTGCCCGAAACGATCATCAGCGTCTGTCCGCAGGCCACAATCAGCATGGCTTCCAATTGACGCATGGCCTTGTCTGCGCGCCATTCCTGCGCCAGTTCAACAGCCGCACGCTCCAGATTGCCGGAGAACTGCTCCAGCTTGGCCTCGAAGCGGTCGCACAGTGCAAATGCATCAGAAACCGTTCCGGCAAAACCTGTAACAACCTTTCCGCCATATATGCGGCGCACCTTATGCGCCGTAGATTTGAAGATGGTGGATTCTCCCATCGTCACCTGTCCGTCCCCTGCAACGGCAATTTTTCCGTCCTTGAGAACGGCACAGATGGTCGTACCCTTGAGTGCCATATTATTTCCTCCCATCAATAAAACTCGAATGTGGTGCTATTATAACACATCGCCCGTCCCAGAGACAAGGGACGGGCGATTCGGGTCAGCAGCTTCCTGCTGTTTATTCAAAATCTTCGCAGAGCGGATTGCTCCTGATGGCTTCAATGACATTGAGGGCGCGCGCGGCAATTTCACCGTAGCGTTCCTGCTTGTTGCGGATGCGGCGCGGGAACGGCGCGATGAGGCCAAAGTTGGCATTCATCGGCTGGAAATCGTTCTGGGCATAGGCCACATGCTTGGACAATGCGCCGATAGCCGTCAGATCTGTAAAGTCCACAGGCGCAAGTCCCTTAATCTGACGCGCCAGCGAAAGCCCCGCCACAAAGCCGGACGATGCGCTTTCCACATACCCCTCCACGCCGGTCATCTGTCCGGCAAAGTAGACCGTTGGACGTGCGATCATCTGATAACAGTCATCCAAAAAGCCCGGAGAATGCAGGAATGTATTCCTGTGCATCACGCCATACCGCAGAAATTCCGCATTTTCAAGGCCGGGGATCATCGAAAAAACGCGCTTCTGCTCGCCCCATTTGAGCCGGGTCTGGAAGCCGACGAGGTTGTACATCGTCCCCGCCTTGTTCTCGGCACGCAGCTGCACTGCGGCATACGGCTCTCGCCCCGTGCGCGGATCGACAAGACCCACCGGTTTCATTGGCCCAAACGCCATCACCATTTCGCCGCGCGCGGCCATCACCTCAATGGGCATGCAGCCTTCAAAGACCTTCTCGCCATCAAAGCCATGAACAGGCGCTTTCTCCGCTTCAAGAAGCGCATGATAGAACGCCTCATACTCCTCTTTGTTCATCGGGCAGTTGAGGTAATCATCCCCGCGGCCATAGCGTCCCTGCCGGAATACCTTCTCCATATCAAGCGACTCACCCGAAACAATCGGTGCCGCCGCATCATAAAAATTGAGTGTCTCAAGGCCGGGGAGTGCGGCAATTTTTTCTGCCAGCGCATCGCTGGTCAAGGGGCCAGTCGCAATGACGACGTTCTTTTCCGGCAGCTGGGTGACTTCGCCATGCACAACGGTGATGAGCGGATTCTCCTCAATCATGCGCGTCACCGTCTGGGAAAACAGGTCGCGATCCACAGCCAGTGCGCCGCCCGCCGGAACGCTCGTCTGATCAGCCGCTTTCATGATGAGGCTGTCCAATTGGCGCAGCTCCTCTTTGAGCAGGCCGACAGCATTGGTCAGCTGGTTGCTTCTGAGCGAGTTGGAACAGACCAGTTCGGCAAAACCCGCGCTGTGATGTGCAGGCGAATAAGCCTCCGGCTTCATCTCACAGAGCGTCACAGAAACACCGCGGCGGGCCAGCTGCCACGCCGCCTCACAGCCGGCCAGGCCGGCCCCGATCACGGTTGCTTTTTCCATCGTTTATCCTTTCGCTTGTCGCGGGAAATTACTCTTCTTCCTCCTGCTGAGCGGCGGGCACGCGCGTGCGGCATGTCTCATTCGCGCAGACATAAAAATCGCCCTTCTTCGTGCGGGAAAGCGTCATGTAGCTGCCGCACTTGGGACACTTTTCTTTAACCGGCATCTCCCAGGACACAAAGTCGCAGTCGGGATAGCGCTCGCAGCCATAGAACTTGCGGCCCTTGCGGGATGTCTTTTGCAGCAGCTTTGCGCCGCACTTGGGACAGGGCGCTTCAATTTCCACCTGAATCGCCTTTGTATTGCGGCATTCCGGGAAATTGGGACAGGCCAGAAAACGGCCAAAGCGGCCAATCTTGTAGACCATCATCGCGCCGCACTTGTCGCATACAACATCGGACACTTCGTCCTTGATATCGACCTTTTCAATCTTGGACTCGGCATTTTCCAGCGTCTTTTCAAACGGGCCATAAAATCCTTCGATGACCTCGTGCCAGTCCAGTTCGCCCTCTTCCACTCGGTCCAGCTGATTCTCCATACCGGCTGTAAACGCGATATCCACGATGTCGGAAAAATATTCCTTCATCATGTCTGTGATCATCACCCCAAGCTCAGTCGGGAACAGCTGCTTCTTTTCGCGCATGACATAGCCGCGTGCCAGAATTGTCGAGATCGTCGGCGCATAAGTAGACGGACGGCCGATTCCTTTTTCTTCCAGCGCACGAACGAGCGAAGCTTCTGTATATCGGGCCGGCGGCTGCGTAAAGTGCTGCGTCGCTTCGGCTTCAAGAACGTCAACTTTGTCTCCCTCGTTTACATCCGCCATCGCGGAAGCAAGGTTATCCAGCGTACCCTGATCGTCCAGGCTCTCTTCATAGACCGCAGTAAAGCCCGCAAATTTAACGCGCTCAGCGCTGGAACGCAGGGTAACGCCCGCCTCAGACTTCATCTCAATCTGCTGCGTTTCGTACACAGCATCTGCCATCTGGCAGGCAACAAACCGCAGATAAACCAGCCGATAAAGCTTGAACTGATCGTTCGTCAAAGATGTCTTGATCTCTTCCGGGCGCAAATCGAGATTCGTGGGGCGGATAGCTTCATGCGCATCCTGTGCATTTTTGCGTCCCTTGTAGCTGTTGGGCTTTTCCGGAACATACTCACTGCCGTAGCGATTTGCGATGGCCTCGCGTGCTTCGGCCACAGCCTCCTCGCTCAGGCGGACGCTGTCTGTACGGATGTAGGAAATCAGGCCCAGCGTACCGCGGCCCTCAATGTCCACGCCTTCATAGAGCTGCTGGGCGATCTGCATGGTCTTTGCTGTTGTGAAGCCCAGCTTGCGGCTGGCCTCCTGCTGCATGTTGGACGTGGTAAACGGCGGAGCAGGGTGTTTGTGGCGTTCGCCGCGCTTGATGGCGGAGACCGTAAATCCGCCCTGCTCAATCAGCCGCTTAATCTCACCCGCCTGTTCGCCGTCAGACAGCGCAACTTTCTCTCCGTTGAGCGCAACAAAGCGCGCAGAAAGCGTTTTTCCGCTGGTAGAGAGCTTGGAATCGACATGCCAGTACTCTTCCGGCTCAAACTGCTCAATCTCCTGCTCCCTGTCCACCACCATGCGCGTGGCAACAGACTGAACACGGCCCGCAGACAGCCCCTTCTTAATCTTCACCCACAGAAGCGGACTGATCTTGTAGCCAACCAGTCTGTCCAGAATGCGGCGCGCCTGCTGCGCGGCAACCAGCTCCATGTTGATTGTGCGCGGCTTTTTAATGGCACTTTTGACGGTTTTCTCCGTGATTTCGTTGAATTCAACGCGACAGGCGCTTTCCGGATCAATCCCCAGGATTGTGGCCAGGTGCCAGGAAATTGCTTCACCCTCACGATCCGGGTCAGTTGCCAGAATGATGGATTTGGCTCCCTTGGCTTCCTTACGGATGCGCTCCAAAACCTCGCCGCGCCCTCTGATGGTGATATACTTCGGCTCAAATCCATGCTCAACATCTACACCCAGCTGGGATTTGGGCAAATCCCTCACATGGCCGTTGGAAGCCTCTACTTTATATGTTCTGCCCAGAAACTTGGAGATCGTGCGCGCCTTGGCAGGCGACTCCACGATCACCAGTTTATACGCAGGTTTACGACTGCTCAAATCCATTTCCTCCTGCCTGCGGCTCTGCCGCGACACTCTTTTACACTCATTTTTCTTTTCCCTGATGGGAAAATTTTCTCTGCACGTTGAAAAAGAATATCAGTCCTTTTTCAATCTGTCAAGGGTCTACGCTTAAATCGACAGAAGTTTCTTCTATATTATCGGGCTTTTTTCTTCATGATAGGCCGTTTTTTCGCTCCATCGCCGGTCCCGGCGCATACATGCACCCGGCATGAGAAACGACAAGCTCGTCCATCTCCATCTCGATGAGCAAAGCACCCATTTCGCTGCTATCCTCTCCCGCTGCCATGCAAAGGTCGTCAAAATCCTTTTCTCCCGACAAAAGCGCCCGGCAGACAAGAAGTGGTGCGCCGGAAAGTCCTTCCGGCACAAAGAGCGCCGGTTCATGCTGCACATTTTCTCTTTTTTGCGTTCCAATCGGTTCAATAACCAGTGTGTCCAAAATATCCCGCGCTGAGACAATCAATTGTGCGCCTTCTGCCAGAAGCCTGTTGGGCAGTTCGGAGGCGGGATTGTCTATGCTTCCCGGCAGGGCGAACACCTCTCTCCCTTCTTCCAGCGCATACTGTGCCGTGCTTGCCGCGCCGCTCCGTTTCGGGCCTTCCACAACCAGTACGCCCAGCGACATGCCCGCAATGATACGGTTGCGCTGCAAAAAGCTGAATCGCTCCGGTTTTTTACCCGGTGGATATTCCGAAATTACGCTGCCTCCAGCATCCAAAATCCGCTCCATCAGCGTGCGATTTTCCTCGGGATAAAATCTGTCCAGCGCACCGCCCAAAACGGCAATCGTCCTGCCCTGTGCATCCAATGCGCCTTCATGCGCGCAGGCATCAATCCCCAGAGCAATGCCGGAAACAACGCAGACACCCGCTTTTGCAAGATCACATGCGATTCGGCGCGCATGGCGCAGCCCGTATGCACTGGCTTGCCTTGTGCCGACGACAGCCACGGGAAACGGCTCATCAATCTGCATGTCTCCCCACACATATAACAAATGCGGCGGATGTACAATCTGTTCAAGCCTCCGGGGATAGTTTTCTCCCCCTCGAACAACAAGCTTCATTCCTTGCCGCTCAATGTCTTCCAGCCTTTTATCTGCTTCTCGGAGGGCACGTCTGTATGCCGGAAACCCCTTTTCACCCAAATGGGCAGCAAAAGCCTCCGGATTATCGGCAAGCGCTCTTGCACTTCCCGCTGCCATAAGCGCTGCTTCCCGGCGCCCATAGCTGACCCCTGCACTGACCAGCAGCGCCATGGCTTCCGTCTCCAGCATGATTTTGCCCCCTTTCTTTTCTCCATTATACGGCACGCCTTGCGTTTGTCAATGCAGCAAAGATCCGGCTCTTTTAAAAGAAGCCGGATGCCCTGTCTTATTTCCAGTAATCTCCTTCGAGATTCCGATATTTCAACGCTTCCAAAAGATGCGCCCGTTCAATTTTTTCTGAACCAGCAAGATCTGCAATCGTTCTGGCCACCTTGCGCACGCGGCTGACAGCACGCATGGACAAATTATATCGGTCACAGGCGCGCTCGATAATCACTTTACAGGCCTCGTCCAATTCACAGTATGTATCCAGCTGACGCGCCGTCAGCGCCGCATTGCACGTGATCTCCCCGCCATATCTTGCCTGCTGGCGGGCTCGTGCCTCCTGTACGCGCGCACGAATCACGCTGGACGGTTCTTCAAGTTTGCTTTCCGTGATTTCCTTCACAGGAAGCGCCGAAACCTCCAGCTGCATGTCGATGCGATCCAGCAGCGGCCCGGAAATACGCCCCAGATAGCGCGCAATTTCCCGCTGTGTGCATCGGCAGGCCTGCGTCTTGCTCCCATAATTACCGCAGGGGCAGGGATTCATCGCCGCCACAAGCATCGTTCTGGCGGGGTATTTCGCCTGTGCGCTGACTCGCACAACGCTGACCGCACCATCTTCAAGCGGCTGGCGCAGGGCTTCCAGCGCTGCGCGGTCGTATTCCGGAAGCTCATCCAAAAACAGAACACCGCCGTGTGCCAAACTGATCTCACCCGGCTTCGCCTTGGAACCGCCGCCCACCAGCGCAACCGCGCTCACCGTATGATGCGGCGAACGGAACGGTCGCTCCGCCATCAGCCCGGAACAGGCATCCAGTGTTCCCGCTGCGCTGTGAATGCGCGTCACTTCCAGCGCTTCTTCCAGCGTCATGTCCGGCAGAATTCCCGGCAGACAGCGTGCCATCATCGTCTTGCCGCTGCCCGGCGGGCCGATCATGAGAACATTGTGCCCGCCTGCCGCCGCAATTTCCAGCGCGCGTTTTGCCCCCTTCTGTCCACGCACATCCGCAAAATCACAGGCCGTCTTTCTATCCCGAAGCACATCGCTGTACGCTCTGGCAACAAGCGGCGTTATGGGCCGAATCCCCTTCAGATGTTCAATGACTTCTTTGAGGTGATGAACGGGAAATACCGACAGACCTTCCACGCAGGACGCTTCCTCAGCGTTTTGCGCCGGCAGAAGAATCCCGGAAAGCCCCTGCTCGCGGGCGGCAATCGCCATGGAAAGCGCACCGCGCACCCCCATCACGCTGCCGGACAACGACAATTCTCCAACCGCTGCCATGCCGTTCATCTGATTCGCATCAAGCACGCCCATCGAAGAAAGGATGGCCAGCGCAATGGGCAAATCATACGCCGGGCCTTCTTTGCGCACATCTGCCGGAGCCAGATTGAGCGTCAGCCGTGCCACCGGGAAATGCAGCCCGCATGATGCCATCGCAGCCCGCACACGCTCCCGGCTCTCCTTGACCGCCGCGTCAGGCAGTCCGACAATTTCAAACATCGGCATGCCGTCCGCGCTGTATGCTTCCACCGTCACCGCATACCCCTGTATACCGGAAAGTCCCATGCTGTTGATACTTGCAAGCATGTCTTTATCCTCCCTTATCTGCCGTGATAATGCGCCCAGATTGCCTGCGCCTGTGCCGGCCCAATGCCCTCCGCCCTGCAAAGCTCATCCGGTGCTGCCGCCGCGATGTTTGCAATGGATTTAAATGTCTGGAGCAGCGCGCGCCGTCTGGCCGGGCCAATTCCAGGAATATCTTCCAGCGTCGAATGCAGACTGGCTTTCTCCCGCAGATTTCGGTGATGCGTAATGCCAAAGCGGTGTGCCTCATCTCGAATGCGCTGAATCAAGTGCAGGGCAGGGGACTTTCGATCAAGATAAATGCTCTCTTCCTGCCCCGGCAGAAAAATCTCGTCCAGACGCTCCGCCAGTCCAAACATCGGGATTTCATATCCCGCCGCGTGCATGGCCTCCTGCGCAAAACGCAGCTGCTGCGGTCCGCCGTCGATCAGAATGAGGTCTGGCAGCGCTGCAAATCCCGTCTTTTCCTCATTGGGCACATCGTCCGGCTCCGCCTGTGACGCGCGTGCCAAGCGGCGGGAAATCACCTCGTACATCGATGCAAAGTCATTTGCGCCTTCAACTGTCTTGATTTTAAAATGACGGTATTCCTTGCGTGCCGCCGTCCCGTCAATCGCCACCACCATGCTCGCTACAGACTGTGCGCCCTGCGTATTGGAAATGTCGTATCCCTCAATGCGCCGGGGCGTCTTATCCATGCCGACAACCCTTCCCAGTGCTTCGCATGCGCCGATTGTCCGTTCCTGCTGACGCGCCAGATGTTCATTGCGTTTGAGCAATGCATCTCGCGCGTTCTTCTTTGCCAGCTCCACCAGCTTATGCTTGTCGCCTCTCTGCGGTTCCCGAAGCGTGACCTTTGCGCCATCCCGGCGTGCTGAAAGTGCCTGTTCGATATCCTGAGCCTGTTCCGGCAGTTCCATACACAGAATCTCGCTGGGCGGAAGCCGCCCATCATCATAAAACTGCATCAAAAACTGAGACAAAACCTGAGCCGCGTTCTGATCCCCCGCGCCTTCCAATGCAAAATGCTCCGCACCAATCATATGCCCGCCGCGCACAAACACCACTTCAACCATCGCGTCAATCTTGTCGCTGACACAGGCCAGTATATCCTGATCGCCGCCGCGCAGACTGATGGCTTTTTGACGCTCCATCAGGTTCTGTGCGCCCTTAATCCTGTCGCGCAGAAGCGCCGCCTGCTCAAAGCGCATCTCTTGGGCCGCCTTCTGCATGTCCGCTGTCAGCCGGTCTATGACTGCCGTACTCCTGCCCGACAGAAAGTCAATCACTTCCGTTACCACCGCACCGTATTCCTCCGGTGTCGTCAGTCCGGCGCATGGCGCCAGACATTCGCCCAGCTGATGATGCAGGCAGGGGCGTCTGTTCATCCCCCGTCTGATTGGCATGGAGCATGTGCGAAGCGGAAACAGCACGCGCAATACGTCCAGCACTTCGCGCACACTCGTTGCACCGATATACGGGCCAAAATAGCGTGCTTTGTCTTTCTCAACCCGCCGCACCAGCTCCACGCGCGGATAATCTTCTGTGATGTCGATGCGCAAATAAGGATAGTGCTTGTCATCCTTCAAAAGAATGTTGTACTGCGGCTTGTGCAGCTTAATCAGGTTCGATTCCAGAATCAGCGCTTCCAGATTGCTGTCACAGAGTACAATATCAAAATCATCAATGCGCGACACCATCGCGCGAACTTTGACCGTGTGGTTTTTCCCGCTCTGAAAATACTGACTGACGCGGTTTTTCAGGTTGACTGCCTTGCCCACATAGATGATTTCTCCTGCGCATTTCATCAGATAACAGCCAGGACAGGTCGGCAGTTTTTCAATTTTCAATTTCAAAAGATCATTCATGCCAGTTCTCCCAACTGTAAAAAATTTCTTGAATTCGAAAGGGGGTCATCTTCCATCTCCCGACCGGGGGATTCTTCCCCGCCTTCCGAATAAAATATTCAGGCTTTCATATCCGAGGCCGCAAGCATATGACAAAAAGCGGAGTGAAGCCGCGCTTCACCCCGCAGAGGATCATTCTTCCTCGTCGTCCTCGTCTTCCGTGAAGCGCGTACGAACGACCTGAATCAGCTTTTCCATCAGTTCTTCTTCCGGGGGAACAAATTCCTCCATCTCGTCGCCGTTTTCATCGGTAAAGCTGTTGACTTTCATGATGTACACCGGATCGTCATCCGGATCATCGTCCGATGCTTCTTCCTTTGCGTTGCACAATGCAGCAAATTCCTCGCCATTGTAGAAGAAGTAATCCATCACTTCCAGCATCAGGGTGTTGCCTTCATCATCGGAAAACTCAACGATGTCGCGCTCTTCCATTTCTTCCGGGGTCATGCTCCAATCCTCCTGTCCGCACGCCGAAGCGTACCGCTTTGGGTGAAGGGCTTCCTCAGTCCTTCGTTCGCTTTTTTGCACGTTTTGCATGCCGTTTCATTATACCCGCAGTACACAAAAAAATCAAGTATTCCTCATCCCAGCGCAACGTCCAGCGTCATCATCAGCACATAGCCTGCCATTGTAAAGAAAACGCCTTTCCTGTCCTTAGCTGCCTCCGGAATCATTTCAGCCGCAACCACGTGCATCATTGCGCCTGCGGAGAATGCCATCAGCGGCGGCATAATCGGCTGAGCCACACTGACTGCCAGCACCACCAGAATGCCGAAAACAGGTTCTACAATGCCGGACAGTGCGCCATAAGCAAAGCTTTTCCATCTGCTCATGCCGCTCTGCCTCAGCGGCAAAGCAACAGCCGCCCCTTCAGGAAAATTTTGAATGCCAATTCCCAGCGCCAGCGCCACTGCCGCAGCCAGGCCGCCATTCTGCGCAGCCAATACAAAAGCCAGGCCGACTGCCATTCCTTCCGGTATATTGTGCAGCGTGATTGCCGTGAACATCAGCGCCCGCCTGCGTGCATCATCGCCCGCCTCCTGCATCCGTTTTGTCCTTCTCATCAGTTCATCCACGCCGGCAATCGCCGCAGCCCCCAGCGTCACATATACAGCCACGCAAATCCAGGGGCTTCCGCCCATCTGTTCCGTCCGTTCAATGGCCGGCTCAATCAAACTGAACACAGCTGCCGCTGACATTACCCCGCCTGCAAAACCCAGGCAGATACGCTGCATGCTGTCTTCGATGTTTTTTCTAAAAAAGAAAACGAGTGCCGCACCCAGCATCGTCATGAAAAAAGTGAACGTCGTTCCTGACGCCGCTAAAAAAAGAGACCTCATCGAATCACCTCGCCAGCTAGGTTATGCCGAGGGATTCGATGAGGTGCATATGGAGGACTTTCGTCCTCATTGAAGGAATCTATCAGACCGGTTTATTCTTCTGCTCAATGGCAGGAATCACAGTGAGAGCAGCCGCTGCATCCGCTGCACCCGCCTGCGCATTCTCCATTCTTCTTACGGTGAATGACACTGCGAGCGGCAAGCACCAGAGCTGCAATCAACACAACGAGTACAAGGAATGTAGCCATATCATATCTCTCCTTTGCAATTACTTAACAGTTGACCGAATTTCACCATTGTTTTCTTTATAAGGTCTGAAAAGTGCTACAAGCAGCACAGCCAGAACCACAACCGCCGCGACAACGCCAACACCGAAATGGGTTTCGCCCGTAAACAGGCCGCCCAGCTGATAGACAATCAGGCTGATCGCGTAAGCAAATCCGCACTCCCAGCCGATAGCCGCCCAAGTCCAGCGCGGGTTGTTCATCTCACGGCGAATCGCACCGATAGCCGCAAAGCACGGCGCACACAGGAGATTGAAGATCAGGAAGCTGTAAGCAGACAGTGAGGTGAACTGCGCAGCGATGTTGGCAAGACCGGCGAACTCGCCCGCTTCAACCATCTCCAGCGCATCGCCGGCAACCGCAAACAGGGTACCGAACACGCCAACAACCTCTTCCTTAGCAACCAGGCCAAGCACAGTCGCAACGCTCGCCTGCCAGGTGCCGAAGCCCAGCGGTGCAAACAGGAACGCCAGACCGCTGCCGATGACAGCCAGAATAGACTCGCTCATGTCTTCAACCATGCCGAAGCCGCCGTTCACAAAACCAAAGTTGCTGGTGAACCAGACGAACACAGAAGCCAGGGTGATGATGGTGCCGGCCTTCTTCAGGAAGCTCCAGCAGCGCTCCCAAGTGCCGCGAAGCACATTGGAAATGGTCGGCAGGTGGTATGCCGGAAGCTCCATGACGAACGGAGCCGGTTCACCCGCGAACGGACGGGTTTTTTTCAAGATGATGCCGGAAACGACAATCGCGCCAATGCCGATGAAGTATGCGCTGGGGGCAACCCACCACGCGCCGCCGAACACCGCGCCGGCCATCAAAGCCACAATCGGAATCTTCGCGCCGCAGGGAATGAACGTCGTCGTCATGATGGTCATGCGGCGGTCACGCTCCTGCTCGATGGTACGGGAAGCCATGATGCCGGGGACGCCGCATCCCGTGCCGACAAGCATCGGAATGAAGCTCTTGCCCGAAAGGCCGAAGCGGCGGAAAATCCTGTCCATGATGAAAGCGATACGAGCCATATAGCCGCAGTCTTCCAGAATGCACAGAAGCAGGAACAGAACAGCCATCTGCGGCAGGAAGCCGATCACTGCACCGACACCGCCGACAATACCATCTACAATCAGGCCCGTCAGCCACGGCGCGGTGCCAATGCCTTCAAGGAAGCTCTGCACGCCGGGCATGACCCACTCGCCAACGATTACATCGTTGGTAAAGTCCGTCATCATCGTGCCAACGGTGGAAATGCTCAGGTAGTAAACAAGCACCATGACCACCACAAAGATCGGCAGACCCAGAATGCGGTTGGTGACAATGTGGTCAATTTTATCGCTCAGGCTCATGCCGCTGTGCGCACGCTTGCAGCAGTCCTGAATGATGTCACCGATGAACGCGTAGCGCGCGGCGGTAATAATAGACTGCGCGTCATCGTCCATTTCTTTTTCACAGGCGACAATATCCCCTTCGACATGCTTGAGCGTTTCTTCGGAGATTTTGAGCTTTTCAAGAACACGCTCATCACGTTCGAATATCTTGACAGCAAACCAGCGCTGCTGCTCAGCCGGCATATCATGAAGCACCGCCTCTTCAATATGCGCCAGCGCATGCTCAATGCTGCCTGCAAAGCGATGCTTGGCTTCAATCTTCCTGCCAACCATCTGCACTGCCCTTTCAGCCGCTTCCATCACGCCATCAGAACGAAGCGCCGAAATTTCCACAACCGGAATGCCCAGTTCCTTGGACAATCTGGCCGTGTTGATCTTATCTCCATTCTTGCGAATGACGTCCATCATGTTGAGCGCCACAACCATCGGAATGCCCAATTCTGCCAGCTGTGTGGTCAGGTACAGGTTTCTTTCCAAGTTGGTTGCGTCAACAATGTTCAGGATGGCATCCGGCCGCTGATCAATCAACACATTTCTGGCAACAACTTCCTCCATCGTGTACGGAGAGAGGGAGTAAATACCCGGAAGGTCCGTAATCACGACATCATCGTGTCCTTTGAGTCGGCCTTCCTTCTTCTCAACTGTCACGCCCGGCCAGTTGCCTACAAACTGGTTGGAGCCTGTCAGCGCATTGAACAGCGTTGTTTTGCCGCTGTTCGGGTTGCCCGCAAGCGCAATTTTGATCCCCATTTCCTATCCTCCATCATTAGAACAGCCTAACATTTTTTCTTTTAAAAAAAGCGGCATCAGACTGTTTAGGTCTTAAAAGCAACTTTTTTTATCTGTAAGCTTTGGTCAGATGACTTCGATCATCGCAGCATCCGCCTTGCGCAGGCTCAGCTCATAGCCGCGTACCGTAATCTCAATCGGATCGCCCAGCGGTGCCACCTTGCGCACCGTGATCTTAACTCCTTTGGTGATACCCATGTCCATGATGCGGCGCTTGAGTGCGCCCTCTCCGCCGATCTTGGAAACCGTTACCGTTTCCCCGATCCCAACTTCCTTCAACGTCATATGCAGCCCTCCTGTTTATTATTTATAAGTTAAACGAAAATCTTCATCGCCAGTTCACGGCTGATGGCCACGCGCGCATCCTTGACCTGAACGATCAAGTCTCCTGCAAGAACGGTCACAACGCGAACCGGTGTCCCCTCAACAAAGCCAAGATTCTCCAGATGCCGGCGAACTTTCGGCTCCCCTGTGATTTTCAACACCGTCCTGACTTCTCCAGTATTCATAAATGCGATCGGCATGTCTTTTCGTCCTTTCACTTACCCATATCCTATTTATTAGGATTATCTAACATCAATATATTAGCATTGCCTAACCATTTTGTCAATGGCCGGGATACAGAAATAAAAACCAAATTTTAGTCTTTCCTGTTGTCCAAAAATGTAAAATATGCTATACTCGACATTGTTAAACCATTGTTTTTTATATGATTTAGGGAGGCGATATCATGGCTGTCTCTGAAGCCATCGAAAACTACCTTGAAACGATTTACATTTTATCCCTTCAAAAGGAATATACGCACGCGGTGGATGTCTGCAACTACCTGTCTTATTCCCGCCCCACCGTATCGGTCGTTCTGCGCCAGATGCGGGAAAATGGTCTTGTCACTGTAAACGAAGATAACCATATCTTCCTCACGCCGGAAGGCAAAGCCATTGCCGTTCGAATTTACGAACGTCATAATGTCTTGAGCAGACTGCTTATGGAGATAGGCGTTCCCAAAGAAACGGCTCTCCACGACGCCTGCAAAATCGAACATGATCTCAGCAATGAGTCATTTGAAGCGATCAAGCGCCTTTACAAAAAGATCATTGAAAATAAGAAGTAAGAAAGCCTGCCCGAAAATTCGGGCAGGCTTCCTCTTATTCAAAAATTTCCAGCACTTTCTGGATCCATGCATCCGCCAGCGCTGCATGGCTTCTTTCATCCATATGAAGCTGATCTTCCTCGCTCGGAGCAGCAGCCTGTGCCGCATCAAAGAAGTATGCGCCGTGTTCTCTGGCTGTCTGTGCATAGATTTCCGCAAAATGATGCGACTTGGAAACCGCGTTCCTGTCAAAGCAGCGATTCTGTCTCCAATGACAATGGGAGACACGAGTAAAACAGCCGGTTTTTTGTCATACGGTGCATGGGGCGCACCCTCCATCACGTGCAGCATCTGACTCATGGCCTTGCCAAGATCCCACAGTGTCGCGCCAATCTCGCTTTGAGATCATTGCATCATGATGATGAGATCGAGCGGATTGTGTGACGCGATACTGCGTTCCAATCGCCTCCTGCATGCGTCCTGTCAAGCGCTTATCGTATGCATGGCGGCCGCCAAGCGGATGTGAGCCGAATGTGCTGCTGTCTCCGAAGCAAAGTATGTTCTTCATCCCTGCCCCGTCATCCTTTCATGAATAAAATGCGCTTTTTATTATACACTGGTTGTCCGCATGCGAACAATTTTTTCATTCTTCCGCTCTGTAAAGAAAAAAAGCGGGCTTTGCCGCTTTTGACAGATTAAAACAAAAAACCTGAAAGCAAAACTTTCAGGTTTGATGGTGGAGCATAGGAGATTCGAACTCCTGACCCCAACACTGCCAGTGTTGTGCGCTACCAACTGCGCTAATGCCCCGTCAACGGTAATTATTATACCGCAGACAGGTAAAAGTGTCAACCCCAATTTTTCACTTTTTTCGACTTTTTTATTTCATGGCCATGCCCTGTCCAGCGTCACATTGGTGAAATAATGCATGACGATTTCTTCTGCCGTTTTTCCTTCCTTCGCCATCGCATAAGCACCCCACTGGCTCATGCCAACGCCATGCCCATACCCCTTGCCGCGCATATAGATTTTTCCATCTTCCATCCGCAGGTTCTCCAGCAGGCAGGAGCGCATCTTCGTAGAGCCAATGGCAATGCGAAAGGCCGGTGCCGAAACTTCTTTCCCCGAAATCAGCAGTGTTTTAGCGCGTCCCGACTCGCCTCGCTCTCCAATCGCCACGCCTTCCACCTTCTCAATGCCTGCCCCTGCTTCTCCCGCAGCCTTCATCACTTCTTCCGGCGTAAATACTGCCTCCCAGCGCGCCGCTTCCGCCGGAGCCTCATCGTTTTCCATTCCCTTGACGCACTGGGTATATCCAGGTTCCTGCTTTTCATAGTCCAACCCCTCTTTGGCGCGTGCCGTCAATCCGCCGGAATGCGCATGGAACCATGCATACGGCAGTTCGCCTCCTGCATTCAACACAAGCCCTCGTGTCTCCTTCACCGCCTGGCGAATACGGTCGTTCACGCTGTTGGCGTCATACGCCTGTGCTTCCTTGATGTCCGTAGAAATATCCGCGCCGTCATACATGGACTCCTTCTCCACCACAAACTGGAGCACAAACGTCCTTGCCAGAATAGCTTGCGCTTTGAGCGCTTCCAGCGGCCAATCTCCCGCCATTTCACCTGCCAGCACGGCCGGAAGATAGGTTTCTACCGACATTGTTTCCAACTTTTTGTTTTCAACATCATATACGCTGAGCATCGGCACGCCGTCTGCTCCCTTTTCAAGCCGTTCAGGCACCAGCGAAGACGCATCCCCCGGCTTCGCTGTTTTTTCCCGCTTTGCCTCTGTATTTTGCGGTTTGGGTAAAGCGGGATCGCTCACATCTCCGCTCTGTGCTGCGCATCCCGTCAGCATCAGGCACATTGCCAAAAGCAGCAAACTCTTTTTCATATTCATCCCCCCATAAAAGAGTATGCATGTCCTTTTGTGTTCATGCGCAAAGGACAGAGCGTTTTCCATCTTGCAAAAAATCCCCCTTACCGGCAGTCCAGTAAAGGGGATTTTGTTTTTAATATCCGATGTTGCTGGTCGAAACATATCCGACCTCGCCGTCCAGCAAAATCATGCAAACGCTGGAGCCATACTGAAGCATGGTCGCCTGTTTGCCGCTGTAATAGCTGGCACGCAAGGAAGTCAGCGTCGATTCACGATAGACATTGACCACATCGCTGGCGTTGTCAGAAGAAACCCTCAGCGTGATGGGCGTTCCTGCTGAAGGCCACACCTCGCCCGTTGGTTCGGGGCGCATCGTCGGCGGGGCAGGTTCCGGGCTCCATGATTGACTCGGCGGATTCCATGGCGCCGGTGTTGCTGTCGGCATTGTCGCAACGCCGTAAAAATCCAGATAGCGCGTCATCATGTAGCCGTGCTTGTCTCCAACGTACACCTCGCACCATTCTGTTCCGTAAGCCGCAACCCTCACCTGCGTACCGTTTTTATACTGACCGCGCACACCGGCATTCTGGTTCGGCTCGGCACGCAGATAAAGCACCTGCGTGCTGCGCGGGTTGCTGACAAGCGCATAACTCCTCTCCGGGCTAGGCGGATACATCGGCGGTCTGGTCGGCTGAACAGACGGCGGCACAACAGCCGGCGGCGGCACAGCCCCGGAGCTTCCAAAGCGCAAGTAGCGCGTCATCATGTAGCCATGCCGCGTGCCGACATAGACCTCGCACCACTGCGAAGCACGGCGAACCACCTTGACCTGTGTGCCGTTGCGATATTGTCCAATAGACCGCGCCGACTGAGACGGACTCTCGCGCAAATTGAGCACCTGCGTGCTGCGCGGGTTATTGACAACGGCCGTTGTAGACGATGTTCCAGATGCGCCTGAAAGATACTCGTTGGACATGAACCCCATCAGCCCGCCGCCAGAAATCATGCTCCAGCCATTGCCGCGAAGCAGCACGCTGACCGCTGTGCCCGTAGCCAGCGAGCCCACCGTGTGATACGATGATGTCGGTCCGGAACGCACATTGACCTTGCCGCCATTCCTTGTGACAACGCGTGCAGAATCTGCCTGTTTGTCGATGAAGGAATCGTGCATATATCCATTGTATGTGCGGCCTCCTTGTAAAACCGTCACATAATTCCATTCATACGCCGCATCAACAATGGTAATTGTCGTACCGGATGTCACCCGAATCATCACCGGATAATCCAGTGAAGGCCCCTGACGCAGATTGACATAGCCGCCGTTGGCATAGCGCACAACGCCTGTATTTCCGGCTGCGGCAAACGTCAGATATTTGGCATCCATATAGCCGCGCTTTCCGTCAAACATCCTGACGGGACACCAGCCATACTGGTTATTGCCATCGACCACCACCCATGTGCCGGTGTTATACTTGCCCAGGCTTCTGCTGTTCACATCTGCATATTCGCGCAGATTGAGCCGCCCTCCACGCACGACGGCAAACTGATCTGCCAGCGCCGCCGCAGGGAGCACAAGGAGCATCAAAACCACAAGAAGCCACATATTTTTTTTCAAAATGATTCACCCGCCCTCTTTTCCTCTGTACACTTAACGAAAGAACATTCACAATTCTTCCTGATTTTTCTTTTCATTTAATTTTTCTTCAGTATATCACAGGATTTTCTTTTTTTCCACTAGTGCGAAGCGATTTTCATGGGCAGAACCGAAAATGACATATACCCTTTCTGCGAATTTTATCTCCGTATGCCTTCAATCAGAAGCTTCAAGCCCGGAAGCCATTCGATGCAAATGGGACGATACAACGTTAAAAAAAGACGGTCACCGACCGTCTTTCATCAATTCATTTTATCTTTTTTGACAAGCGGCTTATAGCTTCCGTCTGCCTGTTCCACGCGCACGCGGCGCAGCGTATCTTCCATATTCGCGCGGAATTCCCGAATATACTGTTTGCGCAGCTTTTCCTGTTCAGCCATTTCTGACTCTGTCAGCCCGACGCTCTTCTTTTTGCGCGCCAATTCATTGATGCGCTCAATCTGTTCATGTTCCATGCAAACAACCTCCACAGGTAGTATCATTTTTATGATACCGCGTTTTTTTTAATGCGTCAAGCAGAAAAGCCTCTCAGCATGTTTCTTTTTCAGGGAAAAACGGCCACGCCCAGCGGCGAAGCGCACAAATCAGAAGGGCTTCCCGGGTTTCTTCTGGCGCAGGCAGGTCAGAAAACGCACAGGCATCCGCTTTTTCTTCCCATTCACTGATGTCCGCAACATACACATACCCGCCATCCTGTCCATCTTCCTCGAACGCACAAAGAAGCTGCACTGTAAAAACGGCTTCCCCGATCGCTTCTCCCAGCGCACGGCGAGCACTCTCTTCCATGCTTTCACCGCGGCGGCATTCAGTTTCCGGCAGTGCCCACAGGTTTTCTCTTCTGGCAAGCACCAGCTTCTGCTGATATCTGCCCAATATCAATATTCGCTTCTTTCCTGCGCGGTATTTTCGTTTCAATTCCTTTGGCGTATATATCGTACAGTCCATTTTTCTGTTTCCTCTGCGGGTCGTTTAAGTAAATGCTGTCTTTCCCTTTATCGAGAGAAAAAACAGCATTGAGGAGTGCTCCCCAATGCCGATTTCCCGGGAAATCCGGTTTGATTTTGCTTTCGTGCCAGGTCGGCCCAGAAGCAGTCTGCCCTGCACACCTACGGTTTATGCAACGACGCCCGCAAAGTTCCAATCTCTGTCCATCAAAACCAGAACGCCTGCATCGCCTTCCTGAATGCGCCCGTACCCCTTGGCGCCAATCGAATCGGCGGGCGTGCTGGTCGCCATCGGGATGACCGTCTCCGGCGGCATTTTCGCCAGTTTAATCATATTGCTCACAGCCTGATGCAGAAGCAGCGTCGATCCGGCAAGCACGCCATTGGCGAGCCTCGCCGCGCCATCCTTGACAAATACCGCCTGTCCGCCCAAATCATACTGGCCATCCGGCAGGCCCGCAGCCTCCATCGAGTCCGAAATCAACGCCATACCTTCGCTGCCCTTGCACAGAGCTGCAATGCGCAGAATATCAGGATGCAGATGAATGCCATCAGCGATCACCTGCACAACGATGCGGTCATCCGCAAGGCCCGCGCCCGGAACGCCCGGCTCACGATGATGCAGCGGGCTTTGTGCGTTAAACAGATGTGTAATCTGCGAAAGGCCTGCATCTGCTGCTGCATGCACCTGTTGGGCTGTCGCCGCAGAATGGGCCGCGCAGGTCACAACGCCATGTGCCTTGAGATAAGACACCATATCAATGGCCCCCGGCAGTTCCGGTGCAAGCGTCATCATCTTCACGCAGTCAATGCCATGGGTCATCTCCTCGTAGGCCTGAACCGTCGGCAGCTGGAGACATTCGCCCAATTGCGCCCCCTTAAACTGAGGAGCAAGGAAAGGTGCTTCCATGTGTGCGCCAAGAACCGCCGCACCGTTGGCACAGGGGTGATCCTTGACATGCTTTATGCCCTCGAGGGCTTCGTGCGTCTCCTTCGGGAACGCGCTCATCGTCGTGGGGACAAACGCCGCCACGCCGGTTTGAAGAAGCCCTTCGCTCATGCGGCGCACGTCCGCCTCGCCGCGCATACAGTCTGCCCCGCCAAATGCGTGAATATGGATATCCACAAAACCTGGCAGAACATACAGCCCTTCTGCATCCTTCACCACTTCATCGGGACATGCTTCAAGCAGGCCGACTGCCGTAATCTCCCTGTTTTCTATGCGCACGTCAGCACGGATAAATTTTCCGTCCACGAACGCCATTCCATTTTTGACAAGCATGCTATCAGTCCTTCATCAGGCTGGCTGCCTCTCGGTCTGCCAGAATCACGCAGCAGGGATGCAGCTGCAGGATGGAAGCCGGAACGCGCGGCGTAATCGGGCCGCGAATGGTGTCATACACAGCCTGTGCCTTGTTCGCTCCGGTCGCAACCAGCACTACGCACTTGGCCGCCATGATGTTGCCAACGCCCATGGAAATCGCCTGACGCGGCACTTCGTCTGCGCTCTTGAAGAAGCGCGCATTCGCTTCAATGGTGTCCTCAGTCAGGGTGACAACGTGCGTGCCATAGGTGAACTCGTCCGCCGGTTCATTAAAGCCAATATGTCCATTGCGGCCAATGCCCAGCAGCTGAATGTCAATGCCGCCGGCATCGCGAATCATCTTATCATATGCTTCGCCGTCTGCCGCAGCATTGCCGCTGGGCAGATGGATATTCTCCTTGCGAATGTTCACCTTGCCGAAGAGATTCTCCTCCATAAAAGCATGGTAGCTCAGCGGGTTCTTGTAGTCTATGCCGACATACTCGTCCAGATTGAACGTGCGGATGCGGCTGAAATCGAGGACGCCGCGCTTATGCCACTCGACCATCATCTCATACGCCGGAATCGGGGTAGAGCCGGTCGCCAGGCCGAGAATGCTGTCGCCCTTGCGGGTAATCTGCGCCGCAAACAGGAAACCAGCCGCTTCGCACGCCTCGCGCGCAGTGTCGTAAACATGGAATTCCATCAATATACCCTCCTTAAATGTTCAAACGTTGTGATCATTATAACACACTTTTTCGCCAAATGGGGCGCAATCGCCGTCCTTTTGGCAAATTCTTTGCGTCCCTGTGAAAAACGCGATAGAACCCGCCCGCTTTATGCGCAGATAGACATTTCCGCATTTCTTGCCATCCGCTCCATCTGTGTACCCAGTGTATTGGCCAGGCTCTCATAAAGCCGTGCGCTGAATCCGTTCTGCGGATCAGCCAGCGCTTTGATAACAGCGCGCTCAATTTCCTCCCGCTGCCGGGAAAGCCCATGCTTCACCGCGGTATCCGTAACCACCTGACGCAAAATCACGGGAATGTTTGCGCGCCGGAGCGTCTTTTCCATGCTGCCTTTTCCGACAACGGCCAAAAGAACGCCTGCCACCGCCCCAGCAGCCATGCCTACAGGGCCTGTTCCCACCAGCGCCAGCCCGCCGCCGCCGCACACGCTCGCGCCGACAACCGCCAGAACAACACCCATCAGGCCAGAGAGAATATCCATGCCCATCGCATCCAAAAGCGACAGCCTCACGCCTGAAAGTCCCGCATCCAGCTTCGCTCCAGACAGAGACATATGTTCCGGAGGCACGCCGCACCGCACGCACAGTGAGGTTAATTCGCTTTCCAACGTCTGCATCAGCTCCTCCATCCATACGCGAAGCTCGCCTTCGATTCTGGCTGCCAGCTCATCGCTGGAAAACGCTTTTTCCATCTTTTCCTTTACCCTGTCGTCCAGTGCGTCAATCGTCTTGATCTTTCCGCACCGCCAAAGCGCCACCGCTTCCAGAGCACTTTTTCTGGCCGCGGAAAACAGCGCATGGGCCATCGGTGCATATAGCTCATGTGCGCTCGCGTTGACCGCAGAGGCCAGCCTTTCGCCGTGTGCCAAAGAAGCGACCTCCTGACGGAACACCTGCAAATGCACATCCACGCGCCCCGCATAAGACAAGCCGCGCGCAATGGAGCACTCCGGTTCCGGGCAGAGGACTACAAGGCTCTGGGGGAAAGCTGCTTTGCAGGCTTCCCTGAAAAACGTCATGCGCGACGCGCCTCCCGTCAGAATCACGACTTTCGGCGGGCAGTCGCGGCTCACTTTCTGCGCCGCCTTCAGCGCATCATTCAGGCAGCTGACAAAACTCCTGCCCCCCAGCACAGCAGACGGCGCATGAATGACCTCCTCCATGGCTTGTCCATTCAGGCTGATATCCAGCATGAGCGTCTTGTCGTAACAGATAACCAGCGGACGCGTGAGCGCTTTGTCTTTCCACTTTTCTTCATCCAGAAAATAGTTCTCCTTGATCCGCCGAACTTCCAGCTCGCAATAGCTCTTCCACGCCGGACTTTCTTTAAATACGCGCATCATCTCTTGGCCATCTGCCGAGGCGGAAAGCGCCCGTTCCAGAATCATCTCATCCAGCACGCCGCCGCCGAGATTGGTATCGCCAAAGAGTGCCAAATCCTGTTGATGGCCATCTACAATATAGGCAAAGTCTGTCGTGGATGAGCCAATATCAATCACCATGGCGCTCTGGCTCATCAGTTCAGGATCAATCCGCAGGCCGCGTGCATGGCGGGCATACAAAAACGCTGCGCGCGGCTCCGGCACCACATGCACATTGGGAAAACCGGCTGATTCCAAAAGCGCCGCATACTGCTCCCGCCTGCCATCTCCCCAGCCCGCCGGACAACCGACAACCGTTCTGGACACCTCCGCCATCAGCCCCGGCTCCTGGCTCAAAAGTTCCGTCATAACCCCCTGCGCAAACATGCGCACATCAGCAGCTGCCTGCGGATCGGTCAGATATCGGGACTTAAAGCGCACCTTTGCATCCAGCGCACCGGAGAGCACGCTCGCCGCCTCGCCAATGACGATTTTTCCATCTTTCTGCCCAACGGCAGACAAGAGGCTGGCTCGTCCGCACAGCGGCAGAACACGCGGCTCCACAGTCGAATTCTCGTCCAAAAGTGTGACGGAGCTTTCTCCGTCTCCCAAATCAAAGCCCAGAATCTTCATGCTCCCCCGCCTCCTTCCACTGCCGCAACACCACGGCGCAGAACCTGCCTGTCCTTAACAAGCGCCGGGCGCACCGTCCGTTCTCCCTTGAGCGTCGGCAGAATGTCAAACATCGCCCTGTGCTGTGCATCATACGATACCGCTTCCACACCCATCAGCCGCAGCATTTGGTCTGCCTGATCCAGCGCACGAACCGCCAAATCTTCTCTGCCGGAAGCGCGCGCTTCCATCATCGCCGACAGCAGGTCAAGCGTTGCATCATCCGCTGTGCCGGAAATCAGCGCGGGCGTCTTGTCCAGAAGCGTTAAGTCGGACGCACAAACGTCCACAGCCTGACAAACTTCGCGTACATTGCGCAGCAGCTCATCTGCATCAGCGGCCACAACACCTTCGGCTCGCGCACGTGTATGCGCTGCGGTCTGTATGCGTCCGCCAAAAAGAAGAACCCCGCCCAGCGCCTGAAACAGCGCAAAGAGAATCTTTCCATCAATCGCTTCAAATACAGCCAAAGAGGCCAGCATCAGCGCCCCCAGCCCCATCGCGCCGCGCCGGATTTTCTCCAGCAGGCTCGGTTTTTCCTCTTCGGTCTGCTCAACGACAAGCCGCCCTTCCGCCCTCGCCGCGCGCAGGGACAGCGGCAGCCGCTTGGCAACCGCCATCACCGCCTGCTGACGCTGACGCAGCGCATCGTTTTGCTCATTTTGAGCCAAATCGCTGGCAATCTGTTCCAAAGCCATCGATGCACAGGCAGCAGCCTGCGGCATATTCTGAGATGATTTGATCTGCGCATAGAGCGCATCTTTCCTGTTTTCAAACGCGGTGACTGCGTTCATGCTTCATCCTCCGTTCACTTCATCTTTTGCAAATCATTGTACTCCCAGCCCCCGCTCTTTGTCAATTGACCGTCCCTGTGGTATAATGCAGGGACACAATTCCAAGGAGGTCTCCTTCATGCGCGTCCTCTCCTATATCACCACCCAGCAAGACGCGGGGCACGCTGTGCGCAGCATTGTTCCCCGCCGCTTCCAGCTGGGCACCCATGCCTTCCGCCGTCTCAAAGTCGAAAACGCCATTCTGCTGGACGGAAAACCTGTCCGCGCAAATTGTATTCTTTCTGCCGGACAGACGCTTCAAATCCTCCTTGAAAACGGTACATTCATCCCGGAAGCCGAAGGGGATTCGCTGATTGTTCACATTGACGAGGACATGATCGTAGTCAATAAACCCGCTCCGCTTGCCACGCTCCCCAGCCGCCACATTCAGACACAGACACTCAGAGAACTTCTGGCCGAACAGCTTAATGAAGATCCGCGCACCTTTGCCTACCATCCGGTCAACCGCCTGGACAAGGGAACCAGCGGCCTTCTGTGCATCGCGCGGCACGCCCATGCGCAGCGTCTGCTCTCCGCGCAGCTGCACTCCGGCCGTTTTATCCGCGATTATCTTGCCGTCACCGAAGGCATCCCCGAAAACAGGGAGGGCGTCATTGATGCGCCCATCATTCGCGAAAATACAGGAGCAAAGCGTATTATCCGTGAGGACGGACAGCGCGCCATCACGCACTACAGCGTTGAACAGACGGCTGGAAAACGTGCCCTGATCCGGCTCCGGCTGGAAACAGGCCGCACCCACCAAATCCGCGTCCATCTTTCGTCCATCGGCTGTCCCATTGCAGGCGACTACCTCTATGGCCGCGAGCTGCCCGAACTGGGCGGACGCTTCGCGCTCCACTCTTTCTATCTCTCCTGCCTTCAGCCCTTGACCGGACAGACACTCTGTTTGAACGCGCCTCTGCCCGATTCGCTTTCGGCACTTTTAAACGATTAATTTTACCAGACATGAAACGCGCCCCTTGTGTTCATTCTAATTTTTGAAAAACAAATAGGGGGCATGTTCATGAATTCTTCCTGCTTCTGGAATCCACCCAAAATACCGGGTTCTTCAGGCGATCCAATGGACTTTTCAACGGATGTGCAAAGCGCCACGGAATGCACCGGGCTGATGCCTCTTGTTCCTTTAAACGAGGCAGAAGCCAAGTCGCTGTCCAGCCTTTATGCTCTTGTGCGCGCAAAGGCTTCCTCTCCCGATTGACAGGGGCAAAACGCTTTTACAAAAGCGTGCAGCTTTCCCGCAATCATTAAAAAAAAGGGGCCGAACCGCGCAGTTCTGCCCCTTTTTTGTATTATTTAATCGTCCAAAAGCTTTCGTCCCATCAGGACACCCATCGCGGAAGCCATCATCAGGCCGCGTGTCCAGCCGGAAGAATCCCCCAGACAATGCAGGCCGCGGACATTGGTGTTCAGGTTTTCATCCATTTTAACGCGATTGGAATAGAACTTCAATTCCGGGGAATACAAAAGCGTCTCCGCTGCGGCAAAGCCCGGAACAACGATATCCATCGCCTGAATGAAGTGGATGATGTTGATCATTGCGCGGTATGGCATGGCCGCGGTAATATCGCCGGCAACCGCATCGGGCAGCGTTGGGCGCACGTTGGACTGCGCCAGCTCCTTCTCCCAGGTGCGCTTTCCATCCAGAATATCACCAAAGCGCTGCACGAGGATATGACCATTGGCCAGCATATTGGTCAATTCTCCCACCTTCTGTGCATAGGCAATCGGCTGATTGAACGGCACGGAAAAATTGTGACTGCACAGCACGGACACGTTCGTGTTGTCGCTCTTGAGGTCCTTGTAAGAGTGTCCATTGACAACAGCCAGATCGTTGTCATAGTTCTCCTGGCTGACAAAGCCGCCGGGGTTTTGGCAGAAAGTGCGAACCTTGTTCTTAAACGGGCTCGGATAGCCGATCAGCTTACTTTCGTAAAGCACTCGGTTGACCTCTTCCATTACCTCATTGCGGCACTCAACGCGCACGCCGATGTCAACGGTTCCCGGATGATGCGCAATGCCGTGCTCCGCGCAGATCTTCTCCAGCCAGTCTGCCCCGCGGCGGCCAGTGGCCACCACAGTATGTTCAGCCCTGATTTCCTGTGTCTCCTCGCCGCGGCGAATGGATACGCCCAGACAGGTTTCCCCGTCCATAATCAGCTCTTCACATTCCCAGCCAAAGATCATTTCCACATCGTTCTGGCGGAGATAATTTTCCAGCGCCAGATAGAGCGTCTGCGCCTTCTCTGTTCCCAGATGGCGAATCGGGCAGTCCACCAGCTTCAAACCGGCCTGAATCGCACGTCTGCGAATCTCCCGCACCTCCTGCGGATTGCCCACGCCTTCAATATGGCTGTCCGCGCCGAACTCAAGGTAGATGCCGTCAGTATAATCAATCAGGTTCTGTGCGTTTTGCTCGCCAATCAGCGTGGGAAAATCGCCGCCCACTTCATAAGACAGGGACAGCTTGCCATCCGAAAATGCGCCGGCACCAGAAAAGCCTGTGGTGATATGGCAGTATGGGCGGCAATTCATGCACTGCTTCGTCACAGCCTTCGGACAGCGGCGCTTTTCGATCGGCTGACCCTTTTCAACAAGGGTAATGCTCTTCCTGCTGCCCTTGCGACGCATCTCAATGGCCGTAAAAATCCCCGCAGGGCCTGCTCCCACAATCACAACGTCTCTTTTCATTTTAATTATCCCCTTATAGTCTCGCCCAATCAGGAAAATGTGTACCTCCGGATCAGCACACGATTATCCCCGTTTGAAGCACGTTCTGTACCTACTGCATAAAGTTCTTCATTCCAGTAAAATAGATGCGCCTCTTTTAAATTCAGAGAGAGAGTGGTCCATTGAGACAGCTCTTCTCCTAATTCAAGGATTTCATCGGCCCGTGCTGTCATCCATGCATTGCGCGTCACCAGCAGCATCGTCTTTTCCCCTGCCTGCACAACACCTGACACACACCCTATATCCTCCAGCGTTTCAAGGCTGTAAAGAATGCCGTCTGAATTCAGCCTCGCCAGAATTCCCTGCTGAAAAGAAGCGTTTTCCGTCTCAACTTCCGAAATATACCGTCCGCCCAGAAGCAGCCCGCCGTCTTCAAGCGGCGATGCACACAGCCATTCCACTCGGTCAGCTGCCGTATGGATGGGCACATTCGTTTCTACGACAGTTTCCCCTGTCCGGCGCGAAATCCGCGTGCCGCGCGGCGTCTCCTGCCAGGTAACGCCCGGACACAGCTCATCCTTGTAGGCTGCATGCACCCGCTTCACGCCGTCCTCTCTCAGGGCAAGGCAGGTTTCCCGACCATCCCCATTTCGCAAAAACAGCCGCAGTTCTTCTTCATCAGCCTGTGCTGAAAGCAGCTCTCCTTCTCGTCTGAAAAGAATCTGCTCCCATTGGCTGTCATCCTCCAGCTGCCTGACGCTGACGCCGCCAATGCCCTCTCCGCTCTCCGTGCGTTCAATCACAATCGCTCCCGACGCAGTATCGGCCATCATTTTCTTTTCCACATTGACAGCTTTCGTGAGGCTGCTTACAAGCTTTCCGCCCGCATCAAACTCATACAGCACGCCGCTGTTTGTGCCATCCGCAAAGCCAAGACCCGAAAATCCTGTCTCCGACGCACTCACACACTCAACCGGATATTCCGTATCCACGACAAACAGCATTTCGCCCTGCGCATCAACGCAGGCCATATAACCGCCATTTTCTGTCTCTCCAGAAAACAAAAGTGTTCCATCCGCTCTTGGCGAAGCATCATACAGGACGCCTTCCGGAAATCCCGCGACAGCAATCTCCTGCGAAACGCTTGCTCCCGGCGTTACAAAGCGCAGCAGAACCTCTCCATCTTCCTGCCGGGCAAAAACAATGCGGCCCAGCCGGTCTGCAAACGGTTCAAGTCCGTCATGCGCTTCAAACAGCTGACCATCCGTGATGATGCCATACTCGTCCATCAGGCTGCATCTGATCATCCCATCTTCATATCTGTCTAAAACAGCCAGCGCCGGGCGGCCATTCAGATCAAGGGGCAAAGCCTTCTCGCATACTCTGCCAATTTCGATGCGGGCCTGCGTCACGCCGTATCCTGCATTGCCTTCCCTGTTATACCAGATCCATTCCATGCCTGTGCGGATATCGCCCAGCACACAGGACAGCATCCCATTTTGATGCTCATAAGGCGAATGAAATTCTACCCTTCCCGCATGTGCCGTACAATGTGTCCAGCGGATGTCGCCCATTTCATTCAGGCAGAGCACCCAGCCCGCCATGCCTTTTCGGCTCCTGGTGCTGAATGTGCCGTCGTTCGAATTTGTTCTTCCTACTGCCAGCGCACCGCCTTCAATCGGAATGATCTCCGTGATGACATCCATGCCGCTTCCACCATAGGTATACGTGCTGTCCGCCTTTGCTCCAGCCACAGCCAGCGTCAGCAGAATCAGCACCGCAGCAAAACCTCTGCGCATGTCAAGCCTTCTCCTTCACCATGCTCAGCGCAATCCGCTTCTTTTTTTCGTCCACGCTGACCACATATACCGTCACCACATCACCCACGCGCACAACTTCAGCGGGATGGCGAATAAAGTGGTCGGACATGCGCGAAATATGCACCAGTCCATCCTGATGAACGCCGATGTCCACGAATGCGCCGAAGTCAATCACATTTCTGACTGTTCCGGTCAGCTCCATGCCGGGTTTTAAATCCGACAGTTCCAATACATCCGTTCGCAGCACAGACGGCGGCAGCGCTTCACGCGGATCTCTGCCGGGCTTTTCAAGCTCCGAGAGGATGTCGCGCAGCGTCATTTCACCAACATCCAATTTCTTCGCCAATTTCTCTATGCCATACGCATCGGCCTTTTCCGTGATGCCCAAAATCCCGCCGTGCTCAAGCGCCTTCATCTCATAGCCCAGTTCATCAAGCAGCGCCTTGGCCGCCGCGTAGCTTTCCGGATGCACCGCAGTCGCGTCAAGCGGATTCGTGCCATGCACACGAAGAAATCCCGCGCACTGTTCAAACGCTTTTGGCCCAAGCTTGGGCACTTTCTTGAGCTGCGCGCGCGTGGCAATGCCATTCTCATCCCGATAGGCGACTATATTCTCCGCAAGCTTTTCTCCTATGCCTGCCACATGCGTGAGCAGCGATGCCGACGCGCTTTCCACATCGACGCCAACGCTGGACACACAGCTCTGCACTACGCCCGAAAGCGTTGATTCCAGCTGAGCCTGCTTGAGGTCATGCTGATACTGTCCCACGCCGATGGCCTTGGGATCAATCTTCACCAGTTCGGCCAGCGGGTCCTGCATGCGTCTGGCGATGGAGACAGCGCTCCGAAGCGATACATCATAATCCGGAAATTCCTTCGCGCCCAGCTTGGAAGCTGAGTAAACCGATGCGCCCGCTTCGCTGACAATGGTATACGCCGCACCGGGCACTTCCGAAAGGAGGTCCGCAATGAAGCGTTCGCTCTCGCGGGAAGCTGTTCCGTTGCCGATGGCTACCGCCGTCACATGATGACGGCGCATCATGGCGAGCACCTGCTGCTTTGCCTTCTCAAGATTGGCTCCGGGAAGCGTGAAATGCCCCACGCCTGTCTCCAAAACACGTCCGTTTTCGTCCACAACGGCCAGTTTGCATCCCGTTCTGAATCCAGGATCAACGCCCAGCGTCACCTTTCCTCGAATCGGCGGCTGCATAAGCAGCTGACGCAGATTCTGGCCAAACACGGCAATGGCGCCCTCGTTCGCCTTATCCGTCAGCTCCGCGCGAATCTCCCGCTCCAATGACGGCGCAATCAGACGTTCCCACGCATCTTGAGCCGCAGCGCGCACAATATCGCAGCAGGCGCTTTCCGGCCGAACAACGGCACGCCTGATGATTTGCAGCGCGCCTTCTTCCTCCACTTCAACGGATACCTTGAGCCACTCTTCCCGCTCGCCGCGGTTAAGCGCCAGCACGCGATGCCCTGCCGCGCGCATCACAGGCTCCCTGTAATCGGCATACTGCTGATAAACATTGTCGCCTTCCTTGGCCTGCACGCTTCTGAGCACACCCGTGCGGTGTACATAGGCACGAAGAGCAGCGCGGATGGACGCATCATCGCTGATTCTCTCGGCAAGAATATCGCCCGCCAGCGCCAGCGCCGTATCTGCATCGGGCACATCTTCCTTCACATAGGCCTCAGCCAGCGCACGGGGATCATCGCCGCGCCGCTGCGCCCAAATCGCATCAGCCAGCGGTTCAACGCCCTTTTCTTTGGCGATCATCGCGCGTGTGCGGCGTTTGGGGCGATAAGGTCTGTAAATATCCTCCAGCTCAGAGAGCATCTCTGCGGCCGCAAGCTTCGCTTTGAGCGCATCATCCAGTTTATCCTGCTCCAAAAGCGAAGCTTCGATCTGGGCGCGCCGCTTGTCCAGCCCGCGCAGATAATCCAGCCGTTCGCTCAATTCGCGCAGCTTCTGGTCGTCCATCGCACCCGTCTGTTCTTTACGATATCGCGCAATGAACGGAATGGTATTGCCTTCATCAATGAGGGTGACAATCCGCCCTACAATCTCCGGCTGAACCTCAAACTCACGCGCCAGCATGGCTTTTATATCCATGGTTTTCCCTCATTTCAATTCAATGACATCCAAATCGTCCGGCACATACACGTCCCCTGTATAACAGGATCGGGCTTCTCTTGTATACAGTTCCTTTCGCCTGTCCAGCTGTGTGTCCTCTGTGTGCCACAGGACAAGATGTGCAGCGCCCAACTCTTCGGCAACGTTCGCCGCATCTGCTGCTGTGCTGTGGTGCTTTTGGTAAGGCTTAAAATCCCCGGCCTGTTCCTTTAAACAAAACGCCTCCGAAAGCAGCCAATCGCTTCCCTCTACAGCCAGATGACAGGCTGGATTATATGGCTCATCTCCCAGGAAGGTGAGCCGCTGCCCATTGTGCAGCTTGAGCGTAAAGCCAAACTGAAGAATTTTGGTCGAATGAATGTCAAAGAAATTGACATCATATCCGGCCAGACGGGCTGTCGTTCCATGCTCAATATCATGAAAAAAGATTCTTTTTCCGATGAGCGCCATCTGCTTTTTCTGGAGCATCAGCCCGCAAATGGCCATCAGTCCCTCGCGTATGCTCCTGTGGCAGTACACATGGAGATCTCCTTCATATTTTTCTGCCAGCATCTGCGTCATTACCTTGCGAAACACCCAAACTGCACCGTTCAGGTGGTCAGGGTGTGCATGGCTAATAAAAAAATCATGCACATCCGCAAAGGAAAGTCCCGCATCTTCCATCTGCCGCAAAATACCATTGCCGCCGCCCGCATCCACAAGCAGCATATTTGCATCGTTTGAAAGCGTAAAACACGTGTTATAGCAGCGCGTTGCCAGTGCGTATCCTGTTCCAAGAACCGTTAATTTTTCCATATGCACCCCTCCTTGCCCCAATCATCCTATTGTATTATACGGTATATCCATCACAAGGGCAAGGCTCTTTTGAAATTATCCCCTTTCCTGATCCACCGTCTCAAACTTTTCAATTTCGCTTATATCCTTCGGAATTCTTTTGATGGCAAAATGCTCCTGCAAGCTGCCTCGTATCTTTCGCATAACGTCCTCAGAATTTTTCCTGTTTCCGCCCTGTATTTTCAACAAATGATTTGCCTTGTGTGCTTTCGTGCAATCACTATATGATATTGACAGCGTCATTTCATACGTGTTAAGTTTCATAATCATTTTTCATAATGATCCATCCTCATCACGTTGATCTGCTTGACTGCCGGATCTTATTCCGTGCAGCATAAGAGGATTTTTATTCATCTCTTAACTTTTCACCTGATGAGCCAGCGGTTTTCTTTTATCCAAAAAACAGGCCAAAAGGAAAATCCCTTTAGCCTGCTTACAATCCATTTACTTGAGGAATCCGTTGACAATCTGCTCTTCTGCCTCTTTTTCAGTGAGGCCCAGCGTCATGAGCTTAATCAGCTGCTCGCCTGCGATCTTGCCAATTGCCGCCTCATGAATTAAGCTGGCATCAATGCAGGTTGCGCACAGCTGCGGGCTGGCCAGAACACGCGCATGATCCATGATGATGGAGTCACATTCGGTATGACCTGTACAGGCAGCATTGCCGTTGAGAACGCTTGTAAAATTCTGAACGCTGTTGTCTTTGGCCACCGTGCGGCTGACAATGTTGCATCTGCAATCTTCACCATTCAGGTCAGCGGAAAAATATGCGTCAGCATGCTGCTCACCGGTCGTCATCACTTTCTCATGAATCGTCAAAACGGCATGTGCAGCCAGCTTGGCCGTTGTCTTGCGATATGTGTCATCAATGCCCGAAATCTGGGTCGTCTCCATATCCATCTCTGCGCCTTCATCCAGCGTCACCTCGGACTCTGGATTCATCAGCCGCTTGCCGCGCCCTTCACCCTCACCGTAGTGCTTTTCGATGTAGCGCACCTTTGCATGCTTTCCCACAAAGAAACGGTGAACACCATCATGCGCGCTGTCTTCAGAGCCGCAGTTATGGATGCCGCAGCCCGCAACAATCGTTACATCGCAGTTTTCACCGATATAAAAATCATTGTACACAGTATCCTTGAGGCCGCTTTCCGAAACGATGACCGGGATATGCACGCTTTCGCCCTTTGTGCCGGGCTTAATGATGATATTGATGCCGGGCTTGTCAGTCTTGGAAACGATGTCGATATTCTCGCTGGTAGAACGCGCGGCGCTTTCGCCGTTGGCTCTGATATTAAACGCGCCGGAAGTCGGGATATCCAACAGCCCCGACACCTTATTGAGAAGATTTTTTCCAATGAAGTCCATGCTCAGCCCTCCATTTTTTCTGTCAGCACCGGGCAGGCTGCACGGCTGCTTGTACCAAGCAGCCCCGGCAGGATGCTCTCCCTGTCGCCATACTTTTCTACCCGGCCGCCCTTCAGGTATATGATCTTGTCTGCAATATTCAGAATACGCTCCTGATGGCTGATAATGAGGATGCTGCCGCGCGTCTGCTGATACATCTTTTCAAACACGCGAATCAGATTCTGAAAGCTCCACAAATCAATGCCCGCCTCCGGTTCGTCAAAAATGCTCAGCTTCGTACCGCGTGCCAGCACCATGGCGATTTCAATGCGCTTGAGTTCGCCGCCGGAAAGGCTGTCGTTCAGCTCCCGGTCGATGTAATCATGTGCGCACAGTCCCACTTCAGACAGATACTGGCAGGCATCTGTCACCTTGGTGTCCTTGCCGGCCGCAAGAGTCAGAAGGTCACGTACACGCAGCCCCTTGAAGCGCACCGGCTGCTGAAATGCATAGCTGATGCCGCAGCGGGCACGCTCTGTGATGGACAGATTGGTTACGTCCTCTCCATCCAGCAGAATCTGACCGGATGTCGGCTGCGCAATGCCCACAATGACCTTGGCCAATGTGGACTTTCCGCCGCCGTTGGGGCCAGTGATTGCGACAAAACGGTCGTCAATCTTCAAATTGATGTCTTTTAATATTTCTTTTCCGTCGTCCGCTTCATAGCCGACGCCGCGTAATTCCAACATAACCTGTAATCCTCCTGTCGGTTTTCCACGCGCAGTATAACGGCGCGATTTCTATTATACACTTATTTTCGCCATTCGTCATCATTGGAAACGGCAAAAAGCGGCAAAATTTGTATCGACCATCTGTTTTTCTTTCCTAGCTTTGCCCAAAAACAGGAAGGATCATACCGGCAGCAGAAGAACAACTGCTCATTTTTTTGATGACCGGACATCAGGGCTGCCGCGAACTCCGCTTTTTCTCGCCTTATTCTGCAAAACTTACCGTGTTTTAATCTGTCTGTTCCTCATTCCATCGGTGTGCCGGATCGAATGATCATGGTCACACATTTTCAGTCTGGCTGTAAATTTTCCGAGTGAACAGCAGATTCTATACACAAAGCCGCCTGTCAAACAGCCGCAAATGATGATCGACTGACTGCAGAATACATCGACATTCAGGGGAGGGGCGGTACAAAAACTGATTGATCTGAAAACGCATAAAATAAATTCCAGCAGGAAATCAAGGTTTGTCCTTGGTTTTTGCTGGAATTTATTTTATGCGCCCTGAATTTTTGAGAAGTGGACTTTTGTACAGCGCTGTTTTTGCACTTTATTCAGGCTGAGCGTAGCCGATGCGCACGACAATACCCTGCGCATAGTCACCAAATTTTTCCCCAAAGAGGTTCATGCCGCCTACATGGTCGGCATCTTTTTCAATGCCGATGCGAAGGGAAATGTAATCCCTTTCGGAAAGATGGAGATCGGAAAGGCAGACGGAGGAGAGAGGTTGTCCGTCCAGGGTGCAGCCCTTGCTGTCCACCCGCCAGGTCTTCAGAAGGCCGAACTGCGAGCACGTTTCGCTCCACCAGGAGGGGTTGAGACGGCCGCGGCGTCCGCCGTAGTCTCCGGGGCTGACCCAGGTGCCCAGCTTTGTCTCATTGACGCTGGCAGAGATGTCGCTCTTGAAATCTTCGCGGTACATGGGGGCATTGGAGGAAATTTCCATGGAAAACTCCAGCCATTCGACCTGATCCGGAGAAACTTCGCCCAAAGAGAAGCGGTATTCCAATATGCCGGACTGGAACCAGAGCATCTGCGCACGCAGACGGTCGGGATGGTAGAACGTGCCGGGCAGGTCGCTTTCGCCGATCCACGCATGTTCAGAAACGAGACCGCAGTCCGGGCGAATGTCCTCCGCAGAAGAATAGCTGCCGATGGGCAGGTGCAGGGTCAGTGCATTGACACCATTTTCTGTTTCCGGCATGAGGCGGATGCTTACGGAGTCAGTCTGGCGGGAACAGAGCTTCATTGCGCCGCGAATGCCCGGCTGGATCTCCGTTTGAATCAGCCCGGCTTCTTCGAGCTGACGCACGTTTAACGCTGCTGTAGAGACGGGAAGGGAAAGAGCCTCTGCCAGTTCGTTGACGTTCATGGAACGCGTGGACAACAGAGCAATCATCCTGACGCGCATCGGGGAAGAAAGTGCTTTGGCAACGGGGCAAAGTCTCTCGATCTGATTAATTGAAAGATTGAGATGCTTGCTTTCGTCAGCCTTGATGAGCATGAATATATACCTCCTTTGGAATTGATCATCTATTCAGAAACAAAAACGATGTACAAACATAAACATCTGCTTTCATTATAGAACAGAGAATGATAAAATTCAAGCCTTGCTTTTGTTTAATATAGAGTAAATCGGAACGAAAGATATCGGATTCATGTGTTTTTTTGAAAAACATGCACCATACGCAGGGAAACATCACAGAACAGCTGAAAAAAGAGAAAAAACGGGGATTGCAGAGCCTGATGATACGTGCATAGAAACGGAAGGAATTGCGAAGCAACAGGGATTTGACGCCCCGCCAGCAGAAGAAAACCATTATGGGCAGCGTGTTGAGAACGGCTGCATTTTGTGTGTTGAAAAATGATGGAGCGGTGGAGATATTCCTGCTATAATGACGATGAATGAAAGGGAACAACACCATAGAGTGGGATAACGAAGGCGCTTTATCAAAGGTATAAGGACTTGGACATCCATGGCGCCTTCATTGGATTGGAACAAGGCAGAAAACAGGCGATTCTTTGGGTACGCCCATAGATGCCCAGCTGGAACATTGGAATCCGCTACTGCTTCATCAATGGATTTGAAGAGATGTTTTTTGTGTCAATCCAGAAAGCTGCTGTAATGAGCTTATTTATCCGCTGGCAAAAAGCTTTTATGGTTTTCTGATGTTGATGCCTGCTGCGAAAAATACAAATACCATGCAGCAGATTATCTGTTGGGATCAAGCAGAATATAAAGAATGTATGCGCGATCCCCGTATGATTGCATGGGCCGAAGAGATAGAAAATTGACACTCCTTCATTGAAAATGTATACCGGATCTGAAATTTTTAAAATGCTTTCCCAATCCACCTGTTATTTCAGCTGGATTGGCGTAGAATACGTGACCGTGTATGGGTGTGTCATGCTCATGACGGAATAACAGCAAACGGCTGCATTGGGAACTCCCTTTGCAGCCGTTTGCTTGTATGATGTTGTCTCCTGTGCCAATCGTCCAGCGGGGCTTCTTTGTTAGGGCTTTTGTACAGCCCCTTTTCCGTTAATATGCGTCCCTGTGAACAACCCTTTTGAATTCAACCCTGCGATAATCGTCCATCTGGCGCGCCGCCTGCTCCTGCTGCCCATCATAGATAAAGTAAGCAATATTGAGAGCGATCAGCGCAGCCACCACAAACATCGAAGTCATACGAAGCGCTCCTTTTTCGATATTCTTTCTACATCCAGTATATCACTTTTCGATCCATTTTGCACCATTTTTTCAAGCAATATCTGATTATTTTTGTCTTCTTTGACCCTGCACTCCATTCACTTTCTGCGGCCTTTCGGCGCTGATTCTGCATGCTGAAAACCCCAGATTTTCATTTTTCAGTCTTCCGGGCAAAAAAATGTTCATCTCTCTTCAAAAAACTTTTTTTGTCCTTTCCTGATCATATTTCTCTTCATGCAGAACTGTTGTTCCCCTCTGTTTTCTATGCTATAATGAGAACAATCATAATCCCTTGTAAGGAGGCCATCATGCAGGAAAACCGTTTCGTTCTCAAGTCCCCTTTTAAACCGCAGGGCGACCAGCCGCAGGCCATCGAAGCGCTTGCCAAAGGCGTCCAGGCGGGTATGCCCTGTCAGGTTTTGCTTGGCGTTACCGGTTCAGGCAAAACCTACACCATGGCTTCCGTCATTGAGCGGCTCCAGCGTCCAACGCTGGTCATCGCCCACAATAAGACCCTCGCCGCTCAGCTCTGTGCAGAGTTTCGCGAGTTCTTCCCTGACAGCGCCGTAGAATACTTCGTCTCTTACTACGACTATTACCAGCCGGAAGCCTACATCGCTTCAACGGACACATACATTGAAAAGGACTCTGCCGTCAACGAGGAGATTGACCGCCTGCGCCACAGCGCAACAGCCGCGCTGCGTGAGCGGCGGGACGTGATCGTGGTGTCTTCCGTATCCTGCATTTATTCGATGGGCGACCCCCAGGAATATGAAGGCATGATGATCTCTCTGCGTCCGGGCATGCCGCTTGAACGCGATGAACTGCTCCGTCGGCTGGTGGATATTCAGTATGAACGCAATGATTACGACTTTTCCCGCTGCACGTTCCGCGTTCGCGGCGATGTTGTGGAGATTTTTCCGGCCGGCAGCGAAAAAAGTGCGCTGCGCGTGGAGTTCTTTGGCGATGAAATCGACCGCATTTCTTCCATTGACCCGCTGAGCGGGCACACGCTGATGGAATTGGAGCATGTCTCCATTTATCCCGCCACGCACTATGCCACCCCTCGGGAAACCATCGACCGCGCCATTGAAGCCATCGAGCACGATCTGGACGAACGCATTGCTGAATTTAAGTCTCGCGGCGAACTGATCGAAGCCCAGCGCATTGCCCAGCGCACACAGTATGATATTGAAATGCTGCGTGAGTTAGGCTACTGCACAGGCATCGAAAACTATTCCCGTTACTTTGAAAACAGAAAGCCCGGAGAGGCACCGTATACGCTCCTGGATTACTTTCCGGAAGACTTTGTCGTCTTTGTGGACGAAAGCCATGTGACGCTTCCCCAAGTGCGCGCCATGTACAATGGCGACCGCGCGCGCAAAGAGTCGCTCGTCAATTATGGGTTCCGGCTCAAAAGCGCATTTGACAACCGTCCCCTCACATTCTCGGAGTTTGAAAGCCGCATTCCTCAGCTGATCTGTGTAAGCGCAACGCCTGCACCGTATGAGCTGGAACATGCCGGGCAGATTGTCGAACAGATCATCCGGCCTACAGGTCTGCTTGACCCCGAAATCACCATTCGGCCGGCAGCCGGACAGGTGGATGACCTGTATGCAGAAATCAGAAATGTCACAGCGCAAGGCTTCCGTGTGCTTGTAACAACGCTTACCAAGAAAATGGCCGAAAGTCTGACCGCTTACCTGAGCAAAATGAACGTCCGCGTGCGTTACCTGCATTCAGACATCCAGACCATGGAGCGGCAGGAAATCATTCGTGACCTGCGCTTAGGCGAATTCGATGTGCTTGTGGGCATCAACCTTCTGCGCGAAGGTCTCGACCTGCCGGAAGTGGCGCTCGTCGCTATTCTCGATGCTGACAAAGAGGGCTTTCTGCGCAGCGAAGTCAGCATGATCCAGACCATTGGCCGCGCAGCGCGCAATGCCGAAGGCCGGGTCATCATGTACGCCGATACCATGACGGACAGCATGAAACGCGCCATCTTTGAAACGCAGCGCCGCCGTCAATTGCAGCAGGCGTTCAACGAGGCGCACGGCATTACCCCCAGGACTGTCATGAAATCTGTCCGTGATCTCCTGGAAATCGGCCACGCGCCAACGGAAAAGAAACACAGAGAGAAGCGCCCCAACGAGTTGAGCGAGGACGAGCTGCACCTACTCATCTGCTCCACCGAGGAGAAGATGCTGCAGGCCGCCGCCAACCTCGACTTTGAACTGGCTGCAAAACTGCGCGACCGTCTCTTTGAACTTCAGGGCAAAAAGCCGATGGAAGAAGAGATCATCGAACTTCCCAAGCGGCGGCGGGCAAAAAAGCCGAGAACACGAAAATAACTTTCCGCTGCTTGAGGAACGATAGACTTACCGCTTCCTTTCACAGCGTCCTCAAGACATGCTTCATCAATAAAGGAGAATCCATGCAGGAAAATATCGTCATCCGCGGTGCGCGTCAGAACAACTTGAAAAACATTGATCTGACCCTTCCACGAAACAAACTCATCGTATTGACCGGCCTTTCCGGCGGCGGCAAATCCTCCCTCGCGTTTGATACGCTCTACGCCGAGGGACAACGCCGCTACGTGGAATCGCTGTCAGCTTACGCGCGCCAGTTTTTGGGACAAATGGAAAAACCCGATGTCGATGCTATCGACGGCTTGTCCCCGGCCATTTCCATTGACCAGAAGACCACCAGCAAGAATCCGCGCTCCACGGTCGGCACAGTCACAGAAATTCACGATTATCTGCGCCTGCTCTATGCGCGCGTCGGCGTGCCGCACTGCCCCAAATGCGGCCGGGAAATTTCCAGGCAGACGGTCGATCAGATGGTCGATCAGATTCTCTCTCTGCCCGATCGTACACGCCTTCAGCTGTTGGCGCCGCTCGTTCGCGGCAAGAAAGGGGAACATGCCAAAATTCTGCAAAGCATCGTCAAACAGGGCTTTATCCGCGTCCGCGTAGACGGTGAACTCCACGATGCAGCCGATGTTCCGCCGCTTGCCAAGCAGAAAAAGCACACCATCGAAGTTGTCGTAGACCGCCTGATTCTGCGCGAGGGCATTCGCTCCCGCCTGTCAGACTCTCTTGAAACCGCTCTTGCGCTCTCCGGCGGCATTGTACTTTTGGACATCGGTCCCGGTGAACAGGAAATGCTTTTCTCTCAGAATCTGGCCTGTCCGGACTGCGGCATTTCCATTGAAGAACTTGCCCCGCGTTCCTTCTCCTTCAACAGTCCTTTTGGTGCCTGTCCGACCTGTTCAGGACTGGGTGTTTTAATGAAAATCGACCCTGACCTCATTGTACCAGACTGGAAAAAATCGCTGCGCGACGGTCCATTTGCCGTGATGGGCTGGAGCAATCTGGAAAGCGGATCGCAGGCGGGCATGTTCTTTGAAGCCCTGTCCCAAAAATACGGCTTTTCAATGGATACCCCGCTGTCTGAACTGTCTGACGAAGCGTTAAACGTCATCCTCTACGGCACGAAAGGCGAACCCCTGACCATCCATTACGTCCGCCCCAATGGCGATGAGCGCACGTTCACTGCGCCGTTTGAGGGCGTTATCCCGACGACAGAACGTCGCGCCGCTGAAACTCAGAGCGAATCCGTCAAGGCGCACTATGATTCTCTGATGAGTCAAACGCCCTGCCCAAGCTGCCACGGCCGCCGTCTGCGTCCTGAAATTCTGGCAGTCACTGTGGGCGGAAAATCCATCGCGGAAGTTTCCGACCTGTCCGTATCGGAAGCAAGCGCGTTCTTCTCTTCCCTATCGTTTGGCGAAAAGGACACCATGATCGCTGCGCCTATACTCAAGGAAATCTGCGCACGTCTTCGTTTTCTTTCCGATGTTGGTCTTGATTATCTGACGCTTTCCCGCTCGGCTGGAACGCTCTCGGGCGGCGAAGCTCAGCGCATCCGTCTGGCCACCCAAATCGGCTCCAGCCTCGTGGGCGTCCTCTATATTCTGGATGAACCGTCCATCGGCCTGCATCAGCGCGATAATGCCCGCCTGATTGAGACCCTCAAACACCTGCGCGACATCGGCAACACCGTGATCGTTGTCGAACACGATGAGGATACCATGCGCGCTGCCGACCAGATTGTGGATATCGGTCCCGGCGCCGGTGAACACGGCGGATATCTCGTCGCGCAGGGCACAGCCGAAGAGATCATGGCCTGTCCCGAATCAGTGACCGGCGCGTATCTTTCCGGGCGACGCTCCATCCCGCTGCCCAAGATGCGCAAAAAGCCCTCCGGCTGGCTGGCTGTGCGCGGAGCGCGGGCAAACAACCTGAAAAATCTCACCGTCAATATCCCTCTGGGGGTTATGGCTGTTGTGACAGGCGTATCTGGCAGCGGAAAATCTACGCTGGTCAACGAGATCCTTTATAAGACCCTTCAGCGCGATCTCAACCGCGCGCACACGCGCCCCGGTGCCTGTGACGGCATCGACGGCCTGGAGCAGCTGGACAAGGTCATCGCTATCGACCAATCCCCCATCGGCCGCACACCGCGCAGCAATCCGGCAACATATACCGGAGTATTCGACCTGATCCGCAAAGTCTTTTCCTCCACGCCGGAAGCCAAAGCGCGCGGTTACAAGGAGAGCCGTTTTTCCTTCAACGTGCGCGGCGGACGATGCGAAGCCTGTTCTGGCGACGGCATTCTCCGTATCGAAATGCATTTCCTTGCAGATATTTACGTTCCATGCGAAGTGTGCAAAGGCAAACGCTATAATCGTGAGACGCTGGAAGTGCTCTATAAGGGGAAATCCATTGCCGATGTGCTGGATATGACAGTGGAAGAAGCGCTTGATTTTTTCTCTGCCTATCCACGTATCGCCCGTAAGCTGCAAACGCTTGCGGACGTTGGCCTGGGCTACATTCGCCTTGGTCAGCCCTCTACAACGCTCTCCGGCGGCGAAGCTCAGCGCATCAAGCTGGCCACGGAACTGTCCAAAACGGCTACGGGGCGCACATTCTATGTGCTGGATGAGCCGACAACCGGCCTGCACATGGCCGACTGTGAACGGCTGGTCGGCGTTCTGCGCCGCCTGTCCGAAGGCGGAAATTCCGTGCTGATTATCGAGCACAATCTGGACGTCATTAAAGCCTGTGACTATGTGATCGATCTTGGCCCGGAGGGCGGAAGCGGCGGCGGCACGCTCGTGTGTGAAGGCACGCCGGAAGACATCGCCGGCTGTAAAGAAAGCTACACAGGACAGTTTCTTCAGCCCGTCCTGCAAAAAGCAGTCCATCTATAACATCAGCCTTTCCGTGTAAACCGGGCAAATTCAAAGGGGCTGTACAAAAAACCTTAACAAAGAAGCCCGCTGGACGATTGGCGCAGGAGACAACATCATACAAGAAAACGGCTGCAAAGGGAGTTCCCAATGCAGCCGTTTGGTGTTATTCCGTCATGAGCATGACACACCCATACACGGTCACGTATTCTACGCCAATCCAGCTGAAATAACAGGTGGATTGGGAAAGCATTTTAAAAATTTCAGATCCGGTATACGTTTCAATGAAGGAGTGCCACATCTTGACCTGAATCAACATTTTGCGCGTAAGGAACGTAAAACAGGCCGTCCGGAATATGACCGTGAAACATTGTTCAAGCTTGTACTGTTTGCCTTTATGGAATTTGGATATTGCTCAATCCGGCAGATTCGGAAGCTGTGCGATACAGACATTCGTTTTCTCAGGCTGCTGGATGAACGGAAAGCCCCTGTGTAATGACCATCCAGAATTTCATTCACAATGATCTGGCTCAAAGCGAAATATTTCGGGAATCAATGCCTGTATCTTCGCAAAAGAGCATGCGGACGCAAACCACATTGGCATAGATGGAACGAAACGCAAAGCAAATACTGGAAACTACATGGATGAATACATCGCTTGGTGTGTATTCGTATGCTTCCGATATGGACTGAGATCTTTGCATTTTTCTTAGAGCTGTTTGGGTACAGCTCCTTTTTTATGCTGCTTTAAAAAGAAAACTTTCCTCATTCCACTTCATCTACACTCAGGCAGCCTATTGCATCATCTGAAAGACGCACATAATAATAATCGCCTGCTGTTCCAATGACGTGAACCTGACTGCCCACTTCAATCATCGCGACTGCATCATAGGAATTGGACGGCCTGCTTCTTATGACAATGGACTGCGTGCCATACGGCGAAATGACCTCCATCTCCCGCGTTGCGTCCACATTGACGCTGTCTGAGAGATATTCTTGCATCATATAGCCATTCAGGCAGTACGGCGCTGTGCCGATCTGCACTTCCGCCCATCCTTCGCCGGCATCAGAAAGAATTTCAACCTCTGTTCCGCTGTAAAACTTGCCGATAGAGTCTGCTTCTTTGCTTGGCTCTGCACGCATGTTCAGCCTGCTGTCCGGGTCGCTGCCGTTATCAACAACGGCCGCCAACGCAGCGCCTTTCCCAATCAGCCCGCACACGAGCAAACACATCAAAAACTTTTTCAACATTCCATTCATCCTATCGCGCCCCCCTGTTTTCCCTGTGCCATAATAACGAATCTGCGTTCCGTTTTCTTCCTGAAATTTGAAAAAAAGCGGATAGATTTTCCGCTTTTTCTATTTTACCACGACTCCCTATTTAACGGAAGGGGATTTTCACCAAAACTCGGTCTGTTTTTGACGGTTTCCCTTCATAATTTAAACAAAGCGCTTTGCCTTTTTGCTTTTTTTATTTACGCTTTTCTGTTTTTGTATTATACTATATCAATACAAATGACTCTTGCAAGGAGGCCGCTCATGAAGCTCTATTTGACGGGGGAACCTTTCACACAACAGCGTCACTGCTATTATATCGAAACTGAACAGCTGTCTTTTATTGTGGACTGCGGTTATCAGCGCTGTTATGCAGATGATGCCCTCCCGCATCTGACCTCCGAACAGATTAAATCAAGCCGCTATCTGTTTTTATCCCACTCCCATGAAAATCAGGCCGGTGCGCTGTCCTTCCTGTTCCAATGCGGCTTCTCCGGTCAGGTCGTTCTGACCACAGAAACCGCGCGTCAGCTGACGGTTCCGCTTGACAACCCCATCTTTTTGGAGGCACTCAGCCTGCCCTATGCCGAGGCAGAACTTCCCGGCGGGCTGAAGATTATCTGGGGGCGCTCCGGCCACTGCTCCGGCAGTGCCTGGTTCAAGCTGACAGCAGATGGACGCTCCATCTTCTTTTCCGGCGACTACTACAGCGGTGCGCGGGTGCACGCGTTTGATCCCATCGAAGGGCTGTCTGCGGATCTGGCCGTTTTGGACTGCGACTACGGCATGAGCAAGGAATCCAACAAAGCGCAGATTGATACCCTCACGTCCGCCATCTCCGAAGCGCTGGCAGACAACCGCCCGGTCGTTTTGCCTGTCCCGCGATTTGGCCGCGGCGAGGGGATTCTGACCTGCATCAGCGAACGCCTTCCCGGAACCGATATCTTTGGCGATCGGCACTTCATTTCGGAACTGCGTCATCTGGACGCAACAGCGCTCTGGGTTCTTCCTGAAGCACAGGACCTCTTGAACAACGTGTTTGTCCGCCCATTTCCCAAGGATTTTGTCGCGCTGGGCGTTTACTTTTTGAGTGATCCTCAGCTTGACACACCGGCTGCGCGTCAGCTCGTTCGTCAGCTTCTCATCTGTGGAGGGCGGGTCATCCTCACCGGAACCGTTGAACCAAACACATACGCGTCGCTTCTTCTGCATTCCGGCAAAGCGCAGTTTTTACGTTACGGCGTTCACTGCACCCAGCAGGAGATGCTGCAAATCGCCGCAAAAAATGATTTTAAGAAGATCATTGCCTATCGCTCAGACTTTGCTCCTGATCGCCCCGTCTATACCATTTGATTGCCCATCTGACATGTAAAAAACCTTCGTTCTGCAAAGGCGAAGGTTTTTTCATTTTAACTTTCAGCTCCGACAGCCTGCTTCACAGCCGCCTTCATATCCTCCGGCATGCAGGATGCCTTGTGACGTATTGGCAATTCCGGCAGCATGCGGATCTGCTCTGGAAAAGCCATTCCCGTCTTTTCCGCCAGCATCCGGCAGCAATCGAAATCATCTGCTCCTTTTCCTTCATCAGATATGGCTTCCAAAACAGAGGCGCCAAATTTATACGGGCTGGCTGTCGAGACAACAACGCTCTTTCGCGTGTCGCCCGTCTTCTCCCTGTAAGCGCGCAGAACCGCAGATGCCACCGCTGTATGCGTATCCATCAGGTAATGTTCTTCCTGCCACATGCGCCGAATTTCCGCCTGGACACCTTCCTGATTGACAAACCCTGCCGCGTAATCCTTCTGCATTGCCGCTTTCATCTGGTTCGTAATCGTATAGCGTCCATCCTGAGCGAGTGCCTGCATCAACTTGGCGACATACATGCCATCCCTGCCGCTCAAATCGAAAAGCAGCCGTTCCAAATTCGAAGAAATCAGGATATCCATGGACGGCGTAATCGTCTTGTAGAATGGCCGATTGCTGATATCGTAGCAACCTGTCTCGATGAAGTCCGTCAGCACATTGTTCTCATTGCTCGCGCAGATGAGCCGTCCAACGGGAAGACCCGATTTTTTTGCATAATCAGCCGCCAGAATATCGCCAAAGTTGCCTGTCGGCACGCAGAAATTCACCTCTTCGCCCATCTCAATCTCTCCCCGCGCAAGCAGGTCTGCATAAGCGGAGAAGTAGTAGACGATCTGCGGCACAAGACGGCCGAAGTTGATGGAATTGGCTGAAGACAGGACGCGGCCTTTCAACGCATCAGCAAACGTCTTATCCGAAAACAGGCGCTTTACACCGCTTTGCGCATCGTCAAAATTGCCTTTCACTGCGATGACATGTGTGTTGCTGCCTCCGGTTGTCACCATCTGCAATTTCTGTGCCGCGCTGACGCCTTCCTCCGGATAAAACACACAGCACTCCGTCCCCGGAACATCCAGGAATCCTTCCAGAGCCGCTTTTCCCGTGTCGCCGCTTGTTGCAACAAGTATGGTGATTGTGCGCGTTTCTCCGTTTTTCTTTGCGCTCATTGTCATAAGGCGGGGCAGAAGCTGAAGCGCCATATCCTTAAACGCAAGCGTCGGCCCATGGAACAGTTCCAGCGCATATGTATTTTTTCCAATCGCTGCAAGCGGCGCAATTTCTCCGCAATCAAACCGCTCTGCATAAGCGCTTCTGACCGCCGCGCTGATTTCGTCCTGCGTGAAGTCCGTCAAAAAGCGTCCGAGAACAAAAACGGCGCGCTGCCTGTAATCCATACGGACAAGAGACAACATGTCCTCCTGCTTAAAGTGCGGAAACCTTTCCGGCACATACAGGCCGCCGTCCGGGGCAATGCCGCGCAAAATCGCTTCAGACGGCGCAACCCCTCCGGCTCCCCTTGTTGAAATCATTGGATATCCCCCTTGTCAACTAAGAAAGAAGCCGCTTCCCACTCAAGCTGGAAGCGGCAAAAATTACATTTGATCAAATCTGATACTTGCGGATGCTCTCCGGAACGTTCGCTGCATCCTCGCTGAAACTGAGAACAACATCACAGTTCGCGTTCGTCACGAGTTTTTCAAGTTTGGCAAAAAAGTCAACAAGTTCGTCAGGCGTTTTCTTCACCAGCTTGAGGAACGCATCAATATAGATCACGCTGATGTCATAATTGCCTGCGAGGATACCAGCCAGGAATCCATAGAACAGATCCTCACTCTTTACGGAGTACTCGCTCGCATCAATGAATCGGATCTGCGGCTTGAGGTTCAGGGTGTAGCTCTTGTCGTCGTCGATGAAGAGCACGTTGCCCTTAGCCTCCTTGACAGAAGCATTCGCCATATCCAAAATGCGCTTGGTCTTGCCGGAACCCTTTTTGCCAAAGATAATCTGGATCACGGTCAATCCCTCCCTTTCTTGTTTTTTGAATTGACTTTATTATAGCTTAAAACTCCCCCCATGACTAGCCCCCAATTTCATTTTTTCGTAAAAATTAAACAGGGTCAACGTCAATTTTTTGTTTTTTAGGGAAGACAGCTTGATTTTTAACCCTCTACATGCTATAAATGGTGTAAAGATTTCAGTTTGACAGCGGGCCGGAAATCGTCCTGCCGGAGAGGAGTTATCTACATATGAAGCATATTTTCTGTCTTTTATTCCTCTGCCTTCTGCTGGGCATTGGCGCTTCTGCTTGCGCAGAAAAAGCCGTTCCCTGTTACTGGCAGCTGGAATCCATCCAGTCTTCTTCCACCAGCTCCAATCGTTACGGACCGGCGCAGGCTTCCTGCGATGTCACTCCGGTTTCCGATCTTTCTGCCAGAGAAATGGTTGAAGCTGTCCGCGGTTCCCGCACGCTGTCTCTTGACCTTGTGCGTGATTTCAACGGTCTGCGCGCCCATGGCGACTACACGCTTTCCGGCATTCCTGCGCTGATTCCCGGTTCTGCCGGCGCACACATTGCCATCACCGCCTCAACCCGCAGCGAAAACGAAACCTTCTATCTGTACACCGTTGTCAACGTCAACGGTACCCGCGTTCTTCGTGTGCGCGACACGGGCGCATGGGTTTTCCGCGTCTCCTTCCCGCGAACTGCTGTTCCCGGTGCATACCGCCGCCTTGAAATCGAAGCCTCTGAGCTGAATGGGCTGGCCAAAACAACGGTCAGTTATCTTTATCGCGCCATCCCCGGAAAAATGCTCATTGATTCCAACGGCGACATCGTCCTGTATGACCCGCAGGGAAACGAAATCGACCGCATAGCAAAAACTGTCGATGACATTCTGCCCACCTTTGCCGCCGGTTCCACAAGCACCGTCTTCTCTGCCGAAGTGCAGAAGGACGGTTCCCTGATTGCACGCTTTGATCCCCATAGCGGCATGGCCGTGGAAGAAATCATTCGACTTCTGCGCAGTGCTCAGAGTGCTGTCCCCAGCGATGCCGTTTCTTCCGGAACTGTGCTTTCCAGCATCATTCCCAGCAAAACTTATGCCACGCTCTACCTGGCGCCGAACACGCCGCTTTCCGACGACGTGCTGGCTCTTCTGATTCGGGCAGCTTCCGGTCAATCTGTGAGCGTTGCGTCCTTGCAGGATGCCATTGCGTCCGGCGAAGCCTCCCTCACATCCGATCAAACCACCCCTAAACCGCTTTCCTTCAGCGAGCTCATGAATTCTTTGGATACGCTGAAAACAACGCCCGTTCCGCCCGTCTCCGCCGCCCATAAGGAAGCCCAAAACGCGCAAACCCTCGCGCTGTATGGCGAAAACGGAGCTATTGCCGCCGCCTTTGCCCCCGACTCTCACGCCGATGGCACTGAATTACATGAAATTGCGCTGGCAATCGGGCAAGCAGAAAATTCCCAAGAAGCCTATGAGCGCCTGTTCGGCACAGATGCCGAAGCTTTCGGACTGACGGATACCGAAAAAGCCCTGCGCTTTGAGCCTGCCGAACCGGGTGCTGCCGCCGTTTCTATCTCGCGCATCGAAGGCAGTACGCTTCTGACTATTCAGCCGGGCAGCGTATCCACTTTGCTTCGTGCTCTGGAAGACCTGCTTGTGGCTCTCAACGCCACGCCGACCGCCGTACCAACATTTACTCCAACTGTTGCGCCTACGGCCACGCCGACCGCCGCTCCAACGGCCACGCCCACCGCCGCTCCAACGGCCACACCGACCGCCGCTCCAACACCTACGCCCACCACAGTTCCAACGGCCACGCCCACCGCGGCTCCAACGCCTACGCCCACCGCCGCTCCAACGGCCACGCCCACCGCGGCTCCAACGCCTACGCCCACCGCGGCTCCAACGGCCACGCCGACCACGGCTCCAACGGTCACACCCACCGCCGCTCCAACGCCTACGCCCACTACAGCTCCAACGGCTGCGCCCACCACCGCTCCAACACCTACGCCGACCACGGCTCCAACGGCTGCGCCCACCCTGTCCCCCACCACCGTTCCTACCGCCATACCAACGGCACAACCAACGGCCACACCGCTTCCGCTCAGCAGCGTGGACTCCTTCCACCTGCCCGCCTTTGTGATTGCGTTTGTTCTGATTCTGCTCATCATTGCGCTTCTTATTGTCGTGTTCCGCAAGATGCGCAGGAAAGATGATTAAATCTTGAAAAGAGACACGCTTCACTGAATCCGTTTTCCCGATACCTCCGTCTGCCGAGGGCTTCAAGCGCGCCGCCTGATCCCCCGGCAGCGGTCAGCTTGATGCAGCCGGCAGACTCATTTCTCCCTCCCTGCCGGTGCAGCAATCCGATCGGCTTCTCTTGCGCCAAAGTTTCTCAAAAAAATCTGCTGTTTCATGCACCAGTCTTTTTTCGGCATGAGAATTTCCCTTTTTGCATATTCTGAATCAGCTTCGACTGTGGAGGGATTGCATTGAACAGAGTTCTTTTCCCCGGTGCCATGGGGCCGGATGGATTTTTTTCCTGCTTCGATACGCTGCTGGAAAACCCACGCCGCAGGCTGATCCTCAAGGGCGGACCCGGTGTTGGAAAATCGACATTCATGCACAGAATTCATGCTGCACTCTGCCCCGGCGGGGAAGCATCCACACTCTATTTCTGCTCCGGTGACCCGGACAGTCTGGATGCCGTTGCTGTGCCGCATGCAGGGCTGGTCATCATGGATGGCACCGCGCCGCATCAGATAGACCCTGACATTCCCGGTGCCCGCGACAGCATCATCAATCTGGGAATCTGCCTGAATGAAGAAGCCATTCGTCCCCGTCTGCCTCAGCTTCAATCCTGCATGGACGATCACGCCGCCTGCATTCGGCGCGCGCGTGCCTGTCTGGCAGCTGCTGCTATCTTTACACGCGACAACGCTGCCGTTGCCGCCGAAGCTGCGGATCATGCACATTTGGCTCAATTGACCCGTGCATTGACACGGGCCGTTTTAAATGGACAGGAAGCCCCTTCCGGGACAGCTTCTGTTCGCCCCGTCATCACGGATGCTGTAACTGCCAAAGGCGAGATTTCTCTGATTTCAGACAATGCACAAAAGCGCGTCATTCGGATTCTGGCGCACTGGGCCGCAGACTGCACCCCCATTCTCCGGCAGGTCAGCACAGCTGTTCAAGCTGCTGGATACAGCGTAGAAGAGCACCTGTATCCGCCCATTCCCGGAAAACTGCTCCATCTGACGATTCCAGCCCTGTCTACGCTTGTCACAACCAGCGATCTGCTGCCCGCCGAACAGACATTTGACTTTTCAGCCTGCATCCCGCACGAATCACTTCTGCGCCGTGAACACACGCTGGAACAGGGGCGCTCCGCCGTCCGGCTGCATCTGCATCAGGCCATTGGCGCGCTTTCTCAGGCCAGGCAGCTGCATGATGAATTAGAGTCCTTCTATGTGCCCAATATGGATTTCAGCCGCTGGCAGAAGATTCTTGATGAGACGCTTTCCGCGCTTGCCCCAGAGCTGCCGCAGTAATCTGCGAAAGAAAAACTGAACAAAATATCAGGAAGCAGAGATTCTTGGCGTCTCTGCTTCTTTTTTCAATTCTCCGCGGCCACCACTTTCGGGTTGAATCGTCGAATCATTTTCCCTTTTAAAACCGTTTTAGTATCCTTGCAGAATGATGCTGCTCAGCCGGCTTGAAAACTCCTTTTCCCGCACAAAATTGACGCCTTCATGCTTTTGCACAAAGGCGTCAATCTTTTTATCCAGTCCTATTTTATCACAGTTTCATTTCATGACAGTAAAATTCCATGCCATACTCTGCAATCTTGCCCGCTGTTCTAAATCCCATGGACTCGTACAGATGGGAAGCGATGCCATTGCTCACCAGCGTATGGAATCGTGCGCCGTCATACCCCATCGACTTGGCCTTTTCAAGCGCTGCCATCATGACGCGGCGTCCAAGTCCCTGTCCCTGACAATCTGGAGATACGCAGAAACGTCCCAGCGCACAAGGGTTGATGATTTCCGGATTCCAATCCTGAAGATCATCCGCCTCTTCGTCCTTCATGAACTCTGCCCAGGAGCGAATCTGCATGATCGAAACAATTTTTCCATCCTGCACAACCTTATACAGAGTTTGTGAGGCCAAATCTGCCGCTAAAATGGCGCGTGTCGGATAGTGTTCATTCCAGCCGGAAGAAGGGGTTCTTTCCTTCACAAGCGTACACAGCGCACAAATTTCGTCCAGCTCTCGGCTTTCCGCCTTCTCCAGTTCAATCTTTTGCAACATGATCGTCTTCTTTCGTTTTACCGTTCCGTTGGCAGCGCCTGCTTTTCCGGCCTGTGGTTCAGCCATTTGTTTGCACGAAGCACAAGCCCCAAGAGCAACGCAAGCATGCCCCAGCGCAAAAGTCCCTGTCCCAATTCCATCTGGCATAGGAACCGGCTGGTATAGCGTACTGCCGCCGCATTCATATCGTTAAGCGACCAGAAGCGGGAAGTCAGCGCAGATAATTCGACCACCACTTCCGGTATCCATTCCGTGAACACATACAGCGGCGCAATCGAGAACTTTGCCAGCAGGAATGCCGCTGCCAACAATCCGCCGTATCCCGCTGCACACACAAGAAAATTTCCTGCCATCCCGGGCAGCATATCGCGTGCATAACGCGTCTTGAGCTGATCCGTATAATAACAGATGCGTTTCCAAGTCGAACTGTTTACCCTTCTCAGAAGAGCGATCAGAACGGCAATACCCACAAACAGCACCGCCCATCTCGCAGGCATCCATGCCCCCAACGCCAGCTTGTCATATTGGTAAAAACTGCCGCCCCGCTTCCATGAGGAAAGTGTATCCTTCATTAAAATGGCAGAGCCTGTCGGATTGTTCCCGTGGGCATTCATTTCCACCGTCTGCATGTTGAGGCCTCTTCGGCTGGCCGTTGTAATCGGGATATAGACCACATGCTCATCCCGTTCACCCAAACGCCGCCCGCCCTTAATGACGCCCGCGACCTCATACAATTCACCGTTGAGCATCACCTTTTTCTCAATAGGATCGTCTCCCGGAAAAAGTGACAGCGCTGCACGTTCATCCAGCACAATCACGTCTAAACCTTTTTTTATATCCGTGCTGCTGACATATCGTCCGGCAAGGAGCGTTTCATGCATGGTATCAAAATATCCCTCGCCAACAGCATATATCACAGTCTGCACAGACTCTCCGCCCTCTCGGGAAAGGTTTGCTCCCTGAAGGCGTGCGCCGATGGCATAATCCGAAAGCGTATCCGCCATGCCTTCAAGCTGCTTTTGTCCGTCTTCGTAAAGGGCTTCCAGCTCCTTCGCCTCTTCGGGGGCAGGCAGAATGTACTGCAGTCCTTCGCCCACCTGAGCAATCAGAACCCCGCCGACAAGCATCAAAAGGGCGCCCAGCACGATCAGAAAAACGTGCTTCCTCGTTTTCATTGCGCCCTCCTTACTCCGGGTATACCATGACCTCGGAACCTTCGGAAATCGCGCGGTCTTCCATATATGCCACGCGCTGGCGGCCAAGATCCGTCTCAATGGACACTGTAGCGCCCACCTCTGCCAGAACCTTGACATCCATCTTCCTCACCTTGAGCACGCGTTCGCCCAAGGCGCTCATCTCTTCATCTACGGCGTAGACATAACGGCTGTCTCCGCTTCCGCGTACAGCGCTGATGGGCAGAAGCGTCGTCGAGCTTCCCGCGCGATAGCTGGCGGACATATTCACCGGCTGAGCCAGCAATGCCGCGCCGCCGCCAAGATTGGAGACATCCTTGTCGGACAGCTCGACATCCACATAGCGCTTGCCTTCCTCGTCCACACCACTGTCTGAAACTTTCTTGTTGACGTTCTTTCCGCTGTCGCGCTTGATAACGATTTCCGTACCCTTTTCAATCTTGCGTTCAATATCGTTTGTATCCGCGCGAAGCACAGGCTTCTGATCTTGCGCGCTCATGACAATCGCCGCAGAACGGCCATCATAGCTTTCCCCTGCTTTAATGACCACATCAACAATGTAGCCCTCATGCGGAGCCGTCACCTTTGCCGCCTGCTGGCCGAGCACCGTGAGCGTTGTAATCTGATCCTGCTTTTTGCTCAGCTGATCTTTCAGTTCACGGCTCTTTGTCACATAGGTCAGCACATCTTCGCTGATCCCCAGACGATTGGCGTTGTTAAAGCGCTTCTGCGCTTCCGATTCCACCTTTTCGGCTTCCTCGACATCTTTCTGGCGTGCTGCAAGCGCTTCATCTGCCTGTGCCTCCTCAGGCAGTTTGCCCGATTTAAGAGTCACGCCCGCCAGCTTGGCTGCAACTTCCAGCGCTGTCTGTGCTTCAAGCAGTTCTTCCCTGCTGTCTGCCAGCTGGTCATAGGCTTCCATGTAAATCTCTTCGGTGCGTTTGAGCCTCAGATCGCCGTTTTTGCGCTGAAGATCAAAGATCTCCTTCTGAATCTCGTCAGCCTCACCGCGAAGCGTTTCCATTTGCTTGTCAAAACCGGAGACTTCCGCTTCGAACAGCACATCGCCCGCCTCTACCTTCCGGCCCTTGGCTACACGTACACGGCTGATCGTCACAGACTGATCCCCCGTCAAGCCAGGCAGTTTGATATCCTCCGTCTTGGGGAACATCAGCTGACCGGAAAGCTTGATCGTCTCCTCCAGCTTGCCCTGCTTGGCTGTCACCAGCTTGACCTTGGGCGTGGTGATCGTCTTAATCGTCCCCGAAAAGAACATGCACAGCGCCACGACCACCGCCAGCGCCACAAGTCCCTTGATGGCTCGTTTTTTCATCGTTATTTCCTCTTTTGCCCGGTTATTTCAGTTCCGTCAGCTGCACGCCTTCCAGAATATCGCTCTGGAAAAACAGATAAATGAACAGTGCAGGCAGCGTGTACAGCGCCGCGCCTGCAAATTCCACGCCCGTGCTCTCCTGAGTAAGCTGATTGAAGACCACGGACAGCGGATACAGGTCCGTGCGCGTCGTCAAATACGTCAGAGGCTGCTCCACAAGGTTCCAGCAGTCTGCAAAGGACAGCGCCACCGCCGCGCCCAGAATCGGGCGGCAAACCGGCATCACTACATGAATGTAGCAGCGCATAGGCCCGGCGCCGTCAATCTGCGCCGCCTCTATCATTTCGCCGGGCAAGCCAACCATGTATTGGCGCAGCAGAAAGATGTAAAACGGCGCGACTATCATCGGCAGAATAACCGCCCAGACTGTATCCAGCAGATTCAGCTTCCGAAGCGTCATCACGTTGGGCACCATCGTCACCTGGAACGGCAAAAGCATCAGCACGATGACCAGAAAAAACAGAGCATCGCGTCCTCTGAAACGGAACCGCGAAAGTGCATATGCCATCATCGGCACAATCAGCGCCTGCCCCAGCAGAATAGCCCCCGCATACAGGACTGAATTGACAAAGTAGCGCAGAATGCTCATGTCTTCAATCAGGATCTTGTAATACTGGCTGAGGGAGAACATGTTTGGCGCAAGCTTAATTTCCATCAGTTTGGCCGCATCATAACTGCCGCGCGTCTGCATGAATGCCTTGATTTCCCCTGGGGAAAAGAAGGAATACATCATCGTCATGACAATCGGCAGCAGAATGACGACCGCAAGAACTGTGAGCAACAGGCGCGCCAAAAGATGTTTTCTTTTCATCATGCCCTCCTCAGTTCAGTCCGCGTGCGGCGCGCCTTTGCAGGAAGAAAATCGCGCCAAATATCGCAATGACAATCAGGCCGAACGAATAGGCGGCCGCTGTAACGTTCTGATAATTCATCTTCTGGAACATATTGTTCATGTAGTTTTGCAGCGTATACACGGAGTAATCCGGATATGCGCCGGCAATGAAGTAGACCTCTTTGAAGATCTTAAAGGCGTTAATCCATGCCAGCACAAACACCAGGAATGCATTGGGCAGGATCATGGGCAGCGTAATGTGGAAAGCGCGGGTAAAGAATCCCGCGCCTTCCAGTTCGGCGTACTCATATAGCGGCTTGGGAATGGACTGCAAAGCCGCCAAAAAGATAATCAGGCAGAATCCCAGGTTCTTCCACAGGAACATCAGGATGACCGGAAAACGCAGCGCCCCCGTCGTCAGCCATTCTACGCGGGAAAATCCCAGCGCCATAAACAGTCTGTTCATCGGCCCGCCATAGTCAAACAGCACCAGCCACACCAATAAAATCGCAGAGCCTGGCGTCAGATATGGCAGCAGTACACTGGAGCGGAAAAAGCCGCCATACGGCTTAATGCCCGAAAGTGCCGATGCCAGCAGGAACGACAGCACCCACAGCAGCGGCGCACAGATGAGCGAAAGCTCCATCGTGTTGCGCAGCCCCAATAGAAACATGCTGTTCTGCCACAAGTCCCGATAATTCTGAAGCCCCACAAATTCATTTTTATAGCTGCCGTCTGTCAAACTGAAGCCAATGCCGCTGATAAAAGGCAGCACGTAGAAGATCATCAGCATCAATAGTCCCGGCAGGAGAAAAATCAGAACGGACTTCTTCTTTTCAAACATCTGTAATCAGTTGCCCTCCAGACGCTTCATCTGCATCGTCTTTTCAATCGAAGTCGCCAGCTGCTGAGCAGTCATTGCGCCGTCCAGATACTTATTTATATCTTCGCTCGCATTCCACCACGAGGACTTCTGCACAACCAGGCACTTGTCAAACGCTCTGTAATGCTCAATATCCTCGGCAGAAACCTGATAGCGGTTTTCTTTCTTATACTCTTCGTACCATTTTTTCTGCTCTTCGAGCATCTGGTTCAGCTGTTCCTTTTCTTCCTCGTCTTCCGTCTTTTCAAGCTGCGCCTCAAGATCGTGTGTGTATTCCTCCATGTCTTTGAGGCTTTCCTCATAATGCTTGTTCTCTACAGGATCATTCATCGACGGAACCATCTGCATTTTTATGGTTTCTTCCACACAATCCCATGCATATTCCAGATACTCAATCGCTGCTTCACGGTTTTCAGAGAACGGATTGACAAATGCAAAGACGACATTCATGCCAATCAGCGGCTCTTCCCCTTCTTTGACAGACAGGGGGATCCACTCATCGCCTTCTATAGGCTGATAGAAACTAACACTGTTGTAGAACTCAAGAATCCTGCTGGGCACTTCATCATCGGAGCCCACAATAATCGAACCAAAGCTTTCGTCTTCGCTCGATTCCTTCATCCCCAGGCTGTTCCAGTCCACCTTCTCATAGGCTTCGCACAGCTTGACCAGCACATCGCCGCTTTCCGTCAGATGGCTCTGGTCCGCATCCAGCCAGGTGAAGTAATCCTGAAGCATGATGCTGAAAATCTGATAACGCGCGTTTTCAACATCCATGTATTGCTCACAGAACTGAATTTCCGGGAACTCTTCCAGCTTGGCTGGAAGTTCCTGAAGCATGTCATAAAAATCAAACCAGGTCTTGGGCAGATCATCCTTCGTGTAGCCCATTTTCTCCAGAGTCTTTACATTCATGGTAAGCGTATCCGCGTAGCTGTTCATGGGCAGCGCGTAAATCTCGCCATCCTTCATCACCGTGTCCTTCAGGAACGGATAAAGCCCCTCTACTCCGGCCTTGATCTTCTCACTTCCAGTCAGCTCTGCCATAAAACCGCGGTTCAGCAACGCGGAAAACGCTTCAACCGTGCTGTCAATTGTATAAATGTCCACATCAGAAGAACGGTTCATCATATTGGACATCAGCGCTTCTGGATCCATCGCCGTGGAAATGGAAACCATGTACTCTGGATGTGCGTTTGTAAACGAGAAATACGCCTGCTTAATGCCTTCGGAATAGCCGTAGTTCACCACACGCATATGCTGTTCGGGCATTTTCTCCTGCGTGACATCGCGGCCAATGATCGCATCGTAGCCTGCCATAATATACAGATCGTCCATCAGCACAACATTGGCCGAACCATCATTCATGGGCATATCGCTGAACTCTTCCGGCGTGCCCAAGCCCGCATCGGTGATATCTATTCTCCACATGCTGCCGGCAAGGCTGTAATATATTCTGGAACGCTGCTCATCGTAGCAAATGCCCAAAGGTGACTGCCAACCGTCTCTGGGCATCTCGCCCAGAAGGGTTGTTTCCTGCGTTGTCACATCATAAACGACCAGATTCACCACAACAGGATCGCTGTCATAGTTCATCATCGTCAACAGCAGCTGACCATCCTTGTAGCGCGTCATGGAGTCAATCTCGCCGTCAACGTCAAGAGTCATGGTGTTTACATGGCCAGATTCGAGTTCGATCGCCAGCAGCTCCATGCCGTTTTCGCCATAGCTGATGCCATACAGCACACCATCAAAACCGGCTGATTTTTGAAGATATCGGCTATATCTGTAAGTCTCGCCATCCATCTCTTCTTCAACCATCAGTGCATCGCCAAGATCAATCGTCTCACCCATGGCAAACGTATCGTTGTCATCGATCATCAGCTCAACCAGCAGGTTTCTGGCGTTGTTCTCCTCATCGTTGATCTCAGCCATCACGTATATCTTGTCGTCCACCGTGTAAATGCTGTCATACAGATTGCAATACTCGCCTTCTTCCAGCGCAACGAGAGGTTCTTCGCCTTCTTCCAAGTGGTGGCCCGCGATTTTGTCACGAAGCTCCTGATACCCCTTCACCTCGCGCATTTCGCCGGTTTCTTTGTTCCATTCGTAAGTTCTATCGTAGCTGTTCAAAAGGAGCTTATTGCCCCGGACAAACGCGCTGGAAATATAGTCGTCAAAGTCATTCTGACCCCTGACGGCAATCGTCACATTGCCCGCCGCCAGCGCAGAAGCCGTGCCGAAGATCAAGCAGAACACCATCAGTAAAGAGAAGATTTTCTTCATAGCAATTTTCCTTTCTGTCTGTTTGGTTTGTTATTTTCAAAATCGAATCTGCCGTCATTGTGCAGACCCGCTGCTGCCCTTTCACCTTTACTCAACGTATACGATGACCGTCATGCCAATTCGTACCGTCTCGTCCGGTTCGAAGTCAACCATCGCTACATATTCCGCGCTCTGGCTGTCTTCCTTTTTTTCGTTCAAATAAGAAATGGAGGAAATTTCGCCTTCAAAACGCTTGCCGCTCTGCGTATCCCAGTTAAACTCAATGCTCGCTTTGCCGCCTACCTTGATATCCGGCAGATCCGCTTCGGAAATCACCATCCGAATCTGCATCTTGTCTTCGGGATAAATCGTGACCAGCTTCGCATCCTTTTCAACAGCGACGCCGTTTTGCGCATCAACCGTTGCAATGACGCCCGCTGTGTCGCTGACAACCTGCTTCTCCGGGGCATACAGCCCATCCAGCGTTCCTGTAACCGTTTCAAAGAGCAGTTCGCCGCGTTCGACATGATCGCCCGGCCGCACATGCATTTTCAGCACGCTGCCCTCGCCGTTAACGGGCACAGCCGGGGTTCTGCCAACCGTTCCGCGTCCAATGCGCGTGGTTTGCTCATATTCTCTATCTCTGAAAATAGAGACTGTCTCCCCCATGTAGAACTCGCCGCCCGTCACTTCAACGGTGAACTTGGTTTCATCTTCCTTGTCAATTGCCGTAACGATGCCGCGCCCCTGATGGCTGCCATCCTTCGTGCAGGAAAGATACACCGTTTCGCCAATGTGAATATATCTGTTTTCGCTGGAATTATATGCCTTGTCTGTGCTGCATTCAAGCGTATAGCGGTTGATCGGCTCAATGTACACCAGCGCCCCATAGCGTTCCTTGATTCCTTCGGCGCTATCGCCTTCTCGGGCAAATACGCCGCTGACGGTGCCATCCGTCATCGCATAAACGCGGTTTGTTTCCAGCAGCGCAATCGGATCGCCAATTTTCACGCTGTCGCCCACATGCACCTGCACATCCTGAACAAGTCCGCCATAGGGAGCAGCAATCACCTGTGTGTCTCCTGCTGTCACTTCGCCCGCAAAAACACTCTCTGCCAGCGCTGCCGCCGGCAGCCCCAGAGCCAGCGTCATCGCTGCAATCCATTTTCTTTTCATGTGTGCCTCCTCACTGTCTGACCGGCATGTAACTCTCATACGGTTTTTTCATCATATCGCTGGGACCGACCAGCACATCATAACGGTACATCGGCTGAGAACGGTTTTCGTCCAGAAGATACGTTTCTTCTTCAACGGTCACAGTCATCGTCGTCTCTCTGAGCGCTTCGTCCTGGCTGACCGTATATTCAAACTTTCTGGTAGAAACGCCCATTGCCTTGAGCTTGCCATACTGCGTACCGCCAGTAAAACCTGCTGTTGGGATCGCCGCGATATAGTCACCGGACTGGAGAACCAGATAATCTACGCCGCTGTTGTAAAGCAGCTTGTAGACATCGCCGCCAAAGTGCCAGACATTAGCCTCCTCGTCTTCCGCCATATTGGAGGCTTTTCCCTTTCTTGTTTCTTCCTTGGCCCGAACCGCTGTATCCTTCTTTTGGGGCGTTTCTTCTTTTTTCGTCACTTTTTCTGTTTGAAGCCCCGTTTTCTTTTCCTGCTCCGTTTGCAGCAGTTCTTTCTCCGTGCCCTCATAAGCTGTCAGAATCAGCGCATTTTCCGTCTTGCGTCTGTCCGACTCCGTGCGCTTCCAGAAGCCCATTTCTGCCATAAACAGCTGCGGCTCTTCATCCGTTCCACGGGTCAGGTAGAGATTGAGCAGCTCATCGCCCGCTTTCAATTCCGATGCTGGCTCGCCGGTAAAAGAAAGTTCCAGCGCATTATAGTTGACTTTGGAGTAATCCAGCGTCTCTTTTACATGCTTGATTGGCTTCTTGCCTTCCTCCCCCGGCACGCCGGAGGGTTTGCGCTTGCCGAATATAAACTCTTCAACGTTGGACGACTCGTTTCCGGCATTGTCACGCAGAATCACCGTGCCCATGTCCACCGTGTCGCCTTTTTCGCCCAGGAAAGAAATCTCCATCTCCGGTTCATAAGCCGTCCAGGTTTCGCCGCCATCCATGGAAAACTCTTTCAAGCCGCTTTCATAGTCATCTCCGTCCACCCAGCAAACCGTATCAATTTCATCATCTCCGCTCAGATACGGCCCGTCCGGCGGTGTCATATCCAGCAGCATGGAAAATTCATCCGACAGAGACACCACATCTCCCATCTTGTCCAAGATAGCAAAGCGCAGCTTAACCTCTCCCTGATCGGTCGGCGAATAGACATTGTTGCCCTCAGAGAGCAGAATCAGGCGTTCATCGCAGATGAATACTCCATAAACATATCCTTTGTCTGCAATACCCGAGAGCGTAAAGACCGGCGCAATATTCGACCATCCATCCGGAACAAGGCCTTCCACTTCCACGATCAGCGTATTCTCGGGAATTGGCGTCACTTCCGGCGTAGTATCCGGAGAGGGCGTTGTTTCCGGTGTCGTTTCCGGCGACGGCGTCGTTTCTGGAGACGGTGTCGTTTCCGGAGACGGTGTCGTTTCCGGAGACGGCGTTGTTTCCGGCGCAGGCGGCTGCCAGGTGTTCTTATCAACCACCTGCACGAAAATTGGCGGCAGCCCTTTTGACTCGCCCGTTCCCGTGCGCCAAACTACCTTGTAATCCTTTTCTGGATCTGTAAATGTATTCTTATCAGGATGAAGCGATACACGCTCAAAAATCCGCTCAGATGTGTTTTCCAGCCGAATCTCATCTTCCGTCATCAGATAGACATCCACATGTCCTTCTATGAACGCAGCCTCATCCATCACTTCCTGCAGGCTGCCATCCAGCACCGTTCCGTCCTCCAGCATCGTCCAAGCTTCGCCTGTCGGCTCATATGCTCTTTCCTGCTCCGCCTCCGGTGTCGCTTCAACTGTTGGATCTGCTGTCGGTGCTTCGGGGGACGGTTCTGCCGGTGCTTCGGTCTCCTGCTGTGCCGGTGCTTCGGTTTCCGGCTCCGTCGGTGTTTCGGTTTCCTGTTTATTTTCTTCAGCTTCTGCCTGAGTCGTTTCTATCTGGCTGGATTCCTCCGCGCGTGCCGCTGCCCATGCAGTCCCTTCGAGCGGCGCACACAGCATCACAATCGCTACAATCCACGCCGTCCATTTTCTTGCTTTCATCTATCATTTCCTCCCTAACAGGTGAGCAGTTTAAAATACCTATTTGCGCTCAGTATAGCACAAATGAACTGAACTCCACAACTTTTCTTTTCTCATGCATGGTTTGCTCCTTCTCCTTATTAGACGAAGCAGCCTCTCCTTTTCTTCCTGTATTTTTAAATTTTTCTATATTCCGCCAACTGAAAAGTGACGCTCTGAATACTTTCTTCCCTGTTTCATCACATTTTGCCATCAAATTCTTGCCGCACACACTGAACACAAACCATTTTTGAAACAGTTCATTCAACTAAAAAACCGCATTCAGCAAACCCATACTGCCGAATGCGGTTGAAACACCCTATGAAATTTCTCGAACGCAATGACATTGGCGATGGCCAAGTCCATTCCGTTTATTCATGCTCTTCCAATATTTCACGGGCTACGTCAGCAATGCGCTTGCCCGTATCCATACTGCGTTTCTGAATCTGATAATGAGCCTCAGACTCAGACAAATGAAGTGTATCCATCAGCCGCCCCTTCGCACGCTCGATCACCTTTCTGTCTTCCAGCGTGCGGCTCAGCTTTTCAGCCTTCGCCTGAAGCGCACAGACGCGCGCACGATAATGCGCCGCCGTGCGAACAGCCTGCACAAGCATGTCTCTGCTGATGGGATTGTGCAAAAGCAGCACATTGTCCGGTACGTCTTCCTCAAAATCCTGAGGAACAATCATCAGTGTCTCGGCTGCCGTGTCCAGCTTTCTTGCCAGTTCTGCACCAGTCATGTCAGGAAGCTGCCATGTTGTCAGTACAATGCAGTCCTTTTCCTTTTCTGCCTCCCGTCCAGTGTACACAATACTGTCCGGCACAATTTCCGCGGTTCCCAATAAGGACTCCAATTTCTTCGCCACTGTTTCAGGCGCTGCAATGACCACGCGTTCCATTTCCACTTGCTCCTCCTGTTCACATTGCAGAAACTCTTTTATGCTTTTCCATCGTTCCGCTTCACTGCGGCAGAAAATATTTTTTTATACTTTTTATTATACCCCATGCTTTGGCAAGTTTCAAGAGCGAATGGCATCATTTTATTTTAATTATGCAAATCCAGATCAAATTTATGTAATGAATGATTATTTATGAATTCTTTCTGTATTTTCTTTCACATCCTGTTTCAAACAAAAAGCTCTTCCGCATCCGCAGAAGAGCCCGAAAGGTTTTGATTATTTATGATATAAACTATTGTTTTCATAAGTTGCTTCGCAAGTGAGATTCATGCCCAAACGATTAAATACACCATCGTCCACGCTGGAAAGAATGACTGTAGAATGCACGTCACAATCTTTGAGTTTATCCAGCTGCTGCATGGCCAGCATCGCATTTTCATCCGATGCAGCGCTGATAGCCAGGGCGACCAGCATCTCATCTGTATGCAGCCGCGGATTTTTGCTCTTCATGTAATCGGTCTTGAGCGTCTGAATGGTTCCAAGCACCGTAGGCGAAATGAGCTTGATGCCGTGATCAATGCCCGCCTGTACTTTAAGCGCGTTGAGCAGGGCCGCCGAAGACGCCCCAAACAATTCACCTGTGTGTCCTGTAACCACCGTGCCATCGTTCAGCTCAATGGCCGCGGCCGGGCTGCCCATTCGCTCCGCAACCTCCAGTGCAGCAGGAACAACTGCACGGCATTCAGGCTCAATGTCCAGCGTGCGCATGAGCAGTTCAATTTTAGGCAGTTCTTCCGGAGCCGCTGTACCCTGACGCTTCTGGCAGGCCGCCTTAAAGTAGCGGCGGACAATCTCCCGCTTGGCCGCCTCGCAGCAAGCCTCATCATTCGTGATGGAAAAGCCGACCATATTCACGCCCATATCCGTAGGGCTCTTATATGGGCACTCGCCATAAATGCGTTCAAAAATCGTTCGCAGAACAGGGAAAATTTCAACATCGCGGTTATAGCTGGACGCCGTTTTGCCATATGCTTCCAAATGAAAAGGATCAATCATATTGACGTCATTCAAATCCGCCGTTGCTGCTTCATATGCCAGATTAACCGGATGCTTGAGCGGCAAATTCCAGATGGGGAACGTCTCAAACTTGGCATACCCCGCCTTCACGCCGCGCTTGTTTTCATGATAGAGCTGAGACAGACAGGTTGCCATCTTTCCGCTGCCCGGACCGGGAGCCGTTACAACGACCAGAGAGCGCGTGGTCTCAATGTAGTCGTTCCTTCCATATCCCTCATCGCTGACAACAAGCTTCACGTCTGCCGGGTAATTGGGAATCCGATACTGGCGATAAACCTTCATTCCCAATGCTTTCATGCGTTTTTCAAACACTTCCGCGGACGGCTGGTTCGCATACTGTGTCAGCGCAATCGAACCAACATACAGCCCCAGAGAACGGAACACGTCAATCAGGCGTGTGACATCCTTGTCATACGTAATCCCCAGATCTCCGCGGCGTTTGTTCTTTTCGATATCGCCTGCATTGATGGCAATGACGATTTCAGCCTGGTCGCGAAGTTCAAGAAGCATCTTGATTTTGTTGTCCGACTGAAAACCAGGCAGTACGCGTGCCGCATGATAATCGTCAAAGAGCTTGCCGCCAAATTCCAAATACAGCTTGCCGCCAAACTGCGCAATGCGCTCCTTGATATGTTCAGATTGCAGGCGGATATACTTCTTGCTGTCAAAACCTATGGTCTTCATCTGCTTCTCCCTTCTATCGTTCCCCATTTTCACAACTAAATCAGTATAGCAAACTCTCCGCGGGCTTTCAACCCGATGTATGAATTTTCATGTAAACAAATGCAGTCTAATTTTTTCCGTCTTTACGCAAAAACAACCGGAAGCCATGCTAAAGGCACCGGTTGAATCGCTTATTCTGCGGAATTTGGCGCCAGTCTGCCGGCATACACGCCTCCAAAGACATGAAGCCCCGGAGCACAGCCGTCAAACGCAAAATCGGTCACGCGCGTAGTGGCAGGCATTTTAACAAACGCCAGATGTGTACAGCCGAAAAATGCCATCCGTCCAACGCTGCTCGTGCCCGAGGGGAGCGTAATCTGTGTGATATTCTCACAGCCTGCAAAAGCACTGTCCCCCACATGCTCCAGCCCATTTGAAAACGAAACGCTGATCAGCTGCCGGCATCCAAAGAAAGCATTCTCCCCGATCGTGCGCACTCCGCTGCCAATCACAAGCTGCTCCATCGTGCTGCATGCAAAGAAGGCACGCGGCGCAACAGCTGCAATGCGGTGTCCGCAAAGCTCGCTGGGAATTTCGACGCGGCGCGGATTCGGCTCTCTGGCGCCCAGCACAGTGAGTGTTCCATCCTCTTCCAGCTGGAGAATGAGCTCTTCATCCTTTGCCCAGCTCTCGCTGTCGTACTCCAAACCATTGTCACTTGCATACTGTCTGGCCGGTGCATCTTCGGCGCCATATAGTTTGATCTTTCTATCGCATCCAAAGAAAACGCCGCCGCCAAACTGCGTCACGCTGGCAGGAATGTCCACTCGCTTCAGCGCCGAGCATTTGGAAAAGCTGGACGGCCCCAGCTTCTGCACCCCCGGCTCAATGCGCACCTGCTCCAATTGGCTGCACTTGGCAAAGGCAAGCGTGCCCACGCGTATGACACTGCCCGGGATTGTCAGCTGACGCAGATGGCTGCATCCCAAAAAGGCCATTTCCCCAATTTGGCGCAGGCTCGCGGGCAATATCACACGACAAAGCGCCGTACAGCCTTCAAACGCATGCGGAGCAATCGCTGTCACATCACACGCGCCCGCTTCAAACTGAATGTCCAGATCATCCGCATTGGGATCAATGCAGCGCACAGCCGTCAGCGTCCCGTCTCCATTATCTGCAAAGTCAATCACACGGCGTGCCGCCATGGCGCAGGCTGCCGCCGATCGCACCACTGCCCGGGGGATCGTCTGCTGCACGGAAGCAGGCTGCACAGGTTCCGGCGGCCATTTTTCCTCGCGCCAGGGTCTGCGTGTTCCCACGCTGAACGCCTCTTTCGCGCTCCCGATATCCGCTTCATCCTGCGATGTGCCATACCTTCCAAACCGCATGAACAATCCTCCACATTTTCTCATTTCGTTTTATTATATCATCCTGCGGCTCTGTTTTCAATCTTACGTCCGACACGTTTCCTCAAAAGCCTCATATTTCTGCCGTTTTGGAAAAATTTCTCTTGACATTTTTTGTCTCGTATTCTATCATAGTGATATCAAATTGATATCTTAATTTTGAAAGGAGTTCCTCCATATGCCTGAATCAACGCTTCGCAGCATTCCTCAAGAAAAGGAAATGCGCCATCTGCCCGGGTTTGTGATGCTGCCTGTCCTGTTTATCGCGCTTGCAGCATTCATCCTGCTCATCGTTCTGGGCGCACGCATGGATTTGGTCTTTTTCATCGTCTTGGGCATCATCGGCCTGATCTTGAGTCTGTTCCTGCTTCCGGGCTTCAAAATGATTTCTCCCAATGAAGCCGCCGTCTATACGCTCTTTGGCCAGTACCACGGTACGCTGAAAAAGCCCGGCTTTTACTTCGTCAATCCGTTTGTGTTCTCCAATGCACCCATCATTAAGCCTGTGCAGACGACAACGATCAACGGCACGACCGTTCAGCTCTCGTCGGGCTCCAGAAAGATCTCGCTCAAGACCCGCACGCTGGACAACTCCAAGCAGAAGGTAAACGATGCCATGGGCAACCCGATTATCATCGGCTCTGTCGTCATCTGGCATGTCGAAAACCCGACGACCGCCGTATTCTCCGTTGAGAACTACGAGGAGTACCTGTCCATTCAGTGTGATTCTACCATCCGAAACACCGCGCGCCTGTATCCATATGACTCTATGGAGGACGAATCAGAAGAAAAGACCCTGCGCGGCAGCAGTCAGGAAATTTCCGAACTCATGCAGCAGGAACTGGCCGAGCGCGTCGCGGATGCCGGCCTCGTGATCGAAGACGTGCGCATCACAACGCTCGCCTATTCGGAGGAAATCGCCGCTTCCATGCTCCAGCGCCAGCAGGCCACCGCTGTCATTGCCGCACGTCAGAAGATTGTTGAAGGCGCTGTCGGCATGGTTAAAATGGCGATTGACCAGCTCAGTGAAGATGAGGTCGTTGTTCTGGACGAAGAACGCAAAGCCGCAATGGTTTCCAACCTGCTGGTTGTGCTCTGCGGCAATAAGGATGCTCAGCCCATCGTCAACAGCGGCAGCATTTATTAAGCGCATTGAACATCCGTGAAGAAGATCTCCTCAAGCGGGAAGAGCAGCTGAAAAAGCGGCTTGCCCGCATTGAGGAAATGGAAGCGCAGGCTGTACAGCGCGAAAAAGCCGCCAAGGAAAAGGAGAAGGCCAAAAAGCAGGTGCTTCTCCGCCTGTCTCCCACGCTTTGGAACGAAATTGCATCCTGGGCTGAAGATGACTTTCGCTCCATCAACGCGCAAATCGAGTTTATTTTGACAGAAGCCGTCAAAAAAAGAAAATAAGCTTCCTTTAATAAAAGGGGCACGGATGCCATTTTGCCGCATCTGTGCCCCTTTTTCCTTGACAGTCCCTGTGGCGCATGTTATATTCTTAAATTGAAATGATAGTTCTGCGGCTCCCCAGGAGCCGTCTGCCCGGCGTACCTCCCGGGCATTTTCATCAGACAGTCGGCCTCTTGGCCGCCGGAAAGAGGAAGCTGCATGTCGCTTTTTACGCTCATTTTTTTTGCCTGTCTTTGTGCCGGGCTGTACTACCTGTGCCCTCTTCGTCTGCGCTGGGTGCTTCTGCTGCTTGTCAGCTACGCCTATTACGCATACTGTGGTGCTTCTGCCCTCCCCTTCATCCTGATTACTACCCTTTCCACCTGGGCAGGCGCGCTTGTCATCGGGCGCATTGGCGCTCAGGGCAAAGCCTATATCAAAGAACACAAAGCGGAGCTTTCCGCTGACGACAAAAAGGCCCGCAAGGAAGCCGTCAAAAGGCGTCAGCGCATCATCTTTTTCCTTGTTCTGCTCTTGAACTTCGGCATTTTGGCTGTGCTCAAGTATCTTCAGCCCCTGCTGGACTGGAAAGCCGCTTTAACCAGCAGAGAAGCACCCGTTCTCAATCTGCTCCTGCCCCTTGGCATCTCCTTTTACACCTTCCAGTCCATGGGCTATCTGATTGACGTTTACAACGGCAAATACGCCCCGGAAAAAAATCCCGCCAAGTTTGCGCTGTTTGTGTCATTCTTCCCGCAGCTTATTCAGGGGCCGATTGCCCGTTATGATCAGCTGGCTCCACAGTTTATGTCGGACCATCGCTTCGACCTGGGAAACATGGAACGCGGCGCGCTTCTGATCCTCTGGGGATTCTTCAAAAAGAAGGTCATCGCTGACCGTGCGCTTCCGTTGGTCGAAGAAGTTTTCTCCAATCAGGGGGCTTACGGCGGCGCGGTCATCGCCGTGGGCGTCCTGTTCTATTCCCTCCAGCAGTACTGTGACTTTTCCGGCGGTATTGATCTTGTAACGGGTATCGCCCAGCTCTTTGGCATTGAGCTTGCGCCGAACTTCAAGCGGCCATATTTTTCTGTTTCGCTGGGCGACTTCTGGCGCCGCTGGCACATCAGTCTCGGCGCATGGATGCGCGACTATGTATTCTATCCGTTTGCGCTTTTAAAGCCCATGAACAGGCTCTCCAAGGCCGCCAAGAAGCACTTTGGCACGGCATTTTCCCGCGCCCTTCCTGCTGCGCTTGGCAACATTCTTGTCTTCTTCCTTGTCGGTATCTGGCACGGTGCTCAGATGAACTACGTGCTCTGGGGACTGTACAACGGCCTGATTCTGGCATTCACCGCGCTGATGGAGCCGGTCTATAAGCGCATGAACGAGAAAATGCCCCGTCTAACCTCGTCCAAGGGCTTCCACGTGTTCCGCATTCTGCGCACATTCCTTGTTGTCAACATCGGCTGGTACTTCGATCGCTGCATCCGCGCTTCCGATGCATTTGTCATGATGCAAAAAACCGTCTTTGCCCCTCAGTTTTCTCAGCTGCGTGACGGCGCCCTCATGCAGCTCGGCCTGAGCACGCGCGACTTCCGGGTTCTTTTCATCGCGACGATCCTTCTTTTTGTCGTGTCTCTGCTTCAGGAGCGCGGCGTCAAAATCCGCGATTCCGTCATGGCTCTGCCTCTGCCCATCCGCTGGCTGATCCTGTACGCATTTCTCTTCTTTGTCCTCGCCACCTTCGGCGGTGCCAGTGCGCCGGGTGCGGGCTTCATGTATGCGGTATTCTAATTGGGAGGCGCTCTATTGAAACATCAGGCTTTGTTACGTCTGGCGGCGTTTCTCGTCGTCTTTGTTCTGCTCATCGCGCTGGCAAACACATTCTTTATCCGCGCAGATACCTACGCCTCCCTCACCATGTCGGAAATCAAAGCACGGGACGACATCGAACTGGCTATTGTTGGTTCATCTGCCGTGCAGCTGCATTTCAATGCTGACCTGATTTCCGAACAGACCGGCCTCAAGGCGTTCAATGCCGGCTTTGCCAGTTCCGGCCTTCAGGCCAGCCTCGCCGTCACCGAGGAACTCTTCCGAACAAACTCCCCTGAATGGGTGGTGCTCGTCGTAGAACCCTTCACGTTCTATACGGCGCGCGAACTGCCGCAGGCTCAGTATGAACTGATGCCGCTGCTGTCCTCCCCGATGACCCGCCTGCGCTACTATCTGCGCGCCGCGCGGGAAGATGGTGCCTATCTCGACCGGCTGTTCATGTTCCGCGAATTCGGTGTCACATCCTTCCGGGATGCCCTCAAAACTATCGGTCTGCGCCTGTCCCCGCAGAAAACTTACGAAAAAATACTGCCCACGCTCGACCCGACCATGCATTATCGCGGAAACGGCTTCATCTACGCCACCACCGAAACCAGTCCGGAAGCAGATATCCGCAAGGAGCTGATTCGGGAAGTGACCGGCTATGAATATCCGCTGCTGGAGCCGTCCAAAAAGATGCTGTTGGAATACAGAGATCTGTGCCGCGAGCATGGAGCCAGGCTTCTTGTGATGGTCTATCCTGAGCTGACAGCCTTCCATCTGGCACGGCCGGATTTTCTGCCATATCTGGAGAGTCTCCGCCGCTTCTGCGCGGAAAATGATCTGGAATGCGTGGACTTCACCTTCGCGCGTCCAGAACTATACCCCAATATGGATGACTACTATTTCGACACCTACCACATGATCGGAGAAGGTGCCGACGTGCTCAGCGCTTCATTTGCCCGGTTCTTCAATCTGTATGCTGCCGGAGAAGACACATCGTCCCTGTTCTATCAGAACACAGACGAATATCTGGCATCCATCGACTTCATCACAAATACCTGGATTCAAACCTATACGCCGGACAGCTGGAACCCGGCCTGGGAACAAAACCCGCAGTCCGTTGCAGAAGCAGCTGTCGGCAAAGATGTCTATCTGGCCAACTGCAACCACGGTTCCCTCGTCACGCCTGAGTATCGCTTCTTCCTCATTGAAGAAGATGGAACAGAAACACCGCTGACCGACTGGCAGACGGACGGCATACTGACCTGCAGCCCCGGCACGCTGACAGGCAGGACGCTCAAGCTCTATGCGCGTCCGCAGGGGCAGACAGAAACCGTCTGGTTTACCTGGCGGCCCGGCCTCGATCCGGAGCCGGTGCTCCTTTGACCGATTTTCAAGGAGGCATATTCGTGAAGTTCCCTTTTCGCGCCTTAGCGCGGCTTGTCGTATTCGTCCTTGTCTTTGCGGCAATTGCGCTGTTTGCCAACACGCATTTCATCAAAACAGATACCTATGCGGCACTTTCTCTGCATGAAATCAAAGCACGCAGTGACATCGAGCTGGCGTTTGTCGGCTCCTCTCTCGTGCGCGATCACTTTAATCCAGACATCATCTCCGAAAAAACAGGGCTTCAAGCATATTCAGCAGCCATTCCCGGGCTGAGTTTTCCCGGATTTCTTGCCCTCACCAAGGAGCTCTACCGCACGAACAACCCGAAATATACGGTGCTTGTCATTGAGCCGGAAGATCTGTCTACCGTGAAGGAAGACCCGGAAGCCGAGTATAAACTGATGCCCTATCTGTCTGATCTAGACAATAAAATCACCTACTATCTGGATCTGTGCCGCGGTGATGGCCGCTATCTGGATCGGTTCTTCATTTTCCGTCAATTCGGTCCCGATTCTTTCTTTGATCTGTATAAAACATTCGGCCTGCGGTATGCGCCCGAAAGCTGCTATAAGCGCATTCTGCCAACGCTCAGTTCGGAACTGTCATACACGGGCGGCGGCTTCCTCCGCTGCACAAGCCCCGGAAAAGTCGATGAGCTTTCCCGCGAATCGATGATCAGAGAGCCTGAAACCGGCTATGAATATGACGTTATGGATTACACCCGGGATCTGATTCTGCGCTACAAAGCGCTGTGTGAAGAGAAAGGCTCTGAACTGATCGTCGTTTTCTTTCCAAACCCCGTGGTTCATGCGCTGGCTGAGCGAAATTACCTGCCCTACATGGATAACGGCATGAAATTCTGCCGCGAAAATGGCATTCCATGCTTTAACTTCCAGTACATGAAGCAGGAATATCTGCCCATACTGGACGAGTATTCCTATGACCTGTATCACTTCAATTTAACGGGAGCCAACCTTTTCAGCGAAGCTTTCTCCACCTTCTTCAACCGCTACACCGCAGAAGAAGACGTGAGCGACATGTTCTATGCCAACAAGTGGGAATATCTGGACACGATCCATCAGGTAACAAACGTCTGGATGACCTTCGAGGGCGGAACAGTCACCGCCGACTGCAACCGCGCGCCCCACATCACGCCTCTTTATCAGTTTGTCTTGCGCCGCCCCGATGGCAGCCAAACCATTCTGCGTGAATACAGCCCGGATCCGGTCTTTACACCCGGCCCGTTGGCAGAAGGCGATGTTCTGCGCGTATATGCAAAGCCGCAGGATCATCAGGAGATCCCGCCTGTCTGGTACGAATGACGCCCCTTGAATTGGAACAAAAAATCAGGTATAATGATTAACTGAACACAGGGCGAAGCGCTGCCTGCGCTTCGCTCATTTTTTTATACAGGAGAGCTTATGAAAACGCTGATTTTAGATCATCTGGAACATACCGTTTCCCGTCTGCCAGAGAAAACTGCTTTCGCAGATGAAAAAAGCGCCATCACGTTCAGCCAGCTCATCTCGTGCGCCAGAGCCGTGGGCAGCGCACTCCTGCCTTTCACTGCGCCGCGCAGCGTCATTGGCTTCTACATGGATAAGTCCGTAGAGGCCGTCGTTGGCTTCATGGGTGCTGTTTACGCGGGTTGTGCGTATTCTCAGCTGAACCTTCGTCATCCTGCCGCGCGCATCCGTGCCATTTTGGACACGCTTGAAACGCCCATTGTCGTCACCGACAGGGAACATGCTCCCCAGCTTGAAGCGATGGACATGCCCTTTAACATTCTGCTCATTGAAGAGCTGATGAACGCGCCCATTGATGCGGATGGCCTTGCTTCCGTTCGCCGCAGCATGATCGATGCAGATCCGCTCTACGTCAACTTCACCAGCGGCTCCACCGGCACCCCCAAAGGTGTTGTCGTGTGTCACCGCAACGTGTGCGAATTCATTCCCTGCTTCGTGCGCACATTCAACATCACACACAACGACGTAATGGCCAATCAGGCTCCCTTTGACTTTGATGTCTCCGTCAAGGATATTTACAGCGGCCTGTTCACCGGCGCGACGGTTCAAATCATCCCGACCGCCTTCTTCACCCAGCCCATGAAACTCATGGACTTTCTCTGTGAACGTCAGATCACGGTGATGGTCTGGGCGGTCAGCGCGCTTTGCTTCCTGACCACCATGAACGCACTCGCCTACAAAATTCCCGACAAACTGCGCGCCATTCTCTTTTCCGGCGAGGTCATGCCCATCAAGCACCTGCACAAGCTGCAAAAATATCTGCCGGACGTTCAGTATGTCAACCTCTATGGCCCGACAGAGATCACCTGTAACTGCACGTACTACATCGTTGACCGCGAGTTTGCCGAAAACGAGACGCTGCCCATCGGCCATCCGTTTGAAAATGAACGCATTCTGCTGCTTTCTGAAGACGGCCGCGCCATCACGGTGCCCGGCGAAACGGGAGAGCTTTGTGTCAGCGGCACCTCTGTGGCGCTGGGCTACTATAAAGACCCGGTTCGCACCGCTGCCGCTTTCACGCAAAATCCGCTCAACACCGCCTACCTGGAGCCGATTTACCGCACCGGCGACCTCGTGCGGCTGAATGAGCGCGGCGAAATGGTCTATGTCTCCCGCAAGGACTTCCAGATTAAGCACATGGGCCACCGCATCGAGCTGGGCGAAATCGAAACGCAGATGAGTGCCGTCCCCGGCGTGGAGCGCGCGTTGTGCGCCTACCTGGCCGACAAGGGCAAGATTCTCGCCTTCTACACCGGCGAAGCCGACAAAAAGGACATCGCCGCCATCCTGCGCGAAACGCTGCCCAGCTACATGATCCCCAATATCTTCATGCAGGTTGAGGCCATGCCGCTCAACAAAAACGGAAAAATCGACCGCGCCGCGCTGCTTGAGCAGTATGCAGCGCGCAAAAAGGAGGCCCGTCATGCTCAATCTTGAAAAGATTGCCAAGCAGTTCGGCACCCCGACATTCGTCTTTGACGAAACAGCGCTTGCCTCGCGCATGCGCGAAGCCAAGGCCATCGTCGGCAGCAGTGTTCATCTGTGCTACTCCATTAAAGCCAATCCCTTCCTCATCCCTGCCATGAGCAGCTGCGTGGAGCTTTTGGAGGTATGCAGCCCCGGCGAGCTGGAAATCTGCCATGCGCTCGGCGTTCATCCCGACAAAGTTCTTTTTTCCGGTGTCAATAAAACCCGTGAGGATGTGGAACGCGCCATGGATCTGGGTGTCACCCGCTTCACCTGCGAATCGCTCCTTCACGTACAGCTGATTGATGAAGCCGCGCGTGCCCGCGGGCGTGTGTATCCGGTGCTTCTGCGCCTGACCGCCGGCACTCAGTTCGGCATGGATGAAAGCGATCTGCTTCATGTCATCGACAGGCGGGACGAACTCTCCGGTCTGCGCATTGAAGGCATCCATTTCTTTTCCGGCACCCAGCAAAAAAAACTGGACAGCCAGAAGAAAGAGCTGCTTCTGCTTGAAAACCTCATACAGACTTTGAAAAACGAACATGGGTTTGATACCCGGCGAATCGAATATGGTCCCGGCCTGTACTTCCCCTATTTCGTCAGCGAAGACAACAGCGACACGCTGGCGCCTCTGCGCGAGCTTGCGCCAGATCTTCAACGGCTGGCCAAGTGCTGTGAGCTGACCATTGAAATGGGGCGCTTCTTCGCTGCTGAATGCGGCACCTATCTCACCCGCGTCATCGACACGAAGACCAACTGCGGACTGAACTATGCCATCGTAGACGGCGGCATTCATCATGTCAATTATCTCGGAGGCAATATGGGCATGCGTGTGCCGCACATTGTGCACATGCCCGGCCCCCAGCATCAGGCAGAAACGCCAGAAGACTGGAGGCTCTGCGGCAGCCTTTGTACCACGTCGGATGTGCTCGTGCGCAAGATCGAAATGAACGGTCTGACGCAAGGGGATATTCTGGCATTTGAAAACATCGGTGCCTACTCCGTGACAGAGGGCCCCGCGCTCTTTCTGAGCCGCGATATGCCGCGCATCGTGATGCACAACGAAGATGGCGACCACCTCGTGCGCGATACCATTCACGCCTACAACATCAATAGACCCCTATAAAATTCAACATATAAAAGGAGAAATTATCATGAGAGAGACTATTCTTGAAATTCTTTGCGGCATCGTTGAAGATGTGGACTTCGAAAACTGCACGACCCTGATCGACGACGGCCTGCTGTCCTCCCTGGACATCATCCAGCTGATCGGCGCCCTGAACGATGAGTTCGACCTGTCCATCCCGGCGACCGAAATCATCCCCGACAACTTCAACAGCGTCTCCGCGATGGAAGCCATGGTTGCCCGTCTGTCTGAGGAATAAGCCATGAGCGCAAACGAATTTCTTTCCTTCGTTGCTGCTTCTCCAACTGCCTTTCAGGCTGCCGATGAAACGGCTAAAAAACTGAAGGAAGCCGGCTTTGTTCCGCTTATGGAGCATGAGTGCTGGCCGCTTGTGCCGGGCGGCCGCTACTTTGTGACGCGCAACCGTTCTGCCATCATCGCCTTTGTGGTGCCGGAAGACGGCTTTTCCCATTTCCAAATCGTTTCCAGCCACAGCGACTCCCCCACATTCAAGCTCAAACCCCATGCCGAAAGCGCTTCAGCCGGTCACTATGTCCGTCTGAATGTCGAGCGCTATGGCGGTATGATTCTTTCCACCTGGATGGACAGACCGCTGTCCATTGCCGGACGCGCAATTGTTCGTGAAAATGGGCAGCTTGTCACCAAACTGGTGGACTTCGGGCGCGATGCCGTGCTCATCCCCAATATGCCCATTCACTTCAACCGCGACATCAACAATGGCTATGCCTTCAATCCTCAGGTCGATCTTTTGCCCATCTATGGCGATGAAAACGCCAACGGCACGCTCTCTGCCCATATTGCCCAGGCCGCAGGCGCAAAAGAAGACGATGTCGTTTCCAGCGATCTCTTCCTGTATTGCCGTACACCCGGCAGCATATGGGGCGCATCGGGCGAATTCTTCTCCTGCCCGCGCATTGATGACCTGGAGTGCGCTTACACATCCCTTAAAGCCTTCCTGTCTGCCGAAGCGAAGGGGCACGTCAACGTCTACGCAATGTTTGACAACGAGGAAGTCGGCAGCGGCTCCAAGCAGGGCGCCGACTCCACGTTCCTTGAAGACGTTCTCTTCCGTGTGTCTGCTGCCTTTGGACGCGATGACGCTTCTGCCCGCGCAGCGCTTGCCTCCAGCTTCATGGTTTCTGCGGATAACGCACACGCCGTTCATCCCAATCATCCGGAAAAATACGATGAGCAGAACCGCACTTTCATGAACAGCGGAGTCGTCATCAAACACAACGCCAACCAGAAGTATACAACCGACGCTGTGTCTGATGCAATTTTCAGCGAAATCTGCGCCCGCGCCGGTGTTCCCGTGCAGCACTTCTCCAATCGTTCGGATGTTCCGGGCGGATCTACGCTGGGCAACATTGCCAACGCCCACGTCTCCATGAACACCGTGGATATCGGCCTTGCACAGCTGGCCATGCATTCCAGCTACGAAACCGCCGGTGTGCGTGATATTGATTTCATGATTCATGCGCTGACTTCGTTCTATACCACTCACATCCAAACCAAGGGAGACGGTCTTTTCTCGCTTAGCTGAGCCTTTTACGACAGCAAGTACATTTTTAAAACCAAGATGCATAGACCCCTGTTGGGCGTCTGTGCATCTTTTTGATTTAGCGCGCTGTATCCCGGCACCTTGAAAACATGCAGCATAAAAAAATCCCGCGGAACATCCAATCTTCCGCGGGATTAAATTTTTTTATTTACTTGCTCAGCGCATACGCAGCCGCATTTGCACCTGCGATCTTACCCCAAACCACACAGCTCGTATTGGCCAGTCCGCCAATGTTGGCACCACCGCCGACGTTCGCACCGCCGGTCAGCTCGCCGCACTGATACAGGCCCGGAATCGGCTCATGATTCTCGTTGAGCGTCTGGGCATCCGCATTCATCAATGGGCCGCCCTTGGTCAGCATGACATACGGGCAGGTCTTCACCGCATAGAACGGGCCTTTTTCCAGCTTGACCATGGTTTCAGGTGCGCGCCCAAAGTCCTTGTCTTCGCCAGCATCCACATACCCGTTGTATGCTTCAACCGTTGCCTTCAGGCCTTCTGCATCCATGCCGACCTGCTGAGCCAGCTCTTCCAGTGTATCTGCCTTGTATACGCAGTTGCCAGCGGCCAGCAGTTCATCAAAATATGCCCATCCTTCGTCCGGCTTGCCGGAGAAACCGCCGCCAACGCTCAAAAGCGGTTCCTGCGTGTTCTTCATCTCTTCGGTAAGGATCATGTACACGAGGTTCTGCGGTGCATTGGCATAAGCCGTCTTGCGCTCGCTGTCCAAGCTGCCCATTTCCTTGACCATGCGCTTTCCATTGTTGTCTACCCAAATTACGCCCGGATAATCCTGCACGGCTGCCTTGCAGGACACGTCAAATCCGTCTACCGGAACACCGCCCGGATAAGCCGGCAGATAATCCATATTGCTGAAAGCCGCTCCCGCTTTTTCTGCAAATTTGTAGCCGTCGCCGGTCACAAAAGCAGGGGACATGGTGAGCACATTCTCATAGTTGTAGCGATGCAGGAGTTCCTCATTATGACCATAGCCGCCGGTAGCCAGAATGGTGGCATCCGCGCGGAACTCTCGCCCATCCACCAGCACGACACCCTTCACGGCGCCGTCCTCTACGACAATATCCGCCACTTCGGTGTTGAGCATGAGGGCAATGCTGCCCGTTTTAACCTGCTCTTCAATCAGCGGCTTCACAAGCTCCGCCATGGCCTTGCCGCCGCCCGTGACGCGATACTCACGCGGCACATTGAACGCATCGTAAGACGCAGACATCTTCGGCTGACGATCCCCGAAGTCAGCGCCCAGGCTGTCCAGCCAGTCGATGGCTGCCGCAGCATTCTCGGTATGCTTTTGGGTCAGCTCCGGAATGTTGGTGCCGCCGCCCATTCGCATAATGTCCTGCTGGAAGTTCTCCGGAGAATCTTCCACGCCCGCATCAATCTGCATCTGAGCGCCTGCTGCAGAAGTGGTGCCGCCGGCAAAACGGATAGATCCGCCCATGTCGCTGTTCTTATCAATCAGATACACCTTAGCTCCATTTGTCGCCGCTTCAAGCGCCGCATTCATGCCGGAGAAGCCTGCACCAACGACAATGACATCCGGGTTCTCAAAAGCCGGTTCAACGACCTTTTTTTCTTCTGCCACTTCAACAGGTTCAAGCGTCACGCCGGAAAGCTTGAGCGCCTCCTGTGCCGCCGTAAGCACAGCCGTGCTGGTAATCGTTGCGCTGGCGACCGTATCCACGCTGACGCTGTTATGTGCAACCATGTCCCCTGGCATCTGCTCCAGCGCCATGCTGCCCACACCCTGCGTCTCATTGGGCCCTTCGGCCTTCACTTCAGTGAGCTTGCCATCCTCAATGTTCAGCGTCACCGTCACATCGCCGCCAAAGCCATCGGCTGTTGCCGTATAGGTTTCAGCCTGCGCCCCCACGCTCAAGCAAAGCGTGAGAAGCAAAGCCAGCATCATGCTCAACTTTGTCTTCATAATGTCATTCCTTTCTGTTTTCAAGTGCTTTTAAGCTTGATATGCCCATTATAAAGTATACAGGTATATGAGAGTCAATAGAAATCGTTTAAATTTTATCTTAGTCAATCGGAAAATAAAATTCTCCATAGCTCTCCGGCATCTGCCACGTGTCGATATTCCAAATTGTTTTCACCATTGGCCGCCCTGTCAGCCGCAGTCCTCGCTTTTCTACCTGCTCTACGCCTCTGCGCATGCAGGCAAGCACGCCGCCTTCCGCCGGATTCCAGCGCATGACTGCATACAAGCAGGCTCTTTCCCGAACGCATTCTCCTCCGTGCTGGTTCACCCCCAGAAATTCCGCGCTGTCTTGGTCGAGCATGAACCCCCGTTCCATCTTCGTTCCTTCAAGTAAGTCATCTTGTTCGCATCGGGCAAACCACACTGCAATCGGCAGCCAGTCTGCCCACACTGCGACCTCTTGCATTTCCTTTTGTCCTATGGAACCTTCCCGCCCTCTAAGAATGGTTTTGATGCAAAATGCCGGGCGCATACGCTCTTCAAAACAATCCAGACGGCTTTCCACGCTGCTCATCAGTTCCGCTGTTGCAGAAATCGCCCGTGCCATGCGAGTCATCAGTTCTGCCTGATGCTGCATGTCCTTGGCGCGCTCCTTGAGCATGCCGCATAGCCGTGCATCGTCCGTTTCCCGAAGCACCTGCGATGCCTGAGCAACCGAAAAACCGCAGTTTCTGCACTTTCGCAAACTCATGAGCATATCCATGTTCGCCTCAGAATACTGTCTGTACTTTCCATCTCCAACGCGTTCATTGATCTGTATGCCATATTGTTCATAAAACCGAAGCGTCTGCGGGCTGACGCCCATCATTTTAGCCGCCTCATGGATTTTGTACTTCATTCTTTATCCTCCATGCCAACGTCATTGTGAAATGATCTTTTTTTCACATTGTATCATCATCTTCCACTTTACAGCAATGCATCTTTAAAACAAAAATCCAAATTTCCCATACGCTGTGCATGTATTTTTTATCAAATATCTGGTTTCATCACGCAATTGACCACAGAAAATAAACAGCTTGATCCATTCAATTTATTCTGTAGAAGCAAGATAGGTTCCGAACACCATGATACATAGTGCAATCCAAAACGATACTGCCGGAATTTCCCGAAAGATTATCAAAGACAGTGCAACCCCTATAAATGGCGCCACCGCATAATATGCGCTTGTCTTTGCTGCACCCAGCGTGCGCTGAGCGTAAATATAAAAGAAAATACTCAGTCCATACGCAACAAAGCCTAACAGCATCGCGCAGAAAATATATCTGATTTCCGGCAGATGTTCTCCAGAAGCAAAGGCAATCAGCACAGCGCCAAGCCCAGAACCAAACCCTTTAATGATGACAATCTCCAGCGGATCTTTATCCGAAATTTTGCGGGTGCAGTTATTTTCAAATCCCCAGCAAATACATGCAAGAAGTATAAAAAGTGAACCGAAAGAGAATTTAAAACTGCTTGCATCTTTTACCGTCAGAATGATGCTGGCCAGCGTTATCAGCGAAATCGCTGTCCACAGCCGCTTGGAGATTTTTTCTTTAAAAATGATAAAAGCAATTACAGAGGTCGCGACAATTTCAAAATTGTTAAGCAGTGCAGCATTTTCAGCGCTGGTCATCGTCAATCCAGCCATCAGGCAAATCGGCGCCGCGATATCCAGAATGACCATAGCCGCTGTATAAGGGGCATCTTTCCTTGAAAGCGGCTTCTCGTTCGTAACAGCATGCATTTGTTTTTGAACGAATTTGACCATGACAAGTCCTATTCCTGCTCCAAGATAAAGCAATCCTGCCATGATCGAAGACGAAACTTTCGCAAGAAGCAGCTTTGAAACCGGCGAATTCAGAGAATATAACGCCGCCGCCAATATGGCCATGAAGATGGCCGTCTTTTCTTTCGTTTTCACTTTTTGTCCTCCTGTCATCATCAATCAACTTGACATCTCTTTCTATTTTCAGTACTATCAGTACGATAGCAAACACATTGTTCACTATTATTTTAGACAGGAAACCGAAGCAATTCAACGGATAATCTCTCAAGTCTGTTCGTTATGAAACAATTTTCATCATCTGTTCAAAAAAGGAGAAGGCTTATGGATCGCAGACAACAGAAAACGAGAAAAGCAATTTATAACGCTTTTACAGCGCTGCTGGCAGAAAAAAGCTACAACAATATAACGGTTCAAAATATCATTGATCTGGCCAATGTAGGCCGCACTACATATTACGCCCATTTTGAAACAAAAGATGACCTTTTGAAGTCCGTGTGTCAGGAACTTTTTGGCCATATTATCACAAGCACAATGGATTCATCCTCTTTATATGGCTCATATTCTCATCAAAGTGCTCCCGAATCGGTTTTTTGCCATTTGCTGCAGCACCTGCAAAAGAATGATAATAATATTCTTCAGCTGCTGTCCTGCAAAAGCCGCGATCTCTTTTTGCAATATTTTAAAGACAGCATGAACGAACTGCTTCAAAGTCAGTTTGTCATCCAGAAAACAGATCCCAGCATGGACATTCCGCAGGATTTTCTAATCAATCATATTACAGGCAGTTTTGTTGAAATGGTTAACTGGTGGATCAAAGGGAACATGCAGCAAACACCGGAAGAGCTGGACAGATATTTCTTAGCAGTGATTGCACCGATTGGCATTACACCCCTGAAAAAGCAGAAATAAGCATCACTCTCTGATTATGAGAAGGCACAGTAAAAAACAAAGCCTCAAGATATTAAAACGCTCTCCTGTGGCCGTGCAGTTGACGCTTCAGCCTTTCCGTCCATTCCTGCTTAAAAGAATGCCAACCTCTTGCAAATTCGCCATTGTGCACATCAGGAAGAAATCAAAAAAAGAGCAGCATCCACGCCCTGGATACTGCCCTTTTTCATCGCTTCAATTCCCTGTATCGGATCAGTCCGCCTGTATAAGCCGGGAATCATGCCTCTGCTTCAAATCGCAGAATTGCCTGTCCCCTTGAATAGGCGGGGAAAATGCTATTTTTCAGAATTTTCCTTGGCGCATGCCCTCGTACATTCATTTCTGAACCGATTGATTCGTCTTTCTCTTGGACGATCTTCTTTTTATGATGCGACGTCATCTTAAATCTTGCTGATGATTTTTTTATTGACGCGTACAAAAAACCAGGCGCTTGCCGCTACAGAAACCAGCTCCGAAATGACAAATGCCCACCAAACCATCGTGACACTGCCGGTCAGCCTGCCCAGCAAATAGGCGCACGGCAAAAGCACCGCCAGCTGACGGATGATCGAAACATACATGGAATACAACCCGTTTCCAAGCGCCTGAAAAACTGCGCTGCATCCAATGCCGAAGCCCGCCAGCGGAAAACCCAGAGAAATGATTCGAAGCGCCGGAACGCCCAGCCTCACCATTTCTTCCGATGCATCAAACATCGCCAGCATCTTGTCGGGAAACGCCTGAAACACAATCATGCCCACCGTCATAACGGTGATCGCCGTCACTTCAGCATATAAAATGGTCTTTTTCATGCGTTCAGCATTGCGTGCGCCATAGTTATAGGCAACAATCGGCACCGTGCCGTTGTTCAGGCCGAACACCGGCATAAATACGAAACTCTGAAGCCTGAAGTACACGCCAAAAACCGCCACTGCCGTGGACGAAAAAGCAATGAGAATCTTGTTCATCAGGAACGTCATCACCGAACCAATGGACTGCATCACAATTGTCGGAACACCGATGGACAGAATGTTCCAAATCGTCTCTTTATGCGGCCTGAACCCCTTCATGCTGATGGAAATTTCCGGATTTTTGAAAACATTCATTAAAAGGCCAATCGCCGCTGCCGCCCACTGCCCGATCACCGTGGCCAGTGCCGCGCCCACAACCCCAAACGCTGGCAATCCAAACCAGCCGAAAATCAGAATCGGGTCGAGGATGATATTGATAACGGCACCCATGCTCTGGCTGATCATGGTCAGCAGCGTTCTCCCGGTGCTCTGCAGCAGACGTTCAAACAGAATCTGTAAAAATACACCCATTCCGCCGAGCATGATGATCGACGTATACTGCACGCCGTATTGAATGATTTCTTCAATATCCGTCTGGGCTTCAAAGAAAACGCGGACAATCGTCAATCCGCCGAACATAAACACTAAACCGGAAACCAAAAAAAGAAAGATGCCGTTTCTTGCCGCCCGCGCCACGTTTTCATTCTCCTTAGCCCCCAGCGCACGGGACAGCACGGCATTCAAGCCGACCCCCAGACCAACCGATACCGCAATCATCAGGTTCTGAATGGGAAATGCCATGCTCAAAGCCGTCAGCGCGTATTCATTGATTCTGGAAACAAATATGGAGTCTACCACATTGTATAAGGCCTGCATCAGCATGGAAAGCATGATTGGCAGGCTCATGGAAAACAGCAGTCTGCCCACCGGCATGACGCCCATCTTATTTTCTTTCATTGTGTTTTGCATATATCTCTTCCTCTCTATTCATCCTCAATTCATATCTGCCAACAGTTGATTGTATCTTATTCATCCGCTCCTGTCAATTCTTTTTCCGTCATTTTCATTCTCTTTTCATCTTACACATGTTTTCTATATTTCCTTCCAAAAACAGGCATTTCCTATTTTACAAACACACCGGTTTGCGCTATACTATCTCTGATTCAATACTTATGATCAAGGAGGATTTCTCTCATGCCTATCTTAGCTCACGCCCAAAACATTTTTATCACCGCCGTGACCGTGTTGATCTGCCTGCTGGAGATCATGGGCATTGTCATCATCTGCGTCGGGGCCATTCGCGACTTCGTCGGCTACTTCACCGGCCGCAATATCAACATCCGTTTGGATCTGGCTGAATCCATGGCTCTGGCGCTCGAATTCATGCTTGGCGGCGAAATCCTGCGCACCATCATCGCTCACGAATTCCACGATATCCTCATTGTCGGCTGCATCATCGTGCTGCGCGTCTCCCTCACACTCCTGATTCACTGGGAGTCCTCCCACCTGGAAAAGACTCAAAAATAAAGTTTACTTTCAAAAAAGCGCTTTCTGTTTGATCGGGCCGCATCAAGAATTTTCAAAAGGTTTTAGAACAGATGGATCATGACTGCGTGAATGAAGATGATGCGAAGTCAGACGACGATGAATCGAAGCTTTTGATTTTTCATTTTCTTCGGTTGATTGCATAATGAAGTTGGACACTTAATAAGAAAATCCATAGTGATTT